>JAKAFW010000016.1:0-80918 GCA_021817845.1 Bacteroidota bacterium
CGATCTAATGCGGAAAACAGTAAGAGTTTTCAAAGAATCTATTTTCGGTGGTTTCTTAAAAAAGATTAAGGAGTGTAAAACATCGTAGATGTTTTATTATTGTAGTAGATAAATAAATCTCTAAAAAACTGATCCTCGTAGAGGATCAATAAAAAGAGCTTAAAAAGTTTGAGATAGAATACGATGAAAAAGATTTATTTGATTCTTTTGATTGACGTTTACAAGAAAAGAAATATTATAAATCCTCTACGAGGATTAAAATATGTAGGTTGAATATTTATCTACAACAATATAACCTCTACGAGGTTATCACGAATAAATTATGTACGGTTCAATTCGTTTGTTTCTTAGGGTGTCCCAATACGGAAAACAGTAAGAGTTTTCAAAGAATCTGTTTTCGGTGGTTTCTTAAAAATATTAAAGAGTATAAAACATCGTAGATGTTTTATTATTGTAGTAGATAAATAAATCTCAAAAAACTGATCCTCGTAGAGGATCAATAAAAAGGGCTTAATATGAAACCAGGTGCATTTACACAGCTATATACCCATTTAGTATTTGCAGTAAAATATAGGGAACGATTATTAATTAAGGAGATTAGAGGAGAAGTATTTAGCTATATCAGCGGAATAATAACAAATAGGAAACATAAATCCATTATAATAAATGGAATGCCGGATCATATACATCTACTGATAGGTTTAAATCCCAATGATAAAATTTCAGATCTTGTCGGATGTATAAAAAGAGATTCATCAACTTTTATCAATCAGAAGGATTGGTTTAGGGGCAAATTCCATTGGCAAGATGGGTATGGAGCCTTCTCCTACGGCAGATCTCAATTAGATACCATTTATAATTATATAGCTAATCAGGAAATTCATCATAAAAGAAGAACGTTCCGGCAGGAGTATACAGAGTTACTTAAAAAGTTTGAGATAGAATACGATGAAAAATATTTATTTGATTTTTTTGATTGACGTTTACAAGAAAAAACATATTATAAATCCTCTACGAGGATTGAAATATGTTGTTCTTAATTTATTTAATCGGGTAGGAAGCGGCGTACAGCCGCTGTCCCCCCACACCACCCGGCATACTTACGTACCAAGGCGGTTTCCAATAACTTTTATACGGTCATTCTTCCGGCTAAAGATTGTAATCCTATTTGTGTAAACCACTTTATATTCATTGCATGCCCAACCGCTACTTTCCTTGACATATTCCACCAACCTTGCGAGTACATTACTACATTCCAGCTTTTCGATTCTTCGCATCCTAATCCTCTAAGGAATTTTACTATGCTGTATTTCCGTCCACACTGCTTTAGACGATAGCACCTTAGCTTCCTGCGTATCCATCCATCCATTTCTATGATGTTTTTCTTCCATGTGTTTGCCAGTCGAAAATAGTTTATCCATCCTACAATTATAGTGCTCAGTTCCTTGATAACTTGCTCGAACTTAACTCCTCGATTTCTCTGAGTTATTGTTCTTACTTTGTCCTTGAAGCGTTCTATGGCTTTGTCTGCCACCCTTATGCCGCCTCCTGACATTATTGTATATCCTAAGAACTTCACTTCTGAACAATGCCTGACTCCACTCTTTGAACGATTCACCTTTAGTTTCAGCTTCTTCTCTATGAATTCAACTATGCTTTGCATGACCCGCTCTCCTGCCTTTTTGCTTTTGACGTATACGTTACAGTCATCTGCATAGCGGCAAAAGTTGTGTCCTCTTTGTTCCAATTCTATGTCTAATTCATCTAATACTATGTTCGATAGTAGTGGTGAAAGCGGTCCGCCTTGCGGCGTTCCTGATATGCGTTGTTCTTCCAGTCCGCCTTCCATCATTCCGGCTCTTAAGAATGCTCTGATTAAACGCAGTAGTCTTTTATCTCCTACACGCTTGCTTAACCTTTGCATTAGGCGGTCGTGGTTTATCTTGTCGAAAAACTTCTCCAAGTCTATATCCACTACCCACTCATTACCTTCTTTGACGTACTTGACTGACTGCTCTATTGCTTGATGTGCACTTCGTCCCGGTCGGAACCCGTAGCTGCTTTCGCTAAAGTATGGCTCATAATGCTTACTTAGCTCTTGATGGATTGCCTGTTGAACTAACCGGTCTTTGACCGTTGGTATTCCAAGCGTTCTTGTTCCCACTGTCGCCTTCGGGATTTCTACTTTCAGCACCGCACTTACCTCGTACTTCTCTGTAAGAAGTGCTGACCGCAGACCGTTGTGGTTCTTGTTATACCATTGTCGCAGTTCCTTTACATCCATTCCATCTACGCCGCTGCTTCCGCCGTTTTGAATTACTCTTTGACATGCTCTGTTTAGGTTTACATAGTCTACCATCCTTTCCATTATGTTTTCCGTCAAGGCTCGCTCACTCTCCAATAGCGATAGCAGTTCAACTCCAGAGGTAATCTCCTTGCCGGTTCCGCCGGTTTTTGATTCCGCTGGTTTATCCATCAGTTTATCTATCTCTGCCTTTCCGAATAGTTCTATCTGATGACTGTTTTTCTGTTGCTTTCTGTTTTTACGCATCTTCGAGACTTACCTTTTTTTTTTTTATCCCGCTTTGCGGGATGTTACTGAATTCAGACCTTCTCCCGATTTCTACCATCGGGATACTATGTCCTCTGCTGACTTCTATACATTCTTCACCATCAATTCCTTGATAGCTTATCTCTCTTACTTGCCGGCTCTATAGCCCGTGGCTTAGAGAAAACGTATAGACCTCCCGGGGTAAGTAATAACACTTTCAATTTGATGCGCCGGATTTACACCTCTTACTTCCGAATGACTTTTGGGCTTATTGATTCATGGGTCAATTACCCGGTAAGACATGCCTTATATCCGATTTCTGTTCGTCGCTTCAAATCTTTGCCTTAAGCTTCCTTCAGATTCCACCTTACGATGGACACCCTTGCTCTCGGCTATGAGATTCCGGTCATTACGGCTCTCTCGGGACTTGTCCGCTCAAATACGAACGCACCCGTTAGTTTTACTACATGCCCGGCACACCAAAAATATAACCTCTACGAGGTTATCAAAAATAAATTACACACGATCCCATTCGTTGGTTTCTTAGTGTGTCCCAATACGGAAAACAGTAAGAGTTTTCAAAGATTCTATTTTCGGTGGTTTCTTAAAAAAGATTAAAGAGTGTAAAACATCGTAGATGTTTAATTATTATGAGAATCTTCTATTTTCGGTGGTTTCTTAAAAAAGATTACAGAGGATAAAACATCGTAGATGTTTTATTATTGTAGAATAAAAACATATCTCATAAAAACTGATCCTCGTAGAGGATCAATAAAAAGAGCCTTCGAAACCAATTGAGTAAAAGAATTGTTGGAAAAGATCAGTAATTTAATTATTATAAAAAACTGAGTTATACAAATGTCTAAAAATTTATGAAAATAAGAACTAAACTAATTTTAACCTTCTCTTTCTTTGTTATTTCATTTTTGATATTTGGAATTTTAATAAGTATTATTTTTGATAAAGAGGCGAGAGAACACGCTCTTATTCACACAGAAATTTATTCCCATACTTTTGCTTTAACGATAGGAAGAGAAACAGAAAAAGATAAAACACCGCCTTTATTTTTTAACAGGGAGGCTCTTGAAGATTACATTCAAGATGCTCATTCAATTCAAAATATAGATATAAGTGTTGTTGATACCGCTAAGACAATTGCAGCCGATGTGATAAAATCAGAAATTGGTAAAAAATATAGTTATGATAAAAATAATGAAGTGCTTTTAACGATGCAGGATGGTTTGGATAGAACATTCAAAGAGGTAAGCAGCGACTACCCCGGCGGCATATTTTTGTACGTGCATCCCATAAAAACTGAAAAGGGGAAAACATTAGGCGCCGTGCTTATTGAATATACGGCAACTATTAAAGAAGCCGAGGCAGATATAAATAAAGTCCGGCAAATTGTTTTATATGCTATACTGTTTCTCATTTTTGTCGCAATTGCTTTTGGCTTTGTTATATCTAAAATAATTACCGGAGCCATTTCAGATTTAGTTAACGCTGCCCGAAAATTTTCGCAAGGTAATTATTCGGTTAGAATTAAGACAGAGCGGAAAGATGAATTAGGTGAATTAGGAAAAGCCTTCAACCTTATGGCCGGGCAGAAACAAAAATCCGATGAACAAATTCTTTTGCTTAGTAACGCTATAAAAAGTGCTGATGAAATGATTTCAATTACGGATATTAACAATAAATTCCTTTTTGTAAACGATGCCTTTTGCAGAGGTTATGGATATACCCAAGAAGAGACTATTGGCAAATATATAGAGCTAATCCGGTCAGAGAAAAATGATGTTGAATTATTAAATCATATTCAACTATTGACATTAGACTACGGATGGCACGGCGAACTATGGAACAAGACAAAAAACGGCAATGATTTTTTAATTGAGCTGCACACATCGCCGGTTAAAAACGCAAAAGGAGAAAAAATTGCATTAGTAGGTATCGCAAATGATATAACAAAACGAAAGGAGGCGGAAGAGAGATTAAAAGAAAGCGAAAAAAAATTTCGTGAGTTTGCCGATTTTTTACCTCAACCGGTTTTCGAATATGATACTAAGGGTGTGTTTACATTTGCTAACCGTGCCAGCTTTGAAGCTACCGGTTATACACCGGATGACGTTGGAAAAGGACTTACTGTCTTTAATTTAATCGATCCGCAGCAGCAGCAAATTTTAATTGAAATGATGAAAAAACGATTCAACAGAATTACTTCCGGCGGAATAGAATATAATATAATTCGCAAAGACGGTTCTTCATTTCCTGCAATCACCTATTCTAGTCTCATTGAAATAAATGGAGAAATAAAAGGAGTAAGAGGAATCATTATTGATATTACAAGGCAGAGAAAATATGAAGCGACCTTAAGACAGAATGCTGCACAGCTAAAATTGCTTAATGATATCGGAAGCAAAATTGCAAGTTCGCTAGATATTGATGTAATAATGGATAGAGCAGTTAAGTTAGTTCATGAAAATTTTAATTGTAATCATGTCTCGCTATTAACATACAACGTGGAGGAAGATTATTTAATTGTCAAATCAATTGCCGGCGCTTTTGTTAATTTGTTTGTGCGCGATAAGAAAATTTACTTGGAAAAGGGTATGATAATTTGGGCAGCTAGAACAGGCAATATTGCTGTTGCTAATGATGTCAGCATCGATCCGTATTATGTGAATGTTTATCCCGATATGATCAACACCCGTTCGGAATTATGCATTCCTCTAAAAATAGGAACTAAAGTATTTGGTATTTTTGATTTACAATGTCCCAAGCCAAACGCTTTTTCGGAAGAAGATATAAATGTGCTGACTACCCTCGCCGATCAAATCTCGCTCGCAATAAATAATTCCTTATTGTATGAATCTATACAGCATGAACTTCGTGAAAAAATAAAGGCTGAAGAAGCCTTAAAAGAAAGCGAAGAAAAATACCGGTTGGTATTCACTAATGTTCCGCTCGGAATAGTGCACTATAATTCTAAGGGAATAGTTACAGATTGTAATGATGTTTTTTTAGAAATTTTAGGTATAACGAAAGAAGACGCTTTGGGATTTAATATTATACGAATAGAGGATCTAAAATATAAAGAAGCTTATGAACTTGCCTTTTCCGGTATAATAGGGAATTATGAAGGTGATTATAAACCAATTGTTTCAAAAAAAATAATTTCATTAAAGATATCATTTGCGCCAATCGTGCATGAAGATGGGAAAATACTAGGTGTTGTTGGAATTTTTGAAGATGTATCCGAACGAAAACAAATCGAAAGATTTTTCTTCCATGATATATTAAATACCGCTGGTAATCTTAAAAACTGTTCTGAACTTATCAATGATAATTCATTAGAAAAAGAAGATAAGGATCATTTTACCAAACAAATACTAATAATGTCAAATCAAATTATTGAAGAAATTATCTCACATAGAGTTATCCTATCTTCCGATAAGACAGAATTAAAATTGAATATTGTTGCTTTAAATACTTTAGAATTCATAAAAAATATAATTATCAATTTTAAACAAATGGCTGATAAAGAAAACAAACAGATTTCTATTAGCGACAAATTTGAAGATTTAGAAATTAAAACCGATAGAGTATTACTTAGCCGTATAATTAGTAATCTAATAAAGAACGCGATTGAAGCTTCGCAAACCGGAGGAATTATATCTGTTGGCTGTAGTAATGGAGATGGTCTAATAAAATTATCGGTTCATAATCAAACTGAAATTCCGGAAGAGATTCAACCAAAAATATTTCACCGTTCTTTCTCCACAAAAGGAGCGGGTAGAGGAATTGGGACTTATAGTCTAAAATTTCTTACAGAAAAATACTTAAATGGTAAAGTATTTTTCACTTCAAATGGAGACGATGGAACTACATTTTATGTAAATATCCCCTCACAAATTTGAACCATGTATTTCAACCGCCGATAATTGGAATCTTTTTTTTACATCTTCCATTTGCGGCCTGCCGGTAGGCAAGCTTCCCGCGCTAGGTATATAGCGGGAGAATAGCGCTGTAATAACCCTCTTGTGCAGATGTGAATGAAATTTTTATGGGTGCGCCCATTAGATCGGGGGTTATGGTTATTGTAGTATTTAACGTACTAAAAGTATTTATTTATCCTCTACGAGGATAGTTTATTTGTCGGATTAATTTGTTTCTACAATAATCAAACATCTACGATGTTTTTAGACCTCGTAGAGGTCAAATTATTGTAGGAAAGGGTTTATTTTACATTGGCAAATCCTCGTAGAGGATTAACAAATTCCCCAGTATTTGCGCTATTCTATTATAATATTATCCTCAATATTGTAATGTAACAGATTCTTAGGTTGACGCCTATGCGCTAATCCGGAATATGATCCTTATTAGACCGTAACACTTTCAAAAGAATTTGCTAACTTAAATTTCACTCAAGCATACAGTCTTCGAATTGACTTCGATGTTAAACAGAAAATTACGGCTGGTAAATACACACACAGTATTTTACTTTTAACCTCTGATACCAGCATTGCAAGCCCGCTAATTAACCATAGGAAACTTCTAAAAACAGGAATAATAGAATGGTGGTAAATTCCATTATTCCAACATTCCACTACTCCATTTTCCCAAGAGTTGAGTAAAGTGTCTTAATAACTTTCCTTTGTAATTACTACTTTACCCTTAAATACCCGGTAGACAAAAATTGTATAAGCTATTACTATCGGCATTCCGATTAAAGCAATATAAAGCATCGCCGTCATAGAAGTCTTCGAAGACGAGGCATTATATATTGTCAAACTAAAATCTAAATCTATATTAGACGGAACAAGCCGGGGGAACAGGCTCAAAGCGGCTAATCCGATCATCGAAATAATTGTCAATGAAGAAAAGATAATAGCCTTAAAGAATTTATTCGCTTTAACAAAAACCGGAATTAGTGCAACTGATACAAGTAATAGAATAAACAACACCCAGAAAATCGGGTTGTTTAACAAACCGTTAAACTGAAACGGCGCTTCGAACAAAGTAAAAAAGGATGCTAAGGCATACAATAAAACAAAAACCATCCATAACCTGTTAACATATGGAAGAACTTTTTCCTTCACTGATCCTTCACTTTTCATCATTATATAAATTGAACCATGCATAGCAAAAAAAGATAAGCTTACTAATCCGACTAAAATAGAATAGGGATTTAGCAAGTCAAGGAATGTACCAACGTAATTACCGCTTATATCAATCGGTAAGCCGCTGAGTATATTGCCTATAGCAACACCGAACAATATTGAGGGTAATAGGCTTCCTATCCCAAATAAATAATCCCAAAGTTTTTTCCATCCGGGTGATGAGACCTTGCCGCGGAATTCAAAAGAGACCGCTCGAAAAATAAGCGCTGCAAGTAAAAGCATGAATGGTATATAAAAGCCGCTAAACACTGTTGCATAGACAATCGGAAAGGCGGCAAATAAAGCTCCGCCTCCGGTTAATAGCCAAACTTCATTTCCGTCCCATACCGGGCCGATTGAGTTTAAATATACTCGTTTGGCAGTTTCGTCTTTAGTAAAAAGATACAAAACACCTACTCCCAAATCGAATCCGTCTAATACAGCATAGCCCATAATTAGAATGCCAATCAACAAAAACCAAATTGTGTTTAAGTCCATTATGATAACACCTCCTTTATTGCAGCAGGTTCGGGTCCATGTTTTATTTCTTTTACAAGAAGATATATGTATAAAGAGCCAATTAATAAATAAATTAATGCAAATAAAATTATCGAGAATAATACATCGCCCGCCGGAACATTCTTAGATACGGCGTCTGACGTGCGCATTACATTATAAACAATCCAGGGTTGTCTTCCGACTTCAGCAGCAATCCACCCAAGTTCACATGCAATCACAGGCAATGGGATCGCCCATACAAACATTTTCAATAAAATTTTCCTATCCCACAATTTATTCTTCTTGAGCTGGTAAGTTGCTATCATCATAAGTAGAATAAACAACATTCCAAGAACGACCATATTATGATAGGAAACAAAAGTAATAAACAAAGGCGGTAAGTCATTTGGAGGGAAATCATTAATCCCTTGTACCTTAGCATTAAAATTGCCGAAAGCAAGCCAGCTAAGAAGTCCCGGGATTTCTATTTTTGCTTTAAGTTCGGGCGGAGGCATTACCGGAACTGCAAAAACTGCAAGCGGCGCTCCGGTTTGTGAAGTATACAAACCTTGTATTGCTGCAAACTTTGCCGGTTGATATTTAGCTACTTCCCTGCCGCTTTCATGTCCAAAGGGAAATAATTCAAGCAATGAAACTACCAAGCCAAAATAAACAGCAATTTTCATCGAGCGCTTAGCTAGTTCAGTCTCTTTATTCTTTAAAATTAAATAAGCAGAGACTCCTGCTACCATAAAAGCTCCGGCTATTAAAGCTGCATCGATAGTATGGAGAAATCTAATAACAGTAGAAGGATTAAAAACAGCATCCCAAAAATTTGTAAGCTCCGCCCGTCCATTTTTTATAATATAACCGGCGGGAGTTTGCATCCATGAACCGGCGACAATAATCCAGAACGCAGAGATAGTAGCTCCGATTGCTACCATCCAGATTGAAAACAAATGCACTCCGTTAGAAACCTTATCCCTTCCGAATAGATATAAGCCAAGGAAAGTTGATTCAAGGAAAAATGCAAAAACTCCTTCGGCAGCTAATGGAGCTCCGAAAATATCGCCAACAAATTTGGAATACTCCGCCCAGTTAGTTCCGAACTGAAATTCCATTACTATTCCGGTAGCTACACCGACTGAAAAAGTAAGAGCCAGAATTTTTCCGAAGAACTTTCCAAGTCTAACATAAACTTCCTCTTTCCTTTTGAAGCCGAAGCTTTCGATAATTACGAGAAGCCAGGCTAAGCCAATAGATACCGGTGGGAAAAGGAAATGAAATCCGATTGTCATGGCGAACTGGATTCTTGACAATAAAACTGTGTCCATAAATCAACTCCTTTTTTAAGTAAAAATATCCCCGTCGACTGAATAAAACAATTTTTATTCCAGAATTCCTCTCTAAATAGCTTTTATTATATTGTTAATATAATGAAATTCAATTAAAGGGATAATATATACCGGAATAAATTCTCAAAGTTTGAAGGATTGCAAATTATGCCTCTCTTAGTTGAGAAATTTAATAGGATAAAAATCAAGGATAAGACTTTAAGGTGAACATTATAATATTTGCGCTTATCATTGCGAATTGTTTTTAGGACCAATCCTGCCCTACCGAGGCTTTTGCACAACTCCAAAATGTCATTTCGACGAGCGAAGTAAGTGCTCGCCCCGTTTGCGGGGAGAAATCCCTTTCAAACTCAGTTGTCATTTCGAATCCGGCTTAAGCCGGTGAGAAATCCCATAAATAGCTCAGAAATACCGGTTGTACATTGGATATCTCAGTCGCTGATTTATCCCGTATCCGGAACTCCTTCGATATGACAGAAAAATATTTGTCATTCGACCGAAGGGAGAAATCCCACGAATAGCTCAGGCACACGAGTTGAGCATGGGATATCTCAGTCGTAGAACTCCTTCGATATGACAGAAAGATATTTGTCATTGTCGACGACCAGAGGGAGGAGAAATCCCCTATATAGCCCTATCTTTCAAATTAACCTTGGCATATTTCAGACACTCGTCACTTGTTACTCGTTACTCGTCACTCTTCCCTCGTCTACCATTTTTGTCACACCTAAATTCTTTTTCTCCCAGTTTTTGCCTAAATTTTCCCCATTTCTACCAGGCCTCTAACAAGCCTATGACAAGCCTCCACCAAGCCTCTAATTCTGATCCAATTGTTTCATAAAAAAAGTTTGACAAAATTGACACAAACTCATCAACACATATTAGTATAACAGCTAAAAAGTATTTACCGAAATAATAATTTACTGACGTCATTCAACTCTTGAAAATTTTTGGCATTCTTTTCTCTCATAAGAGAACAACACTGTGTTTTTCTCACACATGGAAAGAAAATCATTAAAATTTGATGAATTTCCTTACAATACTTTGGTTTGCTTTTTGTTTGCAAACAGCAGTCATTATAAAATGACAATAATATATAATAATAAAATTTCGGGGTCAAAATGAAACTAAAACTTGTTACAATTATGTTTGTACTAGCGATAGCAGCAAACTTTTCCTTTGCTCAGGACTTTTACCTGGGTACCGGTACTCCAAGTGATCCTCAAGGTACTTCTTGCGCTTCCTGTCACTCAACTGTGAATAACGGAATTGCAACACATACCTATTATGATTCTTGGAAGCTTACCAAACATGCTCAGGCTTATGATTCCCTTAGTGGAATTTTAAGCTACAGATGCTTACAGTGCCACACCACCGGTTGGGATACGTCGGTTACTAACGGCGGCGCTGATGAATATGTTAAAGCTGATACTTCTGCTCCACACGGTTACACTATTACTAATGCTACTGGCTTCAACAGAACTAAAAATATTGGTTGCGAAGATTGCCATGGTCCTCTTGGCGATAGCACCGGAAATTTATCGGTTGATCACTGGGGATTCTTTGGCAACGGAACTACAAATGTTCCAAGCGTCGCGGCTGATGTTTGCGGCAGATGCCATTCCGGATCGCATAATCCTTACTTAGACGAATGGAATTTGTCCAAACATGCAATATCTACATCAAGTAATCCAACAGTTACTAATGTTGTTATTAAAAATAAATCTTGCGTAAGATGCCATGTAGCTCAGAACTTCATCTTATATATGCAGAACCCTGCAGCTTATAGAGACACTATCTTAGTTACTGGAAACAATATTCAACCATTGACATGCGCAGCTTGCCATGATCCGCATAGCGATGCAAATCCAAAACAACTCCGTATGTCTGTTACGAATAAAGCTGTTATTTGCGATGCATGCCATAGCGTTTACCTTGATTCCGTTAACGTCAACACTGCTGTTCATCAAGACAACGGTCCTGCTTTAGACGGTGCTGCTACTTTTGGATATAGATATCCCGGACAAACTTACAGCAATTCAGCTCATACTTTTGCAGCTACCGAAAGATGTATTACTTGCCACGTTTATGCTTCTACAACAGGCGGCACAAATACGGGTCATACATTTGAACCAAGAGTCCAAGCATGCGCTCAATGCCATTCGGATTATTTTACAAATGTTGATACATCAAATGCTGCAAAAAGATTTGACTACGATGGTGTTCAAACTACAACTGATAGCTTGATGGCTGTTTTACAAGCTAAGTTAAACAAAGCTTCTCATTCTGATTCAGCTACTGCTTCGTTTAAGGAAGCCAATTACAATCTTGGTGCTGTTTCCGGCGACGGAAGTCATGGTGTGCATAACACCCGTCTTGAACAAAAATTATTAACAGACGCTATTGCAAACTTTACTCCGACAGGAACTACAGGAGTTAAAGATGTTAATAATTTGCCAACTACTTACAGTATTAGTCAAAACTATCCTAATCCGTTTAATCCAACAACAACTATTGACTTCACACTTCCTGAAGCAAGTAATGTAAAGATTACGGTTTATGATGCTCTTGGCAAACAAGTTACTACGCTGGTTAATTCATTCTTAAACCGCGGTAATTATAAAGCTACTTGGAATGCCGATTCTTACTCATCAGGTGTTTATTTCTATAGAATAGAAGCTAAAAATTTCTTGATGGTTAAGAAAATGGTACTTCTTAAGTAATAATTATTTCAGAGTAGAGTTCATACTTGTTTTTATGACAAGTATGAACTCTACATTTTTTAATAACTTAAATCCATTGGAGGAACAATGTTAGGTAAACTATTAATCCCGGTGCTTTTGCTCTCCTCTTCCTTGTTATTGGCAGCTTCGGATTCTACAAAAACCGCTGAAATGCCAAAACATGGGTTTATCGGCGCTACTGCTTGTGAAATGTGCCATCATACTGATAAACAAGGAAAGCAATTTGAAATCTGGCAGAACAGCAAACATGCTTCTGCTTATAAAACTCTTCAAACTGATGAAGCTAGTAAAATCGCTAAGGATAAAGGCTTCACTACTGCTGCAGCCGAAACCCCTGCTTGCTTAAAATGCCACGCTCCGGCTTATAATGTTGATAAATCAATGCTTGGACCTAAATACAAAATTGAAGACGGTGTTCAGTGCGAAACTTGCCATGGCGGCGGTGCTGACTATAAAATGCTCTCAATTATGAAGGATTCAACAAAAGCAATCGCCAATGGCTTGGTAATACATGCTGATCTGAAAACATTCTGTGTGACTTGTCATAATTCAGACAACCCGACTTTCAAAGCAGATCAGGCTTTTGACGTAAATGCTATGTGGGATAAAATCAAGCATCCAGTCCCGCAAGAAGCAAAGTAATATTTGGGATTCTAATTCTCATTCTTTGGGTTGTATTAAAAATGGTTTTTATACAGAACAATATTTTTGCGCCTCAAGGTTATTCCCATGGGCAAAGCGAGATTCTGGGTTAACACTTGAGTTATTGAATCTCGCTTTGATCCAAACAAATGTTTTAGCAAGGGTAAGGGAAGTATATTTTTTTTGACAGCTTTGTTTAGAAGAAACGAAAACTAATATGAAAAAACTTTTTACTATTATTTTTATCATTGGAATTTCTATCGTTATTTTGCCTCAAAGCTTTAACGGTAGATTCTCATCTTCGGTTTATTCATTCCAAACGTTCGATTCGACTTCATCATCGAATACATACTTGCGTTCTTATCAAATGTTGAATTTGAACATCAACCAAGGGAACGTTTCGCTGCGTTCTTATATGAATTTGGAAGGCGATCTATCAGGCGTCAAGATGATGGATGATCCAATGCTAAGGTTCTATAATTTATATTTAGAGGTTCGGGATTTATTTGATCTTGCCACCATAAAATTAGGTAGACAGCCTATCTTTAATAGCGTTGCCGGTGGGGTTTATGACGGAATAAATGTCGACCTGAAAAAAAGTGCATATAAATTTAACGGTTATTATGGCGGTGATGTCCCGGCATATGATAAACTGCAGCTAACCAACAAATGGGACAAAGATTTTATCCTTGGCGGAAAATTTACGACTGTCGCTCTCGAGAATTTTCAGATGTCTCTTAGTTATGTCGATAAAAATTTTCAGCCTGAACCATATTGGGCTACAAGACTTGACGCTAACCTAAACCCCATTCAAGTTTTAATTAGTAACAATTCCCTTCAATATCAATTCACGTCCGCAGAAGTAAATTATAGCTATAAAGATAAGGTGAATATTTTCACAACTTATGATTATGACTTAAACTTTAACCGGACTTCCAAAGTTGAATTTGACGGAGGGTATTCTCCTGATAAAAATTTAAGGCTCAGTTTATATTATAACTACCGTGCTCCAATGATTAGCTACAACTCCATATTTTCTGTGTTTGATTACGGAAATACACAGGAAGTGGAAGTCGGCGCCGATTACACAATCAACAAATTCTTTACCGTGACCGGAAGATACGGTAACGTAATTTATCAGGATGCTAATTCTCAGCGTGTTACGGTCGGAATAAATTCAAATTACGGAAGTATCAGCTATCGAAAAACATTTGGTTATGCCGGCGAACTTGATGCCCTATCTCTTTATTCAGCATATACAGTGCTTAATGGTTTGCTAACACCATCAGTCGGTGTATCATTCACACAATATAAATTATCCTCTGATCCAAATGAACCGCTTAACCATCTTGCGGCAATAATCGGCGGGTTTAATATTCGACCATGGACTCTATTATCTTTTGATTTACAGGCACAGTACATGGATAATAAAATCTATAGAAATGACTTCCGAATGTTCTTGAAACTCAATTACTGGTTTAACTCAAATTTTTAACTGATGTAATATGAAAATTAAATACCTTTATATTTTTGTTCTTCCTCTTGCAGTGGCTCTTTTTATTTTCAGCGCATTCTTTTTGAGAAGCGACCCTAAAGGCATTGGAAACAAAGGCATTATTAAGTTTTCCCATAAAGTTCACAATGGAAATGCTGCATGCGAAGATTGCCATACTGCGGTTCCTAAAAGTACTTCTCTTAAAGATAACTTGATGCCCAACCATGACGCCTGTTCAAGCTGTCATGATGTAACTGACAAGACTAAGTGCGATAAATGCCACTACGATAATATTTATAAACCGTTGATCCAAAAGAAATCGGAATTGAAGTTCAGTCATCAATTCCATCTGGATAAACAGAAAATCAAATGCGAAACCTGCCACAAAGGAGTTTTTGACGTAGCTTATGCAGAAGATGCGGTTCAGCCTTATCCCAAAATGGAAACATGCTACTCATGCCATAACAATAAATCAACGGCTTCAAACGAATGCATTAGTTGTCATACATCAACGGCAGACTTAAAACCGCAATCGCACAAAAGCGGAGATTTTCTTCAAACGCATAAATTTGCTGCAAGAGATTTTAACGCAAATTGTATAATGTGCCACGATAACGCTTCATGCCAGGAATGTCATACCGGAACAACTATGCTTACAGGAAATGGCACTCCGAATGATTTTTATCAACCTTATTCCCCGACAAATTCCAAAGACGGAGTTAAACAGCAGCAGATTACCAGAGTTCACGATCTTAACTACAGGTTTACCCATGGTATTGATGCAAAAGGAAAGACTGCTGAGTGCCAATCGTGCCATCAAATAAATACTTTTTGTGCAACTTGCCATCAATCAAAGCAGGGTGATTTTTCACTTGGAGGTATCGAACCGACCTCACACTTAGAGCCAAACTTTATGACAATAGGCGTTGGCTCCGGAGGCGGAGAACATGCAACTTTAGCAAGAAGAGATATTGAAAGTTGTGCTGCCTGCCATGACGTTCAAGGCGGTGATCCTACTTGTATTCAATGCCATACTGATCCGGACGGAATCCAAGGAACAAATCCAAGAACTCACCCGCGAAATTATATGCATGATGTTCACGGTGATTGGCATACAAGCCAGGGTTCTGTTTGCTTTAATTGCCATACCGGTTCTTCCCCATCTTCGCCGGCTGGCGTTGGGTTCTGCGGTTACTGTCATGGTTCAAATGTACACTGATAATAAATGGAAATTAAAATGAAATACTTTCTTATAAACATATTATTAGCGTTTGCTTTCGGAATAATATTAATTGGTTGCAGCGATTTGCAAAATAATATTCCTGTCACTCCTCAACTTAGCGCACATAAACCGGGAAATTTAGATCCTACCTCGCCTAACTTTCACGGCAATATTGTTAAAGCTAACAATTGGAATATGAAAGATTGCCAGCAATGCCATGCTGCTGACTATAGCGGCGGTACAACCGGAGCAAGCTGCAAATCATGTCATAAATCTCCGCAAGGTCCCGAAGCATGCAATACATGCCACGGAAATTTTTCAGATACAACAGGAACTTATATTGCCCCTCCGAGAGATTTGAATGGGGATACAACGACAACGGTAGTTGGAGTTGGAGCTCATTTTAATCATTTATATGGTAATTCAATAAGCACTGTCAGTTGTTCAAATTGCCACGTAGTACCCCAATCGGTTTATTCGCCCGGGCATATAAATCCGGGACAACCTGCTCAAGTAAACTTAACGGGCTTAGCTTCTGCAAACGTAGCATCAAATGCTTCTTATGATTATAACGCCGCCTCTTGCTCAAATACATACTGCCACGGCAACTTTGTGTTCTCGGTAGACTCTGCCCTTCCGGGTGATCAATTTGCTTTCGCTGACAGTCAAATGGTCGGTAATAATAAAACAGTAACTTGGAATAAAGTTGATGGAACACAAGCTGCTTGCGGATCATGCCATGATCTGCCGCCAAAGGGACATATTGGTTATCAACAATTCCCAATCACTTCATGCGTTGCATGCCATGAAGGTGTTGTTGATGATCAAGGAAATATCATTGACAAGACTAAGCATATAAACGGGAAAGTTAATGTAAGAGGGAATTAATTTCAGAAACTGAGGAATGCAAAAAAGCCGTCAATAAAATGACGGCTTTTTTTATAGAAAATTTTAAGAGTCAATAAATAGTTTATCTATTTATTTTTCTCCTCTTTCATAGTGGAAATTCCGAATGGTAGATATGCAGGGCAAACCTTAATCATTGCTGTACCCAATGGAAGAACAGCTAATAGTCCCCACCATGATTGATAAACGATCCCCAAAACGGCAATTACAATACCGAGGATAACCCTAAACCAGCGATCGGTGCTACCAATGTTTTTTTTCACTTTTCAGATCTCCTTAAATTGTTAGTGTAATATAATAACTTTTTAAATACTTACCTATTTGATACATTTTTAAATACAACGATTCTGTTCCCTAAGTTCATCCCATTTATCTTAAGGGGGGGCTGGGAGGGGTTTTGCACTTATCTCCCCTCTCCCCGCAATTACAGAATTTTATTTTGTGCGTATAATAAAAAAATAATATTCCTCAAATGTTTCTCTCAATTGAGAAGGATTTTAAAATTAGTATCTTAATTTTGACAAATCAGAATTGCTTTATAATTCTAAGTTGTTTCACTATTAGTACTAAATTCCTTTTTCCGTTTGGCATATATATTGTTTTTAGTTAGCCGATTTTAATTAACAAGTTAGTTTTGTAAATCTTTTCTTGACATTAGAGAACTGTTGTTTTAATTTTTAATAATAAATTATTGGAAAAATGTTAATAGAATTCGGAAAAGTATTTGTTTTTTTACTGATTGCAATTGTTTTTGTAATAGTTGCACTAATCGCGGCAAAATTCATCAGACCGGCGCGTCCGACTCATGAGAAAATGCTCACGTATGAATGCGGTGAAAATCCAATCGGAACTCCGTGGGTTAAATTTAATATAAGATTTTACGTAGTAGCGCTTATCTTTTTAATTTTTGATGTTGAAGTTGTCCTTTTAATTCCATGGGCTTTAGTATATAAAGGATTTGGTCTTGGCGGATTTTTAGTCGGAGCAATTTTTCTCTTCATGCTTGGTTTAGGTATGGCGTACGAATGGCGTAAAGGTGACCTCGAATGGGTAAAGCCAAAAGTAATTCTTCCTACCTTAAAAAATGTTCAAGTCGATATTAAGGAAGATGCAGCAGCATAATTTTTTTACGGTAATTTATTAATAATTGATTACGAATTAGTTAGATAGATATTTATGAGTAGTTTATTAGACAAACAATTTAATGATGAAAATATCGTCATAACAAAAGTAGATGATCTGCTAAATTGGGCGCGGTTATCATCTCTATGGCAGGTAAGCTTCGGACTTGCATGCTGTGCAATTGAGATGATGGCTACTTCTGCTTCTCATTATGATTTTGACAGATTCGGCGTTATTCCCCGCCCTTCTCCCCGCCAGTCTGACGTAATTATTATTTCCGGAACTGTTACTCTTAAAATGGCTACCCGGATAAAAAGATTATATGAACAAATGCCTGACCCTAAATATGTTATTTCTATGGGAAGCTGTTCAAACTGCGGTGGCCCTTACTGGGAACACGGTTACCATGTTTTAAAAGGAGTGGATAGAGTTATTCCGGTAGATGTTTACGTCCCAGGCTGCCCGCCCCGCCCAGAAGCTTTATTGGAAGGTCTGCTAAAGCTTCAAGAGAAAATTAGAAATGAATCTCTGGTAAAGAAAAGCTGATGAAGACTACTGAAGAAATTTTTACAATACTAAAAAATAATTTCGGGGATGCAATTCTTGAACTGGTTACGTCCCAGCCCGTTGAACACTTCATTAAAGTTAATCCAATTGAAATTAATAAGGTTTGCCTCTTTCTTAGACTGAACGAAGAATTATTGTTCGACAGTTTGATGAACTTATCCGGAGTCGATGACGCCAATGGAAAAAAATCTGCTGATGCGGACGGTACTCAAATTATTTCAGGCGGTACATTAAGTGTTTTTTATCATTTAGAATCTACCAAGCTTCATCATAAAATAACATTGAAAGTTTCTACAGAACGCGAAAAACCGGAAGTTGCTTCGGTAGAAAGTACCTGGCGGCATGCTGATTGGCATGAACGCGAAGCTTATGACCTTCTTGGGATTATTTTCCTTGATCATCCTGATTTAAGAAGAATTTTAATGCCATATGATTGGGATGCCGGTTATCCATTAAGAAAAGATTATAAGAACCCGGAATTTTATCAGGGAATGAAAGTTCCATATTAAATTTAGAATTTATCGGAGTTTTGAAACATAGATTTTTTTTATACCTGTTTTTTGTTAAGTGGAATTTAAATTATAATGTCTATAACAATAGAAAAAAATAAAGCAGAACGTAAGCCCGGATTAAGAACCGAAGAAATGGTACTTAATATGGGTCCTCAGCATCCCTCAACTCACGGTGTGTTAAGACTTGAATTGGAACTTGAAGGGGAAATTATAATTAACGCTATCCCCCACATCGGTTACCTGCATCGCTGCTTTGAAAAACACGCAGAAGCGATGAACTATTCTCAAGTTATTCCGTACACAGACAGGATGGATTATCTTGCTTCGATGTATAATGAATTTGGTTATGCTATTGCGGTTGAAAAACTTCTTGGAATTCAAGTCCCGGAGCGGGTTGAATATATCAGAGTTATTATGGGCGAACTTCAAAGGATTGCCTCTCATCTTGTAGCTTTAGGAACATACGCTGTTGATATCGGTGCCTTCACCCCTTTTCTTTTTTGCTTTAGAGACCGCGAAAAAATCTTAAGCCTTTTTGAACAGACTTGCGGCGCGCGGCTTCTTTATAATTATATCTGGGTCGGAGGACTTTCTCATGATCTTCATCCCGATTTTGTAAATCAAACAAATGAATTTATAAAATATTTCCGCCCTAAAATTAAAGAATTAAATGATCTTCTTACAAAGAATAAAATATTTATAGACCGTACTGCCAACGTAGGTGTTTTACCTTTAGATGTAGCAATTAATTACGGAATAAGTGGGCCAAACTTAAGAGGAAGTGGTTTCAAATGGGATATTAGAAAAGACGACCCCTATTCTGTCTACAACAAATTTGATTTTGATATTCCGGTTGGCGAAGGTTTGATGGGAAAGGTTGGCGATTGCTGGGATCGATACTATGTAAGAATTTTGGAAATGGAAGAAAGCCTTAAAATAATTGAACAAGCTGTTAACAATCTTCCCGAAGGTGATGTTACATCAGCTATTCCTAAAAGAATTAAGCCGCCTGTCGGTCAGGTATATTCCCGGGTTGAAAATCCCCGCGGTGAGTTAGGTTATTTTATTATTAGCGACGGTTCTATAAATCCTTTTAGAGTAAAGGTGAAAGGTCCTTCTTTTGTCCATCTCGGAGTTTTGAATGAAATTTTGAAAGGTCACATGATTGCCGATGTAATTGCAATTCTTGGAAGCATCGATATCGTTTTAGGAGAAGTTGACAGATGATTTACGATTTCTTTTTCAAATTGACAGGCAGTAATTTTCTGGCAGACGTAATCCAAAGCCTTCTACCGCTGTTTATTTTTATCCTTCCCTTTGCACTATTTGCAGTTTTGTTTGAAAGGAAAGTATCTGCTCACATGCAAGACCGCTTAGGTCCTATGCGTGTGGGTTACCACGGAATTTTACAGACCATTGCCGATATATTAAAATTAATTCAAAAGGAAGATATAATTCCAACTTTAGCTGACAAACCACTGTTTAATATTGCCCCGGTGTTAGTATTTGCAGGAAGTTACGCAGCTTTTGCAGCAATTCCATTTTCCAGCGCTTTTATTGGCTCTAATATTGATCTTGGTGTAATTTTTATTATTGCTGCTTCAGGTTTCGTTGTTGCCGGTATTTTAATGGCTGGATGGTCTTCAAATAATAAATATTCATTACTTGGTGCTATGCGTTCCGCCGCACAAATAATTAGTTATGAGATTCCTACTGTCCTTGTCGTCCTCTCGATAATTATGATTACCGGAACTACAAATCTTCTAACTTTAAGCGAAATGCAAACCGGTCATTTTTGGAATTGGATGATTTTTGGTGGTCCGCAGATGGGATTGGCAAAATTTATTTTCATACCCATCATGATTATCAATTTTGTAATTATTTATATAAGTACTCTTGCCGAAGTAAACCGCACTCCGTTTGATATCCCTGAAGCGGAATCGGAACTTGTCTCCGGTTACCATACTGAATATTCAGGAATGAAATTCGCTATGTTTTTCCTCTCGGAGTACGCTAATATGTTTGCCGTATCGGCAATAGTAACAGCTTTATTTTTGGGCGGATATCAATCGCCGGTAGGATATCTTGGTAATCTCTTCGGTGCACATTGGTTAATACCAATCGAACAATTTTTCTGGTTCACTGCTAAGGGAATTTTCTTTGTGTTTGTTCAAATGTGGCTGCGTTGGACTTTACCGCGACTAAGAGTTGATCAGCTAATGGCACTCTGTTGGAAATATCTTATTCCGATAGCTTTTGTTAACTTACTTATTATTGGCTTAATAACAGTTTTATAGAATTATGAAAGAATATTTTAAGAATGCATGGAGCGGTTTGTTTACAGTCTTCATTGGGATGAAGATTACTTTTAAGCATTTGTTCGTTCCTGCTGTAACAATTCAATATCCGGATGAAAGGCTTCAACTTCCTGAAAGAGAAAGAAACCGCCTTTATGTTAATATGGATGATTGCATCGGATGCGATCAATGCGCCCGTGCTTGTCCCGTAGATTGTATCACTATTGAAACTGTTAAGGGAGTGCCCGGAGAAGATGTAGGCAAAACATCCAACGGCAAAAGGAAAGCTTTGTGGGTTACAAAGTTTGATATAGATTTTGCAAAATGCTGTTACTGCCAATTATGCGTTTTCCCCTGCCCTACAGAGTGTATATACATGACTGATGTTTTTGAATTTTCTGAATTAAAACGTGAAAATTTAATATATGACTTTGCCACTTTGTCACTTCAGGAGCGGGAAGAAAAGAAAATCAATTACGCTAAGTTTGAAGCTGAAAAGGCTGCCGAAAAAGCCGCAGCTAAAGCTGCTCCCGTTAATAAACCAGTAGATAACCAGGAATTACCTAAGCCATGAATATTTACGATATAGTATTTTATTTGTTCGCCGCAATAACTGTCCTGTCGGCATTTTTTGTTGTTACCACACGGAACATCGTCTATTCGGCATATTATCTTCTATTTACTTTTTTTGGCGTAGCGGGTATTTACGTCCTGCTTGGGGCGGATTTTATAGCGATGGTGCAGTTAATTGTCTACGTCGGCGGAATATTGATTCTGATACTCTTCGGGGTGATGCTTACAAACAAAATTACTAGTGTGGAAATTAAAACCGGCTCGGTACAAGTTGTCCCGGCTGCCGTCGGAGTAGCTCTTTTGGCCGGAATTCTAATGGCATCTATGGTAAATACAAAATGGAGAAGTGTTGAAACAGCAATGCCCTCGGCAACAACACAAGGTATCGGTATGCTGCTCATTCAGCAATATGCAATAGTATTTGAACTTTTAGGAATTTTACTTTTAATAGCTCTAATCGGAGCCGCTTCAATGGCTCGAAAATAAATTAAGAAGAAACAAAATGATGCAAGTTGGATTAAATCATTTCTTAGTTGTTAGCACAGCTCTTTTTTCGCTGGGTATTTTTGGAATAGTGACAAGAAGAAATGCTGTAATGGTTTTAATGGGAATAGAATTAATTCTCAATTCGGCAAATATAAATTTTATTGCCTTCGCCAGGTTCGGAAATTTTGGGTTGCAGGGACAGGTGATGGCGCTGTTTGTAATTATCTTAGCCGCAGCCGAAGCTGCTATTGCTCTTGCTATCGTACTTAATATTTATAAAACTTTCTCAACTGTAAATGTTGATGAAATTGATACTCTAAAGGATTAGGTTTATGACAGAGACTCTGATGATAAATTTAGCGTTAATGATTCTCTTTCTTCCCCTATTGGGATTTGTAGTCACTTTGATGCTTGGTAAAAGAATTAAAGCAATTTATATTTTTGAACTTTTCATAATCATTCTGACTTTCGCCGGCGCTTTAACTTTAGCTTTTCTAAAACTGAATTATTATCAAAACACTGATATCGTTTCGCAGTTCAGTTGGATAAATTTCGGTAATGTTCCGCTTCTTGGACAAACAAATATCGATCTTGGTATAATGATTGACAATGTTGCTGTCTTAATGATGTTTGTAGTTGCTTTAATTAGCATGCTGGTTCATATCTTTTCAATCGCCTATATGAAAGGCGATAGGCTCTACAACCGTTACTTTGCTTACTTAGGAATTTTCACCTTTTCGATGACGGGCATAGTATTCACTCACAATATGCTGATGATCTATATTTTCTGGGAGTTAGTAGGTCTATCATCTTACCTTTTAATCGGATTTTGGTATGAAAAGAAATCCGCTTCCGACGCAGGCAAAAAAGCTTTCATCGTTAACAGAGTCGGCGATCTAGGAATGTTATCTGGAATTTTAATCCTTTATACTACTTATCATACATTTACTTTCTCTCAAATCTTTGCTCAAATTTCAGCAGGACATTTACCTTTCAACAGTGAATTTTGGCTTACAGTTACGGGAATATTGATTTTTTGCGGAGCAATCGGAAAGTCTGCTCAATTCCCTCTTCATGTATGGCTCCCGGATGCAATGGAAGGTCCTACACCGGTCAGCGCTTTAATTCATGCTGCCACAATGGTTGCTGCAGGTGTTTTCTTAATTGTCCGCGTTTATCCGCTTTTAACTGGTGGAGCCCTTTTATTTATTGCGGTTATAGGAATGCTCTCCGCTTTTATTCCGGCAACGATAGCCCTTACTCAAAATGATATCAAAAAAGTTTTAGCATACTCCACAATTAGCCAGCTTGGTTATATGGTTATGGGTCTTGGAGTTGGTGCCTATAAGTTTGCTTTTTTCCATTTGATTACTCACGCATTCTTTAAGGCTCTCCTCTTCTTGGCTGCCGGTTCTGTTATTCATGCAATGCATCATGAACAGGATATTACAAAAATGGGCGGTTTAAGAAAGAAAATGCCTCTCACTTATACCACTTTCTTAATTGCTTCTTTAGCTATTTCAGGAATTCCTTTAACTTCGGGCTTCCTAAGTAAAGATGGAATTCTTCAAGGTTCTTTTGCCTTTGGATCTTTGACGGGCTATTGGATTTTTGGTTTTGTCGGATTTTTGGTCGCTATGATGACTGCTTTCTATATGTTCCGGTTATTGATTCTTACCTTTCATGGTAAGCCGAAAGACCAGCACAAGTATGATCACGCACATGAATCTTCATTTTCAATGGCTATGCCTTTAGTGGTTTTAGCTGCGCTATCAATTTTCATCTGGTACACTCCAAATCCTTTTAACCCGGAGCAAGGCGCTATTTTATCTAACTGGATTAAAGCCCCACAATTAGTTACTCCACAAGATACAAGGTATAACTTCATGAAATCGGATGTACCGGCGGGTACGGTTACAAGCACTGTTCCGGAAAATTCGGAGATAATGTATTCCGAAAATTATACCGAAGCATTACATCAAGCTCATATTCCGGCGATGCTTTTATCGCTCGTTCTTGCCGGTCTGGGCATTCTTATTGCTTTCATCTTTTACCAATGGAAAAAAGTCGACACAGATAAATTGGCTAACTCCATAAAACCACTCTATAATCTATCCTACAATAAATGGTATTTTGATGAAATTTATGATTTTGCTATCGTAGGCGGAACACTTATGCTAAGCAAAATCTTATCCTGGTTTGATATAAATATTATAGACGGTATTGTAAACGGGTCGGCTACATTAACTCGTGCACTTTCAACTTTCACCGGAAAGTTTGACGATCTTGTTGTAGACGGATTTGTAAATTTCATGGCTTATCTCAGTGGTTTTGTCGGTTTAATTTTTAGAAGATTCCAAACCGGAAAAGTCCAGACTTATATTGTTTTCGTTGTTTTCTCAATAGTAATTCTTTTATTCATTTTTAAGTAAAATTTAGTTGAAATTTTAGGTAAATAACATGACGTACTTCCCTATTCTATCGTTTATCACTTTCCTCCCGATTGTTGGGATGATTTTTATTTTGTTCATTCCAAAAACTCAAGCGACAATGATTAAGAGCGTAACGCTTTTGATTACCGGCGCTCAGGTAATAGCCGCTTTATTTATTCTTCACTACTACAATTACAGCTTAGGTGGAATTAACGATCCTAACTCGTTCCAGTTTATGGAAAAATTTAGATGGATTGACATAAGTGGATTTTCATGGATCGGCAGGATTAAAATTGATTACTTCCTCGGTATAGATGGAATTAGCGTTCCGCTTGTTCTTCTTACGGCTATAATTACTTTTATAGCTACTCTATCGTCATGGACAATCGATAAACAAGTCAAAGGATACTTTGCTCTTTTCCTTTTACTCGATACCGGTATGATGGGCGTCTTTGTTGCTCTTGACTTCTTCCTTTTCTATATCTTCTGGGAATTAATGCTTCTCCCAATGTACTTTCTTATCGGAATTTGGGGTGGCAAACGAAGAGAATATGCTGCAATTAAATTCTTCCTGTACACTTTGTTCGGAAGTATCTTTATCCTTTTAGTAATGATCGGATTATATTTTAGTACGTCGGAAACCCTTGCAGACGGTACAAGAGTTTTTACATTTAATATGCTTGCAATGATGAACCCTCACAATTACAACCAGTTCGGAATATTATCGCCGCTTAATCCGAACAACTTAAGATTTATTGCTTACATATTTTTGTTTATCGGTTTTGCAATTAAAATTCCAATGTTCCCATTCCACACTTGGCTGCCAGATGCACACGTTGAAGCACCGACCGCAATTAGCGTAATACTTGCCGGAGTATTATTGAAGATGGGAACTTATGGTATCCTTCGTGTATGTTTCCCTATATTTCCGGAGATAACCAGGCAGTTAGTCTGGTATATAGCGCTCTTCGGAATGATAAATATTATTTACGGGGCTCTATGCGCAATGGCGCAAAAAGATTTTAAGAAATTGATAGCCTACTCATCAATTTCACACATGGGCTTTGTACTGCTGGGAATGGCATCCTTAAACTCGCTCGGTATCTCAGGAGCAGTATTCCAGATGTTTAACCACGGAACAATTACCGCAATGCTCTTCTTGATTGTCGGAGTTATTTACGATAGAGCGCACACAAGAGAAATTGATGCTTTTGGAGGATTAGCAACTCAAATGCCTATCTATAGCGGATTTGTTGCTCTCGCATTTTTTGCTGCTATCGGGTTGCCCGGATTAAGCGGGTTTGTTTCAGAATCTTTTATTTTCCTGGGCGCTTTTGGATTTGGTTTGATAAGAGTTCTGACTGTAATATCGACTCTCGGAATTTTATTGGGTGCCGGATATATGCTATGGACTTTGCAAAGAGTTTTCCTCGGTCCGCTTAAAGAAAAATGGAGTGCACTATCTGATTTAACGTTCAGGGAATATGCAATGTTTATTCCTCTATCTTTAATCATAATTTTTCTTGGTGTCTATCCCTCGGCTATGCTTAACTTGATGAACTCATCTGTTAATTCAATGGTTAAATTTATGGCGGATGCAAAAGTAATTTATAGTTCTTTATCTGGTTTTTAACCTCAGGGCAAATATGCCTTAAGGATTTAAATTTTTTTAACAAAATCTTTCTGAATAAAGTGAATACAATCAGTCTTGAATATTTGGTCGATAGCTTAAAGCTTATAAAGCCTGAAATAGCGGTAACAATAACTTTAGTTTTGCTTGTCCTTGTTGATTTAATAATGAACAAGAATAAAAAATTTCTCCCCTATATTTTTATAGGAGGGCTGGTTGTTGCCATATATTTTATCCTAGCTCAATACAGTACAAGCTCATTTGCTTTTAACATCTCAAAAAATTTAGGGATGGTGATAGTTGATCCCTTTGGTAATTTTTTCAAAATTCTTATCAGCGGCGCTTCAATAATTGTCATCCTTTTTTCAATTTTATCAAACGAAATAAAAGAAGGTGCTGACCGTCAAGGTGAATACTATGTCTTAATTGCCGGAATGATTCTCGGCATGTTTTTTATGGTTTCTTCTGCAGATTTAATTTTGATTTATGTCTCAGTTGAGCTATTGTCACTTTCCTCTTACATTCTGGCAGGGTTTACGAAACAAGCTATAAGAAATAGCGAAGCATCACTGAAGTACGTAATTTATGGTGGTATCTCTTCCGGGATAATGCTTTTCGGAATTTCAATCCTTTACGGATTAACCGGCAGTACAAATCTTTATGAAATAAATTCTCTTGTTCAAGCCTCTCAAGTACACGGATTTACTTTCGTTCTAGCTGGCTTTTTGATTTTTGTTGGGATAGGTTTTAAGATTTCTGCAGCGCCATTTCATTTCTGGACCCCTGATGTCTACGAGGGCGCACCGATTCCTATTACTGCATATCTATCAATTGCAAGCAAAGCAGCAGGTTTTGCTCTACTAATTAGGTTTATCAAAATTACATTTATTCAGTCTATCGATCCAAACGGATTCTGGCATCTGTTAAATATTATTGATTGGAAGACATTTATTATAATAATTTCAATCTTAACAATGACTCTTGGTAACTTTGCCGCTATTTGGCAAAACAACATGAAGCGTCTTTTAGCTTACTCAAGCATTGCTCATGCAGGATATTTACTGCTTGGGTTAGCCGTTCTTTCTAATGAGGGAATTGCCGCTATCTTAATTTACTTTGTAATTTATGGATTTATGAACCTTGGAGCATTCCTGGTTGTAATGCTTATTTCAAATAAGCTTGGCAGCGAAGAGATTGACGATTATGACGGACTTGGTTCTAAAGCACCCTTCTTAAGCGTTTCTCTTGCTATCTTTTTAGTTTCTTTAACAGGATTGCCACCGACAGCAGGTTTTATTGGCAAATTATATATATTTCTTGCTCTTGTAGATGCGAAGATGATCGTTGTTGCAGTTATAGCTTTGCTTAATACGGTGGTTTCTCTCTATTATTATGCGAGAGTTTTGAAACACATGTTCTTGTCGGATTCTACCAAAGAAACACCCGCCTTTACAACCTCAATTTCCTCGATTGTTTTTGTAGCTTTAATGCTTGCGCCGATTTTAATTTTCGGAATTTACTTCACACCGCTAGTAGATTTTGCAAAAAGCTCAATTGCTCTAATGGGCTTTTAAGTATTAAGAATTACCACAATTTTAACAATCTTGGTGATATCTAATATTGCTAAGTTGTTTCTGCATTGCATAATGTATATTAAAGAATTAGCTTTTCAGTGACAATTTGAAGTGAAAAGGAAACAATCATGAAAAATATTATCGTTTTAATTATTGCGACAATATTTATGTCGTCATTTTTTCTGATAGCTCAGAACAAAGACACTAACGCAAAAGTTGACTCAACCATCGGGGCTCTAACGTCAAAACTTCAACAAAAGATCTTACTCTCCGATCTGCAGACAAAGAATATTAAAGATACAATTATTCAATGGTTAAATGATAAAAAGGATTTAGGTACCGCTTCAATTCAAACTAAAATAGAAGGATTCCTGGGCAACCGGGAGAAAGCTAAATACAGCATTATCCAAAAAGGATGGTGGAGCGAACTGATAAAAGCTTTAGATTCTCTTTCAACGAATAAAAAATTAAGTGGTCGATAATTTAAGAATGACCCAAGGTTTTTCTTTACATTTTAGGCTGAAAATATAATCTTAAACTCCGTCTGCTCTTTTGTGTTTAGTATTATTTCTCCTCCGAGTTGTTCGGTTAAGGTAGTGACAAGTTTTAAACCTAACGAATCGCTTTTGCGAAAATCCATTCCTTCTGGGAACCCAACACCATTATCTCTAAATATCAAAGTATGTTTCTTTCCTTCCGAATGAAGGCTTATAAAAACTTCTCCGTTTTTGCCCTCTGGAAAGGCGTGTTTTAAGGAGTTTGAGATGAGCTCGTTGATTATTAAGCCGCACAATATTGCAGTATCGATCTCTAAAAATATCCCCTTAAAATCCGTCTTAAGAGAAATTTTTCTTGAATCTATGTTATAAGAATTAAATAAATCTTTTGTTAATGAATTGATATATTCAGAAAATTCAATTCTATTCAGATCTTTTGATTGGTATAATTTTTCATGAATTAGCGCCATTGAGCGAATGCGGTTTTGGCTTTCGCGAAATATTTCGAGCGATTTCTTATCTTCAATGTAACCTGACTGCAAATTCAAAAGACTTGAGATTACCTGCAAATTATTTTTGACCCGGTGATGAATTTCCCGAAGCAAAACTAATTTTTCTTGTAGCGTAGCATTAATTTTTTCTTGAGCTTTTTTCCTTTCACTAATTTCATTTCTTAAATCTTCATTTACATTTGTTAGTGCAGCAGTTCTTTCGATTACTCGTTTCTCAAGTTCCTCCTTAGCTCTTTCTAAATCCTCAAGAGCAAATTTCCTCTGAGTGCTATCTCTGATTATTGCAATTCCTCCTACAATATTTTTCTTCAGATCAAAGATTGGCGAATAGTATGCTTCAAAATATCCTTCTCTATCATTTTCCGGGACATAAAACCACCTGTCTTTTGCAATACTTGAATGACCTTTTAATGTTTCGTAAAAATATTTGTCTTCTCCGATTTCACTAAGAAAAGGCAAGACATCAAAGGCAAGTCTACCAATTGCTTGCGTTTTATTTATGCCAGTCATAGACTCCATCCCTGGATTCCATAAGGTGTAGTTGCAATTTTTATCGAATGCAAAAATACCGTCGATGCTGCTGTTTAATAATCTTTCCGAAAATTCCATTTCCAGCCTAATATCATGCTCAACTTTTTTACGATAATTTATTTCCCTATTAAGTAAATAAAAAACAGTAAGAAAAATTATACAGCTAACAAGTGTCCCGATAATAATTGTATAAAAAGTATTCTTTACATTGCTCACTA
Source organism: Bacteroidota bacterium (assembly GCA_021817845.1). Lineage (GTDB taxonomy): Bacteria > Bacteroidota > Ignavibacteria > Ignavibacteriales > Ignavibacteriaceae > FEN-1297. Next base: position 29,524 of record JAKAFW010000016.1, read on the forward strand.
ATAGTTGATCTTTTTTTTGAAGCTGATTATATTCATCCGCATGGATGACGGACATTAGTTCCGAAATTCGATTCAATGATTTTCGGCTAACCCATTGCTTTAACAAGGTAATCGCCTCCAGATAGTTACCTTGCGCACGGAAATTTATTTCGGATTCAAAACTTTGAAATTTTATAGCAATCAAAGAATCCAGTTCATTTATTCTATTAAGCTGAAGCCCATTATCCTTAAATAAAATTCTTAAATTATTTAAATCGACAGCTACATTTTTTTCACCTTTGAAAAATGAATTTATATAATTTGAATCACCGGTAATGATATAGTTCCGCTGATATTCTTCTACTCCAATAATTTGAGTATGCAAATCTTCTATAAAAGTAAGAATGTAGTAAGAATTGGATCGCCATTCAGCAGTTTGATAGACTATTTTAATATTTCTATATGAAGCTACTCCAATTCCGACTATCAAAATTAATATGAAGACGAAAACGACTTTTAGACTTTTAATCTCTTTTAAAAATTCCATCTGATTGAAATACCTATAATTCATTTAACTAAGGATAAATTTACAATTTTATTTATTAATTCACCTTGCACAAATAACCATCCAGGAAAATGGAGTAATGGAATATTGGAATAATGGATAAAAACAATTCAATTCCATTAATCCAAAATTTCAACCTGCCTGGCGGCAGAGTCTGTTGCACAACTTCCAGATGTCATTTCGAAGGAGTCTTCGACTGAGAAATCTTTTAAATTTTCAACAAAGGAGATTTCTCCCTCCGGTCGAAGATTTCTCCCTCCGGTCGAAATGACAACAAAGTAGTTAGGCAACACTCTCTGCAGACAGGCCTGCCTGCCGGTAGAGACTGTTGCACAACTCCAAAATGTCATTTCGACCGGAGGGAGAAATCCCATTTTAGGCAGTTTTGGGACATCTCTTTACGTTCGAGACTAAAATAGGAGAGTTCTGCAACGCTCTCGGTAGGCAGGTTTTCCAAGAATTGTACAACTTTATTTGTCAATATTTTTTTCTATAACTTATTAGAAGATATACCTTTAAAAGTACCCCGGTAAATTTCTTTAAATAATTATATAAATATTGTTGCCTCGATAATTTATTTTTAATAATTTCACGGCGGCTTAAGAAATAATTTTGCATATCACTATTGGGAAATAGTTTATTTTTTAAGGCTCTCATTGGTATAAAACCTCGTTCTAAATTGTTTAATTTTTATATTATAAAACAAAAATTTTATCATAATTTTTGATTCAAATTAAGAAATTGTTATCAAATCAATTAAATGTTGAAATTTACAATTTACACCTCTAAGTTTACGAAAAAGATTAAGGGATTTTACTTTCCATTAAATCATAGTTCAATTATTTCAAAAATATATAAGGAGAAAATATGAAGTTATTCACTACAAAATTTCCCTTCCTTCTTGTGGCTGCACTCTTGCTGCTAATTGCGCAGAATAATTTTGCGCAAGGAGTAACAACAGCGGCTATTAGCGGAACGGTTGTAGACCAAAGTGGCTCACCATTGCCGTCAGCCAACATTGTGGCTGTACATGTGCCTACGGGGACACAATACGGGACTACATCACGATTAAACGGAAAATTTAATATCCTCGGATTGAAAGTAGGCGGTCCTTACAAAATAACCGTTTCTTACGTTGGATATAAAACTGAGACAAGAGATAATATTTATCTTGAATTAGGTGAAAACCTAACGCTAAATTTCACCATGTCAACATCGGAAGTGAAACTTTCAGCAGTTGAAGTAACTGCCCAAAAAAATCCGATAATTAGTAATGATAGAACAGGTTCTTTCCAAAACGTAAATGCAAAACAAATACAAGAAGTTCCTACAATCAGCCGTACATTCCAAAGTTTTGCAAAACTTTCTCCACTATTTAGCGGAACATCTCTGTCTGCGGCTGGAAGAAACAACCGGTATAATAATATTCAAATTGATGGAACCCAATATAATGATCTCTTCGGTTTAGGTTCTTCAGGAACCCCGGGAGGGCAAACTGGCTCAAACCCAATAAGTTTGGATGCTATTCAAGCATTCCAGGTTGTAATCGCCCCGTATGATGTTAGATATGGTGGATTCACTGGCGGCGGTATTAATGCTATTACACGCAGTGGAACCAATGATTTTGTAGGGTCAGTTTATGGATTCGGAAGAAATCAAGCATTAGTTGGACTTAGCCCTGACACAAACAAAACTAAACTTGCAAATTTTAGTGAATATCAATATGGTTTCCGCTTAGGCGGGCCAATTATGAGAGATAAACTTTTCTTCTTTACAAACCTAGAACTAACACAGCATACTACTCCTCTTTCAAATACCGCTTTAGGACCTCAAGGCAACGCAATTAATCAAGCATGGGCAGACAGTTTGCAGAACATACTCATTAGTAAAGGTTTCAACCCAGGGAGCTATGCTTTGTCAAATGTAGAGCAACCAAGTACAAAATTTTTCTTACGTTTTGATTACAACTTATCTAACAATAACAAGCTAACTCTTCGTAATAATTTTGTCCATTCATACCTGGACAATTTAGGTAATAGAAGCGGCACGTATTCTTTAAGTTTTGACAGCTATACTTATCGTATTACCAATAATACAAACTCGACCGTACTTCAATTGAACAGCACATTCGGCAATCAAATGTCGAACGAATTAACTTTAGGATATACAATAATTCGTGATAACCGCGGTCCGGTTGGTGCGGCTTTACCTGAAATTAACGTTATAATGCCCGGCGGATTTACAATGTATGCAGGCACTGACAGATTTTCATCTGCCAACAGCCTTGACCAAAACATCTTTGAACTTACCGATAATTTTACATACATAACCGGAAATCATGTTTTAACTTTTGGAACGCATAATGAATTCTTCAGTTTCAAAAATTTGTTTATTCGTTCATACTGGGGATATTATCAATATAGAGTAAATTATTTATCTCAATTATCAGCTTCAATGAACAATCCATCGTTCTATCAGAGAGTATTATCCAGAACAAGCGATCCGAAACCGGCGGCTCAATTTAGTGTAAATCAGGTTGGCTTTTATGCTCAAGATGAATGGTCTGCAATGCCAAACTTTAAATTGACTTATGGTTTAAGAGTAGATGTTCCATTTTTCCCGACCAAACCTGCTCAGAATGATTCTGTTAGTCATTACTTCCCGGAATATAACACTTCTAATATTCCAAACGGAAATATATTATGGTCACCCCGTGTAGGATTTAACTGGGATATTAATGGAGAACACATTACTCAATTAAGAGGCGGTGTTGGTATTTTTACGGGACGCATTCCGTATGTTTGGATGTCTAACAACTACGGCAACACCGGGACATCAATCGCCGAGGTTGACGGTTTCGCCGGCACACAATTTTCCCCTGATCCAAATAATCAGCCCGGTGTAGGCGCACCGGGAACTGGCGCTCCCAAATTCCAGTCAGAAATAGATTTAGTTAATCCCAACTTGAAAATGCCACAGCTTCTTCGTTTTGACGCAGCAGTTGATCACCAGCTTCCTTATGGAATTACCGGTACGGTTGAAGCTTTATATTCCAAAAACTTAAATGATATGTTGTATAACGAAATTAACCTGAATCCGGCTATCGGTACTTTACCGGACGGTAGACCATTATACGGCGGCACAAACAACGGCAACCATAACTTTTTTGGTATGTATTATTTAACCAACACAAGCAAAGGTTACCAATACAACTTAAGCGTTCAGCTTCAAAGAAATGTAGCAAGAGGAATTTCAGGTAACATCGGTTATACTTACGGAAGATCATTTGACCAAAACGGTGTTTCATCTTCACAAGCTCAATCTCAGATGAATTATAATCCTATTGCTATAGATCCGAATAACCCAGCGCTGACTACCTCTGATTATGAAATAAGGAATCGTATTTTTGCATCTGTTTCCTATACTCACGAATTCTTCACAAATGCCCCAACAAGCATATCGTTATATTATAATGGTCAATCCGGAATCCCAATATCATACGCTGTTAGCGGTGATGTTAATAACGATGGTTTTTGGGGAAATGACCTATTCTATATTCCAAAGAATGATGCCGATATTGAAATAGGAACTGTTAAGAATGGCGTATATAGCGCGGCATCTGCCAGCACTTATGCTTCATTCGATAACTTTATTAATAACAATGCTTATCTTTCATCCCACCGTGGAGCAATTGCAGAAAGAAACGGTTCAACTTATCCATGGAGAAATGAATTGGATATGAAAATTGTTCAAACAATCCCGGCATTTAGTAAAGATCATGATTTCCAAATTTCCTTGGATATATTGAATGTCCTCAATTTAATCAATAGCAATTGGGGATGGGATGTAAGTGGTGGTTACAATACTTATAATGTTGTTTCTTTCCAGGGTATGGATACTAAAACCGTTCCGGGTAAATCTATACCTGTTTACGGTTTCAGAGCTCCGGGGAATAATTTGCCATGGAACTATGATAACTTTACCTCACGCTGGACAATGCAGCTTGGAGTAAGATATACTTTCTAAATTTAGTTAGTATTATATCTTTCATAAAGCCTTTAGAGAAATCTAAAGGCTTTTTTATTGCCTCTTAAAGCATTCGATATAGAGCTAGTACTGTGACTCTGTGCACGATATAATTTTTCATTTATCATAATTTTGTATATGAAAAAATTAGATGGACATTTGATGCTATGGGCTGTAACACTTATATTATTTTTGCTATGGTTAGTGGAGATTGTTTTTAAAATTTCTACCGGAGTTTTCCCCCATATAATTCTAATAATTGCAATGGTTCTTCTAATTATAAATCTTTTTCGGATGGCAAAATCTAGTTCACAATAAATTATAGAGTACTTCTAAAAACTATCATTTATAAAAATTTAACGCAGAAAACCTGCCTGTCTGCAAGCTCCTTAGATATGACATACAAGTAATTGTCATTTCGAATCCGGCTTAAGCCGGTGAGAAATCCCCTTGTAAAGCTTAGATGGTCGAATTGAACATGGGATTTCTCCTTCGAGGACTCAGTCGAAATGACACAATCCTTTTTTTGTCATTTCGAACCTGCCTGCATTCAGGTAAATATTGAAGTTTTTAGAAGTGCGCTATAATTTAATCAAAAATTATTTCAAAGAAGAGCTGCACATTTGATAATAGCTGTTTCAGACCTTAGCCGGTTTTTAGCTATTTTATATTTTTCAAAATCTTCGAACAGATCTAATTCCCTTTCTGATAACCCGCCTTCAGGTCCGAAAATAAAGTAACAATTGCTAGTTGAATCCGTTTTTATTCTTGCAAATTGTTGATTGGAATTTTGTTCAAATATGAATTTTATTCCTGGTTTATCCTTTATTGCTTCAACAGATGTTTCAAATGAAATTTTTGGTAAGAAACTGCGAAGCGATTGTTTCATTGCTGAAAGAAGAATCTTGTTCCATCTCTCAATTTTATTTCCTCTGGATATTGCACGATCTGCATCATAAATAATAAAATTAGTTATGCCAAACTCGGTACATTTTTCTAAAATAAATTCAAACCGTTCAGGATTTTTAAGCCTAGGTATGCAAAAGGAAATATTAGCAAGACTGTTTTCGAAACGATAAGTGTTCTGGATATTCAGTTCCACAGAAGATAATTCAACTTTAGATATCTTTGTTCTAAATATATTCCCGCAGCCGTCTGATACGAATACTTCCTCTCCCTCAGTGTGGCGCATTACTTTTGTAATGTGCTTAAGCTCCTCACCCTCAATTTTTATTTTCTCCCGGAAAATATTATTAGGTGAAGAGAAATAAAGTTCTATGTTAGAAAGATATTCCAATATCTACAATCATCTCCGAATGGTGATAAGGGTTGAAAGCATATTCCAATCTTAAGATATTATAAGGTAAAAACAAAAAAGTCAAACCTCCACCGTAACCAGGATTAAAATCGTTAATGCTCAGGTTTTGTCCTTCCATTCTTATTGCGCCCGCATCGGCAAAAAGCTCGAAATAAATACCAAATCGGTAGGAGAGTAATGATTTTGGTACAACCGGAATAAAATTCAGGCTCATATTAATATCTCTTATTATAGGGTAGTTCATTTCAAATGATGTAAAATAAGAGTCGTTTCCCTCCTGTTCCTGGTTAAAATAACCGCGAATTCTTTGGCTATAACCGAAGAAGGAAAAATCATGATAAGGGACAAGCTTTCCGAATGTAAGCCTGCTGGCAAAGCGCCATTTTAAGATTAGTTTTTGAAATTCAGTCTTATAAGTTCTTAAATCGATATCTATTATCTGATAATTTATTCCCTCTTCTCCAAGACCTTTGAGGGAACAATCTGCGAGTGCATAAATTCCGGTTGATGGGAATTGGGATAAATCACGAGTATCAAGCTCATATCCTGCGCCAAACGAGAATTGACGATCGATACGCTGATTGGATGCTGAAATACCCTTTATAAATACTGGATTGTCGATATAATCAAAACCAATGTTGACAGAAATTTTATTATATAAATTTATTCTTTTTGCAAAACTAATCTGCCCTTCAATAAACTTTTGATTGAAATCTTTACCGTAAAGCTGCTTGGCATACTCGCTTTTATTTACGGCATTCTGAAAAGTAAATTGTGCATTGAAAAATATATTTTGTGCTCTAAATAAATAAGGGCGATCATAGGAAATATCTACTGATGGATTGTAGCCGAAAGCTGCCTTTGCAAATAATGTTTCATCCTCACCTCTAAAATTTCGGACGAAAAGATACATCCCATATGAAATTTTTTTCCAATCTCTATCCACTAATTCAGCAAATGGAATCGGATAGATATACCAACTCTCATTCACCTGGATATAAAGAATATTAATTGAATCTTTAAGCACCGGGATTAATGATACTTTGGTGAATATCCCAAGACTGAAAATCCTTTCCATGTTAAATGAAACAATTTTGGGAGTAATAGTATCACCCACGGTGAAAGTCATTTCTCGTTTAATTACATCATAATCGGTTATTTTATTTCCGCTAATAATTATAGAATCAACTTTGATGGCGTAATTACCTGAGTAAACGACAGAATCTTCCCCCTGAGGAAAAACCTTTGATAAGGTAAAAATTAAGAAAAATGTAAATAGAAAATATTTTGACATGCACGAAAGTTGGTATTAAATAATGGATAACAAGAAACGTAAAACTATTATTTCGTTAAGAGAAACCTCTAATGTTTTATTGAAAGACTTTATCTAAAATATACTTCAATTATTAATGAAATAAATTCTAATAATATTTACAAAATAAAAACCTTAAAGATTCTACACACTCGGCTACTATTACATTCGTAATTGTCTGCTTAAATTGAATTAATAGCTAAATATTTTAAGAAACAGTTTCTTCAATATAATCTGAAATAGGATTACAACTGCAAACCAAATTCCTATCGCCATAAGCATTATTTACTCTTGCCACAGAAGGCCAGAATTTATTCTGCTTAATCCATTCCTTCGGAAACGCGGCTTTCTCTCTCGAATAAGTATGGTTCCAGTTACCTGTAACAACGCTGCTAAGGGTATGGGGAGAGTTTTTAAGGACATTATCATTTGCATCTGCTATTCCTATTTCTACTTCATTTATTTCTTGGCGAATTGAAATCAAAGCATCGCAAAAACGGTCTAACTCTCTTTTTGATTCGCTTTCTGTCGGCTCAATCATAAGCGTACCGGCAACAGGAAAAGAAACCGTAGGTGCATGATAGCCGTAATCCATTAATCTTTTAGCAATATCTTCGACCTCTATATGAGCGATTATTTTAAAGTTTCTCATATCAAAAATTAATTCATGAGCAACTCTGGACTTTTTCCCCGTGTACAAAACTTTAAAATGATTTTCTAATCTTGCTTTAATATAGTTCGCATTTAAAATTGCAAACTTAGTCGCGCTTGCTAAACCCTCCGCACCCATCATTTTTATGTATGCATAAGAGACGACAAGAATTCCAGCACTTCCCCATGGAGCGGAAGCAACTGCAGTAATTCCCTTTCCTCCGGAAGAAAGATTTCTCTCATGTTCAACATTTACAACCGAATGAGCCGGCAAAAACGGAACCAAGTGAGAAGCAACTCCGATTGGGCCAACACCCGGTCCTCCACCACCATGAGGTATACAAAACGTTTTATGCAAATTTAGGTGGCATACATCTGCGCCGATCATAGCAGGGCTTGTTAGCCCAACTTGCGCGTTCATGTTAGCGCCATCCATGTATACTTGTCCGCCGTTATCATGGATAATCTTACAGATTTCTTGAATATCTTCTTCAAAAACACCATGAGTTGATGGATAGGTAACCATTAAAGCGGCAAGACTTTCTTTGTGAAGTTCTGCTTTCTTTTTTAAATCTAAAAGGTCAACGTTTCCGTTATCATCACAATTAACCACAACCACTTTCATTCCTGCCATTACAGCGCTCGCCGGATTTGTTCCATGAGCCGAGGATGGAATCAAAGTAATATTCCGTTTTTTGTCACCGCGGCTTTTATGGTATTCTCTTATTACCATTAGACCAGAATACTCTCCCTGTGCTCCTGAATTTGGCTGAAGCGAGATAGCAGAAAAACCTGTAATCTCCGCAAGATCATTTTCAAGTTCTTTGAATAATTCTAAATAACCCTTCGCTTGATTAAGTGGAGCAAACGGATGAATATCGGAAAATTCAGACCAAGTTACCGGCACCATTTCAACGGTGGCATTTAATTTCATGGTGCATGAGCCAAGAGGAATCATTGAATGAGTAAGAGATAAATCTTTATCCTCAAGGCTTTTCATATATCTTAGCATTTCGGTTTCGGAATGATATGAATTAAAAACCGGATGCTGCAGATATTCACTTGTCCTTTCAAGATAAGAAGGAAATTTTATTTTGACGTTTCGGGCAAGCACTTCCGTTTTGATTGGATCAAAGTTTTTATTTTTTGCTGAAGAAAATATCTCGATAATTTCAAGAACATCTTCATAGCCGGTAATTTCGCTCAATGAAATTTGGATTGAATTAGGGGTGTAATAAAAGTTTATTCCTTTTGCTTCAGCAAGCTGTCTTAAGATATTTAGTTTATCAAGTTCGCCCGGCAATAAAATAATATTAAGAGTGTCGAAGAAAAACTTATTAGATTGAACAAATCCCAAACCAGAAAGGGCAGATTCTAAAATTTTGGTTAGCAGATGAATCCCTTCTGCAATTTTTCTTAGTACATTTGGGCCATGATAAACAGCATACATTGAAGCCATTATAGCAAGCAGAACTTGCGAAGTGCAGATATTGCTCGTAGCTTTTTCCCTGCGAATATGCTGCTCCCTTGTTTGAAGCGCCATTCTCAAAGCCCGGTTTCCATTCGAGTCAACGGATACGCCGATTATTCTTCCCGGAATTTGTCTTTTAAATTCATCTTTAGTTGCAAAATAAGCTGCATGGGGACCGCCGAACCCCATTGGGATTCCAAAGCGCTGGGTACTGCCTACAACTGCATCTGCCCCAAATTCCCCGGGAGGCGTTAACAAAGCAAGACTTAGAATATCGGCAGCTACAACAGCAAAAATATTTTTCTCTTTAGCTTTCTTAAATAATTCACGGTAATCATATATTTCGCCCACTGCCGAAGGATATTGGACTAAGATTCCGAAAAACTCTTCAGTAAGTTCTATCTTTTGATGATCGCCGATAACAAGCTCTATTCCTAAAGGATTTGATCGTGTTTTTAGTACATCAATAGTCTGAGGGAAGCATTCATTCGACACGAAAAACTTATTAGCGTTTGTTTTATTTCTGAGTGAATGGAACATTATCATTGCTTCAGCAGCAGAAGTTCCTTCATCTAAAAGAGAGGCATTTGCTATGTTCATACCGGTCAGATCGTTAACCATCGTTTGAAAATTCAGTAAGGCTTCTAATCTTCCCTGTGATATTTCCGCCTGGTAAGGCGTATATTGTGTGTACCAACCTGGATTTTCAAGAATATTTCTTTTTATTACTTCAGGCGTAATTGCAGGATAATATCCAAGTCCAATATAAGACTTAAAAACTTTATTCTTTTTAGAAACTATTTTAAGTTTATTTAAAAGTTCATACTCCGATATAGGCTCATCAAGCCGCAATGAATTTTTAAGTCTGATTTGCTTTGGAATTGTTTCATCAATTAACTGATCTAATGATTGAACTCCCGTAGCTTGGAGCATTGCATTTAATTCAAGATCGGAAGGACCTACATGGCGCTTTACAAATTCATCTGGATGGGAAAATAATTTCATAATTTTATTTCTTATTTAATTGTTTGATTTACATACGTAAAAATAAATAAAGTTTTCCACCTATAAAATTTATTTGAACTTTTTATTGTGGTAAGAAATTTAGAAGAAAGGAAACATTAACCAAGAAAATCACTTATTCAATTTAACGTCACCGCTAAACTCAGTTATTTTTTTCAATGCTTCATGAGCGGCATTCTGTTCAGCGCTTTTTTTATTGCGTCCCTTTCCTATGCCGTACTCCGTCTCGCCGATAGAGACCGAAATTGTAAAAGTGCGGTTGTGTTGAGGTCCCTCTTCTTTCAAAACTGTATAAACCGGAATTTGAAGTTTATTAGCCTGAGCATATTCCAAAAGCTGACTTTTAAAATTTTCATCAATCAAATAGACTCCGTCCCTAGAATTAGGTTCGATAAGTATGCGTTCGATAAATTCTTTTGCGGAATCAAGACCATTGTCAAGATAGATAGCGCCAATCAACGCTTCCAGGGCATCAGCTAAAACCGTTTTAGAACCGGCATTAAAGTTATTAGAAAAATTTTTACTTATCAGTAAAAAATTTGCAAGGTTTATATGTTCAGCAGCCCCAGCGAGGGCAATACGGTTTACAAGCTTTGAACGTACTTTTGTTAAAAATCCTTCATCCTTTTCAGGAAAAGCTTCAAACAAATATTCTGCTACAGAAAGGCTTAAAACAGAATCACCTAAAAATTCAAGTCTTTCATTGGAAACATCATAATCAAAATTTTGTTCAAGAAAGGATCTGTGCATTAAAGCTTGAATAAAATAAGATTTGTTTTTGATGTTGAATCCAACTAACTTTTCAAGTTCTGCAAATTTTTTATGTGTCAGAAGACGGGAAATCTCTTTTGATTTCTTTTGAACTTGTCGCTGTTTTAATCTTTCAACTACCCAATTTAAAAATTTTCCCAAGCTTAAACCTCAAATTTTTTAAATAAAATTGAAGCATTATGGCCGCCAAATCCAAAAGTATTACTAATAGCACACCGGATTTCTTTAAGCGTGGCTTTATTAGGGCTATAATTTAAATCGCACTCAGGATCCGGATTAGTAAGGTTAATTGTTGGCGGAATTAAATTATTTTTTAGAGCAAGAATAGTTGCCACGGCTTCAATACCACCGGCAGCGCCAAGCAGATGACCTGTCATAGATTTCGTAGAAGTAACTATCATTTTATAAGCATGCTCTCCAAAGACAGTTTTAATTGCATTAGTTTCATAAACATCGTTATAAGGCGTAGATGTTCCGTGAGCATTTATATAATCAACATCTTCTGTTAAAACACCGGCATCGCGAATAGCTTCTTTCATAGCACGAACAGCGCCCTCACCTCCCGGTGCCGGGGCTGTAATATGAAATGCGTCACCTGTCAAACCAATACCCGCAATTTCAGCATAAATTTTTGCGCCTCGATTAAGTGCATGCTCTAGTTCCTCCAAAATTAATGTGCCGGCGCCTTCTCCCATTACAAAACCGTTTCTGTCTTTATCAAAAGGTCTTGAAGCTTCAAGATACCTATCGTTCCACCTGGATAATGCTTTCATTGCGTTAAAACCACCAACACCCATTTCTGTAATAGCTGCTTCGGATCCACCACAAATCATCAGATCAGCGCTTCCGCGTTGTATCAAAATAAAAGCATCTGAGATTGCATGCGAAGCTGTTGCACATGCTGATGTTGTTGCATAATTAGGACCTTTCAGTCCAAATTTAATTGAGATTTGTCCCGATGCCATATCGGGGATCATCATGGTAACGAAGAAAGGGCTAATAACACGTGGATTTTTTGCTTCAAAAAAATTCCAGTATTGTTGTTGTAGCGTATCCATGCCACCAATACCGCTTCCGAAAATTACTCCGAATCTTTCTTTATTAACTTTTTCAAGATTCATTTCCGAATCAATTAAAGCCATTTCACTTGTAGCGATAGCGTAATGAGTAAATGGGTCCATTCTCTTAACGCTTTTTTTATCGATGTAATTTTCAGGATTAAAATTTTTTACTTCAGCGGCAAACCGCGTCTCGAAATTTGAAGCATCAAATTTTGTGATTGGTCCAACGCCATTTTTGCCTGAGACTAATCCATCCCAATATTCGTTAATTCCAATACCAATAGGAGTAATTGCTCCCATACCGGTAACAACCACTCTTCGTTTAGTCATATTGGTCTCCCAAATTTTTTTTGCGATGAATTAGGTTTAGATGAGTAAAAATAAAAGTCGAGAAAGTAGATCCCCGACTCTATAAATTACTTACCCAATTTTTCTTTTAAATATCTAACTGCATCTCCTACCGTACCGATTTTTTCAGCGTCTTCATCTGGTATTGATACAGAGAAAGCGCTTTCAAAACCCATGACCAATTCAACTATGTCAAGTGAATCGGCGCCTAAATCATTTGTAAATGAAGCTTCAGGTGTGATTTGAGATTCTTCTACACCTAATTTGTCGATAATTATTTCTTTAACTTTAGCTTCAACGTCCATTTGTATCTCCTAATTTAATTAATGATTGATTGTTATTGTTTTATAATTCTTTTTCACATTACCATTCCGCCGTCAACTGAAATTACTTGACCTGTAATATAATCAGAATCTGATGATGCTAAAAATGAAACGACCTTTGCAACATCTTCAGGAGTTCCGATTTTTTTAATGGGAATTTGAGACAATATCATCTCTCTTTGTTGTTCGTTCAATTTTTCAGTCATATCAGTTGAAATGTAGCCCGGCGCCACCGCATTAACATTGATGTTTCTTGATGCTAATTCTTTTGCTGTAGATTTAGTAAAACCGATTATGCCGGATTTTGCAGCAACATAATTTGCTTGCCCGGGATTTCCGGTTAAAGCAACAACCGAAGAAATATTTATAATCTTGCCGTACCGTTTACCCAACATAGTTTTAAGAGATACTTTTGTGTAATTAAAAACGCTTTTAAGATTTGAGGAAATAACTTTATCAAAATCAGCTTCGGACATTCTTAGAAGCAAATTGTCTTTAGTTATGCCTGCATTATTCACTAAAATATCTAATCCGCCTAAATTTTCCAAAGCAAAACTTACTGTTTTTTCTGCTTCGGCATAAGAGGATGCGTCAGCCTTAAATCCTAAGATTCTTACGCCAAATTTTTGTGATTCAGCTTCGAGTAATTTAGCAGCTTCTTCAGAATTTTGAAAAGTAAAAACCACGTTGCAACCTAAAGAAGCGAGTTCAAGAACGATTGCACGACCAATCCCCCGTGTTCCTCCGGTTACAATTGCATTTTTTCCACTTAGCTTCATGCTACTTCACTCGGATTTTCCGAATTCAAATATTGCTTTCTGTATTCTTCAAGTTCTGCAAATCCTTTATCGCCAAAATAGTGAATTAATTCTTCACGGCAAGCCTCATAAATAGAAATATCCTGAACCGGGTTTCTATTGCAGACTTTTAACCGGTCTAAATGCCCATCATCGATAGTCAATGAACCTTCAAAAATTGTTAAAGGAAATAATATGCAATAAATTGGTTTATATTTCCACTTGTGTTCGTTTTCGCTAAGGGCAAGTTTTTGTAAAGAGCACAATCCTATTTTATCTAAGAAAACACATTTGTTATTATGCAACTCTGTTCCCACAGCGATTCCGGAGGTAAAATCCTTATCTTCTACGGGTGACTCAAACCATTTACTAACATCGGTAGTTTGGCTGTCATCCATGAAAGGGATTATCTTATCTTTAATGTTTAACAAATCCTGATGTTCTGTCGAGTCAGCGTAGACACCATAATAACAGCATTCCCCGTTACATTGGCAACTAAATCTAAAGGTAAAGATCAACGGATCAATCTTTATTCCATTAATTTCTTTAGTAAATACTGCGCTGCTCAAAGATATTTCTCCACATCTACAAATTTATCAATACCGAAACATTTAACATCCGGATTAATTCTCTTTACCAATCCTTGTAAAACTTTACCGGGTCCGATTTCGTAAAATTCATCTATTCCGTCACTTACCATATTCACAATTGTTTCCTCCCAACGAACTGGTGAAGTTAATTGTTCAAAAAGTAATTTCTTTATTTCATCTTTTTTAGTAACAGGTTTGGCAGTAACATTTGCATAAACCGGAAAACGCGCGTCGTAAATGTAAGTGTTGTTTAACTCATTAAGAAATTCAATTTGAGCAGATTCCATCAGTGAAGAATGAAAAGCGCCGCTAACGATAAGTTCTTTTACTAATTTTGCTCCCTTAGATTTGCAAATTTCCATAGTTTTTTTTACGCCGCTTACTGAACCCGAAATTACAATTTGACCCGGTGAATTAAAATTTGCGCATTGTACTACTCCTTCCGAGGAGGCTTCCGAACAAGAATCAGAAACTGTTTGCATGTCTAGTCCGATTATTGCCGCCATAGTTCCTGGGAATTCAATACCAGCTTTTTGCATCGCTATTCCGCGGGTTCTAACTAACTTCACTGCATCATAAAATTGAATTGAACCTGCAGCAACCAAAGCAGAATATTCGCCAAGCGAATGTCCCGCTGCTGCATCAACATTAAGCGTTCTAATTAAACTTGCTAAAATAACACTATGAAGAAATATTGCCGGCTGCGTAAATTCAGTTTGTTTTAATTGAGCTTCGGGACCATTAAACAAAATATAAGAGAGATTTATACCGAGAGCATCGTCGGCGGTTTTAATCATCTCCTTTGCTTCAACGGAATTTTCAAACAAGTCTTTCGCCATACCAACATACTGCGAACCTTGTCCTGGAAAGAGAAAAGCTTTTTTAGACATAAATAAAATTTTTCATCAACATTATTAAATAGCCCAAACTAGATAAATCGCGCCCCAAGTGTAGCCTGCGCCAAAGGCAGACAAAATTAGTTTATCGCCTTTTTTAATTTTCCCATTGCGATAGTATTCCACAAGGCAAAGTGGAATTGTAGCAGCAGTTGTATTCCCGTATCGGTCTATATTAATCATTACTTTATCTTTGCTTATGCCCATACGTTCTGCAGTGGCAGCAATAATTCTTAAATTCGCCTGGTGAGGGACAAGATAAGCGATGTCGTCCGAAGTTAAATTATTCTTTTGCATTATATCATAGGAAATATCTGCCATACCCTTTACCGCAACTTTGAACACTGCCTTTCCATCCTGGTAAAGATAATGCATTTTCTTATCGACAGTTTCATGAGTCGGCGGGTTTAGACTTCCTCCGCCTAGCATATAAAGGGCATCTTTGCCGGAACCATCTACTTTTAGGAGAGAATCCTGCATTCCAAGGTTTTCATCTTCGGTAGGTTCGAGCAAAACTGCCGCAGCAGCATCTCCAAATAATATACAATTATTACGGTCGGTATAATCAACAATCGAGGTCATTTTATCTGCGCCAATCACCATTACTTTTTTATACCTGCCGCTTTCAATTAAGGAACACCCTGTTTGAAAAGCGAAAAGAAAACCCGAACAAGCAGCCGAGAGGTCAAAACCCCATGCATTTTTTGCTCCGATATTATTTTGTACTAAGCAGGCTGTCGCAGGAAAAAACATATCGGGAGTAACCGTAGCAACGATTATTGCGTCGATCTCTTCGGCAGACATATTTATACTTTTCAAGAGATCTTCGGCAGCTTTAGTTGCCAAGTCGCTTGTTGCCCCATTCTCTAATATTCTTCTTTCTATAATACCCGTTCTTGATCTGATCCATTCGTCATTCGTATCAACAATTTTTTCAAAGAAAGCATTATCTAAAATTTTATCAGGGGCATACATTCCAACGCCAGTAACAATTGCACGGCGCTTACCATTTTTTTCCATTTGAATTCCGTTTAAGTTAAGCTTGAATATTTTTGAATTGAATTTTCAATTTTTGAAACTAAATTTTTCTCATACATTTCATGAGCGCGAAGAACCATATTTTTTATTGCTTTCGGAGTGCTTGATCCGTGCCCGATAATGACAATACCATTTATGCCAAGCAAAGGGACCCCGCCTTGTTCCTGATAATCAAAATCCTTCAATATTTCTTTTAATGAACTCCGAAGAAGTCCGATTTTTATTTTATTAAACAAATTTTTCCCTGCGTAATCTTTAAACTTAAATTTAAGGAAGTCTAAAACACCTTCGCCAAATTTTATGAGAATATTTCCAACAAATCCATCGCAGACAACAACATTGACTGTTCCTTTTAATACGTCCCTTCCTTCTACATTGCCGAAGAAATTTAAGTTTGTTTTTTTAATCAATTCTGCAGCAGCTAAAGAGACCTCATTTCCTTTTGAATCTTCCTCACCCACACTCAAAATACCAATTTTAGGATTTTGGATTCCATAAATTTCTTGGGTAAAGATTGTTCCCATTACAGCGTATTCAAGAAGATGACGCGGCTTAGAGTCAACACTTGCACCGACATCAAACACAGTCGTTATTCCGGTTGAATTTGGCATTAGAGTTCCGATTGTTGCTCTTCCAACACCCGGAATTCTACCAATAATTAAAGTTGAAGCTGCCATCATTGCACCCGTATTTCCTGCGCTTACAAATGCATCTGCTTTTTTTTCTTTAACCCATCTGGCGCCGACAACAATAGAAGAATCAGGTTTGTTTTTTATTGCATTAGTAGGAATGTCGCTCATTTCAATAACTTCATCAGCATTAATGATTTTTTCTTCATCAAAACTGAGATTATGTTCTGAAAGAACTTTTTTTATAGCCTGCACTTTGCCCACAAGAAAAAGATCGAAGTTTTTCTTTTCAGAAAAAGCTTGAATAGCACCAATGACTGCATTTTGAGGGGCGAAGTCACCCCCCATTGCGTCAACAACTATTCTGCATTTAGAATTGTCCGGGTCAGAATTGTGCATTGAAAGGATTTATATTTGAATTAACTTTTAGGCAAAAACATGGAACGTTCATTATAATAACCGCAGGAAGGGCAAGCGCGATGTGTTAACTTAAGCTCTCCGCAGTTTGAACATTTGCCCATCGACGGGACAGTTGCTTTGTAATGTGTTCTGTGTTTATCTCTTCTACTTTTAGACCATCGTCTTTTAGGATTTGGCATATATTTTCCGTTTATTAATTTGTGTTAATTTTATTTTTCAAATCTACTAATGGTAACCATCTATCGTCTATTTCAGATTTGTCACAACTACAATTTCCCTCATTTAAGTTCTTGCCGCACTTGAAACATAGTCCCTTGCAATCATCCTTACATAATTTTTTCATCGGTATCGAAAGCAAAGCAAAGTCCTTAACATCGTCATCTAATTTTATCTTATCTGCGTCAAGTGGCAAATAAATGACATTTATCGAATCGCTTTCAACAGGTTCCTTGCCAAACAAATATACCATTTGATAACTCGTTGTGATATTTGTTGTGCAGTTAATATTACACCTGTCACAATCAAAATGAGCGTTCAATTTCAATGTTGCATTAAGAACAATCTGATTATTTGATTTATTAAGCTCAATTTCAGCTAACACATTTCCCAAAAAAAAATCTTCAATTCCGATTTCTTTTATTGGCTCATCAAAAACATAATTATGAACACCATCTCTAAGGTTAGAAATCTTAATAATCATGGCATTTCCTCAAAAAGGAGCAAAAAAACGAGTGAAAATATAGCCATACTATGATTGATAATCAAATTTTTGCTAAGAAGTTTTTATTTATTTCACTGCAGCCGGGAATAATTTAATCTATTCAAAAAAGGAACAGCAAATTAAAACTACCCACCCAAAACCATATGAATGCACTCTGAATGCACATCAAAAAGCCTTCTAATAGCCTAATCTTGTAAATGAATCACACTTAGCCTCTATTTTTCCCATTATCAAACTATAGAAATTCTCTCCTAAGAGCTTTATCAACTCTTTTATTACGGAAAATAGTAATAAAAGTGAGTCATTAAAAATTAATATTTTATATTACAAGTTTAAGATAATATATTTGATTGTTTTTTTTATAAATTTATAATCTGCAAACACTATTAAATTGTATATGCTAAAAGTAGAAAACCTGACAAAAGAATTTAAAGGAGTTACAGCAGTAAAAGATTTATCTTTTTCAGTTGAACAAGGTAAAATTTTCGGTTTGTTAGGTCCCAACGGAGCAGGAAAGACTACAACCATTCGCACTATCATAAATGTAATAAAACCAACAACCGGGAAAATCTATTTTGACGATAAACCTTTAACCGAAAGTTTTTTTAATCAGGTGGGCTATTTGCCTGAAGAACGGGGTCTCTATAAAAAAAGCAAGGTTGTGGATGTAATATTATATCTTGCCGAAATTAAAGGGATGACAATTCCTGATGCAAAAAATAAGGCTCAGTCTTGGCTACGCAAATTTGAGATAGAACATTACAGAAATAAAAAAATCGAAGAGCTCTCAAAAGGTAATCAACAAAAAGTACAATTTATCAGCGCCATAATTCATGAACCAAAATTGCTAATTTTGGACGAACCATTTAGCGGTTTTGACCCCATCAATCAACAGTTTATAAAAGAGTTAATCCTTTCACTTGCAAAATCAGGTAAAATAATTATTCTTTCTACTCACCAAATGGAAACGGCCGAGAGACTTTGCACTGATATTCTTTTAATTAATAAAGGTCTGGAAATTTGCTCAGGACTACTTCCTAATGTTAAGAAAACATTTGGTAGTAATTTAATTAAGATTGAGTATAGCGGGGATGGTTCTTTTTTGAACTCTCTTCCGGAAGTTAAGCATATTGATAACTACAGTAATTATGCCGAAATTCAGCTTGAAGATAATATTTATCCTCACGATTTTTTACGAAAAATTGTCCCTGCTATTGACATAAAATATTTTTCCGTCATCGAGCCATCATTAAATAAAATTTTTATTGACCTTATCAAACAAAGTCCAAACTAATTTTATGAATAAAATCTTTGCTGTTGCTAAGTGGGAATATTTAGAAAAAGTTAAAACAAAAACTTTTATAATTTCGCTAATACTTACTCCGGCAATCATCATTGGTTTTGCGTTAGCTCCGACTTTCTTATCCGGTCAAAGTGAAAATTCAACAAAGGCAATCGGAATTATCGATACATCAGGACTATTCATCAATGGAGTTAAAGATGGATTAGAAACATATAGGATTAAAAATAATCAGCCCGCTTATATACTAATCAATTTAACCAGCCAGACTCAAGATCAAAATGAATTAAAATCATCTGCTGATTCTGCGGTTATTTCCGGACAGCTAGATGGTTATCTATTAATAAATTACGGTGGAACAGATTCTGTTTCGGTAGAATACCTTAGTAAAAATATAGGTAATTATAAAGACATCAATAATTTTGACAATACCTTTAACAAGGTCCAGCTAGAAATAAAATTAAATGAAGAAAATATTAACCCGCAGATTGCTAAATATCTTTCCGAGAAAACGGAAATAAAACCAAAAATAATTGACGGGAAAGGGAAAGAATCTAAACCTGATTTTTTAACTGTCTTTTTCACTTCATTTATTTTTATTATTCTTTTGATGATGATGATTCTTTCATCAGGGGGAATGTTAATTCGAAATCTTGTCGAAGAGAAATCAAATCGGTTAATTGAAATCCTTGTTTCCAGTTGTTCGCCAAATCAACTGCTAACCGGAAAAGTTTTAGGACTAAGTTCTTTAGGCTTAACACAAGTAATTATTTGGGGCGCAATTGGATTTGCTTTAGCCGGGACATCAACTATTCCAGATAATGCTTTCAATAATATTATTCCGATACTTATATATTTTGTACTTGGATTTGTATTTTACACTGCAATTTTTGTCGGCATTGGTTCTATTGTAACGACAGAGCAAGAAGCCCAGCAAATAACCAGCTACCTTAGTCTCACACTCGTGTTACCTATTGCAATTAGCGTCCCTGCTATTGAACATCCAGATTCCCTTTTCGTTCATGTTTTATCTTATATCCCGTTTACAATCCCATCGATAATGATTTTAAGATTTAATATAGAAACGATTCCTTTTTCAGAAATTTTAGTCACATTAATTATAATGGTCGTATCAATTTATCTTGCGATAGTCGGCTCATCAAAAATTTTCCGGATTGGGATTTTATCATACGGGAAAAGACCTTCGATTAAAGAATTAATTAACTGGATTAGAGAATAATAGGTTTAATGTTTTACTTGTCATCCGCCATAGCAGCTATACTTCCCATGATGATATATTTAGTTATCATTTGGCGATTCGACAGATACGACCGGGAACCATTCAGCTTTGTACTGATTAATTATTTATGGGGGGCTCTAGGGGCAATATTTTTAGCAATTATCGGGAGCGCCATTATTGAGACAGTATTATCTATCTGGATAAAAAGTCCAGTTAGATTAAATCATATCGAAACTATTATTGTTGCCCCATACGTTGAAGAAATTACAAAGGGATTATTTCTCTTTATTATTTTTACAAATAGAAGATTTGATAATATAACAGACGGTTTAGTATATGGAGGCGCTATTGGTCTCGGATTCGGAATGACCGAAAATTTTCTTTACTTCATTACATTCGGAACCAATTTTTCCGAATGGCTTACCATCGTGGTAATTCGTACGTTATTTTCCGGTGTTATGCATTGCGTAGCTACTGCAACTCTCGGAGCTTTTCTTGGATTTTCAAAATTTAAGGGAACGCCTTATAAAGTCGCGTTGCCCATACTTGGATTAGCTATAGCAATTTTTATCCATTTTGCATGGAACTTAAGTGTAAGCTTTCAATCTACGGCTCCTTTGGGATTTCTTTTCATGTTTATCACTGTTTTGATTTTTATAACAATATTTTCTTTTGCAATTTTGAGTGAGAAAAAAATAATATATAACGAACTATTTGAAGAATCAGCAAAGGGCTTAATACCTTTTGAACATTTGACGATCCTAAGTTCTTCTAAAAAAAATAGAAACGGTTGGGTTGATGAAAGCATTCGTAAGTTATATATTAGAGCAGCAACAACTTTAGCATTTAGGAAAATGGAATTAAAAAACTCGTCCGGCTCCAGTAAAATATTTTATGAAAAAGATATTGAGTATTACCGGCAATTTATTTCAAACTTACTTTATAAACCGATTGATTTTAAGTCATGAAGCTTGATTCAATAATTTACCTAATAGCAAATTCTTCTCTTTTTAATGCTACTGAAATTCCAATTTTTGAAGCATTAGACAAAGAAAACTCTTTACTACTTTATAACGCGCTAACATTAAACCACCATGAGAACCTGAGCCTGATTTCGGATACTTACACCTCAGTTTATTGCTTTGATGAGAAAGACCGAGAATTCCTTCCCGGAATGTTTAATTCGGATCATTCAGATACCTTTTTTGCGGATACAAGCAATAAGACCAAATTTATAAAAAGATTAGCAGATAAATATTCAAACCAACATTTAAATAACCTTATCATTTTTACTAATTCAATCGGAATTAACCAATCAGATATTTTAAAAGCCTTTAACTTACTTTCTATGGAAGATGAGGCAATTGTAATCGGCAAAGCAAAGAATAATGGCATAGCTTTTTTGGGATTTAATTCCTTCAACAAAAATTTATTCAAAGAGATAGATTGGGACGACTTTAATTACGAAAACCTTCTCCCAATGGTTAACAAGCATGAGAATTTTATTCATGTAATGAATAATTATCTTTCTATTCAAAAATTATACGACTTTAAACAGCTTTATGTTGAGTTATCTAAAAAGGAAAGCCTAAGTTATTGCAGTCAACAGATGCACGAAAAATTTACACATTTATTCATTGAATACAAGGAGCTTCTTAAATGAGCATTGTCGGAATTTTTGGCGGCACTTTCGATCCGATTCACACAGGACATTTAATTACCGCACAAGCCGTTCGTGAACTAAGAGGATTGGATAAAATAATTTTTATCCCTGCTTTCATTTCGCCTCACAAAACAGAAATACCAACATTAAGCCCAGAACATAGATTTGCTATGGTCAAACTAGCAATAAAGAATATTCCGTATTTTGATTTTTCGGATTTAGAAATAAATACTGCCACAATTTCATATACAATAGAAACATTGAGAGTTCTTAAAGAAAAATATAATAAGATAGAATTGATAATTGGTTACGATAATATTTTAAAATTTAGCTCCTGGAAAGAGCCTGATGAAATCTTAAAGTTGGCAAAAATAATTGTTTTAAATAGAAAATTAACCCAAGAGCCAATCAATAAGGACCGTTTTTACAACTCTGCCTTATTTGTCGACACACCCACTATTGAAATTAGCTCAAGTGAAATAAGAGAAAGAGTAACTAAAAATTTACCGTTAAATTTTCTCGTGCCGGAAGAAGTACAGAAATACATTTACCATTTTAATTTATATAAGGAGAAATAAATGAAAATATTAGTAACAGGGGGAGCAGGATTTATCGCTTCCCAAGTTTCAGACGCATTTATTGCAGAAGGTAATGAAGTTTTTGTGGTTGATAATCTTTCAACCGGATTTGAAAAGAACATTAATCCAAATGCAAAATTTATTAAAGCAGATATATGCGATAAAAAATTAATCGATCTTTTCGAAAAAGAAAAGTTTGACGTAGTTAATCACCACGCTGCCCAAATGGATGTACGCCGTTCGGTTGCCGATCCGGCATTTGATGCAAATACGAATATTCTGGGAACAATAAATCTTCTTCAAAGTTGCATAAAGACGGGAGTAAAAAAGTTTATGTTCGCTTCCACAGGGGGAGCAGTTTATGGCGAACAAAAATACTTCCCGGCAGATGAAGCGCATATTACTTTTCCGTTGTCGCCGTACGGTATTTCAAAACTTGCTGTTGAAAAATATTTGCACTTTTATCATTCCCAGTATCAGTTGAATTATTCAATTCTTCGATATGCAAATATTTATGGCCCGCGCCAAAATCCATTTGGTGAAGCAGGTGTAGTCGCTATTTTCACTTCTAAATTGCTAAAAGAAGAGCAACCAATAATTAATGGCAGCGGAGAACAAACCAGAGACTATGTATTTGTCGGCGACGTTGTTAAAGCAAATACTTTAGCTCTTAAAGATGAAACAAGCGATGTATATAACATCGGCACTTCAATAGAGACTAATGTAAACGAACTTTTCAATATGCTTAATAAAATAATTGGCAAGGGACAAGTAGAAAAGCATGGGCCTCCGGCTTCGGGTGAACAGATGCGCAGCGTAATTACTTCAGATAAACTTTTCGGAAAATTTAATTGGCGACCATCTACTTCACTTAGCGAAGGATTACAAAAAACAGTAGAATATTTTAAGAATTAAATTTAAGATTCAAAGAGTTTGAAATATAAATCCAATTACGGAATGATTGAAAATATTTTGTTAGAAAAATTGTTTCAAAATGACAGACGAACCGTGGCGCGAGCAATTTCAGTGGTTGAATCAGATAGCCCCGCTTCGATAGAATTATTAAAGAACCTTTATTCAAAAGTCGGCAGCGCCTATCGAATAGGAATTACCGGACCTCCTGGAGCTGGTAAGAGCACGATAACTAACCAGCTTGCAAAATATTACCGATCAGAAAATAAAACTGTAGGAATTATTGCTGTTGATCCAACGAGTCCATTTACGGGCGGAGCTTTGCTGGGTGACCGGGTCAGAATGAATGAAATAGGCCAAGATCCGGGCGTTTTTATCCGCAGCATGGCAACCCGCGGAAGTTTAGGAGGATTAAGCAGAAAAGCTAACGATGCGGCAGATATACTTGATGTTGCCGGTTATGATTTTATTCTTTTTGAAACTGTTGGCGTAGGTCAATCTGAGTTAGATATTGCTCAAGCAACGGATACAACCATCGTTGTTTTAGTTCCTGAATCAGGAGATGCAGTCCAAGCGATGAAAGCCGGCTTAATGGAAATAGCTGACTTTTTTGTACTTAACAAAAGCGATCGCCCAGGCTCAGAGCAAGCCGTAACAGCACTCAGAACAATTTTGATGATGAAGGATCATGATCAAACATCATGGCTGCCAAACATCATTAAAGCGGTTGCAATAGAAAATAAGGGCATTGATGAAATAGCCGAAGAAATTTTAGACCACAAGAATTATTTAATCAAAGACGGAAAATTTACAATAAAAAGAGAACAGCACGCGAAAAACAGAATCAAGGAGATAGTTGAAGACCAGATAAGAAAAAAATTATGGAGCGGTGAGGGAGAAAAATCATTAAACAATTCTTTAGAAAAGATAGTATTAGGTAATTCGTCCCCATATCACATTGCGGAAGAAATTATAGAAAATTTCAGGAAGCAGCTTTAATTTTAGATAGGTTCAATTCATTAACCAAGATAGGACATCCAAAAGATTTTCTATCTTAAAATATTTTCAGCAATAATCAAGCTGAAGGAGTGAAAGGAATTTTTATGATACCCACTGAGAGTTCATATTTGACTACCCTTAATGAGAATCAAACTTTTATACGGGATACTATTAGGGAATTCTCCAATAATAAAATACGTCCATTAATAATGGAATGGGATGAAGCACAAAAATTCCCAACTGAAATTTTTAAGGAACTTGGTAATTTAGGTTTTTTAGGAATTGTAGTTGACGAAGAATTTGGGGGCGCAGGTTTAGGATATTTAGAATTTGCAATTATTATTGAAGAACTTGGGAAAGTTGACCCTTCAATCGCTCTCTCGGTAGCTGCTCATAACGGACTTTGTACAAATCATGTTTTTAGGTTTGCCAATGAAGAACAAAAGAAAAAATTTCTCCCTGATTTAACCTCCGGAAGAAAAATTGGAGCGTGGGGTTTAACAGAATCTTCTTCTGGCAGCGATGCAGGAGGTTTACAATCAGTTGCTGAAAAAAAAGACAATTACTATTTATTAAACGGTAGTAAAAATTTTATTACGCACGGAACGGTTGGCGAAACTGCAGTAGTAATGGCTATTACAGATAAAGCGAAGGGGCGGAAAGGGATTTCCGCATTTATACTTGAAAAAGGGATGAAAGGATTTTTTGCAGGCAAAAAGGAAAATAAATTAGGAATGCGCGCAAGCGACACATCGCAATTAATATTTGAAAACTGTAAAGTTCCATTTGATAATTTAATTGGCAATGAAGGAGAGGGTTTTATTCAAGCCTTAAAAATTTTAGAAGGAGGAAGGATTTCCATCGCTGCATTGAGTGTCGGATTAGCTCAAGGCGCTTTGGATGCCGCAGCAAAATATAGCAAAGAGCGGAAGCAATTTGGAAAAACCTTAAGTGAATTCCAGGCAATTCAATTTAAATTGGCAGAGATACAAACAAATATTGATGCAGCAAGAATGTTAACATATAGAGCCGCATTTTTGAAAGATAAGAATATACCAAATATTAAAGAAGCGGCAATGGCAAAGCTTTTTGCCAGCGAGGTAGCGGAAAAAGCAGCAAGCGAGGCAGTGCAAATATTGGGTGGTTACGGCTATATCAAAGATTTCCCGGTTGAAAAATTTTATCGCGACGTTAAGCTTTTAACTATAGGGGAAGGCACTTCGGAAATTCAAAGAATTGTAATTGCAAAAGAATTATTAAAAGAAAATTAATCACCGAAAGATCTAATGAATAAAATCGGCAAAGCAATAAAAGATAGCGAAACGTACCTAAAGAGAGAAGATTTTTATAAAAATCTTCTCCGGAAACTCAATTCGGAAAAAGAACAAATTAAATTAGGCGGTGGCAAAAAAGCTATTGAAAGACAAAAAGGTAAAGGAAAATTAACCGCACGTGAAAGAATAAACAAATTAGTTGATGATGAAAAAAGTTTTTTTGAACTCAGCACCTTCGCAGGTTATGGGATGTACGCAGAATACGGAGGGGCACCTTCTTCAGGCACAATTTATGGAATTGGAAAAATTAACGGGAAATTTCATATAATTATTGCAAATGACGCTACAGTAAAAGCCGGGGCATGGTTTCCTATAACAGTAAAGAAGAATTTAAGAGCGCAAGAAATTGCTTTAGAAAATCATATACCAGTTATTTATTTAGTAGACAGCGCTGGAGTGTTTTTACCGATGCAAGATGAAATTTTTCCTGATAAAGAACACTTCGGAAGAATATTTAGAAACAATGCCGTAATGTCGGCAAAGGGAATTCCTCAAATAGCTGCAATTATGGGACCGTGTGTTGCTGGTGGCGCTTATCTGCCAATCATGAGTGACGAAGCTTTAATAGTTGAAGGAGAAGGTTCTGTTTTTCTTGCTGGCTCTCATCTTGTAAAAGCAGCAATAGGAGAAGTGATAGATAACGAAAAACTCGGTGGCGCCAAAGTTCAGTCTAATTTATCCGGTGTAACTGATTATGTAATGAAAAACGATGAGGAATGCCTACAACAAATAAGAAGTTTAACTGAAAAATTTGGCGACCAGACCAAAGCTGGATTCAGCAGGATAAAAAGTAATCCACCACTATTCAGTCCTAAAGAAATTTATGGATTGCTTCCTGAAGATCCTATAAAACCATACGATATGTATGAATTGATTGGAAGAATCACAGATGGCTCGGAGATGGACGAATACAAAGCCGGTTACGGGAAAACTATTATAACAGGGTATGCGCGAATTGATGGATGGGCGGTTGGAATCGTGGCAAACCAGAGAAACATTGTTAAAACCGAAACCGGCGAAATGCAAGTAGGAGGGGTAATATATTCAGACAGCGCCGACAAAGCTGCACGATTTATTATGAATTGCAATCAAAAGAAAATCCCATTAATATTTCTTCAAGATGTTACAGGGTTCATGGTTGGTAGCAGAGCTGAACACGGAGGTATAATTAAAGACGGGGCAAAAATGGTAAATGCGGTTGCAAATTCCGTTGTACCTAAAATCACTATAATTGTTGGGAATAGCTTTGGCGCGGGTAATTATGCAATGTGCGGTAAAGCTTATGACCCACGATTTATTTTCGCATACCCAAACGCAAAAATATCTGTAATGGGAGGTGCTCAGGCAAGCAGTGTTTTATTAGACATCAAACTTAAGCAAGCTGAAAAAGATGGGAAAATTTTTAGTGAAGGTGAAAAGAAAAAACTTCTTAATGATATTTTAAATTCTTATGAAGAAACCAGCGGTCCACTTTATGCTGCTGCTCGTCTTTGGATTGATGAAATAATAGACCCTTCACTTACAAGAGACTATATCTCAATGGCTCTTGAAGTAGCAAATAACAATCCCGATACCCAGAAATTTAATGTGGGAGTAATTCAGACCTAATGCTAATAAAAGCATTCAACCAATTGACGAAGAAGAAACTTATTTTTTTTATTTTCATTCTTGCAACTTTTTTCTCAAATACATTTCCCCAGCAGAGCAAATTGTCCAAAGCCTTAAATTACCTCTCCGGTTTTATAGCTTCAGATTATTTTAAAGATTTAAGTTTGACCAATAACGATTTAGCATTAGCAGACACAATTTACGTCAGAGCATTAAAGTATGATAACTATAATTACCAAGAGGCATTATTCGATTTAACATTCGCGGTAATACCCTACAACAAAGTGCGTGTAGAAATTCCTTTAATAGATGCTATCGTGGTTTACCGTTTACCTTCGGCACCTGGAAATATTTACTTACTAAAAAATAAAAATCTTCCCAAGGAATTATTTTTTGATACGCCTCAAAATGGTTTTGGCGATAAGGATAAACTTGCGCACTTTTTCGGAAGTGCATTTATTTCTTACTCATCCAATATTTTTGATTTAGGCAATCTATTTGGTTATTTTATAGAAGTTTTTGAGCAGGATTTTGAAGTCCAAAACTCGATTGATCCTAGAGACCTTCAAACAAACAAATTAGGAAATATTTTTGGCGAAATATTAAAGCACAACAAAAATATTATGCCTTCAGAAGTAATGATTATTCGTTCACTTATTTTTTTTAGATACCAATTATGAATTTGATATTGATAATAGACGACGAAAGGGAAATTTGTGAAAGTATCAAAATGATCCTTGATTATGAAGGCTATCAAGTTGATTATACAACAAGCGCTTCAGAAGGGTTGGAAAGATTTTCTACCCAACAAATTGCAGCTCTTTTGCTTGACATTCAAATGCCGGAGATGAACGGCTTCGAGGTATTGAAGAAAGTAAAAGAAACAAATCCATCAGTTTCGGTAATAATAATTTCTGCGCACGGAAGCGTAGAAAATGCAATTAAAGCAACAAAGCTGGGCGCTTTCGATTTTATCGAAAAGCCAATCGACCGGGAGAAGCTTCTAATCAGCGTTAGAAACGCGGTTGACCAGGCTAATCTGCTTCTTGAAAATAAAGAGATTAAAAAAACACTTTTTGGCAGCGAAAAAATTCTCGGCAAAAGCAAAGCAATAACGGGCATACTTGAACTTATTGATAAAGTTGCACCGATCGATACAAGAGTATTGATTACAGGCGAAAATGGAACAGGTAAAGATTTAGTTGCAAGAGCAATTCACAACAAAAGCTTAAGAAAAGATAAACCTTTCATTGAAGTAAACTGTGCTGCAATTCCCAATGAGTTAATTGAATCTGAATTATTTGGACATGAAAAGGGATCATTTACCGGTGCAATTCAACAGCGAATAGGTAAGTTTGAGCTTGCAAATAAGGGGACAATTTTTTTAGATGAGATCGGAGATATGAGTCTTCAAGCTCAAGCAAAAGTTTTACGAGCAATCGAAGATAGCAGGATTGAGAGAGTCGGAGGGACAAGAAAAATTGAGATTGACGTTAGAATCTTAGCTGCTACCAATAAAAATTTAAGGGAAGAAATTGAAAAGGGAAATTTCAGAGAAGATCTTTTTCACCGGCTAAATGTTATCCCAATTCTCATTCCTCCTCTTAAAGATAGAGTTGAAGATATACCTGTTTTAATTAACCATTTCATAGCTGAGATAATTGAAAAGCACAAGAGACCTAAAGTTATCTTTGAAGATGACGCTGTGAATTTTCTTCAAGGAGTTACATGGACAGGAAACGTCAGAGAAATTCGAAACGCTGTAGAAAGAATCATCATTATGATAGATAAAAAATCTATTTCAAGAAAGGATATTGAGTTTCTATTTCCAACCGGAAAAACTTCCATTGAAGATATAATTGACGACAGCAATTCTTTTCAGGAATTTAAGGAGAAAGCTGAAAAGGCTTTTCTAATAAAACAACTGAATGCTAACGACTGGAATATAAGTAAGACAGCCGAGATTTTGGAAATTCAGAGAAGCCATCTTTATAATAAAATAAAAAAATATGGGATTGAGAAGGAATAACAATTATGAGCAATACAATTTTTTCTAAAATAATTAGAAAAGAAATTACAGCGGATATAGTTTTTGAAAACGATTTCGTGTTGGCGTTTAAGGATATTAATCCAAAAGCTCCGGTTCATATTTTAATAATTCCAAAAATAGAAATCGCAACTGTAACTGATTTAAACGGTAAAGATCACGCAGAAATACTCGGACAATTATTTGACGCTGCAAATTCTATAGCCAAAATAATGGAAATTGAGGCAGATGGTTTCAGGCTAGTAATTAACTGCGGTAAAAACGGGGGTCAAGAGGTCAATCACTTGCACATGCATCTTCTTGGAGGCAGGCAAATGACCTGGCCCCCCGGCTGAGGTTTATTTCTTTTAACTTTTACATTATACCTGCATCATAAATATTTTTTCCAATGATTCGATCATCTTCTCCCGGAAAATGGGTTTTGATATGAAGTCATTAAACCCTGTTGCAATAAATTTTTCTTTGTCGCCGGGCAACACATAAGCAGTAACAGCTATAATAGGGATGTTTTCATAATTTGGCATTTTGTGAATAATTTTAAGCGCATCCAGTCCGTTATATTCTCCTTGAAGATTTATATCCATCACAACGAAATCAAAATGATTCTCATCAAGTAGTGGGAGCGCTTCTTCAAAACTTACTGCAAATTTAATTTCTTTTAATTCTTTCATCTGAACTTTAAAAAGGATTTGTGAGTCAACTTGATCTTCGATATATAAACATGACAAGGATGAAATATCAATTTGATTAGATAAATTTTTAGAGTGAACTTTTTTTAATATTCTTTGTTCCCTTAGCGGTATAACACGTTCAATACTTTCTTCTTCGGCTGGTTCTGGAACCTGGTCTAATTTCTCATTATTAAGTTCTTTATTATTTACTTCTGGAATTTTTTCCAAATATTCTTCTTCCTGTTGATTAATTACGACATTGTCTTTTGAGGCTTCAATTGTTTGGGAAAGTGAAACCGGGAAAATAAATCCGTAATTATTTTTATCTGGCGTTCTCTCAAAAATCTCAAACTTCCCTTTCAAGAGTTTTAACAAGGAATTAGCTAATTGTGATGTAATTTTTGAAATTCCGTAATCTTTTGCTGAGGAATAATTATCAAGCTGAAACAAATTATATAAATTATCTATCAAAAGTTTTGAAGTATTTGCATAACTATCCCTAAAAGTAACAACAAAATGCTCATCATCAATTTGATATGAAGAAAAATATAATCTTTTTTCTTTAATTATCTGGGAGGTGATTCGCGCCATCAAAGAAATTAACATCTGAAATTTCTGTTTGTCAGATTCAAACTTCAAAGATGAAGATATTTTCCCATATGCAAATTCTATTCCTTTTGATTTTAGAACATCTTTTATATCATCCTGAAGCTGATCTATAATCTCTGTAATAAAAATTGGCTGCGGATTAATCTTATTGTTTTCTCTGCCAATGGAAGCAAATTCAACCATTGAATTCATCGTGGTAAGTAGTCTTTCTTTATTCTGATTAATAAAATCAACGGATTCTTCCTGTTCAGGAGATAAATCTTTAATACTATCTTTTAACTCTTGGACAAATCCCAAGATAACATTAATAGGGGTAAGTATTTCATGAAATAGATTTGACAAAAATGAAGTGGTAATTGTTTCTGGTATTAAATGATCACTGGGATAATCTTTTTCCGAAATTATATCCTTAATAATTTCTTTTGAATGATCGATAAATTCTCTTTCAACTTTGGCTAAAATGGTAAAGGAATCTATTTCGCCTTTGTAATCCAAGATTGGATTTGCGAATAATTCAGTTTTTAAAAAGCTACCGTCGGATTTTTTAATCTCAAAATTCATTTTTACAGGTTCTTTTTTTTGAGATTGAAATATCGATCCATTCACCATTCCCCTTTCATCATCTTTAGCAAGCGATGCGAAAGAAGTATTCTCAATGTCCTTTATAGAATAGCCTAAATTATTTTCTGCAGAAGAATTAACATATGTTATAAAACCACTTGCATCCGTTAAGATTACAATATCCTCTGTGTTATCAAATGCTGATTTATAAAGCAGAGTCTTTTTTTCTAAGTCGAGCTGACTAGTTACATCTTTAATAATATTATAATATGCATCTTTATCGTTAAACCTAAAGGCTATTTTACTTATCTGCACAATTGCGAATGAACCATCCTTTTTCCTATGTTTAAAAGGTCCAGTAAACTTACCGTTTATAGTTGTGACATCTGACGAACCGAGTAGAGTTTGAATATCTTCAGGAGTATAAAGGTCGGTCAAATCCATTTGCAAAAACTCATCACGCCTGTAGCCGTAAAATGCTAAAGCCGCTTGGTTTACTTCTATGAACCTAAGATTTTCTGTTTCATAAATGAAAATTGGTTCAGGATTATTTTTTATTAATATGTCAAACATTCTTCCTCGGCTTTTTATTATAGTTTCAAGATCATCTTCTAATTTTGAACTTTCAATTAAGATTGAAGCACCAATAAACTGATTTTTTTGATCATATATTTTGCTTAATACTAAAAAATACTTAATAGCTTTTTCATCACCTGATTTTATGTCTCCGGTTATTTCAATACTTTCATCATCCAAAGATGAGCTCATAAATTTATGAATACTACCGGAAATAGAAATCGGAAAAACTTGGTCTATCTTTAAATTTCTTAAATCTTTAATTTCTTCGGAAAATAATTTACAAAATTCTTTGCTTTCATGCTTAATTATCCCTTCCTTGTCAATTAAAGAAATTGGTTTATTAATCCTTTCGAAAATATTGATATCTGAAGTCTGCAAAAGAGAGTATTGTTGTACAGTCAATAATTGCTTAACTTTTTGCATGACACCAATAAATGCAATCACTTTGTTGTCTGCATCTATCAATGGGATAAAAATTGTTTTGTAACTGCTTGAAGCCGATATGCCAAAAAGTGAAACTCCTTCAACAGAGACAAAATTAAATGTTTCTCTAATATAATCTTCAATTGTTTCTACGAAATTATTTAGGAATGACGGGATAAAAGATTTTACGGACTTTCCTTCAAGCTGGGTTGAACTAAGTCCAACAAAG
This sequence comes from Bacteroidota bacterium, assembly GCA_021817845.1. GTDB lineage: Bacteria > Bacteroidota > Ignavibacteria > Ignavibacteriales > Ignavibacteriaceae > FEN-1297. Next base: position 62,216 of record JAKAFW010000016.1, read on the forward strand.
TTTGCCAAACTTTTATTAGCTAATGCAAAATTACCATCATAATTTTTTATCCAGAAAAGCTCTTCCGCTTTGTTCAGTTCAGTTAATAATTTTTCTCTCCCAATAAAAGTTAAAGGATATAATGACCTAAGTTCAATAATGAGTTCAAATATTTTATCGTTATTTAGTAATTCTTTCAAATCTTCAATCTCAGATTTGATCATTGTTTTACCGGTAATCCCTATTTTTGTGTCAAATGGTTTCAGAGTACAAAAGACAAATAATTCATTTTCATCTTTGTAAGAACTGACAGTAATCTGAGCACTGAATGAATTTCCGTTTGATAAATTAATTAAGATTTCTTCGGTAAGCGGTTTACCTGAGACGTATGTTTCTTCAATTAGACTGCTGATTTTTCTTGAAGATGATTCTTCAACAGCATTAAAGATATTATTATCGTTTTGTTGAAGAGAAAGAAGTGAAGAGGCTTCATCGTTTAGAAATAAGATATCTCCATTATGGTTTAGCACTAGAAATGGATTTTTTATATTCTCTTTAAGAGAGTTAAAAAATTTACTGTTTATTTTATGTACTGTTGCCAATTTTAACCATATCTCTCAGTGTTAAATTCCCATAGCATTTAATCAATTCGAAGGAGTCGTCACTAATATATCATTCGACCAGGACGAATCTGAGCTGCTAAAAGCCTTCACCCGGTAATAATATTCCGTCGAGGGGACTAACCCGCTATTGTTATCGAAGAATTGATTTACACTTCCGCTAAGAGTGCCTATGGCGCTGTAAGTAGACCAGCCGTACTTTCTTTCAACCTTGAAATAATTTATTACTGCGCCAGAATAGTTCCATGTTATCTCCACAGAGTCTGGGCCCGTTGCCTTTACAACAACATTTGTAGGAGGAGGAATTGATCTAAAGGAACCATCACCGCCGGTTGATATTTCATTACTAAAACTTGATGCTCCGGATCTATTAATTCCACGAATTTTATAATAATAAATCGTTGAATCGGAAACATTATTATCATTAATGTTAAAGGTATTAGGCGGAGATACCAAATGAATCGAATAAGACCCAAAGTATCCATCTTTTCTCCAAATCTCAAAACCGGGCGGATCGCTAAGGGTTGAATCTTTCCATGAGAGATTTAAGGAATTACTTGAAATGTAAGTATAATTAAAATTATAAGGTGTGTAGGGAATATTTTCAATTCCGTTTACAAACAAGTTGGAAATAGTGTCGCTCCGAGCGGAACTTCCATCTTTATCATAATAAATTAAATAAAAACTGATTTTTGATCCAATAAATGTTGAGTCTAAGGTTAAAGTTATAGTTGGTTTTGAACCGTCACTGTTTGGCGGAATCCATTGATGAATTTTCCCGTTAACGTAAAGCTCAATAAAATTTATTCCTATTTGTTCTGATAGATTATAACTGACCTGAATGCCCGAATAGCTAATGGAATCATTTGTAGCTGGAGAAGAAATTGAAATATTTAATTTATTGTTGCTATTGTTCGAGTTGGGATTTATGAATAAGTCCGTACAGCCGAAAAAATAAGTGGCTATTAGAAACACAAACGGTATAATATATTTTATTTTAATTTTCATCATTATCTGAATTGAGTTTCTTTTAATGCACTAATTAACTGAATACTTTTCAATTAAAAAATCTTATTTTTGTTTTATAATTAAAATTATCCTTAAGCGTTTGGTCTTTTATAATCAATATAATAAGTTCTTGATTCACTCGGTTCTAAGTCGTTTATGTATACATATACTATATGATTTTTCGGATCGTATTCGTATTTAGCTTTCTTCGTACCGATAATTTCAGAACTTAAAGCTAAATTAGTAGCAGCTACATTAAGATCTAATTGAATTACCAATCCATTCATTGTTTCTTTGCCGGGATTTGAAATTGTTATAGCGACTCTATTATCTCCGCGTTTGGTAGCTTTGACTTCCACATAATTTCTACGTGCCCACCAATTTTCTATTTGACTTCCGGTAGCAATCCAAAACTTCTTCTTTTTCAAATCATCAATAACTTTTTTAACCACTCCTATATTTTGCGCTTTCAATTGATAATCAGGATGCATCTTCAGTACATAAAGTCCTCCTTCAAAAAGAATTCTATCTATATCTTCCTGATAGGTATAAAACTGAAAGTCGGGCTGCGTTAAATTAAAATCTCTTATAACCTCATAATCATCCCTTCCGGTTTTGGCCATGCTTACAAGCAGACTGTCTCCTCTAATAATTGTTTGAGGAACAGATCTGTCAGTTAAGGAATCGGAAAAGACGTATTTGTACTTAGCTTTTATTAATGCATTAATGGTGTTTTGATCATAAAATCCATAAAAAGGCATACAACCGATTACAGAAGAATTTGTTATAGCCTCTAAAGATATTCTTGAACTCATTAATTTCTGATATTGAGTATCAAAATCATTAAGAGAATTATTTGTATCAGTTGCTGATGCAAGGTAGCCAAGGTCCAACAATGAACCGACTTCACCATACCTGGTCAAAGATTGGATCACTCCTTTATTTTGTTCAGCCAAAGTTGGGTCAACAAAAAATGTTGCCTTTACTTTTTCAGAATTTAGAATACTCAGCAAATTATTTACGTCATTTAGATTGTGAGATAACTCAGGCACAAGCATTGCGGCAGCGCTATAATTTGAAGGCCAGTCTTTTGCAAAAGCAATAGGTTGGTAAGTTAACCAGCTCATACAGTTATTAAAAAGTCTGTCAAAGTAAATATAGTCTTGTTGTTCACCTATAACCGAGTTGATTTCAAACCCCATCCAGACAAATCTACCATAGCCATAATTACCATATACAATACCAGCGCTCTTTTTTATTTTATCTCTTGTTAATCCACCTTGAAGTCTATAATTATACCAAAAACTTGCTTGAATAGTGCGTGGATCTAAAACCTCAACAGAAATAGGGCGATCCCAGGTAGCAACTCTTAATGGATAACCAGCAGGTATATTTGCAGTAATCGGAAGTCCACCTCTTAAAGTATGAATTTTTGTGACTTCAGTGTTTGAGATTTCTTTGGAAAATTTTAAACCGAATACCTGAGAAAAGAAATCCCATCCTCTCCATTTACCATCGTCCGAATAAGAGGCTGTCCCGCTTGTTGCAAATACACTTCCTCCTTTGCTTATAAATTTTTTAAGCTGTACAATTTCTTTATCACTTAAAGACTTGGAACCTGGAAGGATTAAAAGTTTATATTTATATTGAAGCCCTAATTCAATTGTAGAATCTGCAATTACATCATATTTATACCCGGCATTATTAAGTACTCTTTCCCAAGAATTTATGTTATCATTAAGCCATGTACTTCCTTGCGGCAACATATTTTCTGTATATTTTGAATAGAGAATTCCGATATCCGGTTTACCTCCAGAGAATAAATTATTTAATAGTTTAGGATTCGGGACCAATTCAGCCGCATTAAAGCTGCCAAAGACTCCGCGCAAAATGAATAGATATATTAAGATTGAGCCGGCAAGAATTGTCACCCCGCTTAATATTATTAAGCCTTGATTAATCCCGTTCCACTTACGAGATTTTATCTCCACTTCAATGCCCCGCCATTTTTATCTTCTTTAGTGGGGACATACCCTTCGGAAGTGTACTTCATAAATTTAGAGTCTTTTGGCTTACCATCTTCCTGCTGCGGAATATTTTGTTGACTTCCTACAAAGCCGCGTTGTTGGGAATAATTCTGTCCGGAATACTGACGAGGTTGATTTCCATAACCAGTATATGGAATTGGGCCCGGTATATATTTCTGTGGTGAAGGTTGCGGTGTTTTTTGTTGAGCAGAAGCCTGCTGTCTTTGGTAAACAGATTGAGACTCAATAAAAATTGGTTGAGGAATAAATCTTTCAGCAGGTAGGGGTTGGTGTGAAGGTGCCGAAACCGGGGTCACTAATTCTGCATTAACTTCAGAAGGCTGCGGAGATACAGCTTGGATGCCCTTTCTTTCTCTTACTTTGTAGAGAATGTAAGCTCCAACAGCTAACATAAAAGTGCTAATTGTAGCTACAAGAATGATTGTTGATAAAATCGGAATAAGTTCCATACGTCACCTAATTAGTTAAATTACAAATTTCTATACGTTAGCGCCTGCCCGTTCAAGTTTTCCCCACGTCATTTTGATACCCAAAAATTCTTCTACAGTTGACATTGCTTTACAAATGTCTATTATTAAAATAAAGAACATACGATAAATTAAAGAATAGCCCACAAGCCTAAATTCTTCCTTTTCAACAGCGATACAATAAAGCGCAGTTACAAGATCAAGTAAAGCTAATCCTGCCCACCAAAAAAAGATTAGTGACGAAAACCCAAATACAAGAGCGGCAATAATAAAGAACAGGTTAGCGGCAATATTCATTGCAGGCCAGATTAAAGCTTCATAAAACATAGTCCAAAGAATAAATGTATCGCCAATATTAATACTTGGATTTATTAAAAGCTTTTTATGTTTTCTAATTGATTGCAATATGCCACGCGTCCATCTATATCTTTGTTTCAGTAATTGTTGAAGCTTTACCGGAGCTTCAGTATAGGAGATTGAATTTGGCTCATAATAAATTTTCCATCCGTTAGCGAGAATCTTTAGTGTTAAGTCTGCATCTTCAGCAAAGGTATCGCTTGAATAATATCCTGCTTCTTCAATTGCTTTTTTTCTGAATAATCCAATTGGTCCAGGGATAATATTAACAAGCCTTACAAAACTTTGAGCGCTACGAGCCATGTTTAATCCTTCGATATATTCGAGTGCTTGAAGATCTGTAAATATTTTACCGCGGTTCATTACTTTTACATTACCGGCTACCGCACCAATTTCTCTATTGCTAAAATGTCTAACCGCAAGTTTTACAGAATCGGCAGATAGCTGGGAGTCGCCATCCATACAAAGAACTATCTCGGCTTTAGATAATCTTATACCTGCATTAAGAGCTTTTGCTTTGCCGCCATTTGGCTTGTTGATTAAAGAAACTTTTACATCAGAATATTTCCCTTTTTGGTAACCGACTAATGTTTCAGCTACATTCATTGTTTTATCCGAGGAACCGTCATTTACAACTATTATTTCATAATTATTATAATCCAGATCAAGCAATGATTTAATTGAATCAGCAACAACTTTTTCTTCATTGTAAACAGGCACTATAATTGAAACGAAAGGAGAATATCCTCCAGATGGTGCTTTATATGTATATTCATTAATATATAAATACGCTAAAACAAGAATTGCAAAATACCTGAAGAGAAGTACAAACAAAAATATAACGAGCGCAACAATCGTAGCAAATTCAAGAAGAGATTTTACCGAAAGAACAGTATGCGGAAGTGTAAGAATAATTACAAGCAGAAGAATCAGAGAAATTGTTCCGGTAGTTATGATCCTTTTTATTAACTTCCCTTCTCTATTTTCATCTTTCCGTATAACTTCGCGATTGTCGAGTGTTATAGAAATCTTTTTTACTTCTTGATTGATTTTCATTTTAAGCTTCTTTTTTTTGATAATAGACAAGTATAATGCCACCAATAATGTAAATTATGGCAAATAATTAAACATTTGGGTTACCTTTTCTGTTACAATTTAAGATTATTTTTTGTTCTGTATCATAATAAACCACCAAGAAAAATAAGCGTGAAGCTTTGAAAATTAAGTTAAAGAGTCCAGTATGCAGATATATAAGCCGAGAAGGAGCTGTAGCCGGCAGCATATTGATAACTTCCACCACCCACAATTCTTGCTTGGATAGAAAAACTACTGGCTAATCTTACCGTAGCGGCGGCATAAGCTTGCCTAATTATTGTGTTACTATTTTGAATAAACCCTAATAAACCTCCTATAGTAACTGTTGCCGTAGTGTCCCTAATGATGTCCCAATCCGCAGTAATATTATGTGAAGAAATAGAGGAAGGTGAATAATACAAAGTAGAAGTCTTGGCAAAACCGGTTATTAAATATTCATAGCCAAGCAGAAACCCGGGATAAAAATACTTTCCAACTCTTAAAGCTAAATTGTCGCCCTGATTACCGTCTGAAAAACTAAAGTGGGAATAATCTGCCCCTAATTTAACTCCAGTTTTGAACAGGTAAGATCCACCAAGCCTAAAAACATCCGCATTATATCTTTGGTTAAAAAAACCTGTTGAGTAGATCACCTGTGAAGCGTCTAATTTATCATAAGTAATATATGCAGTATAAACATTCGCAACCTCAGACCTCAAATAAACATTTGCCAGCGGCTGTGAGACATTATTCCCGTAGTAGGTATTGCCAAATCCGACACCAAAAGCAAGAGCATCAGCCAATCTTAGTCCTATATTCCACCTAAAACTATTTGAGTTTACAACATTATAATTGAAGGTAGAAATTGAGCCTGATGCTAATGTAAAACGAAAAGCTTCAACGCCGATAGAAAGAAAGGAAGTTAGCCCAACATCAATCCGGATACCTTGCGTAACTTCTTTAATATTATTGTTATCGGCATAATAGGAACCATAAGGAGTTAAAAGAAGATACGTCGGGAAAGAAGCCAGTAAACCTCTGAACCCAGTCACCGGCGTCCAGGAAATTCTTTGCTTAACTAATGCAGTTTGTGAAGAATCAAGCTTTACGCTATCCTCCATATTATAATAAGCATTTCGTGCTCTACCATAATCGTGCATTCTAATGTAAGAATCCCCAAGATACAAATTTGCGATAAAATCATTTGGTTTTTCTTTCACCAACTTTTGAAATGAAGAAAGTGCATTTATAGAGTCGCCCATATAGTAATATGCTTTTGCCCTTTGCAAATCAATATTATAATCATAACCTTGATTTAAGAGACTTGTGTAAATGTCAATCGCTTTTTGATAATTGCCGGCACAAACGTTTACGTCCGCATATTCTCTTTCAATTTCCACATTAGGTGGCGTCTCAGCCATATACTCATCATATTTAGCAATTGCCTCTTTACATTGACCGTTGCCATACAAACTTTCGCCTTGAAGTAAAATAGCAAATTGCTGTTCCTGTTTGTATCTTAACTTTTGAACATATATATCAGATTCAAGTTCTTTTAGATCGGAATTTTGAGGATCAATGAGTTTGATCTTGTCCATATAATTTTGAGAAGAGACAAAATGGTTAGTATGCATTTCAAGAGAACTCATTGCAAGTAAAGCGGCAAGGTTACTAGTATCTTTGGCTAAAACGTTATCAAGATAAGTTTTTGCACGGTCATAATCCCGTCCTATCCACACAGCTAATTGGGCTCTGAATAACTGATATTTCAAATTGTTTGGATATTTTAGTAGAAGGGTGTCCATATTAGCAGAAGCTTTATCAAACTCTCTATTATTTGCTTCAGCCTGGGCATATCTATAAAGGACATCAGCATCTTCGGGGAATTTATTCAGATAGGATTCATAAACTGCTTCTGCAGAATCATAACTTACAATGTTATTATAATAGGTCCCCAGGTTTAGCACAGCGTCTTTATCCGTTGAATCTTTAGCGAATTTAGCTTTATACTGTTCAATTTTTTGCATATAGACAGCCATTTTTACTGAGTCTATTTTAGCAGATAACCTTGCGATTTCGGAGGAATCAATTTCTGTATTATTTGACTGTGCAAGAGCAATCGCCGGCGTGATAAAAAGGAAGAAAAAAAATAAAAACTTTTTCATTGCATCCCAAGATTCTTCTTTAAGATTCTTAGTTGCTGCGACGCTTCTTCAAATCGATCTACTTTATATAATGCTTTTATTAAGGTTAGTCTTATCTTATTATCATCGGGATTGTGTTTCAATATCCTGTAATATCTATCAATTGGGTAAACAAATGCCGGTCGAACAGGAGGTAATCCATAATTAAAATGTTTGGTAGAAGTATCGTTTACGGTATATATATAACCTTTACCTCTTGCTTCATCAAGTCCGCTTTGAGCTTCTCTAAAAAATGGTTTAAGGGCTAAAGAGTTTTGAAAAGCTTCAATTGCAATTTTATTTTTTCCAAGCCAAAGAGAGAAATAACCAAACCTTGACCATAAGCGTTGGTCATTCGGGTATTCCTCTGTATATTTTTTTAAGATAGGCCACCCTTTTGCAATATGATTATTCTTAGCTAAAATTTCGGAGTATCTAATTATTTCATCCGGGGAAGCATGAGCCCGGGAAAGATATCTATCATACCATTCTTCAGCAACAGGCCACTGCCCAAGGTTTTTATAAGCTTTACCAATCTCTAAATAATTATCAGGTTTATCCGGATTTATAGCAATTTCTCTTTTATAGCCTTCGATTTCATTATACAACAAAGAATACCATAGTTTCGTCGTTCTTTCTAAATTCTGGTTAATTTCTTTATCGTTAGGAGCTAATTTTAATGCCGAACGATAATCGTAGACAGCATATTCGAATTGTTCCCTTTTTTCGTTGCACAATCCTCTCAAATTATATCCATCCGGCTGCTGCGGATGAGCTGAAATATACCTATTCAAAAGATCGATTGCTTCTCCATAACGCCCGAACTGCATTTCCCTTTGTGCTTCGGCTTTCATTGCTTCAAATTGCGGTTGAGCTTCTGCAAAAGAACACCACTCACAGACAATTAATAGAAATAATGGCAAAAGAATTATGCTCTTCATTTACTTCATCTTTTAATTAAATCCCAAAATATTTTTTTCTGGAATTTCGTCTGACGAAATCTGTTGAAAAACATCCTCCGCAGTAACTACATTTTCGTCAATTTTTGCCGAATAAACAGAGATATATTGTACAACATTGCTTAAGAAATTAGGATCGTTGCCGGGTAGGTTAGTTTTAATTTTACTTAGAAGAGAATTGAATCCTTTTTGATCTTCCCTAACAACAAGCACGATAACTTTATTGTTAAGTACGCAAATCTTATCCTTTTTATCGGTGGACAGTCTTATTGCATTTTGCAGTTGGTTAAGTGTCAAAAGTCCATTCTGTTGAGCAAAAGGATCCAACCTGCATGAAACAACCGAAAATACCTGCCCCGTGCTTTTATAAAGAGCAATCTGATTATTAAGAATCAGCTTAAAATCATTTAACGAATAGATGTTAGAAATAGAATAATTTTCTTTAGGAAGATCAATTTCAGCCAGGGATTTATACTTCAAATCTTTTTTAGGTGAAAATGTCTTTTCGGGACTGACAGAAATTTTCCTTGGTTTATAATCGACCATTATACCTTTATATGGTTCTATATAATAATTGGACTCTATTTGTCCTTCGGCGTGACCAATATTGGGGGTAATTGTCATTAAACCACCGTGAAAAGCGTTAGGTTCTGATTCTTTCTTTTGAAGAAAAATAATTCCTGTTGAATAAGTTGTTAGAGCATCAACGATTGAATTTGCCAAAGGAGTAGCAGGTTCCCCAAGTACAAACAAACTTGTTATTCCACTTTCTTCAATCGATTCGGTAGTATGAACGAAAACATCTTGAAGCAAGTTGATATTGTTGAATCCAATAAAGGGAGTAAGTTCATCAAATACTATTTTGTTAGGCTGGTATTGTTCAACAACAGTTACAATATCATTAAGATATTCAACTAAAAAATCGTCCGGATTGCCGACTCTGTATAAATCTGAAGGTGGAGCAACCCTAACAACAATGATAAGATTTTGATTCATGTAATACTGTAAATCAAAGTCAATTGACGAAGCATGAATCATTAAATCCTTGGGCCTCATGCTTGTAAAAAACAAACATACTTCTTTTTGATTGGCACATTCCAAAGCATATTGTAGGGCTAATAAGGTTCTACCCGATTTTCGAGGACCAATTAACAAATAGGTTCCGCCTCGATAAAATCCCCCCCATGCATTATCTACAAGGGAGATACCCGACCGTATAATTTCTATCTTTTTTTTCATAGTTTGATCAAAATATTATTTCTACTTTCGCAAATATTATGCCGGTAAGAAATGCTCAAATTTAGTTATTCTTAAAATTTTAGATCTAATTTCTGATTTAAACAGAGACATTTAATTAGTTCATTCCTATATTGTGACATAATAATTTGAGTTTGAATTTTATCTATTAGAATAATATCCATAGACAAATAAAGCAGTGGCATTCCCTGAAATAGTCGGCTCATTAGTGATATAGTTATCATAGTCATCATAATATTTCACTTCATCCGAGTTAAAAAAGTCATACCTTTTATCATTTCTTACAATTTTATAATTTTTCAAAATAGCTTCCGGTGCCGGACCGGCAGATAAAGCTCCGGGCAAATATCCACCGTGGAAAAATCCTACTTGAGAGTGAAGATGTTTTGGATATATGGAGCCTATTCCATAAATAAAACTTAGCCCCCATGGATTTCTTCCAAGGATATAATCACGCTGGAAAGTTGCTAGGGAATCAAATTCTGAATTGCCAGTCAAATTCTTATAAAGAATTGCTTGAAGTGCAACGCCGAGGAATGAATTTGTACTTCCCCAAGAATATAATAATCCTTCACGAAACACAGAGGAATCTTTACGTGCATTAAAACTTTTTAGATTATTTAAAATATAATTTGAAAAACGGGGAATGATTTTGGCGAGCCGGTAGTCCGCCAACGAATTAAGGTTTCCATAGCTCCACCAATAATCAGAGCCGGCGCTGTCAGCATATTTTATAGCATCATCTAGGTATGACTGTTTTTTGGTAGTCAGATATAGTTCAACAGCGCCAAGCGCAAGTTTACCCCAGAAAGTATGATCCTGGTAGAAACCGGATTGACTGCTGTCTATGTCGGGAACTTTATCTCTTATCGAATATAAATTTTCTGCCGCATCCAAACATTTTTTTGCGAAATCATACTTATAAAATTTTTCACTCCACACACGGGAAGCAAGCGCCATAACTGCCGCAAACATTCCTATTTGGTTTTTTCCAATTCCTACATAGCCCGGCCTGTCAAAGCGGAGGGTATCATTTTCAGGCATACGCCAAGCAACTGAGTGGTCTCGTAAATCCTGAACTTGAGTAACTAATTTATATTTGGAGTAATTACATCTAAGCATCCAGTCAAGCCCAATTTTTGCTTCAGCAAGAACATCCGGCACTCCATCTTTATCGTCATCAAATCCAAATTTATTTTTATCGAAGTCATACGAAAAAATTAACATATAGGTTGTGTAGGCTGTAGTAGAAAGAAATTTTATATAATCTCCGGCATCATGCCAACCGCCCGTTAGATCGACACCTTGGGTATCGTTTGGAAAGTCTTTATCCCCAACTAATCTTACAACGTCTGAAAGATGACAAGGTTTATGCAAAATAGGATTTGTAGGTCCACAGCGCTGTTCTTTGAAAAAAAGCATGAGTGAATCAGAAATATTATTGAAAACCGCATCGTTTATTTTAAACGGCTCAGAAATCTGTCCATTGGTTTCAATTTGATATGATCCGGGTGATTGCAATGCTGAAAAATCCAAGGCATAACAATACTTAAATTTTCCAAAAGAATAAGTAGAATCTTGAAGTAAACCGGAGAAAGAGACTGATTTGTTCCTTAAATTAACAATTGAAAACTTTCTCTGTGAAATTGGTGATTGAGACATAATCACAGCTGTTTTCAAATCGCCGGGAAAGAATCCAACCTGAGTTGCTCTAATAAAAATTGGGCTTTGGCTTGTTGAACCGCAGCTAATCATTAAAAAGAATAAGACAATATAAGATAATACTTTAGAAATACGGTTCATAACTAATCAATAAATATAGTTCAATTATTTAACTTACCTTACGCAGGATTTCCCTTTGGAGTTATAGAGTGTTGGAATAATGGGAAAAATTAGTCTATTCCATCACTCCACTACTCCAAAATTCCAAAGATTGCTTAACATAAGCTATTTAATTCAAAATTAAACATTAAAATTTTTCATCGGTATCTGATTCTTGCGTAAGAAAATCTGTGCCGATAATTTTATCCCACATCGGAGAACTAACACCGTAGCCTTTATCCGGGTCTTGAAAATGATGACGAATGTGATGCTTCTTTAAAGCAAGCCAAAATTTATTATGGATATTAAAATGATGAACAGCATAATGGGTCATATCATAAAATATATAACCTGTAAGAAACCCAACAAAAAAAGGAGCTACTAATGAAGAACCAAAAATCAGAAAGAACGAATAATAAAAAAGTGCTGCAAGAGGAATGCTTACTGAAGGCGGCATAACAAGCCTTCTTGAATCCATTGGGTAATCATGGTGAACGCCGTGAAAAATAAAATGGATCCGTTCACCAAAAGGTGAACTAAATTTATGATGGAAAACAAAGCGATGCAGAGAATATTCTGTCAGCGTCCAAACAAATACTCCGAATATAATTAGAACAAAAATTGAGGCGAACGATAATTGGACTACAAAAACAGATCTGTATAAAAAATAAAAGATAACGGGTACATAAATTATTAACGGAATAGCAGGATGCACTCGTGAAAAAAATTCCATAATATCACTCCTAAACATCCTTACAGTAACATCTTTATTCGTTACGAAATTTTTTGCCATCTTTTTCACCTCATATTTGTTTCTAATCTCAATTATAAGTTAAGCATTTTGCAAAGAAAGTTAAAGTTACCAAGATAGAAGGTTGGAGCTAGATGATAATTATCACTTAAGATTTTTTTTAACAACTCCAATTCCCGGAAGCTCGCTAATTGAAATTTTACCTTTAATAATTTTTGTTCCGTCAAATAGGTCGTTTTTAATTAAAAGCGCACCATCAAGGTCCGCCCAATCAACCAAAGGCGAAAGCTGCGCGGCAGCAGAAATACCACAGGAAGTTTCAGTCATACAACCAAGCATTACCTTCATATTTAGAGCCCGGGCAAGTGTGATCATTTTGTGAGCCTCTCTCATGCCTGTGCATTTCATCAATTTAATATTTATTCCGGAATAAACATCTTGAGCCTTAAGTACATCATCAATCCGTTGAACAGCTTCATCAGCAATCGTTGGCAACGGACTATTTTCCGTCAGCCAAGCCATATCATCAATTTGATTTTTCGGCATCGGTTGTTCAACAAACAAAATATTCTTTTCTTTCAACCAGTATATCATATCGAGTGCAATATTCCTGTCTTTCCATCCTTGATTAACATCGACAACAATGGGAACATCTGATTCATCTCTTATTATTTTAATCATTTCCTTATCATTTTCTTTGCCAAGTTTCACTTTAAGATACTTAAATCCTTCCGCTTCCTTGACTTTTTCTTTAACAATATCAGGTTTATCAATTCCGATTGTGAAAGATGTGAACGGAGCAGCTTCTTTTGCTAACCCCCAAATATTAAACCAGGCTTGATTTAGCAGTTTCCCAACTAAATCATGAAGCGCAATATCTATTGAAGTTTTAGCTGCATTATTATTTGGCGCTATTTTGTCTACGTCATTAATAATAGTTTCAAGTTCAAAAGGATTATTATATTTTGTCAAATCGATCATAGAAAGAAATTTCATAACGGACTCATGAGATTCGCCAAGGTATGGAGGCATAGATGCTTCGCCATAGCCAATATACCCTTCGTGTTCAATTTCAGTTATTATGACCGGAGTTGTACTGCGTGAATTCGACGACACAGTAAAAGTGTGTTTAAGCTCTAGCGTATATGGATAAAATTTTAATCGCATTAAATATTCCTTTTTTGATTATGAAATATAATCTCATTGTGAGCGAAAGAAAAGATACCTGGCTATAATTGAGACAATAATACTATAGTATTGGAAATAATATTTTTGTTTTTTATGTCAAAATATTTTTTGTGTTAAATTTTCTTAATTTCATTGCGTTTCATTCAAAATTCAACATTCATAATTCAAAATTGCGGCTTGCCGCGCTATGAATAAGTTGAATAGAGAAGTCAAAGCCCTGGAATAAACTTAAGTCCAAGATACATCACTTCATTGGTATAATTTTAGATATTTTGACAATAACGTGAACTATATAATAAATTTTTTAATGTAAATTTGATATATTGTATAAGCGTTTGGGGGTTGTTTCAGATAAATGGTCCTAGAGAAGTTTTAAGCTTCGCAGTTAATAATTTTAATTATTGAGGAGATACTATAACGTGCTTGAGATGATTAAAGAATCATACGAAAAATTTTCGACACGAAATGCATTTTATATTAACGGAATATTTTATAACTATGTTGATTTTGCTCAGATTGTATCTAATATACGATGCTATCTCGAATTAAGTTTCAAAGGAAAAGAAAAACTTGCCGGTTTTTTAATTTACGATGATCTTGAAACTTATAGTTCTGCATTCGGGATACTTTTTGCGGAAATGGGTTTTGTTCCGTTAAATCCTGAGAATCCAATCGAAAGAAATATCTCAATTATTAAACAAGCAGGCTTAAAAATAATTTTGACTAGTAAAGATAATTTAGAGCTGCAAAACTCAGCCAAAGCTGAGGGCTTTATTTTAGTCAATATAAAAAATATAACTACGGCAAAAATTGATCTGACAGTCAAGAAAACAGATGAAGAGGAAACAGCTTATATTCTTTTTACATCCGGGAGTACCGGAATACCAAAAGGAGTTCCTTTATCCAGAAAGAATCTAAATTCCTTTGTCGATGCATTTTTCAAGTTAGGATATAATATTGATGAGAGAGATAGATTTTTACAAATGTTTGATATGACGTTTGATCTTTCAATAATGTCTTATGTAATTCCTTTATGCTTAGGAGCTTGCGTTTATACAGTACCTCCGGGCGGAATAAAATACGCTTCTGTATACACTCTCATCGAAGAACAAGAAATTACATTTTCTTTGATGGTACCTTCGATCCTTACTTACCTTCGTCCATACTTTAATGAAATAAATCTTGAAAAGATGAGATATTCTTTGTTCTGCGGTGAAGCCTTGTATGTTGATATTGTTGGCGAATGGTCAAAGTGTGTTCCTAATGCATTGATTCAAAATGTTTACGGACCAACGGAAGCTACAATTTTCTGCTCAACTTACACAGTACCGAAAAATATTTCAGATACCAAGAACTATAACGGTTCAGTCTGCATAGGTAAAGCTATGGAAAATATGGAATTAGCCATCTTTGATGAGAATAATTCTGCGGTTAAGCCGGGAGAAAAAGGTGAACTGTGCCTTGCGGGGGGACAATTAACCCCAGGTTACATAAACAATCCGGTAAAAAATAAGGAAGTATTTTTTTCTACTACTGCTAATGGAGCTCAAAGAAGATATTATCGCACAGGAGATTTATCTTTTGTAGATGAGAATGGGGACTTTATGTATAGCGGAAGAATAGATTTTCAAATTAAAGTTCAAGGCTTTAGAGTTGAACTTGGTGAAATTGAACATCATGTTCGTCAGTATACAAAATTAAACAATGTAGCAGCAGTAGCTTTTGAAAGAAATACAGGGATTGTACAAATATATCTATTCTTAGAAAATTATACAGGCGAGATTAACGAAATTAGGATGCATTTAAAGTCAAAAGTACCAAGTTATATGCTTCCTGCTGAAATAAGTTCAATCCCCTCTTTTCCGCTGAATGTTAACGGTAAAGTTGACAGAAAAGCTTTACTCAAAATTGCAGAAACCAAGAAAGAATAATGATGTTAGAAAACTTAAATATTCGACAAGCGACATTCAACGACATTGAATTTGTAATCGAAGCAATAATAGAGGCTGATAAAAGCGGTACTCAAATGATCAGCACTTGTAATGTTTTTTCTTTGAGCACAGTTGAATACAAAAATATTCTAAATGATTTACTCCACCAGGACATTGAAAATTACGACTATTATTTATCAGGATTTCTTATTGCCGAATTAAACGGAGAATCTATTGGTACTTCTGGTTCCTGGCTTGAAGGCGGAGGAGGCAAACCAAGCGGTGTTATAAAAGGTGAAGTTTTATTTTCATACCTTGACAGGTCAAAATTATCAAATATTAAAAATAACATCCAAATAATAAGTGGTTCAAATCTTCCGAGAGAAATTGGCGCACTTCAACTTGAATATGTTTATATTCGTAAAGATTACAGAGGTAAAGGAATTTTTTCTCAAATTGTTAGTAAAAATATTAAACGAAATTTGGACAAATATTCATTCTCTAAAGTGCAATCAATCCTTTTCAAAGCAAATCACAAATCATATTCCGCATTTCTTAAACTTGGTTATGAAATTATACAAGAAAATAAATCTAGTAACCCAGAAATTCTGAAGTTCTTTCCTTATGATACAAAAATAATAATGGAATTAAATCAAGATAAATTTTCTAAATTTTAATTTTTCTGAACATTAATTACGGAGGATTAAGGATAACAATGAAAAATTATAAAATATTTGTTGAATCTCTTGAAATTTAACTGGGTGCAGTTAAGAATGAACTTAGTCACGAGACGAGCTGAGATTCAATTGCACACATCGCTCTGGTTGCTTCGATAGAAATGGAATTCGCTATTATACTTTCCTCGGATGACGTAATTAACATGAGCAGTTTCAAAAAAGCAAAAGAAATCTTAGGAAAACATGGAATCCAATTTTAATTTAAATTGAAAAATATCAATGGTTACTGGCTCCGCTGGAGGCATAGGCTGGGCTACGGCAAAAAAGCTTGCCAGTTTCGGAGCTACAGTTATTTTAAATGACTTAAAAAGTGAATAGCTATTGGAAGTAAGAAAAGAAGAGCTAAAAAAAGAATTCAACTGCGACGCAGAAGCTTTTCAATTTGATGTCGGCAATTTTGGCTCGGTACAAAATGCATATAATGAAATATTTAAGAAATATAAACGTCTTGATATTCTTGTTAATAATGCCGGAGTTTTATTTGATAATATAGTCGGTATGATCTGGAAGCAGGATGTTGGACAGACGTACAGCACAAATACGAACGGAGTAATATACAATCTTCAATTCGCCGCAAGGTTAATGCAACGGAATAAATCAGGCTCTATTATAAACATTGCATCCATTGTAGGTAGAGTTGGAAATGAAGGACAAGTAGTTTACGGTGGAAGCAAAGCCGCAGTTATCGGGATTACTCTTTCTGCCGCACGAGAGTTAGCGCCCAAGAATATCCGTGTCAATGCAATTGCTCCCGGATTTATTAACACAGATTTAATTAAATTTCTTTCAAAAGATATTTATAGTCAAAGGTTGGACTCAGTAAAAATGAAGCGTATCGGGCAACCGGAAGATGTTGCTAATGCGGTTTTGTTTTTAGCATCGGATTTGTCGACTTATATAGCCGGTCAGGTTATTGGAGTTGACGGGAGTATGATAATGTAATGTTCTGGGAATTACAAAATATCGACCAAAGTAAAACTGCCCTTATTAATGATTTACCAAAACTAAATTTGACTTACGGAGAAATAAATAACCGCTGTAGTAAAATTGTAGAACTTATAAAGGATGCCGATAAAAGACTTGTCTTTCTATTCTGCGATAACTCGGCAGATAGCATAATCATTTATTTTGCAGCCCTCCGGTCAGGTAATGCTGTTTTTCTTGCTAATTCAAAAATGGATGACAAACTAAAGGATAGTTTAGTTGAAATTTACAACCCGGAATTTATTTTTAGTATAGGGAAAATTTTAAGTCTTCATCTCGAATACGAATATCAAAATCTTGATAATAATTTCTCTTTTTACAAGATAAAGAATAAAGAAAAACTTTCTTTGATTAATAAAGACTTAGCTGTTTTGCTTTCTACTTCCGGCACAACCGGAAGCCCTAAACTTGTTAGATTATCTTATAAGAATCTTCAAGCAAATGCAGAATCAATCGCAGGATATCTAGATATTTCAGAAATGGAAATACCTATTACAAGTTTACCGATGAGTTATTCTTTTGGATTATCAGTTATTAATAGCCACATATTAAAGGGTGCTTCGATTTTCTGCACTAATAAATCAATGATAATGCGCGACTTCTGGAATGTTTTTAATGAAAATAAATGTACGTCATTTTCCGGCGTACCTTATAATTATCAGATGCTACAGCGCTTAAAATTTGAAAAACTTGAACTTCCGACTTTAAGAACAATGACTCAAGCCGGAGGTCGTTTAAGCGAAGAATTCATAAAATATTTTTATGATACAGCTTTGCTAAAAGAGATTAAATTTTTTGTTATGTACGGACAGACTGAAGCGACGGCAAGAATTTCTTATGTCCCATTTGAAAAGCTTGGAGAAAAAATTGGTTCAATCGGGATTCCTATTCCCAATGGAGAAATAAAAATATTCTCCGGCGATGCTGAAGTCTCTGGTCCCGGTTTAGAAGGAGAGTTAGTTTATATTGGTCAAAACGTAATGATGGGTTATGCAGAGAACCGAAATGATTTATCAAAAGATGACGAGCTTTGCGGCAAACTTTATACGGGTGATTTAGCTTTGAAGGATGAAGATGGATTTTGTTATATAACCGGAAGATTAAAAAGATTTATAAAATTATTCGGGTTGCGAGTGAACCTTGACGAGATAGAGAAAATGATAGAAAATGAATTTTCTGTTCCCGCAGCTTGTTATGGGACGGATGAATCACTTAAAATATTACTTCAAACAGATAGAGATAATCTCAGTGAAGCAGTTAAGAAAAAAGTAATTGAATTTTATAAATTGCACCACTCTGTAGTTTTTGTAAAAGACGTCAACATGATCCCTGTGACTCC
>JAKAFW010000086.1:0-4217 GCA_021817845.1 Bacteroidota bacterium
TTTTGCAAGCGGCGGATACATCATTAAGATCAACCCGATAGCAATAGGAATGTTTGTAGTTCCGGAACTTAAAGAATCCCAGAAACCGGCTATACCTGGAAAAATTGATCCCGCCGCTACACCCAAGAACATTGTGATAAAAATCCACAACGTTAAGTAACGATCGAAAAATGATAATTTTTTAGAAACATCAGACATTTTAATTTTTCTCCTTAACGAAATATAAATTGATAAAATAAGATGTATAAAAACTTGACTAATTCTAATTACTTAACTCATGTTACGCAGGAATGCATTTTGATGTCCAGCATCGTCATTCCCACGAAAGTGGGAATCCATTTTTTATCTTATTTTCGCATCTTGGATACCCGCTTTCGCGGGTATGACACTCACGTTTATCATTTTGCGTAAGGTGAGTTAATATTTTTTTTCTCTATTCCTTCTTAAAATCGCTGTGAAAAATCCAATTGACATAATTAATACTCCAAGCCAAACAAAACTCATAAACGGCTTTGTACTTATTTCTACCGTTAGAACTTCCGCCGGATTTTGGATAATACCGTTATAGCTTCGAGTGTATGAAGTAGGAGAAGCTTTACCGGAGGTATTATCACTCTTGTCAACATACGAAATCGGTGAAAAATATAAATCCTTAACCAAACCTTGCTTTATATAAGGCTCTCTCATCAATTCATTATTGAAATCTGAAATAAACATAACGGGCGCAGCTGTGTATTCTTTTGTTCTGCTTTCCACATTTATGTCGAATGTATATTTGCTGCCCTTTGCTATTGGCTTAGCAACGATAAAGGTTAAATCGTAATTTAATACATGTGTTTTAATACCTCTCGGCAGATCAATCTGACTGGATTTACTTAAAGTACTTGATGTCAAAACTCCAAACAAGAATAGCGCAAATCCTATATGTGCAAGGTGTCCGCCCAAGAAATAAAACCCATTCCTAATAACTCTAATAATCATTTGAATATTTACGACTATTGTTAATGCCATCGAAAACAGGAACGGCACGTAAAGAAGATTATCACTAACCGGAATATGTACGCCCAGGAAAAATATTGCCGCAGTTACAACTATTGATATTAAAATTGGACTAATTAAACTTCTTGAAAAGTCTTTTCCGTTAGTTTCTCTCCACCGCAAAAATAAACTTAAGCTTATAAGCAGGCACATAATTATTACTAAAGGCAGATTTATTTTATAATAAAAACTAACTTGAACTGACTCTCCGAAAATTGGCGCTGAAGTTCCAACGAAAACAACCAAAGCGGAAGCGACAAGGATAAGAGCACCGTAAAACAAACCGGTTTCCCTTGTTAAAAATTTTTCTTTGCTGTTATTATTCGAAAGAGATTTCCTTCTATATAAAATTCCTCCAAGACCTATAATTGTAAAGGTTAAGATAAATATTAAAAGGAAGATATAAACCGCGGCGCCGGGGTCTTCAAAAGAATGTACAGAAGCCTTCGATAAAATTCCGCTTCTGGTTAAAAAAGTGCTGTACAGAACCAATAAAAACATTAACACTGCAAGTACAATGTTTGTTTTGGCAAAGCTGCCTGGCTTTTTATTTATTTGACTTTGCTTTTGAATAAGCATTGTATGAATAAGAGCAACGCTAATAAGCCAAGGGATAAGGCTCGCATTTTCTACGGGATCCCATCCCCAAAATCCGCCCCAGCCCAAAACTCCGTACGCCCAATAGCCGCCTATCATCAATCCAAGCCCTAAAATAACCGACGCAGCTATCGTCCAGGGAAGCGCTAACTTTACCCATTGCTCATACTTGTTTTTAATTAAAGCCGAAACAGCAAAAGTGAAGGGAACGATTGAAAGAGCAAATCCAAGGAACAAAATAGGAGGATGAACTTCCATCCAAAAATTTTGTAAGAGAGGATTAAGCCCCTTCCCGCTTGTTATAAAATCCGCAATTGCTATACCATTAGATTTCAACGCAGCAAAAAGATCAGCTCCCATTTGAACATAAACGTGATTCGATCTGGGGTCTGAAAAAATAAAACTTTGCATGAACGGCAAAGTTAAAAACAATTGATTAATATATTTTACATCAATGTAATTTGTATCAGCCCAGATATAGTTAAACGGACTTTTTAAAAATGGCGTTACCATAATTAGAAGAAACACAATTACAAGAGAATAAATCAGCATAAATGCGGGCTCTAAGTTCTCCTTCTTTGCGGAATAGTATTGAAGCACAATGCCAACTAAAGCAGCCAATAACAGCCATAATAGGAAACTGCCTTCCTGCCCTGCATAAAATGTGGATATTAAAAACCCCGTAGAAAGATCAGCACTTGTATAATTAAAAACATACTCGTACTGGTACTGATGACTTAAGATTATAAATAGAAAAAATAGGCTTGCTAAAATTACAAACGCCGCTGCTGTGTGGTATCCGTATCTTGCAGAAATAAGAGCATTTTTGTTGCCTCTTAAAGCTTGATAATATTTATATATGCTGAATAAAATTGACAACAAAGATAAAATTATTAATGTATTCCCAATCACTATAACTTACTCCTGTTAAAATATCCATTAAAATTCATTTTACTGATCTTCCTATCAATAAATTTCATTGTTAAAAAATTCTAATATCTTATTTTTTATTCGATCTCTAATTATTCTCGTCCCCTCAAGTTTTTCTTCATAACTTCCTTCCAGTAAAGAAGGATCCGCAAAGCTCCAATGAAGTCTGTTGCAAACGCCCGGGAAAATCGGGCATCGCTCCGCCGCTTCTTCATCGCAAACGGTAATTACGTAACTGTACATTTTGCCTTGCTTAAAAAAATCAAATACATCTTTAGTCTTATTATTCGAAATATTAATTCCATCCTCTTCCATCACCTCAACAGCGAATGGATTTAGGCTGCCCGGCTCAAGTCCGGCGCTTTCCGCTTCAAATTTATCGCTGCCCAAAAAATTAAGATAAGACTCCGCCATCTGGCTTCTTGCGCTGTTTTGAACACAAACGAAAAGTACTCGTTGTTTATTCATTTATTACCTTCAATTTTCTTCAGCCTGCCTCGCCGGCAGGCAGGCCAATGCATTCATCAGCCAATGTGTTAATGTGGTTTTAGTAGGCAGCTTTCCGCTTAATACTACTTTACCGTTGATTATCAGTCCCGGGGTACTAAGAATACCATAACTCATAATTTCCCGGTAATCTGTGATTTTTTCTATTGAAGCATTTATATTATTCTCTGAGACTGTTTCCCTGCACAGCCTTTCAAGATTTGTACAATTTGTACAACCCGGTCCAAGGATTTTTACATCTAGTGTCATGTCAACTCTGTAGAGTCGGATAAAGGCGCAATAACTTTATTCGCGCATCTTTGGCCGTAAATTGCCAATTGATTTTTGCGTTCATATTATTTCTATGCTTTTGCCATGCATTTGCCTGTTGGATAACTGTTGCTATTTTATCCATTCTTCTATTCAAGCACTGTCCATTAAGGACGTTTAATTCAATTTCCGCCATGTTCAACCAGCTGCCGTGTTTTGGTGTGTGTACAAACTGAAACTTATCCCATAATGTTTTTGCTTTTTCAGGTGTAAATACTTCATACAGCGACCCTGGCTTATGTGTATTCAGATTGTCCATAATCAAGATGATCTTCTCGGCTGTTTCATAGCTTTTAGAAATTTCTTCAAGAAAGATTGCCCAGTCTTGTTTTGTTCTTCTTCCGGTAATCTTGACATATCTTTTCCCCATCAAAGGTTCATTTGCAAGGAATATATTACAAGTTCCACATCTTTCATATTCATAATCGTATTTTGCTAATCTTCCCGGATTTGCGTCAATTGACTGCCTGGTTTCCTTGATTAGCTGTTTTGGGGATTCGTCCATACAAACAACCGGATACTTTGAGTTATAGGCTCTCTTGTATATGTCTAAGACCATTTCCATATTGGCAACAAAATCGCTGTTCTCCTCCGGTGGAATTATCCATCCTTGTTTACGCCAGGGCTTAATTTCGTTCTTTTTAACACACGTCGTATTGTCTCGTGTGAAATTTTATCAACATAATTTAGCTCAACAACTTTATCAGAGAGCAATCTTAGAGACCATCTTGAAAAACCTTCTGGCGGTTCACCGCAACTCAAAGCTACTAAATGAGCTTCAAAATCACCATCGGCTTTCTTTGCATATAATCTTTGACCCTTAGTTCCGTTTAAGC
>JAKAFW010000052.1:0-17870 GCA_021817845.1 Bacteroidota bacterium
TGACCTATTGCGGCATTTCCGGTTAAAACATTTTTAAATATTTTGGAGTCGGCAAATACCTCGGATACCAATCCTTCGCCTTTGTGGATATTAAAAATTGGTTTTCCTTTTCCGTTAAAATCTCGTGTTACAATGCCGCTTGCTTCCTGACCGCGGTGCTGAAGTGCGTGAAGCCCATAATAAGTATTTACAGCTGCTTCGTCTGTACCAAATATTCCAAATATTCCACAATGGCATTTAGGTTTATCGGCATTAAGTCGTAATTTCATTTATTCTTTATTAAAATTGTTAGGTTAAAATTACGGAATAAATTTCGTTTTATAAAATTGAAGTGCGATTTGACATAGGAAGGGATGTTCTGTACAGTATCAATTAGAAATTGATGAATGATTTGATTATTAATTGCTGATTGAGCTATCAGGAGAGAATTTCTATAGTTTGATTATGAGAAAGATAGAAGTTAATAAGGTTGATAAGTACAAGATGAAGGCATAAGAAGTGCATTCACAGTGTATTCAGAGTGCATTCAAAGTGTATTGAGAAATTAGGTTTGATTGGTGCTATTCTTTTTTTGTATTGTTATAGGAGAATTAGTTGGATAGAACAATGCATATTAATCATGCTGTCCTTTAGGAATTTGTTAAATAAACACGTCCAGTATTTCTAAGTGAAAAAATAGTGCTCAAAAAAACGATAGAATTGTCGGAACGGTGGGATTTGAACCCACGACCACCTGAACCCCATTCAGGTACGCTACCGGGCTGCGCCACGTTCCGATTAAATTATAATTTAGAAAGTATGTATTCTAAAACTTCCTTTACTTCTTCGAGATCTTTTTTAGGAGAATTAAGTTTTTCTTTTTTATTCTCAACAAAAGTATGTGTATTCTTGATCTGTTCAACCTTGATTTCTTGAGCAATATTCATAATCTCAGGTTCAAAATTACCTAGTACTTTCTTCGCACCTTCAATTGTATATTTCTTGTCTCGTAATAATGTTTTAATTTTTAATATTAGCTGAATATCTTTATTAGTATAGATTCTATTTCCAGCGCGATTTTTTTGGGGACTTAATTCTTCAAATTCAGTTTCCCAATATCTTAGAACGTATTGCTCAACTTCAGTAATTTTACTTACTTCGCTGATGGAATAGTAAAGTTTTTTGATCGAAAGATCTTTCATATTTTCTCGTTGAGATTTGATATAAAAATAACTAATTCATTTAATAATATCAATATCAACAAATCAAATAAATTTAATCTTTAACTACTTTTGTTTAATAGCTATTTTCTTTAAGGATAATTTTTATTAGCTCGCTAATATCATTAAGTTCATAATCAGCATTATGTATTTGGGTGTTAAACGTGTCCCCATATTTTGCAAAGGCAGTTTTCATACCGACTTGAGAAGCGCCTAAAATATCACGTTCAGCCCAATCACCTACCATTAGTGCTTGATCGGGAGCAACATTTAGTTTTTTCAAAATCATCAAAAATGGCGCAGAATGTGGCTTCCTTTCTCCAGTGTCTTCAAATGTGACTACGGCATCAAAAATGTGATGGAAATTTAAGTAAGCCAGTCTAAGCCATGCCTCTTTTGTCGGAGCATCTGAGACTATCCCCATTTTCATTCCCATCTTAACTAATTGATGCAATGTCGGATAAACATGAGGATAAGGTATCAGTGCCGCTTCCCTTGCCCGTCTATATGCAACTATGCCAGCTGATAGAATTTTATAATCAACTTTTTTTAATACACGTTGTAAAAAGACATCAAATACTTTTTGATATTCAATCCCTTGTTCCTTGTAAATTTCATCAATAATTTTATTAGATTCTTCGATTGAAATCTGAAGCCCCGAATCAACCATTGCGCGAATAGCCTCTTCTATCGAAAGGCGTTTCATTTTCATGAAATCTACTAATGTATTATCTAGGTCAAAGATAACAGCTTTAATCAACTTTCACCTTCCTGTACTATTTAATTTAATGATTAAAAATACCGCCGCCATATAACTATTTTCTTTAAAACCGCTAATATATCCATCACAGGAGGAAGCAGTTATAAGGGTTTGTCTAAAGTCTTCTCTTTTGGCTAAATGGGACAAATGGACTTCTATTTTAACAATCTTGCAATCTTCCAAGGCATCTTTTATTGCAACTGAAGTATGTGCATACCCACCAGGGTTAATAATTAATCCATCAAAGGATTTCTCTGCTTTTTGGATTATATTAACTATTTCGCCTTCAATATTTGATTGAATGAATGAAAAGTCTACATTGTTAAACTCTTTAATCAGCAAGGTTTGGATTTTATTAAGTGTTAATTTGCCGTAATGACTTTTATCTCTCATTCCTAATTTATTTAAGTTAGGGCCGTTGATTACCAGAATTTTCATTTTACCTCACTCATTTCCTCAATAATTTCTCTAATCTTTGGTGTTAGATAAATTTGGTCAATCCCCAATTCCTTAAGTGCCATTGATAAAATCATGACTTTTCGTTGAAGGTTTGCCATTTTATTGATTACAATTACTTTGTTTTCTTTCAAAAGACAATAACCTCCCTTAAAATCTCCCTTCTCAAATCGAACTTCTGCGCCTAATTGAGCAGAAAGTGATTTGAGTTCTTGTAATATTTCTTCAAATTCTTTTTCTTTAATTTTCATTTTGCTTAATATTTATTCTCGTTAAGGGACGAAACAATGAAAAAAACAACACTGCAAAATAGCTTAATATTTCTATGATCGGAAAACTACCTAATATTTTAAATCTTTTAATATACAAACTTAATAAAGTAGCCTGGTCAAAATGACCGAAATTGATCATCATTATTGTTTTATAATCTATAATCATTAGATAAGCCTCAAACGGAAGCGTAAGAAAGATTATTAAGCTGACTATAAAGAGCCAACCGTTTTGCCTTAAGCTAATTTTTGATGTGACTAAAAATAAGGTGAAAAATAAAATGAACATTGCGTAAACGAGAAAGGTCAAAATCGTAGCCGCATCAAGGATGGTAAAGATTGCGGGTAAATTCTGATTATTTATGTAAGTTCGCAAGGTGAAATCTATGCCGTCAAATAACTGGTATGATAAAATTAGCCTAGATATATAGGAGCCAATCCAAAGGATTCCGGTTAAAGCAGCAAGATATAAAAAGATTTTTGAAATTAAGTTTTGGTTTTTCATAATTATCTTTATTTGTATAAATTAAAAATAAAAAAAAATAATGACTATTGCTTCAATTGATATCGGTACTAATACAATTCTTTTACTAATCGCTGAAATTGACATTAGAGAAAGACGCATAAAGACTATTTCAAACGAGTTTCGAATTCCGCGAATTGGTAAAGGCTTATATAATGGTGGAAGAATTCTAACGCCACAAATCGAAGCTATGTTTGATATTCTGGAACAATATTACAAAATAATATTAAATCATCGCTGCAATCAAATTTTAGTAACTGCTACAAATGCTTTTAGAATAGCTTCAAATAACATGGAATTAGTTAAGCAAATTAAATCTAAATTTAATTTTGATGTTAAAATAATCTCCGGCGAAGAAGAAGCTAGATATTCTTACCTTGGTGCCACTTTTAATCTTACGGGAAAGGGTAAAAATCTAATAATTGATATTGGAGGAGGCAGCACTGAAATAGTATTTGGTGAGGGAATAAATATTTTATATAGCAAAAGTTTTATGATTGGAGCCGTTGCCGGTACTGAAAAATATTTAAAGCATAATCCGCCTCTAGCTTTAGAGATAGATAATTTAGGTGGTTATATTTCGACTAAATTCGAGGGAATTTCTATAAACCAGTTTCAAGCTGATTCGGCAATTGCCATCGCCGGAACACCGACAACACTTGCCTGCATTAAACAAGGGTTAACTTCTTTTGATGAAGAGTTAATTGAAGGAAGTATTTTAACAATCCAAGACATTAATAAATTATTTGAAGAGATTTCAAATCTATCCTCAAAGGATATTTTGAAGAAATATAAAACAGTGGTAAAAGGACGCGAAGACGTTCTTCTCTCCGGAACTTTTATTTTAGAAAGGATTATGAGATTGATGGGACTTAATTCTGTTTCGGTAAGCACTAAAGGAATACGTTATGGTGCGATAGTTGATTTTCTTTTGTCAAATTCATATTTATGAAATAACAATATATTTCATAAATTATGTAGTTATTACCTGAATAATAAAATTGAGCCTATGTACAACAAATAATAAAGAGATAAATTGAAAAACAGGGCCAAGCAAACCGAATAAATGAGATTATTTGTCTGCCTTAACATCCCTGCCCCAGTTAAAAATAGACTCCATAAAATAAGAAGCACCTCAAAAGCAAGCAACGCATAGGCAAAAAATTCCTTTAGATTAAAAGGTGATGGATTATTCGAAAATATATTTCCGCCAAACACAGTTACTTCAATCGTAAATAAAATAATCAAACCAAATATATTGGGAAGCATTGAATAAGTTAGGATTGCAAATTCATCCTTAACTCTGGTTTTAAGTCCGAATATGCCATTAATAATTTTAAATAGCACCGAGAACAATATTATGAATACAATTAAAGAAGCTATGATAATTAAATAAACATATAATAAATTGCCGAACGAAGGCTCCTCCTTATGAGTTACCAAAGACAAAAACATCAGATCTATTAATAATTTTCCGGTAACCAACAAAATAATAAAAGAGATGAAATTCTTATGTTCGGAAAATATTATTTTCGTAAAAGCTTCTTTTGGATTTTCCACCAACAACCCCATTATATTCCACAAATCAATATTGTGAACACGTTCACGGAGATAAGTTTTACAACTGTCGCATGTTAATTTATAGAATGGATTTTCAGAACCGCATTGTTTACATGAGACTGAATTTTTCATTAAAATTTGATCCTTAAATTTAACATTGGTTGACCCGAGTAATTATTTTCTTTCACAGTAAAATCAAATAGCTCAGCATCGACATAAGCATCAACTAAATTTAGGAAATAGGTTAATCCCATATAGATAGAAAACAAGTCACGTTGATCGTGATATAGATCCCGTACTGTTTTATAATTCTCATTATTAGTTTGAATATAAAGATTTTTATATTGTTGATAATTCTTATTGTTCCAATTCCAATTGTATATGAACCATGCTCCGAGACCCCAGATAATCGGTATCTTCACATAAGATTCGTTATAAAATTGTCCCCAGCCCGGAAGAATAGCGCTTCTTAGAACAGCACCCCAAGGAGATTTAGTCATAACAAAAACGGAATCAAGAGAAGAGTTATTATTCTGTGGTAAAGAAATTTGCTGGGCAAATTGAATTGATGAAACAAATAAAATTAACACTAAAGATTTAATTATATGATTTGCTAATGATTTCAAAGAGTTCAAATAGTCTTTCTAATTCTTCGTAGGAATAAAATTCAATTGTAATTTCGCCGGATCCATCCTGTTTTTGTTTACACAAAACTTTTGTTCCGAATACCTTCCTTAGTTTGTCTTCGATATCACTTAAGTTTGCCGATATGGAATTCGTCTTAGGGACGAATGAAATAGCTCTTTTATTTTCTACCTCCGGAAACCTTAAAAGCTTTTTGACTAATTGTTCAACTTTTCGAACTGACAAATTTCCTTCTCTAATTTTGTAAAGGGTTTCAAGTTGCAACTCAGGACTAGGTAGATTTATTAAAGCCCTTGCGTGCCCCGATGTAATTTCTTCTTTTATTAAACTATCTTGAATTTCCTTCGGTAGCTTCAACAATCTAATAGTATTTGCTATTGTAGTTCTATCTTTACCAACTTTTTCTGCAATCTGTTCTTGAGTAAGATGACAATCATCCATCAAACGTTTGTAGGCAATGCTAATTTCAATCGGATTTAATTTTTCGCGCTGAATATTTTCTATCAGAGCCATAGCAAGCATTGCCTCTTCGGTTTCGACCTTGATTACGTAAGCGGGGATATCTCTGTAGCCGATATCTTTACATGCTTTTAATCTGCGTTCTCCCGAAATTAGCTCATATTTATTTTCAAATCTTCTAACTGTTATCGGCTGAATAAGTCCATTGGAAAGTATTGATCTCTTTAATTCATCCAGTGCTTCAGGATCGAAGTTCATCCTTGGTTGATAAGGATTAGGAGAGATCATACCGACGGGAATTTTTACAAGTATGTCATAATCTTTTCCATCATCAATTTTAATTTCTTTATAATTAGACACGGGATTGCTTTCATCAAAATTTTGTTGATTGATCAAAGCATCTAGTCCCCTTCCAAGGCTTGATTTCAATTTGCTCATACTTATTTAACTTCTGTTGAATTTCTTTCCAATAACTCAGCTGCTAATGAAATATAATTTTTAGATCCTGTTGAAACTGCATCATATAAGATAACTGGTTTGCCGTAACTAGGGGCTTCAGATATCCTAACATTGCGATGAATCACTGTCTTATAAACTTTTTCACCAAAATATTTTCTTACTTCATCTGCTACTTGCTGCGACAATCGAAGACGGATATCGAACATTGTCAATAATACTCCTTCGATAGTTAAATTTTTGTTAAAATGATTTTTGACAATGTTAATTGTATTTAGAAGTTGTCCCAATCCTTCAAGAGCAAAGTATTCGCACTGTACCGGAATTAAAACGGAATCAGAAGCAGTAAGCGAATTCAACGTTAATAATCCAAGAGATGGCGGACAGTCTATCAATATATAATCGTATTTGTCTTTTATTTGATTTATAGCCTTTCCCATTAATTTTTCGCGTTCTGGCATATCAACCATCTCAATCTCCGCTCCTACAAGATTAATATTTGAAGGTAAGATATCAAGATATGGCATAAAGCTATTAATTATTACTTTACTTATATCTTCCTGACCAATCAAAACTTCGTAAACTGATGGAGAATGATTTGTAACGCTTAAACCTGATGATGAATTAGATTGCGGGTCAATATCAATAAGTAATGTCTTTTTCTCCGCAGCTGCCAGAGATGATGAAAGATTTATTGAGGTTGTAGTTTTTCCGACTCCGCCCTTCTGATTAGCTATAGAAATTACTTTTCCCATTAAGACCTAATTTATTAAACTGAAATTATAAAACAATTCTAAGATAAGCTTTTAAATATTTCTTTAAAAATATTTTTACGTAAAATACATAATTTATGCCCGGGAAAACTAAAATTCTATTTCTTCGCCATAATTGAGAATTCTGCACTGAAAACCTTTGTCTTCTATTTTATCCTTAAACTCCTTAGGGTTTGCTGCAATTACCGGAAATGTGTTGAAATGAATTGGAATTGCTAATTTAGGGTTTACTAATTCAACAGCTTTCACAGCATCGGTAATTCCCATCGTAAAATTATCTCCGATAGGAAGCAACATAATATCAACGGGCGTCATTTCTCCAATAAGTTTCATATCATAAAATAGACCGGTGTCGCCGGTGTGATAAATAGTAATATTCCCAATAGAGATAATGACACCTGCGGGTTCGCCTGCATATTGCCCTTCCGGAGTTATTGAACCATGATGAGCTATTGTAAATTTCACTCTTCCAAAATCAAAATTAAAACCTCCTCCAATGTGCATATTATGTGCGGTAAAACCTTTTGCCTGGCAGTAATTTGCGAGTTCATTTACACAAATAAAGGTTGATCCGCATCGCTCTGCAATCTTGAAAGCATCTCCGATATGATCACCGTGTGCGTGGGTTAATATAATGTAATCCGCATTTACGTTTTTTGATTTTTCCGGCGATGTCGGATTGTCATCTAAAAACGGATCTATCAATATAATTTTTCCGTTATTTGCCGTAATTTGAAATCCTGAGTGTGAAAAATATCTAAGTTTCATTTTTCCTCCTTCAATTATAAATCATTTTCTTAAATTCTTTTAGGTTTTTGCTATGAAGAAATTCCATTAAGCTTAATTTAAGCCCGTCAAATAATTCTTTCTTCTGAATCTCAACTTTTTCACTTAACAATTTCATTTTGTCATTTTCACCGGGAGGTGTATTCAATTCAATATTTTTCGTTAACACATCAAGATCCCTTAAACTTCCAGTAACATCTTGAAGGTTTTCAACTTTCTGATAAAATAATATAATTTTCTTTTCATCAAAACAAGAAATAAAGATTTCCAGATTGTACCTAAGTCGCCTTAATGCTATCCTAAGATTGTGCAAATCTTCGGGAGAGCTATTGGCAAAGTATTTTTTTATTGAGCTTATAACTCCATTTAATTTTTGCCGCAGAACAATTCTTGAAGTTTCACTCAAAGGCGTATCGTCTTTTAAGCCCTTTATTTTCCACTTCTTATTCTTCATCATAAATTATTTCAGCATTACCTTTAAAAAACCTTTAATTGCATTTAAAGGTTTCATTTTGCTTTTTTCATTATTGTAAATTGTGGGAATGTAAACAAAAGCAATTCTAAAGTTATTTTTCGAAGCATTCAAGATAATTTCGCTCTCAGCTTCAAATCCTGTAAATGACGGCAATATGGACGTTAATATTTTCGTCCTGTATGCTCTGAAACCGCATTGACTATCCAATATTTTCTCTTTTGTTTTAACGCTTAATAAAAACGAGGTAATCTTATTGCTTAAAATTCTTAGAAACGGCATACGGTTCAATTTATTTAATCTATTGCCGATAATTACATCATTATTTTCAAGACCTTTAATCAAACTCGGAATATATTCAGGTTTATGTTGAAAGTCTGCATCAATTGTAACTGTAAAATCATAATTATCTTCAATGCTTTTTTTAAATCCAGCGTTTAAGGCAAAACCTTTGCCCCTGTTATCCTGATAACTTATTAACGTCACTCTATCGTCTTTAAAAACTTTTGTTAGAGAATCATCAGTAGAACCATCATTTACTGCAAATATTTTATCTACAAAGGGTAATGTTTCTCTAATTATGCCGTTTATATTTTCACTTTCGTTGTAAAACGGAATAACTGCACAAACCTTATTTTTCTTTAATATATTGTTCAATTAACCTTCGCCATCCTTTTGTGGTTGGTACCTTAAAAGCCTTAGATAATATATTTCTTAATGCTTCTTTAGACAGTCCTTTATAGAGTTGACCATCTTCTGCAACAGAAATGCTTCCAGTTTCTTCAGATACTATTACGCTAATAACGTCCGCTTGCTCAGATATTCCAAGTCCAGCACGATGCCTCATGCCTAAACTTTCTCCATTCACTCTAGTAGTTATTGAAAGGGGTAATGTACAGCGGGCTGCTTCAATGGTATCTTTATTAATTACAACTGCACCGTCATGCATAGGTGAACGCGGGAAAAAGATGGACTCAAGCAGTGCTGCGCTTAGCTTTGCGTTCATTATTTCCCCGGTTTCAACGTAACCTCTAATCCCAGTCGACTTAACAATTACCATTAAAGCTCCGTGTTGGCGCTGTGAAAGATCAAATGCCGCTTCGGTAATGATAGAGGCTGACTGTAGAGATTCGGATTTTACAAACATTCTGAAAAATGGATTTCTTGCAACAATTACAAGCAACCTTCGTATTTCCGGTTGAAATAAAATTACAAAAGCAATTACCCAAACATCAGTTACGAATCTTAATAACCAACTTAGAACTTTTAAGTTTACCGCCTGAGCAATAAAAGATAAAAATAGAATTATCATTAAGCCGATAAATATTTGTGCAGCAATGGTTCTGTTCAAAAGTACGTAAAGTTTATAAATAATAAACGTGACTATTAAAATGTCTATAATATCAGTGAATGAGACAGTAAGAAATCCAATTTTAAAAAGTTCGATCATTTCTAAGTAAGATAATTTAAAAGTTTACAAACTTGTACGCCATAATTTACATTATGCGTTCTAATAATTCTTGCGCCGTTCTTTATTGAAATTGATTCGGCAATAGATGTTGCTGTGTCACGCAAATTTACATCAAGATTTAATGTTTTGCCCAAAAAGGATTTTCTTGAAATTCCGATCATCAAGGGAATTCCGAGACTTTTGAAGTCTCCCAACCTTCTAATAATTTCAAAGTTATCTTCTATCCGTTTCCCAAATCCAATTCCTGGGTCTATAAATAATTTATCTATCCCTATCGTTTTTGCAAATGCTATTTTTTCATAAAAGAAATCATAAATTTCTTCTATGACATTATCATATGAAGGGTTAAGCTGCATGTTTTTAGGAGTCCCTTTCATGTGCATTATAACTAATGTAGCATCGTGTTTTTTCACAACATCCGCAATTTCCGGATCGAAAGATAAACCGCTAATATCGTTTATTATTTTTGCGCCTATTTCTAAAGCTTTTTCCGCAACTATTTTTTTATTTGTGTCAATTGAAATAATTGCATCCGGTTTTTCAGAAATTATTTTTTCCAATACTGGAATTACTCTCTTAATTTCTTCCTGTGCAGAAACAACTTCTGAACCAGGACGTGTTGACTCTCCACCGATATCAATAATATCCGCACCAAAGTCAATCATATTTATAGCATGCTTAACTGCTGAGTCTTTGTCATAATATAATCCTCCGTCTGAAAAGGAATCCGGGGTTACATTAAGAATTCCCATAACATAAGCATTATTAAAATTAAATTCCTTCTTTCCGATTAAATATTTTTTTAAATCATAACCCTCAAAGTTGTTTATTATATTGCTGATGTTATAACCAAGATCTTCATTGCCGAACGATAAAATTCTTTTTGATAGTTCTTTCAGCTCTTTAATAGAAGCGAGTATAAATAAATTTGTTTCTCCGGTTTTAGTGTTCTGCATATAGGAAGTTACTTCTCTCCTTAAAACTATGTTCTGAACTTCTTGTAAAAGTCTTCTGGGAATAGATCTAATTTCTAAACCGGTAATTTCTTGTTGATGTTCGTCTCGATATATTTTATACATATCGCTGTACTGTTTGAAGACTTCAACGGGGGAAAGATTTATTATCTGAATAATCAAAAAATATCCTTTAACAATTCTAAGAATGAGTCATAAAAAATAAGGCTTGCTTTCGGGATGTCTATTAGCCGGATATTCTCATTTAGCCAATAAGATTTTTTAGTTCTATAGTTGCCGCAGAAATATTATCGCTTTTAAATATTGATGTACCGGCGACAAGGACATCACACCCAGCATCAAGCGATTGCTTTGCCGTAATCCTATCTATCCCACCGTCTATTTCGATTAGGAAATTTGCGTTTAACTTTTTTCTTAATTCGGCGACTTCCCCAACTTTCCTTAAAGAATTATTAATAAATGTCTGTCCGCCAAAACCTGGATTGACAGACATTATCAAAACTAGATCAACAAACTCTGCAATATCCTCAAGCGTACTTACAGGTGTTGATGGATTTATTGCTACGCCGGCTTTTGCACCAAGTGTTTTAATTTCATTGATTGTTCTATTTAAATGAATAACTTCTTCTTGATGCACTGTAATTGTAGTCGCCCCTGCCTTAATAAAATCTTCCAGGTAATTATCAGGTTTTTCAATCATCAAATGAACGTCAAGCGGAAGCTTGGTAACTCTTCTAGCTGCTTTTACAATGATTGGGCCGAAAGTTATGTTAGGGACAAAATGTCCGTCCATAATATCGCAATGGATCCAATTTGCTCCCGCTATTTCTACCATTCTAATTTGTTGAGCAAGATTAGATAAGTCCGCTGCTAAAATTGAAGGAGCTAGAATTGCCATTTGTTTCACTTTTATTGTCTGTTTTCTGTGTTTGTAGGTTTTGTTAAAAATAAATCTATTGACGAGCCCGAAGTTACTCGGATTCCATTGCTTGGATATTGATCAAGAACAGTATTTGGTAGTAAAGAAACAGAAGGTTGATAATTAATCTTTCCAACTTTCAAAGTACTGTCAACCAATATTTTTTCTGCTTCAGTAAGAGATTTGCCGATTAGATTTGGCACAATAATTCCGTTAGAATTATTACCGATACTTAAAGAAACGCCAACGTAGTCCCCTTTTTTTATGGAC
Organism: Bacteroidota bacterium; assembly: GCA_021817845.1. Taxonomy (GTDB): domain Bacteria; phylum Bacteroidota; class Ignavibacteria; order Ignavibacteriales; family Ignavibacteriaceae; genus FEN-1297. Next base: position 11,993 of record JAKAFW010000052.1, read on the forward strand.
GTGCCCGCAGCAAATTGTTGATCAAATATCATATTAGATGGATTAGTAGATGCAATTGAATCTATCTTTCCGAGATTTAGCCCCACTCTTTCCAGACTAAATTTTGCATCACGAATCGATTTTCCTATCAATACCGGTACAGCTACAATCGGTTCACCGCCGCTAATAAATAGATATATTCTTCTATCAATTTTAACAATTTCTCCCGCATTCGGACGTTGATAAATTATGCTGCCTTTGGGATATTTTTCATCGTAAGTTGTATCGCCAATAACAGGAACCAAATCTGCATTCCGTAAAATACTAATAGCATCATCTGTATTTAACCCAATTACTTTAGGAACTGGTTTCTCGGGTTCGTCGACATACCACGGCATAACAATATAATTCATTATTAAAACGAATATAAAGAAGCCTGCTAAATAGTATAAGATTCTTTTTATACGGGGATTTTTTAGGTAATTTTTCATTATGTCAAATATATCAAATGAAGATTTTTTTTACAACTAGTATTGATAATCTCAGAATTCAAATACTTCCCATTTTAGTCTCTAACAAACATCTGAAAACAAAATAGTAAGTCAAGTTATTTGTATTTTAGATTTATGGAAAGATGGAATGATGGTGAAATTAAATTCCTTCAATCCATCATTCCAAAACTCCTTCATTTTAAAACCACATAAGTCACAACCTAACTATTTTGGATTTGGTCCTTCGGTGACTTGAACAAAATCCACAGGACGAATCCACTTTGCAAAAGCTCTCCTAACTTCATTAGCATTCAATTGGAGATATTTTTTAGCAGCAATTGTAGGTTCATCTAAGGGAAGCTCACTAACTGAGCGCGAAAGTAAACCACCTGCAATACTACTTAAACTTGCTTCGGAAAGAGGAATTTCTCGCATAAGCATTGCCTTTGCCTGTTCGAGTTCATGCGCAGTTACATTATTAGTTTGCATTTGCTTCAAGTCACGTTCAATAATCACTCGAGCTTTTAAAACATTTGGAGGATCACATCCATAATTTACCGAGTAATTCGCACGCGTTTTCCCTATGTTAAAAGACGAGGTAACATAATAAACTAAACCTGCGTTCTCACGCAAATCCTTATAAAATCTTGTTGCATAAAAAGCGCCGCCAAGAACATGATTTCCAAGTTCAAGCGCATAATAATCAGGGTTAGAACGGGTAAGCGCTAATGTCTGAGCAAGAGTTACCTTATCCTGAACTCGACTCTGATCCGGTACAGAAGATGTTACAGGCTTATTTAATGGCACTGGTGGAAGTTCTGTCTCTGGTTTTTGTCCCTCAGCTTTCCAACTACCAAAATATTTTTCAATAACTTCTTTAGCCATAACGGGACTAACATTTCCTATTACTACAATAGTCGTTAAATCGGGGCGATATACCTTTGCAAAATAATCTTTTACATTTTTTAGCTTAAGTGAATTAATGGTCTCGGGAGTTGCCTCGCGTTGTATGGGGTCATTCTCTGGATAAAGTGCTTTGGTTAAAGCTCGACCAAATAAGTAATCAGGGCTCTTTAATTCACCAGCAACTGTTGCGGCAGATTGCATCTTTATTATGTTAAAAGCATTATCAGGCAAACCGGGGTTTAATTCATTTTCTGCAAGTAATTCTACGGCTTTATCAAAATGATTAGAAAGTGTTTTAACAGAGAATGAAGTTCCGGCAGATTCATAAATACCTATATCATCCAAAGCTTTCTGGAAGTCTATTCTGTCTAAATTTTTTGAGCCATAAGAGAATAATTGTTGTAATACTCCGTCAACGCCATCATGGCCTTTTGGAGTTTCAAGTGCAGAATTACTTTTAATTTCTCCGTAAACACTTATAGTATTACTTACAGTTTCGGGTTGAACAATTAGCTTAATTCCATTTGGTAATATTGTAACTGTAGGATTTACGTCGGATGCCGGTACAGATAATCTCCCTAAAGCTTTGGAAGCCCATAATGGAAGCTTGACTTCTTTTGGATTTTTGGGAGCGAAAGATTCCGATCCTCCAAATCCTTTCTGGGAAATTGGTTTGCCGGATGATTGTGGAGTGAGTATTGTAAAGATTGCATGATTGAAATCTAAATATTTTTTTGCAACTCGATTTACATCAGCAACAGTCACTTTTTCCATTGCATTCAAATCATCTTCTGGTGAATTTCTTCCTTCCACAGCAACCGCTTCAGACCATGCCGATGCGAGCCCAGATACGGAGTTTTTCTGAAATTCTGCATCTGCAAGTTCATGTCGTTTTTCCGCTTCTACTAAATCTTCAGACAATCCATTTTGAATTTCTTTATCCAAAATGGATTGAACTTCTTTAATAAGATATTTTGAGTCTGCACCTTTCGGAAAAACTGAAAGCGCGAACCCCAATCCTGATTGTGGAAGATCGCTATATTGAAATCCTGCGTAAAGTGCTTTACCTGTTGGAACTAACATTGAATAAAGATTTCCCCTTTGATTGCTTAAAACATCGGATAGAATTTGCACTGCTGAATAATCGGGGCTATCTGAACCAGGTAATCGAAAGGTAATTAACGCTAAACCATATGGAAGGTCTGTCTTTAAATTTAATGTGTCTGGTTTAACCGGCTTAAGATTTATTTCAGGTCTATCTGGAGTCTTCTTTGAAGGAATTGCTTCAAATAATTTAGTTACTTCATCAAGTGCAGCCTTAGGGTTTACATCTCCAACAATAACAAGCACAGCGTTGTTAGGAGTATACCAATTGTCGTGAAATTTTTTAAGCATTGCTCCAGTAGTTTTATCGAACGAAGGACGTGTTCCAAGAGCATCATGATCATAAGGCGTCCCATTGAACATTTCTTTTAAAAGCTTTGTGTAAAAAACATATTGTGGATTGGAAAGATCGGAAGCCACTTCTTGTTCAATTGCGCCTCGCTCATTCTTCCATAGAGAATCAGTTGCTAAAAGACTTTTCATTCTTATAGCTTCGATGTGAAGTGCAACGTCCAAGTCTTCAGAGGGTACGGTAAAGAAATATTGCGTAACGGTTTGACGGGTATCGGCATTAAAATCTCCTCCCATTGCAGCGGTAATGTCCGCAAGTTGATCCGCAGAGAGTTCTTTACTGCCTCTGAACATCATATGTTCAAGAGCATGGGCAGTACCTGGAAAACCTTTGGGCGCTTCATTGGATCCGGCTATATAGTTGATCTCGGTTGTAACAACCGGAGCTAATGTATTTCTAACAATAACTACACGCAGACCATTCTTTAAAGTTGCGCGTAAGATGTCTTTTTCACTATTCTTTGGGAAAACAGTAGAAGATACTAAAATAGGAAATAACAAGATTAAAAAAATAAAATATTTCATGAACTTAAATTCAGTATCATGTTCTGGCTTTTGATCAATTTTGTCCATAAAAACTTCCTTCAAAATTTAATTTACGGAATAAACTTAATAATAAATTTGTAAATTCAAGAACACATTTTGCACATCATATTTCCATTTAGATGATAAATTTATTTTTGTTCTTGTGTACCTGGTTTAAAATGATATAGCGCTGCTGATACTGATATGTTAACTTTGTCAATAAAGTGCATAAAAATTGGAATAACAAATCCATCATATGCGTCAATACCCGTATAATCACCGAAAAAGATTTTATTATTGCAGTCGAATGAATCAACATTCAGTTTGAAGTTTACAAAAGTTATACCGCCATCTATACTTCTGGCAAGTGTAACACCGGTTAGATTTCCAAAAGTATCCTCCCTATCATAAAAAACAATATTTACGGAGCCATCAACAGGATCGACAGACATCCAAGTAAAGAATTGCGCTTTTCCGTTTCTTAGGCTGTCGTCGTTTACGCGAATAGTATTCGACCAGGTTTTACCTCCATCACGAGAATATTTTAGAAAAATATCCGGATCGCCAAACCTATCATCAGACCAATTAACATAAATTGATCCTTTATATTTCCCATTGCTTAAATCAGTTTTTGTAACAGGCATTCCGTTGGCTCTTTCAATACCTTGAACTTTTATATCCCATCCATGATAAATAAAGCCAATTACTTTTTCTGGGCTAAATGTTTTTCCACCGTCTACTGATTCAGTAAATACCAAACCCTTAGGGCCAGCCCATACTATATAAATTTCACCTTCTGGTCCAACTGAAGTAATTGCCCCCTCGACAGTGTTGCTACTATCTCTGCAATCCCCGCCAGTTGTAGAAATTCTTACCGGTGACGTAAATGTTTTTCCGCTGTCGATAGAGCTAGAGAAATATATCTGAGAGGAGTCGGCAGGATCATTGCTCCCATAATTCTGAAAATGTGTCCAAGCTACATACACATTATTTTTATATTTTGATAAATCAGAATTATCTACAACGACATAAGGTTTATCTTCCATCGGTGCGGAAGTATTTATATGGTCTACTACAATGGAATGTGTCGGCCAGGTAATTCCTCCATCTGAAGAAGAGTTAATAAATATTCCAGATGAAGGCCGTTTTGATTTTTCATTTCCCAATCCGTAAAAGGAAAGATAAGAATGATACGCAATACCATCTTTGCCGAATGCTACAGCATCATCTCCTTGAATCCTTTTTTGTGGGTTATCGGTTTTAACTTCTTTCCAAGTTAAGCCGCCATCAAAGGAAGTATAAGTAAAATCCGTAAATCCAGGTAGACCTTTATCGTATGAAAGGAAAGCGGCGATTATGTTCTTGGGACTTTGGGGATTGATTGCGATTGAGGTTTCAACGGGGTTCCGATCATCCGGCATTGAAACTTGGACAACTTTTCCGGATTGGCTATAGATTATAGAAGCTGGGAAAAATAAAACAATGGAAAGTCTTTTTAAATAATTAAAATTCATTCTGTCTCCTTCTTTTATAAACTTTACAGAATGAATTTACAAATAATTTAGATAATGCTATAGCTCTTCCAAATTGCATGGACTTTGTAGCCAAGATTTAGCTTTGAAAAAAACTATGCATGATTTAGAATTTTGGTACTGTTAATATATTCGATAGCGCTTAAGGCTGCGATTGTTCCATCTGCAACGGCAGTGGTTATTTGCCTGTATTTTTTTTGAATTGAATCACCTGCTGCAAAAACTCCCGGGATATTTGTTTCGTAATTCTCATTTACAATAATTTCATTTTTGTCGTTTAAGGTTATAATCCCTTTCAGAGATTCTGTATTCGGCTGATAGCCAATGAAAATAAATACACCTTCAATATTCATTTCAGAAATTTCAAGAGTGTTCAGATTTTCTATTATGACTTTCTCAAGAGAATTCTCTCCGATAAATTCTTTAATTTTTGATCCCATCATAAAGTTTATTTTCGGATTATTTTGGGCTTCTTCTACTGCGTGTTCAAAAGCCTGAAAATTTTCAAATTGATGAACAATTGTAACCGTGCTCGCATATTTGGTCAGTGAAACAGCTTCCTCAAGCGCAGAATTACCGCCTCCGACGACAATAATATTTTTATCCTGGAAAAAATCACCGTCGCAAGTTGCACAATAGGAAATCCCTTTACCCTTAAATTTATCCTCTCCTAGAACATTTAAGTTCCTCGACCTTCCTCCAGTAGCGAATATAACCGAGCCGGCAGAATATATTTCTTTTTTATTTATTTCAACAGATTTAACTTCACTGGTCAAATTCATTCCGGTAATTTTTATGTTCGACTTTATTGTACAACCAAAGCTTTTTGCTTGATTCTTCATAACATTAGCTAACTGATAGCCGGATATTTTCTCTATACCGGGATAATTAGCAATTTCATGAGTTAAAATAATTTGTCCGCCCACAGTTCCTTCATTTAAAATTAACGTTTTCATCTTCGAGCGTGAAAGATAAATACCGGCAGTTAAA
>JAKAFW010000087.1:0-4180 GCA_021817845.1 Bacteroidota bacterium
ACGGCTGTGTCGAAAAGGCATACCGGTTACTGGATTGTTGTGCCCAACCTGAACCAGCTGTGATCGCCAAGCAATCGCACAAGTCAGCTAACGGCGTTGCCGATAAGCGGCGCCCCAGAATAACAATGCCACTTAAAAAGCAAATGCCAATTATTATTAAAAGATTTTTAAAAAATAAATTACTCTATCAAGTAACTTCATACGGAATTATAAAGCCAATAATTACAACAATGCCAAATGCGAAAACGGCGTCCGCTTGATTGGCTTGTTATATGCACTTTATGGTTTTTTTTAGTCTTTCAACTTCGTTTTTGATTTCGTCAATAATTTCTTTATTAACAATTTCTTTTTTGCCATTTATCTTTGTTGAAAAAACATAAAATACTTTTCCGCCGAATACTTCAGTGAATTTAAGGTGGGTTTCTTCTTGAATAGCTCGTTCTTTGAAAATCTCTGGAAGTTGAATACCATCATTAACTGGTTTTATCTGAAGACCAATATATTTATCATTTATTTTGATAAAAAAATCAACATTAAAAAGTCTGTCCCAATCATCTGGGGCAGGTTCAATTTTTATTTCTAAAATCTTTTCAAGCTGTCCATAAATTGTTTCTATTTCAGTCATATATCCGTCAAAGGTGCGATGGATAACTATATTAATCAAATATTCAATACAGTCTTGTTCAGTAATATCGTCAAGTTCAGCTTGAACTACTTCGGTTATTTTTACATAAAGCTTTTCCCCAAGTTCAGTAATGTGTTCTTTACTTTTAACATTTTTAAAATAGTATTCTTCCCATTCTTCAACGGTTTTAGGTGCACATTTTCTAATTGATTCAGAAGTTGGACCAACATTACGCTTGAAGTTAAGTTGGAAACGATTCATTACACTATTTAGAATCCACTCTTTAGCCATTATTATTCCCGAGTAAATGAAGAAATTTATTTTTGTATTTAAAATTGATGGCAGTATCAACAAGAGCTAACTTTTCCTTGATAAGATGAGCATTAATAAAAGTTTTATTTTGCAAATAGAGATAGCAAAGCAATTGGTCTTTATCATCATACTTTTGTTCATCGTATTTCAAATATACTTTTTGTCCTCTCGTTTTATTAATAAGAAATTCCTTTGCTTTTCCGTTTACTTCTACTTTTTCTTTAACTCCTATTAACCTTACAATCAAATCATTACTTAACTTTAATAATTCTGGACTAATTATTTCTTTTACAGAATAATATTCCTCTCTCTTGCTACCATTATTATCGAGCTTTGAACCAAATTGAAGTTTCTTAACGTCAATTTTTTTATCAAGTTTATGTGGGTCTCTGAAAATGTATGGTTGATTTTCAATTTCTTTTTGGAAATCTACTTGAATATTTCCTTGCTTGACAAACTCATATGAGTGTTCTTCAAATATTTTATTCTCGTCAACTGATAATTTGTCTTTGATATTTGGGATAAACTCAGAGTTGATTTCATAACCTACAGAATTTCGATTTAAGTTCTTAGCTGCTAAAGAAGTAGTTCCACTTCCGAGAAATGGATCAAGAATTGTATCCCCGGCAAATGAAAACATTTTAATAAGTCGTTTTGGAAGTTCTTCGGGGAACATTGCAATATGGCTATCTTGTTTTGCGCCGCCAAAATTCCAATGACCTTGAAAATATGTATTCCATTCTTCAGTGGTCATCTTGGAAAGTTCTTTGTTTTCTTTAGATACTTTTGGCGCAATTCCAATTTTTTTGAAAATGAGAATAAACTCGTAATCTAACTTTAGAATTCCATTTCGTGGATAAGGGAAGGATCCCATAACAGTTGCACCACCAGTTGTATTTATAGTTGTAACCTTTTGCCAAATAATAGCTCCCATATAATCAAAACCGATTGTCTCACAGAACTTTATTATTTCAGTTCGTATAGGGATTACTTTGTATCGCCCATAATAAACGGAACGGGCAAATTGGTCGCCAATATTAATACACAAACGACAGCCATTATGAAGAACACGATAAGATTCTTTCCAGACAAGATTAAGATTATTTATATAACTCTCATAGCTATCATTAAAACCGATCTGATCGTCAGTTCCATAGTCTTTTAATTGCCAATATGGTGGAGATGTGATTACTAGATGAACAGAATCATCATTTAGTTCTCCCATATATCTAGAGTCGCCATTTATTATCAAGTGCTTTGAATTCACTTTTTTACCTATTTGATTTTTCTTTATCAAAGATACCTAATTCTTGGCTGAATTTATAGTTCCATATTTGTGCATATAACGGCCTGCGTTAGCCGCAAGTGGGCGGGACGAGAGAATGCTTGGGAGCAGGATTCTGCCGAGGCGTTGAAAACTGCCAAAAAACGCGGCGACTCCTACTTGTCGGCTGCACGCTGTGTTAGCCCGTTTTTTTTTCGTTACCATACTTTTCGAACAACCCAGATACCACAAGCCAACCACCAAATTAGGTTTAGCACCATAAATATTACAAAGACATCTATAAGGGCTTCGCGCCCTGTAAACGTCATTATTATCCCTAACACTAATCCCATAATACCTAAGAGCAGTTCACTCCATCCCATCCAGTGAGCATACGCAGTGCTCCGAACCATTGCAATACCGAAGAAGGTAAAAGCCAGCCAGTTGACAATGACATTCAATGGGAACGTTCCCCGACCGAACCCAACAGGCGAGAGCACTGTAACAACGCTATACGCTACTTCCTTACTCGAAGCGGGTGACTCAAGCCAGTTAATGATTGCGGATGGATAAGAGACATCCAAAGACATACCTACCGTCCAAAGTGCGGCTCCTACTAAATGAAAATAGAAACCTAAACGAGCCCAAGCAGAGCCATCATTTGTAATAGACTGATAAATTCCTGACGTGCCAATCACCACAGCCAAGAAACCAAATGTCAATAATAAAGCACAGGCTTGCAATAGGGTTGCATGTTCACCATACGCTTTCTGCATGGCTTGCACGTCGCTCAGATTGGTGGCATGTGGGAGCAGAAGACTCCCGATTATTATTAGAAAAGTCCCCATGATAAATCCGACACCACTTAATTTCTGATGGGTATCTCCCTTTATGATACCTTGTTCTGGCGACATAAAATCTCCTACACGATTTATTGCTGGTTACTTGTGCGCAAGTGGCGGGCTAACGACGTTGCCGCTAACCGGCAGCCCAGGACATAAATGCCGAATAGTTGCAACTACTTTTATTTATAAAAATGTTTCTTAGAACAACCTACCTTAAAGAGCAACTTAACTTTGCAAACACAATGTTATAATTACACTAATGCCGCACTGAAAAACGCTGTCCGCGTTGAGCGGCGTGTTATATGCAATTCCAGTTCGATAAAAGCAATTAACATTTTTCATATAATTCAATATCTCTAACTGCTTCAATGTAATTGTGTGAACGATGAAAACCATTCTTAAAGTAAACAGCATTACCATAAATGACTTCAACTTTATCGCCAAACATATTTCTAATCGTTCCTATTTCACATTTATTTGGATTAGTATCTTTTCCACCAATTTCTAACAATAATGATATTGCATTTTCTCCCTCTACAATACCTAATTCACTAAAGCCACATCTTAAATATTTCATTGTCGCCGAATACAAGTCGGAACTCATATTTGGGTAAATTTGAGTAATAATAAATTCTGGCAAAAGAATAGTCTTTAAAGAAACAATTTTTAATTTGTTGCTAATTATTTTCTCTTGTATTGCTATCCGATTCGCAAATGCTTCTGGTTTAATTATGTAAAATGATTTTTCCATAAATGTTTATTCAATTTGAGCAACTTTCACTAGTAGCTCTTTCAAGAGTGCTAGCTGAAATAGATAATTTTTCAATATTATTTATTTGGTATTTACCTCTTTGCCCCATACAAACATATACGAAACCATTAGAGTCAATTCTAGTTCCGGTTTTATAACAAAGTTTATAATTACACAAATAATGACAGTATCTGATTATCAATCCATCTTTCTCATATACATAATTAGCACCGTTCAAATCTTCTGAATGACCAACGGGTGTGCGACAAAAAAGGGGGATATTTGTGAATTAGGGGAGATTTAGGTATATTCCTCCTGTCGTAATACAGGAGGGAGAGATGAAATTAGCGGAATTAGAGGGAGAAAGAGAGAAGATCTTATCG
>JAKAFW010000088.1:0-4128 GCA_021817845.1 Bacteroidota bacterium
GAACAAAAACAGAATCCGCTTTTCTGTAAATAACCTTAAAGTGACTGCTTTCTGCTTCATACCAGTCTACCTGGGAAAGAACAGGCTTTGAAACGGTGAGAAAAATAAAAACCAATAATATTGAAAAGTGTAATCCGGCAGTTGCCGGATTATTTTTTTTATTTCGCTGAGGATTCAATTGTTCACAAAATATTTTGTAAAAAAGTCCCGCCAAATGCGGGACTTTAATTTACAAATAATTAAATCCAAAAAAATAATGGAGGATTTGGGTTGAGAATGAACCTCCGAAGGTTGTAAAACTTCGGAGGTTTTATCGGAAGAACTTACTTCATCAACACCTGTCCACCGTCTGGCAGTTGCCGGATCAACTTAGGAGTGACCTGTCTTCCGAAGTAGGGGAGGGTCTGAGATCCTCCCCTACTCGTCTTTGACGGAGTCTCGCCTTAAAGGCGGACAAATTTTATACTATCTCATCAGCAGTAATTTTCTGTTTGCAATAAAACTTCCTGACCTTAACTGATAAATATAAATTCCGATTCAAAGAGAGTAAGCACAATGTAATTCTTTATAGACTGTTCTGTTTAGGTTACTGCATTGTGTTATTGTAAGAGTAAAAATAACTGCTGCAAAATATTTAAATGTCTTTTTCATTATTTCATTAAAGAAAACTTTTTTTACTTCCCGTGAAGTATATAGGTTATCCATCCGTCAGTAGCAACCATAAATACTTCATTATCAAAAACAATAATGTCATATATCGGAAGATTAAAGCCCGGTATGGGAGTTAGATTTCTCCAGGTGTTTCCGTCATAATAATAGATATTTGTGCTAAATCCAGCAGCAAAAATGTGGTTTGAGTTTGTTCCATTTACCGCTATAATTTTTGTATCGGCTAAAATGACATTCCAGTTATTACTAATTCTCTTGAATAAACCGCTGCTACTGCTATAAAGTGAGCCATCAATTATTCTCAAAAGAGCTCCAAACTTTGGCAGGTTAGTGTTAGCAACATTATCAGTTGAATCTATTATACTTATTGATTGACCATCGAAATGATATAAATAAAAATATTCTTTGTACGGATACTGTGTAGCGTCATCTTTGATAAAGTAAATATCACTTGAAGAAAAACCAGCAATACTGAGGAAGTGCATATTACTAGAAGCACCATAACTAATAATCTTCTTCCAACTAGTTCCATCAAAATGAAATAAATTATTCCTTCCCCCTGTCCAAGCATCCGTTGAAGAACTTCCCCATACAGAAGTTAGTACTTCTCCGCCATTGATGTTAACGTCTTTCCAGGAATTTCCGTCATAATGCAGAACGTAGCTGCTGTCATAACGGGCATCATTTGGGTTTTGTCCTTCACTTCCAACTGCCCAAACATCTTTTGAGCTAAAACCATAAATACCATAAAGCTCCCTGCTTCGCGTAAAAGGCAGTGAAACAGGAGACCAGGCTTTTCCGTCATAGTGCCACATTTGTCCTGCAATAGCATTGCTGCTATGCCCAACGATATACAGGTTATCAGGGGAATCACCCCAGATTCTTCTCAGAAAGGTTTGGTCATAGGAAGTGTATCTCAGTGTATCTACAGTCCAGGTGTAGTCTTTCGGGTCTTTTATAACCTTTGGCTTAGGTGGTTCTATCGGGTTACTGCATTGTGTTATTGTAAGAGTAAAAATAATTGCTGTAAAATATTTAAATATGTTTTTCATTTTTAGATAAAATTTTATAAGAAAATATTTGTCTTAAAATTCTTCACTGGCTTAAATCTAAAATATTTGACCTTGTAATACAAAATATGTTTTTATCTCTCCCGATTACATAAGCTGCTATTTTATATTATACCGCAGCACAGAATTTTATTCTGTGCTGCGGAAAGTCTGACTAACTGCTTCAAACATAAGCTGCGTTTTTAAAACTATTACCTCAACAGGATCATTTTCTTTCTGTCAAAGAACCCGTTGGTTTTAATAGTATAAAAATAAATCCCGCTGCTTAATCCTGCCGCATCAAAATTTACAGTAAAATATCCAGCAGGTTTTTCTTCGTTTACAAGCGTTGTAATTAGTCTTCCTAAAACATCAAATACTTCGATTGTAACAAAACCAGCATCTTTAATCGCATATTTTATCTGTGTGCCGGGATTAAACGGGTTAGGATAATTCTGATCAAGATTATATTTATCGGGAATTGCATCCTTTGATAAGATAATCTTATCATTATTTCCGTCATTTGCTTTGGCGATAAATCTGCCGCCTGCACCAAACACAGCTAAATAGTTAGAGTCTGCAAATGTTTGTTCTGGTTTATAAAAAGCTCTGACATCATACCATAAAAGATCATCGGTATAACCGTTCGTGTAAACGTAATCATAATCATAATATGATGTTACACCGCGCTGTAAAGCAGCAAGCAAGATCGGTCCCTCAAAACCATAATACTTACTGTGCTTAACTTTTCTGTAAATATTGTATTGGGTAACATTAGCGTTCGGGTGTTCACTCCAGGTTATGTGTATTGGCTGATTAACTACCATATTTTCATTTATCTGGACATTTGGAGTAGGGGTTGGTTTGCCCTGATAGTAAGCAGTATTGATATAGTCGCTTGAAGTATTAAAAGTTCTCGGATTCTGAAAGTCGTAATACTGCCAGTTCAAAAAATTATATTGTACCCCATTAACGATCTGAGATGGAGCCTCAACCGTAACTGTATTACCTGCACTAAGGTAAACTGTATAAGGAGCGTTGACCTGAACGCCATTTACTTTAAAAATACCGCCGCTGCTTACTCCGACAAAATAGTTTTGAAAAACTACTCCTGTAGCAGTATTAAAATTAGCGGTGTATGTATTATTTGCAGCAGAAATTTGTATTTGCCTGCCATTTAATTGCGGCCCGATTCGAGGAGTCCAGTTATTTTTAGAAGTGTATGAATACCTGTCAATAACCTGGTCAACAGCTTCGAGGGTATGCGGAAAGCTTGTTTCTCTCCAACCGGTTAAGGTAAGCCCTTCTGCTGGTATACTATTAACTACGCCATCAATTTTCATAGTACCAGCACACCAAAGCTGTTTTTAACTGTAACTGTATAGTATGGATTATAGAAATTAAGGGTAGTAGTTAAATCACAATATGTCAGTTTTCTTTTTACTTGGAGATTAGAATAATACATAACGCTTTTTGATGTATTTGCAGCGTGCCCAGCCCCGAGAAAAATATGCCCCATTTCGTGCACCATAATTGTATAAAGGTCGGGGTAATTGGTGATAAGATTTGGATCATCGGTCCAGGTATGCTGTGAAGCAATATTTATTAATGAACCTAATGCATCACCATAGTCTTCTGGGCTCCCTGAATTAGTAAATTGAACTTTGATATTTGCGAAACTTGGGTCAGTAACTTGGGTCATACTTAATATATGCCCTTGGTTATTTGCTGCTGCTGTCCATACTTCAATAGCATTATCTATTGATGCTCGGATTATAGATTCTACTTCTGATGTAGGAAGGGGAGTGCCGTAAATATCCCTTGTAAAATGCAGACCGGTCGAAATTCCATCCCAGGCTACAGTGTAGTTAGTGCCTGTTAAGGCTTTAACCCACATTGGGCTTGTATCACCTGCACCGCATTGTGAGAAAACAGTTTGAAAGTTAAGTAATAAATTTATGAACAATAAAAAAAGAAAATAAAAAAGCTTTTTAATATTACCTCCCATAATTTAATTTTTTCATTTCATAAAAAATTTTTATGCACCAATTCCCCGATCGGAAGGAACTTATAACAGACAAGCCTTCAACGATTAATTTGAAGGCTTGCTTTACCTGTTTATTTATTATAGGAACTAACATGCCTTCTCCACTTCAGGCATGCTGCTTAAGTCTTATTATAAACTCAACTGCGAATTAGAAGTAGCCCATCCATAACGGCTGCCAAGCTCACTCAACTGTGAGTTAGAAGTAGCCCATCCGTAGCGGCTGCCAAGTGCGTTCAATTGTGAATTAGAAGTTGCCCATCCATAACGGCTGCCAAGCGCATTCAACTGTGAATTAGAAGTAGCCCATCCATAACGGCTTCCAAGAGCATTCAACTGTGAATTAGAAGTAGCCCATCCATAACG
>JAKAFW010000089.1:0-4095 GCA_021817845.1 Bacteroidota bacterium
ATTTGCACCTGCATATACTGCGGCTAAGATGGACCCTGTAGAAGCTTTGAGGTTTGAATAAATGAAACTAAGTGAAATAGTAATGATTTCCCTTCAATCAATAAAAGGGAATAAACTTAGAACGATGCTTACCGTTCTGGGCGTAGTTGTCGGAATATTTTCAATCATTGTTATAATGACAGTTATTACAATGCTTCAAGATAGTATTCAAAATGGACTTTCAATGCTTGGACAAAATACTTTTCAAATTCAAAAGTTTCCAGCAATAATGTCCGGTGGTCCGGGCGCATGGTTGAAATATAGAAATAGAAAAGATATTACGCTCGATGATTATTACCGGTTGAAAAGTATGCTTACTGAAGCACAGTATGTTGGTGCAGAACAATGGCAAGGCGGTAAGGTAATTAAATTCGATGCAAAAGAAACTAATCCAAATATTCAAGTCGGCGGAATTACATCCGAAGCATTCAAAACTAATAATTGGTCAATTGCGTCAGGAAGAGAAATAAGATCTTTGGATGTACAATATTCTAACGATGTTTGCGATATTGGGCAGGATGTCGTCACAAAGCTTTTCCCAAATATTGATCCTGTTGGACAATATATAAGAGTTGACGGCCTTCCTCTTAAAATAATAGGAGTCCTTGATAAGCAGCCCTCAATGTTTGGCTCTAGCAGAGATAATAATGTTATAATGCCGCTAACCACTTTCGAATCCAAATATGGGAAGTATGGAAAGAGTGTTAATATTACGGTTATGTCTTATACAAAAGGAGACTATAATGCCACTATTGATGCCGCAATAGGCTATATGAGGACTATTAGAAAAGTTGAACCGGGGAAAGATAATGATTTTGATATTTATAGTAATGACTCCTTGATCGGACAGATTAACAATATTACGGGCGGAGTAAAAATTGGCGCAATGGCTGTATCGATTATTGCTTTGATAGCTGCGGGTGTTGGTATAATGAATATAATGCTCGTATCGGTTACAGAAAGGACAAGAGAAATTGGGATTAGAAAAGCAATTGGCGCAAGAAGATCATCAATACTTGCGCAGTTCCTTGTTGAAGCAATTACGCTTTGCATGATTGGAGGTTTAATTGGAATCGTCTTAGGAGTCGGGGTTGGTAACCTTGCCGGTTCTCAATTAAATGCCCAAATGGCAATTCCGGTTGACTGGGTGTTCATAGGCTTTTCATTATGTATCTTAGTCGGTATTATTTTCGGAACTTATCCGGCATACAAAGCCGCGAACATGGACCCTATAGAAGCATTGAGGTATGAATAATTTCTAAAAGTTAAAACTGCGTTAATTATCTCCGGTTTTTTGAAGGCAAATTACTTTCATTTAAATAAATAAAGTGGGAACTTTATGAAAATTAACGAAATAGTTTCCGTTTCTGAAAGAACAAAAGAAATAGGAATTAGAAAAGCCATCGGGGCAAAAAAAATAGATATACTTATGCAATTCCTTTTTGAGGCAGTAACTTTATCTTTGATCGGGGGAGTGATAGGAATTATTCTCGGTGTATCTGTCGGCATTATTGCGGGGAGTCAGTTATACGCAAAAGCTGTAATTCCTGTTGACTGGGTATTGATTGGGATGCTCACCTGTGTAGTTGTCGGAGTTATCTTTGGAACTTATCCTGCCTACAAAGCGGCTAGCCTTGATCCCATTGAGGCTTTAAGATATGAGTAGATTTATTAACTCACCTTACGCATTATGGTACTATCAATTGCCCCGACACCTGCCTACCGGTCAGGCAGGTTTATGACGGGGATTAAATCGATAAAAAACGATTTTGGCTTTAGCCACATAAAACGCAAATATGGGGCTAAAGCCCATGTATTGTTTTGATAACCCTACCCCGGCATGAATGCCGGGGCAATAGACAAAAAACATGCGTAACGTGAGTTATTAAAAGTTTTCAAAGATATCATTCAGATTCTGAAATATTAATAAAACATTGAAAAATTAAATTATTCTTTGACCTTCAGCACTCGTGTTAATTTTATTAGACTGTCGTTTTTGGGTCATAATAAAACGTAACTGAAATTATACAAAATCAAGATATTATAATAAATAGATTAAAAGGTAAAAGAATAAAGGAACAATATTAGTCTTTTCCTTTTTAGTGAATGATTCATAGGTACAGTACCATTTAATGTTTATGGCTATTTATATTATGACCTAAAGACTAATTTATCATCTGGCTATGGTTACATTAATCTTGGCGCAATGCGTCACTGAAGATTATATACTCTAATATTGAAATATTGTGCCAAATATAGTACGTTTAAGTGCACAATATAAGACTGGTAGTAGTTATGTATAAAATACGATTAGACCAGGATATTCAACCCCTCTTCAAATTTCGTTCTAAAGTGGCTTTTCATTTCGACAAAGTAGAACAAACCAAAAGATCCTTAATTATTACTCAAAATGGTAAAAGCTCTGCAATATTATTAGATGTTTCTGCATATCATTCATTGATTGATAAATTAGAAGTGCTAGAAGATATAAAGTTAGCAGAAGAACAAATTAATAATGTAATGGAAATGAGACACATCAAGAAGTAAAAAAGAAATTTGCTAAGAGAACTAAATTATGAAAATAATCTGGTCCGCATTAGCAGTTGAAAAGGTTGGAAAATATCTTTGAATATATTGCAATAGATAACAACTCAGAAGCGCACAAAATGATTGACAGGATTTTTTAGAAAGTTGAAACGTTATCAAAAAAACCTGCAAGGAAAAGAAAAGTGCCGGAAGCGAATAGAGAAGAAATTTGAGAAGTATTTCAGGGTGAATACAGAATCATTTATCGTGTCGAATTTAAAATAGTCTTTATTTTAACAATCAGATACTTTATAATAAATACAATGATTTTTTATTATAGTAATTACATCGGAGCTAACATGCCGTTAGGCGGCAAGGTAGGTAATTTTATGAAAAAATTATTTTTTATTTTCTTTCTTCCCTTGATATTCACTCTAAAATTATTTCCACAAGGTTTATTTACTATTACTACAAATAAAGCAAATTATACTTACGGTGAAGTTATTAATGTTAGTGTCAGCTTATTTAATAATACTGACTCTACTCTATTATTTCATCCTGAATGTGTTTACCCCGTTTGGGTAGGTGCTAAAGGCGTTGAGTTTATGAGAGTTGGCATTCTTGCGGATTGGTGTGATAGATACTTCCAGCCTGGTGAAAGAGAAACTTGGGATTTTATTTTAGATCCAGCAAAGCTTGCTTTCCCAGTTTTAAATGGAGAACAAATAATTTACGGCATGGGATACGGTCACGTAGATTCCATTAAAATCAATGCGCTAAAATATTATGGCGGAATTATTGAGGTTAAATTTAATTACATAACAGAAAAAGAGGAAAGAGATAATTTTTTTAACAATATTACTGCTTCTGTGATTAAGAGCGATACACTTAAAGATATTCAGCAAATAGATGAATTTTGGTCTGTGCAAAATATTGATATAGATAGTTTGGTGTACGAACTAAACAGAAGTGCAAATCATTTCGGATATGTAAGTACTTATCGGATGCTTGATCCCGGAGTGAAAACTGTTACTTCAATAGATGACCAACCGAACCGTCCAAATGATTTCCTTCTGCTACAAAATTATCCGAATCCTTTTAATCCTAGTACTACTATATCCTATAAGATTCCTAAGGCTATGCGAGTTAAAATAATTATTTTTAACTCGAATGGTGAACAAATTAGAATTTTAGAAGATAAATATAAAAATACCGGATTCCACAAAATAATTTTTAACTCAGAAGGGTTATCAAGTGGAGTTTATTATTACCAGCTAATTACAAAGGATAAAACTGTTACTAAGAAATTTGTATTATTAAAATAAGGTTGCTTATTCAATAGGTATTCCAGAATAGCTAAAATGTCAGTAGAAGAAAAATTATGTATCCCTTGTGGCTTCGGAAATGAGAAACCTCCGAGGTTTTCCTAAACCTCGGAGGTAGGGTGTAAAATATTTAGGAAAAATTAAAAAATTTTATCGTACCGTTTTTCTATAGTGAGTCCTCTGTGTCTCCGAGTCTTTGTGGCTA
>JAKAFW010000017.1:0-74830 GCA_021817845.1 Bacteroidota bacterium
GTCAAAACATTATGCCAAAGAACAGAACTTTTTAAGTTCAAAAAATAAATTAAATATTTTCTAAAATTTATTGGACTTTAAACGGAATAACTCCGAGGTTTAGGAAAACCTCGGAGGTTTCTCATTAAGACAGTTATTGTTCATAAAAATAACCTAAACATTACTCTTGCTGACGTGGCAGATGTACTTATTGCACCGGAGCCTCCGATTGGCAGCGCAACTATTGAAGGCAAGCCGGGAGTAATGCTGATGGTTTACGGGCAATATGGAACAAACACTCTTGAGGTCACTAAAAATGTTGAAGCGGCATTGTCTGATATACAGCCGGTATTTAATTCTGAAAATATTAATAAGTCAGCTTGCCGATATATATGAAACTTCGGGAAGATATATTATCCTTCATGACGGCGCGAGGCGTGTGCAGACTATTACTTGTAATGTTAAAGGAACAGATGTTGTCTCATTTGTAAAAGATGCAAAAGGGAAAATTGAATCATCTATTAAATTCCCCGGAGGTACATACATTGAATTTGGCGGAACTGCTGCTGCTCAATCTAAATCGAGAAATGAATTGCTTTTATATTCTGTAATTGCCGCCGCTGGAATTATCCTTCTTCTTTTTATCGCTCTGAAAAACATAAGAAACCTTCTTCTTGTCCTATCAAACTTGCCTTTTGCTTTTGTTGGCGGAATTATTGCTATCCTTTTAACGGGCGGGCAAATGAGTCTCGGTTCGATGGTAGGATTTATTACATTATTCGGAATGACTGTGAGAAATTCATTGATGCTGATTTCACATTATGAACATTTGGTAAATGTTGAAGGTAAAGAATGGAATTCAAAGACTGCAATATTAGGCGCATCTGAGAGATTTGTTCCAATTATGATGACTGCATTAGTAACAGGCATGGGCCTTCTGCCGTTGGCAATCGGCAGCGGTTCTGCCGGAAAGGAAATAATATTCCGACATCTTAAAAAGGATTAATCCCTTTTTCATCCCTTTGGGTGAGTGACGTGTCTTATGGTTATTTGTAATATTTGAATGTAGAAAAATAGAATTACTAAATATTACTGAATTATTGACATTTTCGGAGTTAAATCTTATGAAAAAAAAGAAATTAGAGTTTCAGCGAATGACCCTGCCAAAATCGCCCACAAGTATTCAAGGATTTGATGAAATAACAGGCGGCGGATTACCGAAAGGCAGACCAACACTTGTATGCGGAGGCGCTGGTTGTGGAAAGACACTATTTGCCATGGAGTTTATTGTTCGCGGTGCTACGCTTTACAATGAACCGGGCGTATTTATTTCATTTGAGGAAACTGAAAAAGAATTAACGGCAAACGTTTCTTCGTTAGGCTTTGATTTGGATAGGCTTGTTGCAAATAGAAAGATTTGGCTTGAGCACATTCACATTGAAAGGGGAGAAATCGAACAGGACGGTGAATATGATTTGAGAGGTTTGTTTGTACGCATTCACAATGCAATTGAAAGTATCCAGGCAAAACGTGTTGTGCTGGATACGATTGAATCACTATTTACAGCGCTGCCCAACGCTACTGTCGTACGAACAGAACTAAGACGTTTATTCGGCTGGCTGAAAAAGAAAGGCGTTACTACAGTAGTCACCGGAGAACGGGGCAACGGCACATTGACACGTCAGGGTTTGGAAGAGTATGTATCTGATTGCGTAATTCTGCTGGATCATCGTGTTAGCGAACAATCATCCATACGGCGATTGCGTATTGTTAAATATCGGGGTTCAACACATGGCACTAACGAATATCCTTTCTTAATTGACGAAGATGGATTTTCTGTTTTGCCTGTCACTTCGCTGGGCTTGAATAACATTTCATCTAAAGAAAGAATTTCTACCGGTATTCCAAGACTTGATACAATGCTTTCAGGTAAGGGTTATTTTCGAGGAAGTACAGTGCTTGTTTCCGGCACTGCCGGAACAGGCAAGACGAGCCTTGCAGCAAAATTTGTTGAAGCTGCTTGCAAGAGAGGTGAGAAGGTTCTCTATTTTGCTTTCGAAGAATCACCCAGTCAGTTTATGCGCAATATGTCTTCTGTTGGGATACATTTAGAGCTATACGTGAAAAAGGGTTTGCTTAACTTTCATGCTACACGCCCGACACTTCATGGATTGGAACATCATCTAACTACAAGTATTAAATTGATAAATAAAGTCCAACCGCAGATAGTTATTTTAGACCCGATTGATGCATTCGTGATGGGAGGAAACCAAACTGAGGTAAAAATAATGTTGCTGCGTCTTGTGGATTATTTGAAGATGAATAATATCACTGCATTCTTCGCAAGTCTCTCGAATGCCGGAGATAATCAGGAGCTTACAGATATGTCGATATCATCGTTGATAGATACATGGCTGCTTTTACGAGATATTGAAATTGGCGGTGAACGTAATAGAGGAATGTATATTCTTAAATCGCGCGGTATGGCGCATTCCAATCAGATCCGTGAGTTCAAATTGACCGATCACGGAATTGAATTGCTCAATGTTTATGTTGGTCCGGAAGGCGTATTGACCGGTTCTGCTCGATTATCACAGGAAGCGAAAAACGATGCCGAACAATTATTGCGTAAACAAGACATTGAACGCAAACAATTTGGATTAGAACTTAAACGCGCAGCAACGGAAGCACAAATTGTAGTATTACGATCTGAATTTAAGGAAGAAGAATCGGAAACACTCAAGACTATTGAGATGGAAAAAGCGAAAGCTGAAATGTTCGTACAAGATCAGAAAAAAATGGCAGTAAGCAGAAAGGCAGATGCATCCATAAAAAAGACAGTATGAGCTTTGAGAAAAGTTTAATGGATTATTTTGCGGGATTATTTTTCTATTATAAAATAGGGTAAAATTTGTATTGTTTGAATAATGGCAGATAGAGTCCAAATAATTCCGGACAGATTGGAAATGCAATGAAATTGAGAAGTTTTATTACCGAAAATATCTTGACAGAAAAAACCTACTTGCCAGGCAGGCAAAGATTTAAAAGCTATTACTATATCCTTTGCAGTTAAATGATTACCACTGAAATAAGCCTGATGGCATATTCCCTGTTAAAACTACATACGATTCAAAGTTCATCAAGAATAAGAGATTTCTCAGAATTCTTTGCTAAAAAGTAACGCTTCCTAATCTCTATAAGGTGTCCTTTTTTTGCTAAATTGCTCATAAATAACCTTCATAATTTTTGGTTCCCCATATTATGACCCAACGACTATTATACAAGTCTGCTTCGGTTACCTTATTTATGGTCCAATGCCCATTGCGCATTTGCCGATAGCTGTTTACTTTATTTTTATATTTTAGTAAATTCGATAGGAGTAATTGAGGGAAGTTATGAAAAAGATTTTTATGTCATTTGGCATATTCTTACTTCAGATTATTTTTGTTACAAACACCGCCGCACAAAGCAATAATTTTAATGTAGAAAACTATAAGCTATTTCTTCAATCGCACCGGAATATTTCTTCGGGGTCATTACTGCAGCTTTATAATGCCGGCAAGTTTGCATCCAATATACATATGAATGATTCTTCAGCAGTTTATTTCGACAGCATCGACGCAAAATATAATTTAACAAGTTATGAAAAATCTCTGCTTCAGCAGAATGGTTTTGTTATCAGCGAGCGGCTAAACGGCAGTTCCTTCGGGGGAGCCTTTATGCAAATATTCCAGCAGGATTTACCGGTTTTTGTTTCAACAGATGCGATCCTGTACGCACTGCACATGTCCTACGATAATATTTTAAAGGATGTTGAGTTAAGCGTTATCATTGATACTTTAAAAAGTATGCTAAATAAAATGTATTCCGGCATTCCAAATTTAGAGTCGGTCTATTCAAACAATCCTTCGATGACTCAAATGCTTAAAGACGCGGATTTCTATCTTAACGTTTCATTAAATTTATTAGGGCAACAGGTTAGTCCGTATTATGCCAATAATACTTCAAAGATTAACGACGTAATTTCTAAAATAATGTCCGCCTCAGGAACAAGTGAAGATACATTATTTTCATCCATACCTGTGGTATATGATTGGAGTCAATTTACTCCAAGAGGTCATTACGATGATCCTCAAAATCCAATCTTAGCAAAATATTTTAGAACAATGATATGGCTGGGAAGAACCGAGCTTTATTTATTGATGCCAAACGCAAATATAAATGCCGATTCAATTGAGATTTACAATTCACTGCAGCGACAAACAATTGATGCAATGTTAATTCGGGAGCTTTTTGATGCGACAAAGGTAAGCAGTTCATATAATTTAATTGAAAATATATTAGAGTATTTTGTAGGAAACCAGGACAATGTAACAATAGATAATTTAGCTTATTTGAAAAATGCGGTTGGATTAAATAAAGCAAGCGATCTTCTGGATAGTTTAAAGCTTATAACTTTTCAAGATACCCTGAAGAACCAGTCGTTTGCAAATCAATTAATACTATCTCAGATTCTTTCCGAAAATCCATTAGATCCGGACAGCATTGTTCCGGCATCATCATTTCTTTTATTCGGGCAGAGGTTTATAATTGATTCATACATTCTTTCAAATGTTGTTTATGACAAAACGCCTACATGCAGGCTTTTACCATCATCTCTTGATCCAATGTTTGCATTGGGTAATAATGCTGCTGCACAATTACTTCAAAACGAAATTACCACTTATGATTACGGCGGGAATCTTGCGGCACTTAGATATTTAATCGACTCATACGATACAAGCTTTTGGCAAAATAGCTTTTATAATATGTGGTTAAATTCAATAAGGGCATTAAATCCTCCTAAAGACAGAAGCAATTTGCCTTTATTTATGACTACAGCGGGTTTTTGGCAGGAAAAATTAAATACTCAGTTGGCTTCATGGGCTCAGCTTAGACACGATAATTTATTATATGCAAAACAGTCATACACAGGATCTACTACTTGTTCATTTCCATATACTTATATTGAACCATTCCCTGAGTTTTACCAAAACCTGAAGATACTTGCCGAGAATGCTCAAAATAAATTCTCAAATCTTAATTTAAATAACTTTGGATTTATGAATACGGTAAATTATTATTTTAATAATCTCGGCAAAATTGCAGATACTTTATATACAATATCGGAAAAGGAATTGGACGGAACCGCTTTCAGTCAGCAAGAATCCGACTTTCTTAAAAGAGTAATTTATAATACAGACGGAGGCAGCGGAAGTCTTCCTTACGACGGATGGTACCCAAAATTATTTTACATGGACTATTTGAATTCTTCTCAAGGATTTTTAAATAACGACATGACAGTTGCAGACGTACACACTGTGCCTACGGATTGTTCCGGAACTGAATTGGGGTGGGTCAAGCATGTCGGTACCGGGCCGGTTAATTTAGGAGTCTTTATTGCTCCGCTTCCGAATAATCAGAACACAGCTTTCATCGGACCTGTAATGAGTTTTTATGAGTATACTTCAGCAAACTTCATAAGGTTGACGGATCAAGAGTGGAAGGATTCAGCCCTAACCTCAGCGCTTCGTCCTTCGTGGGTAAACAATTACCTGGCAAATATCAGCGGAGCAAGCAGAGGTACAGGAGAAAGTTTAATTACGGGAATTCAGAATAATAGCGGCGGACAAAATGTTCCCGGCAGTTTTTTAATAGTAAAAGCATTTCCAAATCCGTTTAATCCAAGTACAACATTAAATATTACCATACCTGAGACCTTATCAAATTCTTTAGTTCAGCTTTCGATATTTGATATACAAGGAAGGTTAGTAAGGAGAATAATAAACAATAATTTACCGCCCGGTAATTATTTATACAAATGGGACGGCAAAAATGAAAACGGTGCAAGTGTTTCAAGCGGTGTTTATATTGCAAATTTAAGACTTGCGGACAAGATTAGCTCCACTAAAATAGTTCTTTTAAAATGATGCAATAAAATTTACCGTTATAGTAGCTATCTCAGCTTTCTAAAAAGTACTTCTAAAGTTCGCCCATCAGGAATTGCAGCTAAATTGTAATAATGGGATTTATTATACTACTTAAGTTGAAAAGTTACTTTTGAAAAATGTTCAAATTCTTTTGACTAAATTGGTATATATAATTATTGCCTTCAAGATAAACCCAAACACTACCAACTATTGTCCAAGTCGTGCCAATATCATTTCAAAAGATAATCTTCAAGCTTTTCGTATGCCTTTCTGTGACTAGCTGGTTTCATCTTTTTTAGATTCAGCATTTTCCATTTAATTGCAGGCATGTTCTCAATTCCCTCTAATCCCAATAACGTCCAGTTAGGAGTCATATTCTTAAATGACAGTAAAAAAAGCTTTTCATTTTCTGTCAAAGAAGATTTGATCAACTTTGCTCTCAGATAATTGTTTGTGAATAATTTTTGATCTTGGAAATGTTCTAAATATTTCACCCTTGAGATCAAGTAACTTATCATTAATTTCTTGTAGTGATTTATCTCTGTCTTTCAAGGGTAAATATGTCAAATCAATATCAACTGATAATCGTGGCAAATCTCTGTAAAAAAAATTTATTGCCGTACCGCCTTTCAAAGCAAAGACTTCCTCACGATTTACGATAGGGAGTATACGCAACAGCAGCTCCGCTTGTCTATAATAGGGACTATCTTTTATCATTTACCTTTTTACAGTAATATTATATTTTTTATCAAGCATTCCGTCTTTCACTATTACACGTTTGCCGCTGCCAAGATTGATGCGTTTTAAGTTTAGCTCTTTGAACCAAGTATGGTTGTTTTTCTCTGCCATGTATAAAAACAATCGCTTAACTTTCACAGATTTGCATTTTTCTAATAGTGATTGCAGTACCTTAGGCCTTAGCGTTGTTAATCCTTCTAATAACTGTAAAGCTTCATCAAAACTTTGCTGTTGAGGAACTAAATACAGCATTTCTAATGCTGCCAATTCCAGTGAGGATATTCTAATATTGAAATTGCCTATTTCTAGCTCGTTAAAATGCATTTTGTTGGAGTAGTCAAATGAACTGGTTGCAGAGTAATTTATGGTTTCATACCATTCTTGATTTTTAAACCACTTTGGCAAATAATCTTGGGACGAACCGAAGAGAAATATTGTTGTATGTTTTTGACTTAGATAATGTGCATAACCTTTTAATTGGAATACCGTTTTGCCTCCGGCGTGTATTGTTGAATTTTGTTGAGACTGTAATGCGAAAAGAGCGCCTTCCCATCCTGTTGAATCTCCAGCAAGTTTGAATGCGCCGTATCCCAAAGACTCAAGCCAATTGCTATACACATATTTTTTCAACAAGTCTTTGGAGTAACCTAAGTTGTTTAAGCTTGATGCCAGTCTAACTGTCCCTTGAGGCCATTCCATGACAAGCTGGTTTATTTTTCCCCTTCTATGGGTACTCATAGTCGACTTCCGCTTTAATTTATAAACTAAATAAGAAAATAGTTTAATAAATTAGATAGAAGTAGACTAATAGTCAACATCTGATATATTATATAAACTGAATCTTTGATATTACTGTAATATTGCTGCTTATTTTTTAATAATAATTGTCGTCCGAATTATTTTATTTTAGATAAAGTAGTAAGATCATTATTTCCTATGTGGGGCAAGTAACCCAAAGAATTGTATAATCTTCTTGCGGATTCAAAAGTAATTATTTAAGTTGATATAGAATTTATTGGGATAAAGTATTTTACTTTAAGATGGATAAAAAAAATAATTTTAAGATTATTATTCCTGGGGAGTTACTGAGATTCACAAGCTAATAAACACTTCAGCGCTGAGTCTTCAGATTGTTATTCAGGAAGAAGGGACTGTAAACACATTTGAAGATAACAAATTATTCTAAATTATGACAAAAAGATATCTATCAAATCTATTCAAGACCTACCAAAAAGGCGATGCAAGAGAGGAATCTTATTACAAACATCTTGCTGATTTTATTACGGAGTTTTCTAACTCCGAACGGAAAAGGAAAATTGATGTAACTATTCTCCCTAAAAAAACAGAAGCCGGAAACCCTGACTTTAGAATCTGGGATGGAAGACAAAAAATAATCGGTTATATTGAAGCTAAAGATTTAGGAGTTGACCTTGATAGAATTGAAGATTCCGAACAACTCGGAAGATATTTATCAACTTTCCCGAATGTTATTTTAACAAACTTTACAGAGTTTCGCTTATACCGAAATGGTGAACGAGTTGAAAAAATTTCTATTGCACGACCTTTTGTTATTAAAAAGCTTTTCACAGTTCCACCCCTTGAGAACGAAGACAAATTATTTGAACTGCTCCAAAGATTTTTAGATTTTTCACTGCCCAAAACTTACACGGCAAAAACACTTGCTGTTGAACTTGCAAAAAGAACTAAATTCTTAAAAGATGAAATTGTTAGTGAAGAATTAAAAAGCGAGACAAAATCAATTCATGGATTCTTTGAGGCATTCAAAGAGTTTTTGATTGCAGGAATAAATGAAGAAGAATTTGCCGACCTTTATTCGCAAACGATAACTTATGGTTTGTTTGCAGCACGTTTACGTGCCGGTGAAGAGTTTAACAGAAAACTAGCTTTCTCTTTTATTCCGAAATCAATTGGAATTCTGAGAGATATATTCAAATATATATCTTTAGAAGATATTCCAAAACAAATGGAAGTAATTATTGATGATATTGTGGAAGTCCTTGCAGTTTCGGATGTAAAGAAAATACTCGACCAATATTATCACGAAGGGAAGGGGAGTGACCCAGTTTTACATTTTTACGAAACATTTCTTTCAGTTTATGATCCGGCAACAAGAGAAAAGCGAGGCGTTTATTATACACCGGAACCGGTTGTGTCTTTTATTGTCCGTTCACTTCATCAGATACTTAAAGAAAAATTTGATATTTCAGACGGGCTTGCTTCTAAAAATGTAACGCTACTTGATCCCGCCGGAGGAACGCTTGGCTTTTTAGCAAAAGCTATTGAAACAGCAGTTGAAGAATTTGAAAGCAAATACGGCAAAGGTGCGGTTAAAACATTTCTCAAAGACCAGATACTTCAAAATTATTATTCGTTTGAATTAATGATGGCTCCTTATGCAATCGGGCACATGAAGATTTCATTTCTTTTGGAAGAACTCGGCTACAGAATGGAAGATGATGAGCGTGTAAAATATTATTTAACTAACACTCTCGAAATGAAAGAACTGGATGAATCTAAATTTCCCGGGATGTCATCTCTCTCTACTGAAAATCATGAAGCCGGAAAAGTGAAAAAGCAAGTTCCCATTTTAGTAGTGCTAGGCAATCCGCCATATTCCGGTCATTCATCAAATACCGGAGAATGGATTTCTAATGTAATAAAAGAATATTATCAAGTGGATGGAAAACCGCTTGGTGAAAAAAATCCCAAATGGCTGCAAGATGATTATGTCAAATTTGTCCGGTTTTCTCAATGGAAGATTGATCAAGCCGGCGAAGGTGTTCTCGGTTTTATTACAAACCATAGTTATCTCGATAACCCCACTTTCAGAGGAATGCGCCAATCTTTAATTAACAGCTTTGATGAAATTTATATTCTCGATCTTCATGGGAATAGTTTAAAGAAAGAAAAAACACTCGATGGGAAAAAAGATGAAAATGTTTTTGATATTAAACAAGGCGTAGCTATTGCTTTCTTTATTAAAAACAAAAAAATAAAAAGTAAAACAGTTGTCCATCACGAGCTTTTGGGACTTAGAGAAGGTAAATATGAATGGCTTAATAATCACAGCATTCAAAATGTAAAATGGGATAAATTAGAACCTAATAGTGAATTCTACCTTTTCATTCCGCAAGATCAAAGGATGCAAAAAAGCTACCAATCATTTACTAAACTCACAGAAATATTTCCAATAAATAGTGTCGGTATTGTCACTGCAAGAGATGCTTTAACAATTGCTATTACCGAAGATGAAATTTGGAAAAGAATAAAGAATTTCTCAAGACTTGAACCCGAATTAGCAAGACAGACATATAAACTTGGAAAGGATACAAGGGATTGGAAGGTGGGATTTGCTCAAAAGGACTTAAAGGATAGTGGATTAAACAAAAATAACTTGACACCTATTTCATACCGTCCTTTTGATATCCGCTATACTTATTATACGGGTAAATCACGAGGATTTCATTGTATGCCTCGAAGTGAAATTATGCAACATTTTTTAATGGAAAATGTCGGACTATTAATCTGTCGTCAGCAAAACAAAGTAGGCTTTTTTCATTCCTTTATTACTGATAAAATAATCGAAGCCTGCGTAGTCTCAAATAGAACGCGCGAAATAAATTATGTATTACCTCTTTATTTATATCCCGAAACCAACAAAAAGGATTTATTCAGCGAGCACGGAACCGGAGAGAAAAAGCCAAACATAAAACCGGAATTATTTGAAGAATTAAAAAACAATTACAAAAAGGAAGTAACACCTGAGGAAATATTTTATTACATCTACGGAGTTCTTTACAGCAATACCTATCGCACAAAATACGCAGAGTTTTTAAAGATAGATTTCCCGCGTGTTCCATTCACTAAAGATTATCTGCTTTTTATTCAACTCGGCAAACTTGGTAAACAACTTGCGGATATTCATCTGCTAAAATCAAAAGAACTTGATAAAACCATTTCCAAATTCCCGATTGGCGGAAGCAACAAAGTAGAAAAACCAAATTATGAAGGCGGAAAAGTCTGGATAAACAAAGAGCAATATTTTGGAGATGTGAAAGAAGAAGTTTGGCAATATCAAATCGGCGGATATCAAGTTTGTGAAAAATGGTTAAAGGATAGAAAAGGACGAGTTCTAACTTTGGATGAGATTTTAACTTATTGCAAAATTGTGACCGCACTATCTAAAACTATTGAATTGCAAAATGAAATAGATAAATATTTTGAAAATGTTGAGAGAACAGTATAATTAATTAAACAGGCATCATTTTTGCGCTGGGCATTTGTATAATTATTGGAATAGTAGTTTAACGGATTATTCGGAAACACAAACTCATATTTTTCAGTTTCGGGTGGATTTATTTACAAACTATGATTAAAACCTATAGCCAATACCTAAGCCGCCCCAGGGAGTTACGCCTGCCATAATGAACATATCAAATGCGGCGCTAAAGAAAAATCCTCCGTTCTTAGGACTGTAGCGGTAACCAATGGCTGTAGTAGGAACGAAGACGAGCGATGATTGTGAAAATGTATCCGATATAATAAAATCTGTGGATGCAATTAAAACACCGCCGCCTATTTCAACATAATTATTGCCGTATATATCAATTGAATAATTTGCCATTGCCAAAGGGAAAAAGGCTGTGGTATGATGCGAGCCTGAATTAGATTCTGAGTTGTCGAATGCAAATCCCAAACCAAGCCGCAAGTCGAAATTATTAGAAATAACTCTTTCATAATTAACAGATGAGAATAGTCCGTTCCCTAATAGTTCAGCATAAACTATATTATTCTTGTTTTCCATTGTTTGTGGATATGCGGAAACGGCTGCAATTAAGACGATACAAATGCGGATTAAGTTTTTCATATTACCTCCCATGAAATTAGAAACAAAATTATTTAATAAACTGACATGAAAACTCCGTTAATAAGAAATGGCTTTCCCATTACCGGTTGCAATCCGCAAATGCAAAGACATACTGTAAAAGTTGATATAAATTACTAATTAAGAATTAGAGTTCAAATAATCAACAGCAAAAACAAATTGGAAGGTTAAAAACAAAAAAACCTTGAAAACTGATTATTTCTTCAGTAGTCAAGGCTTCTAAATGAGGAGCGGAGAGGCCGGGATTCGAACCCGGGGTACAGTTTAACCCGTACGACGGTTTAGCAAACCGTTGGTTTCAGCCACTCACCCACCTCTCCGTGTTGAGATTTTTTTGCTAAGCAAAGATAGTATTTTCATCCTAATATTAAAAATTACTTCGTCGGAAATTTTAATTTAGTGTTTGTTTGGCTCTATAAATATGACATATCACTCAAAAATTGCGTTGGAAGTGCTAGATTCGTCAGAAGGAAATGTAATATGAGTTACGCAGATAATTTCAAATATAATGGAAGTGAAGTGCAAAACCTTTGAGGTTTAGGAAAACCTCGAAGGTTTCTCACTATGTAATAATAATCTTTTGCGTAAGGTGACTGAGTTACTAATAATATATGAAAAAATTGCTTGTAACTGCCTTATAAATTAAATTTGTTTTTAAAATTATCAATTAGAGGTTTTAATGCACAAGTTTTCGGGTGTCGATTATTATAACATCGATTCTTTGTTATCGGAAGATGAATTGATGATAAGAGATACCGTGAGAGATTTTGTGTCTGCTGAAATTATCCCGGTAATCGAAAAGCATAATCGTGAAGGATCTTTCCCCATTCAGGTTATTAGCAAGATGGGGGAGTTAGGATTGTTCGGAACTACGCTTCCTCAAAAATATAATTGTGCAGAATTAAATAATGTATCATACGGTTTGGTGTTACAGGAACTGGAGAGAGGGGACAGCGGTATTAGAAGTTTTGTATCTGTACAAAGCTCTTTGGTGATGTATCCTATTTTTACTTTTGGAAGTGAAGAACAAAAAGATTTTTGGCTTCCAAGATTGGCTACCGGAGAAAAAATCGGATGTTTTGGATTGACGGAGCCTGACTTTGGCTCTAATCCCGGCGGAATGATTACTAAAGCTCAAAAGGTCGATGGCGGATATCTTCTTAACGGTGCTAAAATGTGGATAACAAACGGAACTATTGCCGACCTTGCCGTTGTATGGGCTAAATTGGATGGTGTTGTAAAAGGGTTTCTTGTCGAAAAAGGTTTTAAGGGTTTCACAGCACCGGAAATGAAAGGCAAGCTTTCTTTGCGTGCATCTGTTACTTCAGAGCTAATTTTTGATAATGTATTTATTCCGGATAAAAATCTTCTTCCTAAAACAACGGGGTTAAAAAATGCTTTGATGTGTTTGAACCAGGCAAGATTCGGAATTGCTTGGGGCGTTGTAGGCGCCATGATGGCGTGTTATGATTCGGCATTAAATTATTCTAAATCGAGAATACAATTTAGCAAGCCGATAGCCGCTTATCAGATGACTCAAGAAAAATTAGTTTTTATGTTAACAGAAATTACAAAAGCGCAACTGTTAAATTATCAGATGGGAAGATTGAAAGATAAAGGGATTTTGAAACATACGCAGGTATCAATGGCTAAAAGAAATAACTGCGAAAAAGCATTAGAAATAGCTCATATTGCGCGCGAGATATTAGGCGCAAACGGTATTATAGACGAATATCCCGTAATGCGTCATGCTGCGAATCTTGAAGCGGTGAAGACTTATGAAGGAACTCACGAGATGCACACGCTAATAATCGGTGAGGATATTACAGGATTTGCTGCATTTGATTAAAGTAATTATTAACAATTGGAATTAAGATGAAAGATAGTCTCATTATTCGCGAAGGTATAACTTTTGACGATGTACTTTTGGAGCCCGCAAAATCTAATGTATTGCCGAGGGATGTTAAAACATCTACTTTTTTAACTCCAGATATAAAGTTAAATATACCGATTATCTCCGCTGCAATGGATACCGTTACTGAATCAGCGATGGCAATCGCAATGGCGAGGGAAGGAGGAATTGGTATTCTCCATAAAAATATGTCGATCGAAGAACAATGTATTGAAGTTGATAAGGTGAAGCGTTCCGAAAGCGGTATGATAATGCATCCCGTAACGCTTACCATAGACAAAAATATCGGCGATGCACTTGAATTGATGAAAAAATATAGTATTTCCGGTATCCCCGTGATAGATAATAACGGAAAGCTAGTCGGAATTATCACTAATCGTGATTTAAGATTTGAGCCAAACAAGAAGCAAAAAGTTAAAGACTTGATGACGAGGGAAAATCTAATTACCGCTCCATTGCATACTGATTTGGACATGGCTGAAAAGATACTTCAGAAACATAAGATCGAAAAACTTCCAGTAGTTGACAGTAAAGGGATATTAAAGGGTTTAATCACCTTTAAGGATATTCAAAAGAAGAAGAAACATCCTTATGCATGTAAAGATGAGCATGGGAGATTAAGAGTCGGTGCTGCAGTTGGTATTACTGCTGATACTATGGATAGGATTGACGCTTTATCAAAAGCCGGAGTAGACGCCATTATTATTGATACAGCTCACGGTCACTCCATGGGTGTTTTGAAAACGATTAAAGAAGCGAGGAAAAGGTTTAAATATGAGCAAATAATTGCTGGTAATATAGGGACTTACCAAGCTGCTCTTGATCTGCTAGATTGTGGTGTTGATGCAGTAAAGGTAGGCATAGGACCGGGCTCTATTTGTACCACTCGAATTGTAGCAGGGATAGGGGTTCCGCAAATTACTGCTATTTCAGATGTTTACCGAGCTGTCAGAAATAAAGGAATTCCTTTAATCGCAGACGGAGGTATAAAGCAAACCGGCGACGTGGCAAAAGCAATTGCTGCCGGAGCTGATTCAGTAATGATCGGCGGTTTG
The DNA here is from genome assembly GCA_021817845.1 of Bacteroidota bacterium. Lineage (GTDB taxonomy): Bacteria > Bacteroidota > Ignavibacteria > Ignavibacteriales > Ignavibacteriaceae > FEN-1297. The sequence goes on from JAKAFW010000017.1 coordinate 14,560, forward strand.
TTTGCCGGCGTAGAAGAAAGCCCGGGAGAAACAATTTTATATGAAGGAAGAAGTTTTAAACTCTACCGGGGTATGGGTTCTCTTTCTGCTATGAAAAAGGGAAGCAAAGACAGATATTTTCAGGATACAGAGGACGATATATCAAAGTTAGTTCCTGAAGGGGTTGAAGGACGAGTTCCATTTAAAGGACAATTATCAAATACTATTTATCAATTAATTGGCGGTCTCCGTGCGGCAATGGGTTACTGCGGAGTAAAGAATATTAAAGAGTTAAAAACAAAATCAAAATTTATAAGGATAACTTTAGCCGGTTTAAGAGAAAGCCATCCTCATGATGTCATAATTACCAAAGAATCGCCTAACTATCATTCCTAATAGTTGAAAAATTATTAAAGTAAAAGATTAGCAGGGGCTTTATATTATTATATAATTTAAGAAAATTAACCATTATGTATAAAGTGTTAGTTATTGCATATTATTTTCCTCCCATGGGGTTAAGCGGAGTTCAACGGACGCTTAAATTCGTGAAGTATATGAAGAATTATAATTGGGAACCGACGGTTCTTACTTCTGATTCCACAGGTTATTACGCGCATGATTTTTTCTTATTAAAAGAAGCTGAAAAAGCAAATATCAAGATTGTAAGAGTTTCTGGAAAAGGTATAAATGCCAAATTGGCTTCAAAAGGTACAGTGAAGATTCCTCCTGAATTTATTAGAAAATTTTTGAGTAGATTAAGTAGTACATTCTTCATTCCTGATAATAAAAGGGGGTGGGCAAATGAAGCTTTCCCTGTCGCTGAAAAGCTCTTACAAGAAGAAAAATTTGATTTAATCTTTGTAAGCGCTCCTCCTTTTTCTTCCGTTAATATGGCGGTAAAATTGAATAAGAAATTTAATATACCGTTGATAATTGATTACCGTGATCTTTGGTATGGCAATCAATTTGGATTTTATCCAACGCCTTACCACAGGTACTTGCATAAAAAAATGGAATATAAGGCTCTTAAAACGGCGGATAAAATTATTGCAACTAACAGGAAGATGAAAGAAAAGATAATCGAAAAATATCAATTTCTTACCTTTGAGGATATTTATATAATCCCGCATGGCTATGATCCGGAAGATTTTAAGGATTTAAAGATTGAAAAGAAATCTAATAGTAAAATGCGCTTAACTTACTCGGGAATATTTTATGAGTTTGTGACTCCAAAGTATTTCCTTCATGCTTTCAAAGAATTATCTATCGAGAGACCCGATGTTACTGCAAATATTGAGCTTCACTTTGTAGGGTATTTAAGAAATGAAAATAAAAAGTTAGTTAAGAAACTGGAGATGCAAGAAGTTGTAAAAGAATATGGTTACCTGAATCATAATGAAGCGCTGACTAAATTAATGTCGAGCGATGTTCTTTGGATGATGGTTGGCAATGGAAGAAATGCCGATACAATCTCAAGTGGAAAGCTTTATGAATATTTTGGAACAAGGAAGCCTTTACTTGTATCTGTTCCCGATGGGGCATTAAAAACTGCCGCTAACGAATATAAAGCAGCATATATTACTAAGCCGGATGATGTGGATGAAATAAAAAAAAATATATTAAAAATCTATGAGGATTATGTAAAAAATTCCTTGCCTGTTCCTGATGAAGAATTTATTATTAAACACCGTCGTGATTTCTTAACCGAGTTACTTACCAAGCAATTTCAATTTTCCGTGAAGGAAGGTGTTTTGTGAAAGTTTTGCTAATTGGGTCCGGAGGAAGGGAACATGCCCTTGCTTATAAAATTAAAGAAAGCAAATTGCTAGAGAAGCTTTTCATTTTACCCGGCAATACCGGCACTGAAGGCTTAGGCGAAAATGTCTCCGGCAATATGAACGACAGTAACTTTATACTTTCATTCTGCAAAAAAGAAAAAATTGATCTCGTGGTAATAGGTCCTGAAAAGCCTCTTGTTGAAGGTTTAGCTGATATTCTGAGAGAAAGTGGAATAAATGTATTCGGTCCAGACAAAGGCGCGGCTGAAATTGAAGCATACAAATCTTTTGCTAAAGGCTTAATGGAAAAATATAATATCCCTACCGCAGCTTATATGGAATTTAATTCCCAAATGATGAATGAAGCGGAGAAATATATATCCAATCAAAATTATCCGCTTGTAATAAAAGCTGATGGGCTGGCGGCTGGCAAAGGAGTTTTAATTTGCAATAATTATCAAGAAGCAGCTTCAGCTCTGAATGAATTATTTGTAAAAAAGATTTTTGGCAACGCCGGCGATAAAATTATTATTGAAGAATTTTTGGTTGGTCAAGAAGCCTCAATTTTTGCAATAACCGACGGGGAAGAATTTATTTGCCTTCCTGCAGCACAAGACCATAAAAGGATAGGAAATAATGACGAAGGGAAAAATACAGGGGGCATGGGAGCTTATTCACCTGCACCGATAGTAAATGAATTTATATTAGAACAAGTTCAAGAAAAAATTATAAAGCCCACACTCTCTGCGCTAAAAACAGAAGGTAGAAAATTTAACGGTTGTCTTTACTGCGGAATAATGATAAATAACAATGAGGCAAAGGTAGTTGAGTTTAATTGTAGATTTGGCGATCCGGAAACTCAATCTGTTATGCCTTTACTCGAAGGTGATTTCTTAAAGCTTTTATACTCAACGGCAATAGGTAAACTTGACAAGGAATCGGTCAGATATAATGGCGGTGCTTCTGTTTGTGTCGTAGCGGCATCAGGAGGGTATCCCGACGAATATAAATCCAGTTTTATAATTAGCGGATTAGATGAAGCAAGTAAAGAAGCTTTTGTGTTTCATGCAGGCACAAAGAAAGACGGGGAGAATATTTTAACAAACGGCGGGAGAGTTCTAGGCATTACGTCTTTTATCCCAACTAATGATTTAAGTAAAGCTAAAGAAAAAGCTTACCGTGCTATGAATAAAATTCATTATAATAATATTTATTATCGCACAGATATTTCAGACAAAGCCCGGATTTAGTCATACATTAGGAACAATTACTAATTCAGCTTACGCAATTGCTGGAAAATTGGAGTGATGGAATGTTGGAGTGGTGGAATAATGGAAAAATGGAGTATTGGAATAGACTAATTGTTTTCCATTATTCCAGAGGAAAATCCTCATAAGGTGATTTAATGAGAGTACTACAGAGAATTCTTAGTATTTACCTTTTTTTGCTTCCGGTTATAGTTATTTTTATGTTATGTATTAATAAAAATAAAAACTAAGTTTATAAAAAATGGAAAAACAAAATCTAAAACAGTTGATTGAAAATATTCATAGCCTACTTCAAAATGAAAAGTCTATTGACCAAGAATCTCGTGAAAGTTTGCAAAAGCTTATGGAAGATATCCGGAACATTTTGGAAAATTCCGAATTAAATAAGGAGGAGATTCACATGTCATTAATAGAAGAACTAAAGTCTTCGGCAAGAAATTTTGAAGCAACACATCCAAAAGTTTCCGAATCGATAAATATTCTTGTCACCGGCTTAAGCAATTTTGGTTTATAAGCTTCCTTCTTTAAAAGCATCTTCAGAAATATTAAAGTGAGCTACGTTAAAACTTTTGAATTCTACCCTGGTTAAATTTATTGAATGAATTTGTATCAATAAAAATTTAATGAAGAAAAAACTTTTCATAGTACTTCTTACAGCAATGGTTTTGAACCTCAGTTTTACTGTGGACCATTTCCATTTTATTCAGAATAGCGACAATCAAGAAATTGCAAAAAATAACGGTGCTTTAGAAACACCTCCATGCGAAATTTGTTGGGTGTCATTAAACTATAATAGTGAATCGGCATGGACTATAAAGAAAATTTCTTTTGCATTAGGTTATGTAGCCCTGTTAAATATTGATAATGAAAACCAAATTTCTAATACAATCATTCCAATTCTAAACCCCCGTGCTCCTCCGTTCGTAACACTCTTTTCCTAAAAACATTTCAAAATAATACATTTTGTGGGCGCACTTGATGCTCGCATTTTTATAATTCTATAAGGAGTTTGCATATGGATTTTCCAAGTAAGCATTTTTCTGTTACGGAAAAATATAAATGGTTTTTTGTAATATTATTTTTAATGGGTTTACCCAACAGTTATGCAACACAAAAAAAAGATATAGCAATAGAAAGGTATAGCTTTACCGTAATGGTCTATGATGCTTCGTTATTTACGCCGCTTCATTTGGCAAAAGTTTCTTTAAGAAAAAATGGAGCTTTGGTAGCCTGGCATTTTACCGATGCCTCAGGCAAAATGACATTTAGAGGTGTTGGCCCGGGATGGTATAATTTGTCTGTAAGTTTTAAAGAATATGATGATTTTTCTGATTCTGTTTTAATCGATCAAAATCATTCGATTGATTCAGTGGCAATGCAATCTTCATACATGGTAACAATCTTAAACCCGGTTGTAGTAACCGGAGTAAGAAGTCTTGATGTTCAGACTATACAAACTAAAACAGGAGATCAGTTTTTTAATTCGGAAACATTTCATGCAGCTCCAACGGCACGTATGACAAATATGATTCAAGAAAATGTTTTAGGAGCAGTAAGATCTACAACCGGTGAAGTTCATATCAATGGACAACATGCAGAATTTTCATATTATTTAGATGGTATACAAATTCCTCTCGGAGTATTCGGCGGACTTAATGAAGTAGTTGACCCCAAAGTAGTGAAGAGTATTAATTTTATGACGGGAGGCTTTCCGGCTGAGTATGGCGGACAAATAGCTGCAATAATGAATATTCAAACCATAGTTCCATCAGGGCATTTTCATCTTGGTTTCTCAAGTTATTTGGGAAGTTACTTAGTTTTTAACGGAACTAAACCATTTGTCCCCGGCAATGAAGTTCCATTCGGAAATTCAAGCAACGTTCTGGGCGATACACTCGGAGGAAGGGTTGGGCCTTTAAGAGCTATCAATTCAAACGGGCAGGCTTTGTCGATAAGCAATCATACCGGTTCTCTTGGGTATTTTATTTCTGCCTCGAGACAGGAAACAGATCACCGGATTGACCTACCAACGCCGGTTTTATATAATGATCATGGAACCGATATCTTTACTTACGGCAAGTTTGATTACTTACTACCAAATAATGATTATCTTACAATGAACTTAAACTACGGCAAAACAAATACCGAAGTTCCGTTCGATATAAACTTGCAGGGAATGGCTCCTGATCAACAGGAAAGCAGCAATGCTTTTGAGACTCTTTCATACTTTCATACCATTTCTTCAGAGCAAGATCATGAGAAAAAATTCTTTGCCGGAATTTTATTGCGGCAAGGCGGCTTAATTTATACTCCGAGTCTAATTAGTCCTGTTAATTTTCAATTTGCCGGAGATAGTTCAAATTACGCTTTAGCGGAAAATAGGAAATTCAATACTGCCGGCTTTAGAACTACCTACGAAGATAGACTATCAAAGGATTTTATGTATGAAACTGGATTAAATTTTAGTTCAACTACAGGAAGCGAAAAATTTACTTCGCGAGATAGTTTAGACAGAACTGGACCATCGGTACTTACGAATTATTCTGGTTCAGATTTCGGAATATTTGCGGAAGAAGAATACCAGCCTTTGGATTGGTTCAGAGTTGATGCAGGGCTAAGATATGACCAGCATATAGCTCCATATATGCCACTGCAGAAGGAAATTAGTCCCCGGATCAAATTTAATTTCTTTATCGATAATCAAAACAATGGATACCTTTATTACGGCAGGTTATTTATGCCGACAAATATAGAAGGTCTTAGGACGATTGCCTCTAACGTTACTAATTCCGGTATGGCAACTCTTCCGGAAAAGGATGATTTCTATGAAGCTACTTATGTTCATACTTTCAATAATGGATTTTCCGCAAAGACAGACGTTTTCTATAAATACTCTTCTCCGGGCGTAGATGATCAATCAATTGGCTCAAGCGCAATTAAGACTTCGGTTAATATTGCCGTGATAAAAACTTCTGGTATTGAATTAGGGTTATCTTATACCGATCCGGTTATCCCATTCTCAGGATTTTTGAATACTTCTTTAATACATGCATATGGATCAGGCGCAATAACAGGCGGATTCTTGCCTATCGATAATGCCGGAACCGCTACAGATCTTGATCATGATCAGCGTTTGTCAATTGTCGCGGAATTGAATTATCAACCTCAAGACTGGTTTGCAAATTTTACGGCTATTTACGGTTCTGGGTTAACAAACGGAAACCCAAACAACATTACATACGGTACTGGATTATTTGATTTTAATACAGGAGCACACGTAGCGCCATCAACTATAATAAATATTTCTGCCGGATACATAATTCACCTCAGCGGGGAAACAACGTTTGAGCCTTCACTTTATATAAATAATTTATTCGACCATAGTTATCTTTTGAAAGGGGCTTTCTTCGGTGGCGCAAGTTGGGGAGATAGACGGAATGTTATGTTCAAAATTTCATTGCACGTTTAGAACCTTATTTGATAAATAAAATTTCTTTGTTAAGTTTGTGCAGGGTAGTGTTAATTAACAAAATGTTGCCATTTAACATATTATAAGGAGAAAATATTATGCATGCTAAAAGTATCAAACTTCTTAACAAAGCCGTAGCAGACGAACTCTCTGCGGTTCATCAATATATGTATTTCCATTTTCATTGTGACGATCAGGGGTATGATCTGCTTGCAAATCTATTTAAGAGAACGGCAATTGCCGAAATGATGCACATTGAAAAATTAGCGGATAGAATTTTATTCCTCAAAGGCGAATTGGAAATGAAAGCCTCTACTGAAGTTGAAAAATTTATTAATGTAGAGGAAATGTTGAAATTAGCAGCAAAAATGGAAGAGGATAGCGCAAAGGAATATAACCTTTGGGCAAACGAATGTGCAGCAAATGCAGACTCGATTTCGAAACAGCTTTTTGAAAGTCTGGTTGCTGAGGAAGAAGTTCACTACAATCAGTATGATACGGAATTAGACAATCTAAAAAAGTTTGGTGATAATTATTTAGCCTTGCAATCAATAGAAAGAAGCAAGGTCAGAGATACTCCTATTGCCGGTACTCAGAATTAATTATATAATTATTAATCTCCAAGGTTTTAATGTTAATAAAAAAATGAACCCTTTGAATTTTGCTTATGATTTAAACCTTGGAGTTTTTTACTTGTCTTATATTATGATATTTTCTTTGCTTTTTTCTTAAACTTGAACTTAAACTTGCGCATAAGCGTACTATGCTTTGAACTAGCATTTCATTATTTTTATAAATATTATTTTTTAGAATTTACCTCAGGAGTCAAAATTGGGATTATTAGTCGTTGGTTCACTTGGTTTAGATACAGTTGCAACACCGTTTGATAGAGTAGAAAATGCGCTCGGCGGATCGGCGACATACATTTCTTTAGCCGCTAGCTATTTTAGCGGTCCTGTTTATCTTGTCGGAGTAGTCGGAGAAGACTTCCCTAAAAAATATATCGATCTCCTTGAGAATCATAATGTCGACCTCGAAGGCTTGCAAATAGTTAAAGGCGGTAAAACATTTAGATGGTCGGGTAAATATCATTACGATTTGAATGTCCGCGATACATTATTAACCGAGCTGAATGTTTTTGAGAAATTTAATCCGATAATTCCGGATAAATTTAAAAAAGCAAAATTCGTGTTACTTGGAAATATTGATCCTGAATTGCAAATAAGAGTTCTTGACCAAATGGAAGAACCGCACTTTGTAGTCGGCGATACTATGAATTATTGGATTGAAGGGAAGAAGGATACTTTACTTGAATTATTAAAAAGGGTAAATGTCCTAATCATAAATGATTCTGAAGCTCGTTTGCTGGCAAAGGAACCTAACTTAATTAAAGCTTGGAAGATAATTCGCGAAATGGGTCCGGAAATTTTGATAATTAAAAAGGGAGAACACGGTGCGCTCCTTTTTACTGACGAAACTGTATTCTCTGCACCGGCTTATCCGATGGAAATGATTTATGATCCGACTGGCGCTGGCGATACTTTTGCCGGTGGATTTATCGGATATCTGCATAAGACTCAGGATTTAAGTCCGGAAAATATGAAACGTGCCGTTATTTATGGCAGCGCGATGGCTTCATTTTGCGTGGAGAAATTTAGTACAAAAGGATTGGAAGAAATTGAATATCTAAGGGTTCAGGATAGGTACAGAGAGTTTCTCAAACTATCAACTTTTGATGAGAAGTATTAAGGGTATTTCTAAAAACTATCTTTTATAAAAATTTAACGCAGAGAACCTACCTGCCGGCAGGTATTGAAGTTATTAGAAGTGCCCTTAAATAATTTATTTTTGGAATATTGGAGTAATGGAATCATGGAATTGAGCGGTATTTTCCATAATTCCAGATAGTTGTTTCTGTGTAATGTGACTTATAAGTAAATAATTATTTAAATGGCGTTTATACTCTAAGAAATTAAATAGACATCCGAATATCGTTTCATACTTTCTTCAATTACTTTGAAAGCGAATTCCTTTTCTAAGAATTCATTCACTTCAACGTGTTTATGTTCAAGGGCTTTGTAGTCTTCAAAAAATCTTTTTAGTTCAACCATCGTGTGCGGGGGCAATTCATCAAGCGAATTAATATAATTGACTGCAATATCATTATTAGCGACGGCGATAATTTTCTCGTCCCTTTCGTTGCTGTCTATCATGTGCATAACTCCGATTACTTTCGCTTCAACTATGCAGAGAGGTTCAACATCAATTGAAGAGATGACAAGGATATCGAGAGGATCATTATCATCCGCGATTGTCCTTGGAATGAATCCATAATTTGCTGGGTAATGAACAGCCGAAAATAAAACACGGTCTAATCTTAATAGACCGCTTTCTTTATCCAATTCATACTTTGCCTTTGAGCCTTTAGATATTTCAATAACACTATTGATAACATCAGGAGTTTTCTCACCCATTTTAACGCAGTGCCAGGGGTTTTTTATATCGTATTTTACCATATTCTATTTATTAAATTAATTGTTTGAAATAATTTCAGTTTAATTTGAATAATTTCGTACACAAAGATAATAATAAATTTATTAGGACAGATATGAAATATAACAATTCTTAACCTCCTTTATTTCCATGGGGCTAAACAAAAATTGTGAATGCCAATTATTGAACAGCAGAGTGGTAACATATTAGCAGTAAAAGATTAAAATAAAAATTAAAGCTACAGAAGAGCGGCATATAATTATTCAACTAAATCATGTTAGCTGCAGAAATATTTTATTATATCTACAACCAACATGATCTAAGACTAGCTTATTTATTATTAATCTCTCTTTGACGAAAAATGCGGGGGCTCAGAAGTAACAAATTCAGGATATGCATGCATACCATGCTCATGTAAATCAAGACCTTCGATTTCTCCTTCCGCTGAAACACGTAGTGTACCGGTAAGATTTACCAAATACATCAATAAAAAGGCAACGCCAAGTGAAGCCCCCGTAATTGAAGCGCTTCCAATTAATTGTGATATCAATTGATGGACTCCTCCGCCGTAAAAAAGACCTGTAACTACTGTACTGGTATCTGCTCCTGTTGCGGTTGGGACACCATATTTACCGGCTGCAAAAAGTCCGAGCGATAAAGTACCCCAGATCCCTGCAACCATGTGTACTGGTACTGCGCCAATAGGATCATCAATACGAAGGTATTCTAAAAGATCCATTCCCCAAACCACAACTATACCTGCAACTAATCCAATCCAAAAAGCGCCCCATGGATCTACCCAATAACAGGGAGCCGTAATAGCAACTAATCCGGCAAGAAAACCATTTACTGAAAGACCTAAATCCCATTTTTTTGTGCGCATATAAGAATAAATCAAAGCAGATAATCCGGCCGAACAAGCAGCCAGCGTAGTATTGAATGAAACTCTTCCTATGCCGATTGTATCTAATGCCGAGAGTGTACTACCTGGATTAAATCCGTACCATCCAAACCAAAGTATTAAACCACCTATTGCCCCCAGTAGAATATTATGCGGGGGCATGGGTCCACCACCATCACGTTTGAAAATTCTTCCAAGTCGGGGACCAAGCACAACTGCTCCTGCTAAAGAAATTGCTCCACCAATTGTATGAACAACGGTAGAGCCAGCGAAATCTCTGAATGGTAGTGCCATATTTGCCAGCCAGCCATCAGGGCCCCATGCCCAATGACCAACTATAGGATAAATAAATCCGGTTACACCAACACTATAAAGTAAATCTCCTATGAATCCAGTTCTCCCGACCATCGCTCCGGATGTTACGGTCGAGCAGGTATCCGCAAATGCAAATTGGAATACCCAAAATGCTAGCACTGGAACTCCGGTTGTTCCATAAGTTTCCGGAAGGCCTTGTAAGAAAAATCCGGTTGTCCCTATCCATGGAGTACCTGGTTCAAACATAAATGCAAAACCAAATGCCCAAAAAAGAACTCCGCAAAGTGCTGTATCAGCAACTCCTTCTATAATAACATTAATTGATTCGCGTTCTCTAGCAAATCCGGCTTCAAGTAATTCAAAACCAGCCTGCATGCAGAACACTAGAAAAGCTGCAACCAATGTCCAGGTTGTATTAATTGCGTTGATAATATTGACCTGCGGTATTTCATTAGTCCCAGCTGCCTTTACTGCAACTGGTGTAAATTCCCACATTAGCAGCAGTACAAAAAATACTCCTACTAATTTTCCAAACATTCTGTTGGTAATGTTTTTTTGGATCACTGGATTTTTAAAATTGACTATTAGCCGCTTAACGAGGGCTATATCTTTTAATCTTTTCATAATTTATTCTCCTATATGTTTATTTATTTAAAAACTGTACACGGAACCAATAAGGATTGTGTTCTGGTTATTCTTAGAAAACGCGCCGGTTTCATCTTCAAACGTATTTTGATCCGACCAGTCTCTTCTAAACTCAAGGCGTGTAAGAAGACTGCTTCCGAATTTATATTCATAAGTAAGCGTGATTTCTTTAAGTGCTTGAGATGTGCCGGTGGTGAAGCCTGACTGGTCATAATAATATTCACCTCTTGCGGCTAGTGCCGAAACGCTTGTTAGTGTATATTTCCCCGTAAATGCAGCGCCTTTCCAAATAGCATATCCTGTTGGGTCTAATGCTTCTTGACCGTAATCCGCATTTAATGTAACAAACAAAGCATCAGTGGCTTGATAATTTAATATTGTATCGAATACGTGTCTCTTCTTTGTACCGTTCGGTTCTTCAGGACCGCCGATCCAATTCTGAATAAAAGTAAATGCTTTAGAAGGAGTCCAGACAATTTCAGCACCTAAGGTTTTATCTTTATTATTTTCTACAATATTATTCCAGCCGTTATAAATATATACAGTGACAGTAAATTGATTACTAAAGGGATAGCTAGCACAGGCACCTACGTGGAAATAGGGAATAGCATAGGCAAATAATAGTGAACGGCTATAATTAATATTTGAAGCCGATTCAATAACCTCGCCGCCCATATGGGTAACCATTTTACCTGCATTTATTGTCAATCCATTTCCTACTGGTATTACGGCTGTTAGGTAAGCTTGCTCAATATTGCGCAGGGATTTTTCGGTTCCTAAACTCGCATCGCTATTAACAAGATCCATAGCGTGTCCGAAAGCCAAATCGATTCTGAAACCTACAGGGCTGGCTTCTTTTTGAAATGTGATCTTAGCCAAATTTATATCGAACTGATTTTCATAGACATCAAAATTTCTAAAGTCATTAATGTGACTTGCTGGGTTGTTAAAGTTTTTACTAAAATATAAATCAAACATCCCGCTAATCTGAAGAGGACTTGATATTGTATCCTTTGTCTGAGCGAAATTATTTTTGCATATCAGAAAGCCTAATCCTAGAATTAGAATGTTTGTTTTGTAAAAATTAAAAATTTTATTCATGGCATTCCTTTTTTTGTTTTAAAATATTAAAGTGCGCTTTCCCCAGTTTCTTCAGTTCTGACTCTAATTGCTTCGTCTATTGTAGATATAAATAGCTTCCCATCTCCGATTTGTCCTGTTTTAGCTGCCGCAATAATTGTAGAAATTGCTTTATCTAAAAGAGAATCAATAACTATCACTTCTAATTTTACCTTAGGGATAAAATTTATCTGGTATTCGGCCCCCCGGTAAGTTTCAGTTTGTCCCCTTTGTCGCCCTATTCCTCTGATTTCTGAAATAGACATTCCTTTAAATCCTGCTTCAATAAGTGCTTCTCTCACATCATCAAGTTTGTGAGGTCTTATTATAGCTTCGATCTTTTTCATTTGTACTCCTTATATTTTGTTGAAATTAGGTTATTCCTAGTCGATATATTATATATTAAGGTATAATTGGCTAAATACCTTAATAATTAATATGAAATAAAATCGACACATTAATTAGTAAATAAATTAATCTATTTTGTCAAGTAATCTGAAAATTAATTTTAGAAATGTGATTTTGGTTTTATTATTTAAAAACAATTCCTTCAGTATTGATTGTTTTTGCATTTATACGACATGCTATATATATTTGAAAAACAAATTTTTGAAATTCTCAATAAGAAAAGCAGTTAAAATTGATTAAAGATGTTGGAAAATTTGTAGGTCAAGAAATCTCGCTTAAAGGTTGGCTATATAATAAGAGATCAAGCGGAAAAATTAAATTTTTAATATTAAGAGACGGCTCCGGCTATTTGCAGTGCGTTTACTTCAAAGGTAATGTCTCGGAAGAGACTTTCAATACTGCGGAAAGAATAGGACAAGAATCCGCTATTGAGGTTACTGGCAAGGTAAGGGCGGAGGAAAGAGCGCCCGGAGGTTATGAATTAGACGCTACTGGGTTAAAGGTAATTTCTGAAACTCATGATTTCCCGATTACCCCTAAAGATCATGGCATTGAATTTTTAATGGATAATCGCCATCTGTGGCTGCGTTCCAGCAGGCAAGTAGCTATCTTAAAAATTCGACATAGAATTTCAAAAGCTATACGTGATTATTTCGACGGACATGGTTTTACCTTGGTCGATACCCCCATTCTTACTCCCGCTGCCTGCGAAGGCACTTCTACACTATTTGAAACTGATTATTTTGATTTAGGAAAAGCTTATTTAACTCAATCCGGACAGTTATATGCTGAGGCTAATGCTATGGCTTTAGGAAAAGTATATAATTTCGGGCCGGTCTTTAGAGCCGAAAAAAGTAAAACACGCAGGCATTTAACCGAGTTTTGGATGGTAGAACCCGAAGTAGCATTTGCCGATTTGAATGATGATATGGATTTAGCTGAGGATTTTCTTGAATATGTTGTTCAGTCGGTTTTATCGGATAATTTAGAGGAACTTAAAATTTTAGAAAGAGATATAACTCTTCTTAAAAATGTTAAGAAACCATTACCGAGAATTTCCTATGATGAGGCTGTCGAAATTTTACACAAAAACGGAATAGAATTTGAATGGGGTAATGACCTCGGCGGAGCTGATGAAACGGTGATATCAAACCAATTTGATAGACCTGTTATGGTGCATCGTTATCCTTCTGTCGTTAAAGCCTTCTATATGAAACGGGATCCTGAGAATGAAAAATTGGCTCTGGCGGTTGATGTCCTCGCTCCTGAAGGTTACGGAGAAATTATCGGCGGTAGCCAAAGAGAAGATAATTTTGATACGCTGTTAAAAAGAATCGAAGAACATAATTTGCCTCGTGAAGCTTTCGAGTGGTATCTTGATTTAAGGAAATACGGTTCAGTACCTCATTCGGGTTTTGGATTAGGACTTGAAAGAACTGTTAGTTGGATTTGCGGCTTGGATCATGTTAGGGAATCTATTCCTTTCCCAAGAATGATCTACCGGAATACTCCATAGAATTAAATATAAAAATTATATATTATAAAAAGTTTAGAATGTCATTACAACTAATTTTATTTATTTTATTCGGCACTATCGCCGCGGTTTCTTCAGTGCTGATGATTACCCGTACAAACGCCTTAATCAGTGCATTGTTCTTAATCCTTAATTTTGCAGGCTTGTCGGGTTTATACCTGACCTTGAACGCTCAATTTATAGCCGTTACGCAGATTATTGTTTATGCCGGAGCCATAATGGTTTTGTTTCTTTTTGTAATTATGTTATTGAAACCAGAGCATGAAAAGTATTTTTCCCATCAACCGAAATTAAAAATCTTTGCATTCTTCATTGCTTTTATTGTCTTCATTCAACTTGTATTTATGATTTTAGTATCGCATCCTTCACAAGGGAACAATGCAAACGTGGCCGCAAGCGTTAAATCGGGAACAATTGAAGAAATAGGTAAACAATTATATACAAATTATGTGCTTCCTTTTGAAACCGCCGGTTATTTATTGTTAGCGGCAACAATCGGGGCGATAGTTTTAGCTAAAAAGAAATTCGAGTAAAATTATGAGTGTACCAATTGAGTACTATTTAATCCTAAGTGGGTTTATGTTTTTAGTGGGGGTAGCGGGCGTCTTAACTCGCCGAAATGCTATTATTGTCTTTATGTCGATTGAACTGATGTTGAACTCGGCTAATTTATCTTTGGTTACTTTTTCTTCATATATGGGCAATTCTACGGGGCAGCTTTTTGTATTCTTTGTTATGACGGTAGCTGCCGCGGAAGCTGCAGTTGGACTTGCAATCATTCTCGCAATGTTCCGGAACAAATTGACATTAAATATTGATGATATCAATATTCTTAAATGGTAATCTTCTTGAATAAAATTATTTTGAGATTATAAAATCTATGGTTCAGCTAATTTACTTAACCACATTGCTTCCGTTATTAGGATTTCTATTTAATGGACTATTCGGAAGTAAAATTAAAAATGAAAAAATCATTGGTATAATAGGAAGCAGCACTATTGGGATTTCCTTCCTAATCGTAGTCGGAGCTTTTTTCCAAACTCTTTCTATGCCTGTAGATCAAAGACAAACTATTGTTAATCTTTTTACATGGATTAAAGTCGGAAATCTTGATGTTAATGTTTCATATCAGGTTGATCAACTTTCTTTATTGATGGGTCTGATTGTTACCGGAGTCGGCTTTATTATTCATGTTTATTCTATTGGCTATATGCATGGCGACAAAGGGTTTGGACGATTTTTTGCATATTTAAATCTATTCATCTTTGCAATGATGAATTTGATACTAGGCAGCAATTTTCTTCTTCTGTTTTTAGGCTGGGAGGGTGTTGGTCTTTGCTCTTATTTGTTGATTGGATTTTGGTATGACAGAAAGTTTGAAAAGAGCACTACAAGCGATGCCGCTAAAAAAGCATTTATTGTCAATAGAATTGGCGATTTTGGATTCCTACTCGGAATATTTCTAATCTATTTGACTTTCGGAAGTCTTAATTTTAATGATGTGTTCGCAAGAGCGGCATCATTAAATATCCCTCAATATGTTTTCAATTTTATTGCACTATTTCTTTTCATCGGTGCAATGGGGAAGTCGGCACAAATTCCTTTATACATTTGGTTACCTGATGCAATGGCAGGCCCCACTCCAGTTTCGGCATTGATTCATGCCGCGACAATGGTTACTGCCGGAGTTTATATGGTTGCGCGATGCTCTATCATTTATGCCTCTGCGCCCGCGATTATGGAATTTGTTGCTATAATAGGAGCTTTAACCGCAATTTTTGCTGCATCAATAGCACTTGTTCAGAATGACATTAAAAAAGTGTTAGCCTACTCAACGGTAAGCCAGCTTGGATACATGTTTTTAGCTCTAGGTGTAGGCGCTTTTTCGGCAGCATTGTTCCACGTGATGACACATGCATTTTTCAAAGCATTATTATTCCTTGGTGCTGGCTCTGTTATTCATGGTATGCATGATGAGCAGAATATCCAAAACTATGGTGGTTTGAAAAAATATATGCCGAAAACTTATGTTACATTTCTAATTGCATCACTTGCAATTGCGGGCATACCGCCTTTATCAGGTTTTTTTAGTAAAGATGAGATTCTTTGGTCTTCGTATGCAGATGGAAATATAATTTACTGGCTTATCGGGGTTGTCACTGCTTTGCTTACCGCTTTTTACATGTTTAGGCTAGTTAGCCTGACTTTTGATGGCAAAGAAAGATTCGGACACGACAAACATCCTCATGAATCACCTGCCGTAATGACCATTCCGTTAATAATTCTTGCAGTCCTTGCGGCTGTTGGAGGATTTATCGGAATCCCGGAAATATTTTCAGGTGAGCATGGAAATCAATTTGATAATTGGTTAGAGCCTATATTCCAACCTGCGCAAGCAAAGATAGCAATGTTCGGAGTTCACAGCAGCTTAGAAGAAATTGTTTTAATGGTTGTTACATTAGTTGGCGTTATAGGTTCTATTTACGCTGCAAGATATATTTATATAAAGAATATTAAACCGGCAGAAAAACTTTCAAAGAGATTCAACGGGGTTTATAATCTTTTATTAAACAAATATTATGTTGATGAAATTTATGATGCCTCTGTTGTAACTCCAATTGTAAAAGGCTCCGAAATAGTTCTTTGGAAATTTGCCGATATAAAAATTATTGATGGTTTAATAAACGGAGTTGCTAATTTAATTGAAAAAATTTCCGGTTCAATTAGAAAAATACAAACAGGCGTAGCACAATTTTATGCTTTAATAATGATGCTTGGAATTGTAGCCGCTCTTTTCTGGATAATACTAAGCTTGTAGAATATGATAAACAATTATTTAATTACTTTTTTATTAGCAGTGCCTTTAGCTGGTGCTCTACTTCTACTATTAATTAATAAAGATAAAGAAAATCTTGTAAGGTATTTCGGGCTATTTGTTTCAACTTTAGCTTTTATTATTTCGATAATAATTTATGCCGGATACGACTCTGCAAAAGGCGGCTTCCAATTAGTAGAAAAGCAGATGTGGATCAGCAATCTACATATAAGTTATAACGTTGGGGTCGACGGTATTTCGTTACTTCTAGTTTTGTTGACAACTTTTTTAACTCCCCTAACGCTGCTGTCAAGCTGGAAAAGCATAAATAAAAAAGTAAAAGAGTTTACTTTTTTCATGCTGCTGCTTGAACTTGGTATGCTTGGCGTTTTCGTTTCTCTTGATCTTTTCCTATTCTATATTTTTTGGGAAGCAATGTTAATCCCAATGTATTTTATAATTGGTATATGGGGTGGGCCAAGAAGAATTTATGCTTCGATAAAATTTTTCCTATTTACAATGTTTGGCAGCTTATTAATGCTTGTTGCGATAGTTTGGCTTGCTGTATATGCCTCCGGTACACTTGGCCACTTTACTACTAACCTTGTCGAACTTTACTCAATTGCACCAACCATTCCTTATGGTATTCAACTATGGATGTTTTTAGCCTTTGCCCTAAGTTTTGCTATTAAGGTTCCTATTTTTCCATTACATACCTGGCTTCCGGACGCTCACGTAGAAGCTCCTACAGCAGGTAGTGTTATTCTTGCAGGTGTTCTTCTTAAGATGGGAACTTATGGATTGCTTAGATTTTGTTTACCCCTTTTCCCGCAAGCTGCCATTCACTTTGCGCCTTACATTTCAACGCTTGCTATAATTGGAATTATCTACGGCGCTCTCGTAGCTATGGTTCAGAAGGATATGAAAAAACTAGTGGCTTATTCGTCAGTCGCACATCTTGGATTTGTTGTACTTGGAATTTTTGCAATGACTCAAGAGTCAGTTCAGGGAGCGGTAATTCAGATGGTGAACCATGGTTTATCAACCGGGGCTTTATTCCTTTTAGTGGGCGTTATTTACGATAGAATGCATACAAGACTTATTTCCGATTACGGCGGAATTGCTAAGATTGTTCCAGTGTTTGCAACTTTCTTTATGATTGCTTCATTATCTTCTATAGGATTACCGGGGTTAAATGGTTTTGTAGGAGAGTTTTTAATCCTTCTCGGCACATTTAAGTCACCTGTATTAGATAGCTGGTGGTTTGCTGGATTCGCCACAAGCGGAGTAATTTTTGCTGCTGTATACTTATTATGGCTCTACCAGCGTGTCTTTTTTGGCGAAGTTAAAAATCCAAAAGTAAATGAGCTGAAAGACATGAATAAAAGAGAAATCTTTATTCTATCTGCGATTTTCGTTTTCATTATTTGGATCGGAATTTATCCAAGCACTTTCTTAAAAATTTCTGAAACTTCAACGAAAAAAGTAATTGAACAAGTTTTTAGTCCGGTCAACACCGGATCGAAATAAGTTATTGGGAAAAATATACGGAAATAAGATATTCTTAGATATTTGTTTCGTTTTGTTGTTCTTTCTAAATACTGGATTGTTATCGGCAGAAGTCAAAAGTAACTTAAACGCCGATACTTTAAATGTTGCCTCCGTATCAAATGCACATATTATTCAACAGCCCCCGGTTTATTTGATCGTTCCTTTTATTCTGCTGTTATTGGCAATTGCAACCGGACCTCTGTTTTATAAGCATCATTGGGAAAAACATTATGCTAAATACTCTATAATTGCCTCGATTGTCGTTGCTGTATATTATGTATTTTTCTTAAATGAGTTTAGCGGATTACTAAAAGTTATAACTGAGTTTATCTCTTTTATCGCATTATTAAGTTCGTTGTTCTCTGCATCAAGCGGAATATTGATAAATGTTGATAAAAAATCTACTCCTATTGCTAATACGGTCTTTCTATTAATTGGCGCTGTCCTTGCAAATTTTATCGGAACTACCGGCGCTTCCGTTCTTTTAATAAGACCGTTTATAAAATTAAATAAAGACAGAATCGCTCCTTATCATATTATATTTTTTATTTTTATTGTCAGCAATGTAGGCGGGGCATTAACTCCGCTAGGCGATCCTCCGCTATTCCTGGGCTTCCTTAGCGGTGTGCCTTTCTTCTGGGTTGTTCAGCATATGTGGTATATGTGGTTATTAGCATTAATATTAATCCTAATCCCGTTTTATTTCTTTGATCTTTTTAATAAAAAGACAAGCAGTAAAGAATTGTATTCCGGTAAGATTGAGATTAAAGGTCATAGGAATATGATCTATTTGCTGATTATTATTGCTGCTGTTTTTATTGATCCGGCAGTTTTTCCATGGGTGCCCGATTTATCACCTCTGCCGTTTGGTATAAGAGAAATAATCTTGTTCGCTGTTGTTTATTTTTCTTATAAAAGCTCAGATCAAAAGATTCTAATAGCTAATGAATTTAATTTCGAACCGATAAAAGAAGTCGCCTTTTTGTTCGTCGGAATTTTTATTACAATGCTTCCCGCGATAGAATTAGTAGCATTTGAGGCAAAAGCTTTCGGCGATAAATTGAATGCCGATGTTTTTTACTGGGCAACAGGCGTGATTTCGGCTGTGCTTGATAATACGCCTACTTATATGAATTTCTTAAGTGCTGCAATGGGAAAATATAATCTTGATATAGCTCTTAAAGCCCATGTTCAGCATTTTGTAAACGTAGATATTATTTATCTGAAAGCAATTTCAATTAGCGCTGTTCTTTTTGGAGCGCTGACATATATTGGTAACGGCCCTAACTTTATGGTTAAATCAATAAGTGAAAGAGCCGGTATTACAATGCCAAGTTTTTTTGCATATATATTTAAGTATTCACTTTTAGTTTTACTTCCGGTCTACACAATTATTTGGCTTTTATTTTTTTACGGTAGAGGTTAAATGTTCAAGACAATTTCGGATACTTTAGAAAATAAATTAAACGGGTTATATTATGGTAACAGAATATTACTGCCATTTTCCTGTTACGTATTGAAAATAATTATTGAAGATGATATTTTGATGGATTTTTCCCCTTCGTCCAAATCAATTTATCTTAATGAAACAGATTCATTTACTGAAATATATTTTAAGGATTTTAAAAATTTGAAAGATACTATATCAAAGTATGAATCTGTAAAATTGATCGCTGTTGAAAAAAATAAAGATATTTTCCAAATGGAAAATCATATTAAACTGGCTCTTAGAGTAGGGGATAATCATAAATTAATTATTGAAAAAACTGACGAAGATATTTTATTTTTAGAATAACAATTATGCTTAATAACTTTCAAGAATTTTATAATATTATACCGATTTTGCTTATCGGTGCAGGAATTTTAATTTCACTTCTGATTGAAATGTACTTCAAAAAAAACGAAGTAATACTTCCGTGGTTTACTATTCTGTTATTTATGGCAGCCGGATTTCATGCTTTGTACACTGTAAATTCCGTTTCTGTCGTTTTTCAAAATATGCTTGCAACGGGCGGAATAGTAAATATATTTTATATCATCTTTACATTCGGCGCCGCTATTGTAGCACTTCTTTCTATTGATTATATAAAAAAATACGGAACTTATTTCGGTGAATATTATATTCTTCTTCAAACTTCCGTCCTTGGTATGATGCTGATGGCAGGCGCCAAGGACCTTTTCATGATCTTTCTTGGATTAGAACTTATGTCTGTTAGCTTTTATGCTTTAGCCGGTTTGAATAGAAAGCGGCTAAAAGCAAATGAAGCTTCTTTAAAATATTTTTTGCTCGGCGCATTTGCAACCGGATTTATCGTATATGGAATTGCGTTGATATACGGAACCGTTCATTCAACATCGATTGATATGATCGCATCAAGGTTTTATGAACTATCCTCAGATAAACTTTTTATTGCCGGAATTTTATTATTCTTAATCGGATTTTCATTTAAGATTGCTGCGTTTCCATTCCACATGTGGGTCCCGGATGTTTATGAAGGCTCTCCTACAACTATTGCCGGATTATTCTCAACAGGTGGCAAAGCTGCTGCTTTTAGCGCTATTATTGTTACGCTTGGCGTTTTATTTACAGGGCGAATAGGTAATATTCTTATGCCTTATCTTGCTGTCATTTCAGTGCTTTCAATGTTTTACGGAAGCATTGTTGCTATCTCTCAAGACAACATTAAAAGAATGCTTGCTTACTCATCAATCTCGCATGCAGGATATTTGTTAATTGGTTTGGCTGCAGGAAATTCATTTGGGGTTGCAGGTGTAATTTTTTATTTAGCTTCCTACACTTTTATGAATTTGGGTGCATTCGGAATAGTTGCTTTAATTGAAGGAAAAGATGAATCCAATTTAACATTGAAGACCTTTTCCGGTTTAGCTTCAAGATATCCTTTACTTGCGGCTCTTTTTTCAATAATAATGTTCTCTCTTGCAGGAATTCCTCCATTTGCAGGATTCTTTGGGAAGTATTATGTTTTTATTGCAGCAATTAAATCTAACTTGACCTGGCTTGCAATCCTTGGAGTTCTTTCAAGTGTTATTTCGGTTTATTTCTATCTAAGAATTGTCGTGTTGATGTACTTCAAAGATGCTGAAACAGATTTGACAATTGATGTTAGTAAAACAGGATTAGCGGCAGTTATCATTTCTGTACTTTTAGTTATTATTATAGGAATAGCTCCGGGAACGATTATAAATCTGATTGCGTCTTTTTTCAAATAATGAATTAGATAAAACCTTTCTATTATTTCAGGCATATATTTTTGAAACTTCCAAGATTTTACTAAACCTTAGGCTTTTCATAAAACCATCAGGATTTATAATGAATATTTACAACTCATTTCATAAGAACTAATTTCTTTATATCTTCAAAATTGTTTTTCTGCATTTTGTAAAAATAAATTCCACTAGCAAGTCTACCACCAGATGTCATTCTTATTCTTGAAATTATTAAAAGGGTAGTAGAGGGTAAAAATAAAAGGGTAACTAGGGTTGTCTGATATAATAACTAAAAAACCCGAGATAAAGATATTCCGGGTTTTTCTAGAGGCGCCGGTCGGATTCGAACCGACGAATAAAGGTTTTGCAGACCTTCGCCTTAGACCACTTGGCTACAGCGCCATATAAAAAATAAAATCCACTTAAGTGGATTTTCAACAGTTAAATATGCGTTTTTGAGCGGGAAACGGGACTCGAACCCGCGACATCAACCTTGGCAAGGTTGCGCTCTACCAACTGAGCTATTCCCGCATTCAAAATTTCAAAATAACTTATTACTTTCCGAATTTTTGCGCCTCAAATATAATAGGATTCATAGCATTTTGCAAAAATATTAACCACTAATTATTACTTTCTTGATCCAAGTCTATATCCTCTTAACGGAAGTGATGATTGAATAGTTATAAAAACATTTTTATCGATTGATTCAATCAATTTTATAATCTCTTTTTGTATTTTTCTCGAAATAATTATCACTATAACCGATACACCTCCTGCACCACCCTCAGCAGGTAAAATAGTTACAGCGAATTTTGATTTTCGTAATGTGTCTGCAATTTCATCCGTAAGATGCCTGGAAATAATATTTAGCTGTGCAAAACCAAAACCAATTTTCTGTTCGATCATAATGCCTATAATATTTCCAAGTCCGAAACCTGTAGCATATCCAAAAAGATTAGGTATGTTATCAAGATGCTGAAAAATAAATCTTATGGCAAAAACCCAAATCAATACTTCGAAAAAACCTACCACTCCGGCGTAGTATTTTTTCCCCTGAACAACTAAAATTACTCTAATAGTATCTAGTGAGACATCGCATATTCTCATCGACATAATTAGAATTGGGCCGTAAATGAAATCAAGCATTTATGCTCCTTATTTTTTTATTACTCATTTAAAATTAAACAATTATCAAATTTTATTTTATCTTTAAATATTAGATTCAAAAAATATTATTAGTAAATGTACGAAAGAGAACGTTTAGAATTAGTAGATAAATTATCTGAAAAAGGCATTGCCGATATTTTCGTCTTAAAAGCTATCGGCGAAGTTGAACGGCATTTATTTGTGCCGAAGGCAATGAAGCATCATGCATATAAAGATATTGCATTGCCTATTGGATACGGTCAGACAATATCGCAACCTTACACCGTAGCTTTTATGACTCAAGCTTTAAAGCTAAAACCAAATTTAAAAGTCTTAGAGATTGGAACCGGCTCCGGTTATCAAGCAGCTATTCTATATAATATGGGAGCTGATGTCTATAGCATCGAGAGACAATTTGAAATTTACTCGGCTACTAGAAAACTTTTTGATCAATTGGGAATTCGCGTTAATACCAAATGTGGTGACGGTACAATAGGCTGGGATGAGTTTGCACCTTACGACGGAATTATAGTAACTGCCGGTTCTCCGAATATTCCCCCATCATTAAAAAAACAGCTTGCGATTGGAGGTAGACTTGTTATTCCTGTAGGTAATAAGGATTCTCAGACTTTAAATATTGTTAGAAAAACTGAGGAAGATGAATTTGAGATTCAAGCAGTTCCAGAGTTTTCCTTTGTCCCTTTAATCGGAAGGGAAGGTTGGAACCAAAAATAATAGTAATCGTCGGACCAACATGTTCCGGGAAAACAAGTTTAAGTCTACTGCTGGCAGAAAAGTTAAATGCTGAAATTATCTCTGCAGACAGCAGACAAATATTTAAGTACCTTGATATTGGTACCGCAAAACCATCAAGACAAAATTTAGAAAAGGTGAAGCATCATTTTATTGATGTTTTAGAACCTGATGAAAATTATAACGTTAGCCGGTTTGAAAACGAAGCGAATTTAGTAATAAAAAATATTTTAAGTAGAAATAAGTTACCCATAGTTGTAGGGGGTTCCGGATTATATATCAAAGCGCTAGTTGATGGAATATTTGATGAAGTCGATATTGATCAAGACTATAGAAATGAATTATTTGAACAAAAGAAAATTTATGGAAATGAATTCCTTTATTCAGAATTAATAAAGGTTGACCCTGAAAGCGCAGCTAAGATGTTACCTCAAAATTGGAAAAGAATAATTAGGGCACTGGAAGTTTTCCATTTGACAGGCAAACCAATTGGTTTGCATCAAAAGGAACATAAACGTCAAACGGATTTTAAGTTTCTTCAATTTGGATTAAATTGGGAGCGCCCAATTCTATATGAAAATATAGAGCACCGTGTTGATGAAATGTTAGAACTTGGATTAGTCGAAGAGACAAAAAATATACTTGAAAAAGGATTCGACAGAAACTTAAATGCTCTTAATACAGTAGGCTATAAAGAAATAATTTCTTTTTTGGACGGAAGCATTAAGATTGAAAGAGCAATCGAATTAATCAAAAGAAATACAAGGAGGTTTGCTAAAAGACAGTTAACCTGGTTTAGAGCAGATAAAAGAATTATCTGGTTGGATATAAACAGCACGTTCCAGTCAGGCAACAATAAATACGAACAAACAGATCTCAAAAAAGATTTGGAAAACATTGCGGATGAAATAATTCGCAGAGAGGAACTCGGATGAAGGAAAAAATTAAAATAGCGTCTGGGCAAGGATTCTGGGGGGATTTAATTGATGCTCCGTACGATCAAGTAAAAAAAGGAAATGTAGATTATCTTGTGATGGATTATCTTGCCGAAGTTACTATGTCAATTCTACAGAAACAGAAGAATAAAAATCCAAAACTTGGTTACGCAAAAGACATTCCCGAACTGATGAAAAGAATTTTACCGATCTGCAAAGAGAAGGGAACAAAAATAATAACCAACGGTGGCGGGGTTAACCCGATTTCTTGCGCTGAAGCTGTTTTGGATGTAGCCAGAAATATTGGTATCGATAAATTGAAAATAGCTGTTGTACTTGGAGATGATATCAAAGATAGAATTGATGAGATAATAAATTCCGGCAGCGAATTAAATAATATGGATACTAATGAATCTATCAAATCGGTCAAAGAGAAAATCCTTAGTGCTAACGTATACTTTGGTGCCTTGCCGATTGTTGAAGGATTAAAAGCAGGTGCAGATATTGTCATAACTGGAAGAACAACGGATACCGGATTAACATTGGCTCCGATGATTTATGAATTTGGATGGGATAAAAATAATTTTGATCTAATGTCTGCCGGAACTGTGGCTGGACACATATTAGAATGTGGAGCGCAATCATCCGGAGGAAATTTCCTCGGAGACTGGCAGTCGATTCCAAACATGGCAGAAGTTGGATTTCCAATTGCTGAAGCTTATCCAAACGGCGAATTTGTAATTACAAAACATGCAAACACAGGTGGAAGAGTATCATTTGAAACTGTTGCTGAACAGCTTCTGTATGAGATAGGTGACCCTGAAGTATATATTACACCGGATTGCGTGGCAGATTTTACTTCAATTAAACTTGAAGATTTAGGGAACGACCGGGTAAAAGTATTCAATATAAAAGGAAAGAAAGCTACGGAGTTCTATAAAGTATCCTGCTCTTATGCAAGTGGATATTCTGCTTCTGCAAGCCTGACTTATTCATGGCCTCAGGCTTTAACAAAAGCAAAAGCAGCCGACAAGATATTGAGGAAAAGATTAGAAAATCTTAATCTTACTTTTGATGAAATAAGAACAGAATTTATTGGCTACAATTCTTGCCACGGACCTTTATCAAAAGAAAATAATGAAGAAGATATAAATGAAATAATGCTGCGAGTTGCTGTTAGATCACAAGATTATTATTCAATAGAGCGGTTTGGGAAAGAAATAGCACCATTAATATTAACTGGCCCTCCAAGCGTAACAGGGTTTGCAGGCGGTCGCCCAAAACCAAGCGAGGTAGTGGCATATTGGCCTGCATTGATTCCTAAAAAATTAGTTCAACCTGAAGTAAAATTAATAGAGTTGTAAAATGAAAAAACAATTATTAGAATTAGCACATGGAAGAAGCGGTGATAAAGGCGATGCTGCAAATATCGGAATAATCGCTTATGACGATAAAGAATTTGAAATAATTAAAAAGCAACTGACAGTTAATCGCGTAAAAAAACATTTTGAAGGGATATGTTTTGGTGAAGTAGAACGTTATGAACTTCCCAATTTACGCGCATTAAATTTTCTTTTGCATAACACACTGGGTGGAGGAGGAACTGTGTCACTTAAACATGATGCGCAGGGAAAAACTTTAGCAGCCGCCTTGCTCAGAATGGAAATTGAGATATAAAAGAGAATAAAAACAAAACAGGATTAAACAATGTTTGATGAAGAATTGAAGCAGTTAAACTTATACAAGCAAAGGATTCATAATCTTCGAGGTTATCTTTGACGTCGATAATAAAGACAACAAAGTAAAAGACCTTCAATACAAAACTACTGATGAATCTTTCTGGAATGATCAAATTGGAGCACAAAAAACTTTGCTGGAAATAAAGCATTTGCAAGTTTGGATTAATCTCTGGAAAGATATTGACCAAAAAGCTAAAAGTCTTGAAGAATATATTCAGTTAGCTGAAATGGAAAATGACGAATCGCTTATTGAAGAAATTCAAAATGAACTGATTACCTTAAATGACAATATTGAAGTAGTTGAACTTAAAAATATGCTAAGCGGAAAGGACGACAATAAGAACTGCATTCTTACGATCCATTCTGGCGCTGGGGGGACTGAGGCGCAGGATTGGGCAGATATGCTGATGAGAATGTATTTGCGTTACGGTGAACAAAACGGGTTCAAGATGTCTATAGCTGACATTCTTGATGGAGACGGTGCGGGAATTAAAAGCGTCACAATTGAAGTCGAAGGTGAGTTTGCATACGGTTACTTGAAAGCAGAGAACGGCGTACACCGGCTGGTAAGAATTTCTCCGTTTGACTCGAACAAACGTAGACATACTTCTTTTGCTTCAGTGTTTGTCATTCCCGAAATTGACGATACCATTCAAATTGAAATTAATCCAGCCGACTTAAGAATCGACACTTTCCGTTCCGGAGGTAAGGGAGGACAGAATGTAAATAAGGTTGAAACAGCAGTAAGAATCACTCATATTCCCACAGGGACTGTGGCAGCTTGTCAGAGTGAACGATCTCAAATCCAAAATAAAAATAACGCAATGAAACTTCTAAAGTCAAAGCTTTATCAGGTTGAAAAGGAAAAGCAAGAAGCAGAATTAGACGAAGTCGAAAAGGGAAAAATGAAGATTGAATGGGGAAGTCAAATCCGTTCATATGTCTTCCATCCTTATAACATGGTTAAAGATCATCGTACAGAAGTTGAAACATCTGATGTGCAAGGCGTGATGGACGGTGATATAGGGAAGTTTATCAAAGCTTTTCTTCTTAAATTCAATAGCAATTGATTTAATGAAAACTTCTAATTCAAAAAAGCATGACGATTTCTTCGACCGCGTTTATAAGATCGTAGCAAAAATACCTTATGGAAAAGTTGCCACTTATGGCGATATTGCAGAGGCATGTGGAATAAGATCTGCTGCTAGAACTGTAGGATGGGCTTTGAATGGAGCTAAAGAATCCGGGCTGCCATGTCATCGTGTGGTAAACAGATTTGGAGCTCTTACCGGTAGGCTACATTTCGGGGATAATGAAATTATGGAAGATCTTCTTCGTTCTGAAGGAGTTGAATTCGATAAGGATGGTTTTGTAATATTGGATAAATTTATTTGGAAACCAAAACCATTGAAAAAATGAAGAGGCTAACAAGTATGAGTATCCATTTTGTTATCCTTTGCTAATAAATTATTACCAACTGCTTCCAGTATATCTGTTAACGTGAATTGAAGAAATCCCTGCATCAAGATGAAGATAAATTTTATCCTTCGCTTGTTCAAAATTATCCGTTTGGTACTCGTTGTTACTTACCTTGTTGAATCCATTAAATTCATTATCCGAAAGACCGGATTTGACCATAATTCTGCAGCCGGAAGATTCGGGGACTAGAATTTCTATTGAGGATACGCCCGCGTTTAAGTTTAATGTAGTCAATTCACTTTTATTACCTAGTTTAAGCATTATTTTAGCCGCACCCATTTTGACGTTTATATTTTCAGTCTTAAAGGGAGTAAAATCAAAATTCATCTCCGCAGCACCGCAATTTAAGTTCAAATTCCAAACCGGATTAGGGTTAAGGCTTATCTCTGCAAAGTTATGGTTATATTTTCCATTAAAAAACGTGAAAGATCTTTTCTTCATTTTAAATTTTACAATTGCATTTCCGTTTGAAATTTCCTTTTCAAGAAGGTAAAGATTTTTATGACCTATGATATGAGCTGACATAAGTTGATTTGTTGTATCTTTAATATAGAAAGAGCCCGCTCCGGCATCAAAATAAAAATCAGCTTTACTTATATTAGGATTATAATCAGTATAATAATTTGATGAATCGGAATCCGAGGAAATTGAATAATCACTGTGGTTATCAAAGAAATCATTGCCTCTAACAAACCAAAAAATTGAATTGAAAAAAGCAAACAGCGCAACTGCAATGATTATTGCTGAAATAGCAGACAAGAATCCTTTCACAATTGAGTTGGTTGTGAAATAGGAAAGCCCCAGCAGTATAAAAATGACCGGCCAGAATTTCCAAATATAAGTCATGTTGAAATTTAGTGATCCAAGATTAGCAAGCAGGACTAACACCCCAATAGTAACAAAAAATAATCCCCAAAAAAGATTTCTTATTTTCATAAAGCTTCTCGCAATTTATTTTACTTTGAATTTGATTTAAGTAGCAGCGAAATGCCTATTACAATTAAGATTAAAGGCCAGTAATCACCAAAGTGAAACCATGGGATAAAATTTTGACCTAAGAAAATAAATCCTAGAACAATTAAAATTACTCCGCCCAAATTGTTTCTTCTTGGCTCGTGCTCTTTGTGCATTCGCGTTGATGCCTCGTCTTTCGATTCAGTTGAATTGTCTTGGCTGTTCGCTGAAGCAGATACATTCTCGGGATAAGGTTCTTCGGGGACAACAATCCACAAAATAATATAGGCAAGAATTCCGCTTCCGCCGACGACCAAGGCTACTATAAAAATAATTCTGATCAAAGTCGAATCAATGTCAAAATAATCTCCTAAGCCTCCGGCTACTCCGCCAATCATTTTATCTTTGCGTGACCGGTATAATTTCCTTTTCATTTTATACCTCCGTATAAATAAGTTTAATTTCAATGGGAATAATAACCAAAAATATTTTTTATGCTAATCTATTGTTATTAGCGGCTTTTAACCCTGAATTACGGAAGAATAATTTTACCTGCGGCGCCTGATGAGATATTATTCCTTGGTGATTGTTATTCAAAATATCGGTTTAATTAATGTTAGACAAAATGTTTTATTCTTCAGAAAGAGAAAAACAACCCATATCAATATTGTAAAACCACCAGTCCTTTCCTATTTTTGCAACAAAAAAATAAAGATATTTTATGAAAATTGCTTTATGTCAGACAAATACAATCATTGGTGACTTAGATTTTAACAAAGCTAAAATTATTGAAGGATACAATAAAGCTCTACAAGATTCCGTTGATTTAGTAATCTTCCCAGAGTTATCCTTAGTGGGATACCCTCCGCAAGATTTAGTTGAAAAAAAAGAATTTAGAGATGAAGTTAATAAAGCAGCTAAAGAAATTGCCTCGATTACAGGTGAGGTTGCAATCCTTTTTGGCGCAATTACCGAAAATAATCATTTGACCGGGACTGCCGTTCATAATTCTGCTTTACTCTGTTACAATGGGAAAATTCAATTTGTCCAACACAAAACTTTAATTCCTAACTACGATGTTTTTGATGAAATGCGGTATTTTGATATGGCACTGGAAGCGAAAATATTTAATTTCAAAGGAGAGAAATTAGGGATTTCAATTTGCGAAGATATTTGGAATGATGAAGATTACTGGTACAAAAGGCGTTACAGTATTGATCCTGTAAAAAATTTAATTGAAAAGGGAGCAACTATATTAATAAATATTTCTGCGAGCCCTTACGCATATCATAAGAGAGAAGACCGGCAAAAAATGTTATCAGTTTTAACTAAACATGATAAAATTCCACTTGCTTATGTTTGTACGGTCGGCGCACAAACTGATTTAATATTTGACGGTGCAAGTATGTGCTTTGATAGAAATGGAATCCTGGTCATTCTTGGAAAGGCGTATGAGGAAGACTATTTTATTTTTGATACATGTAAAAAATATCCGGAAATAATTAATTCAGAAAAATGCTTTGAAGAAGAAATATTAAACGCTTTAATTTATGGTATACGTGAATATTGTAATAAATTAAATTTTAGAAAAGTAGTTATAGGATTAAGCGGAGGAATTGATTCAGCGCTTGTTACATATCTCGCCGTTCAAGCCTTGGGAAAAGAAAATGTTCATGTTATTTTGATGCCTTCCCAATTTTCAAGCGATGGTAGCATTATCGATTCAGAGAAACTTATTGCTAATCTCGGCATCTCATCAGAAAATATATCGATTCAACCTGTAGTGGATAAAATAAACGAAATTCTTTCTCCGGCTTTTCATAACTTACCCCAAGGACTTGCTGAAGAAAATATTCAAGCCCGGGTTAGAGGTCTTTATTTAATGGCTATAGCGAATAAGTTTAATTACTTGTTGCTTGCTACCGGGAATAAATCAGAGATGGCAGTTGGTTACTGTACGCTTTATGGTGATATGAGTGGGGGACTTGCAGTAATCGCTGATGTTTACAAAACCGATGTTTACCGTCTCGCAAATTATATCAATATAAATGAAGAAATTATCCCTTTAGAAATAATCACAAAGGCTCCTTCGGCTGAATTAAAACCCGGTCAAAAGGATCAGGATTCATTACCCGAATATGATTTGTTGGACAAAATATTAAAAATGTATCTTGAAGAAAATAAAGAGATATCCGAGATTTCTCATCTAATCGGTGATGAAAAGATTGTTAAGTTTGTGCTTAGGTTAGTTGATCTTAATGAATATAAGAGAAGACAGGCTGCTCCTGCCTTAAGAGTTTCGACAAAAGCTTTCGGATATGGAAGAAGATACCCGATTGTTCAAGGTTGGAGAAAATAAAAAAAATACGTAAAACAAAGAGTTAGTTTAATGGAAAAGAATTTTATAAAATATTGCAAGCTATCATTATTTTCAATCATTGTTTTATTAGTTTTTGCTGCGCCGGTTATGCCTCAGATAATCGGACAACAGGGACATGTAAAAATTAAATCATACTCATCACTGGATAAGGTAAGGGTAGGCAGTCAATTTCAGATTGCGGTAAAAGCTGATGTTGATGATTCATGGCATATAAATTCAGATAAACCAAACGAAGATTATTTAATCCCGACGAAAATTTCGATAGATACATCGAATGGATTTAAACTTCAAAGTGTTATCTATCCAAAAGCAAACAATATTAAACTTAGCTTTTCGGAGAAACCTCTTTCGGTTTGGGAAGGAGAAATCTTTTTTACAGGCACTGTGTATGTGCCCCAAAATTTAACACCCGGAAATTATCCGCTTTTAGTAAAATTAGAATATCAGTCATGTAATAATCAAACTTGCTCTCCTCCAGTTTCGGCTGAAGACACATTGATAGTTAACGTAACAAATTCCAATATAACCCCGGCTAAAATCAACCTGGATATTTTTAATAATTTAAATCTTAAAGACGAACCTGAAATTAAAAATGCTCAACCAACTGATGCTATCTCATCTACTTTAGCTTCAAGCGGATTATTGTTAAGCTTATTATTTGTCTTTGTAGGAGGATTAGCTCTGAATCTTACTCCTTGTGTATATCCTTTAATCCCAATCACCATCGGCTTCTTTGGTGGACAAAGCGAGGGAAGTACAAAAAGACTTTTTTTAATGGGGTTATTATTCGTAGTAGGAATGGCGCTAACTTATTCGGTAATAGGGGTTGTTACTGCATTGAGCGGTGCCGTATTTGGTTCGCTATTACAAAATATGTGGGTCATTATTTCCATTTCATTAATCTTCGTGATTTTATCTTTAAGCATGTTTGGGCTTTATGAAATTCAAATGCCAAACAGTTTAGTAGCAAAAGCTGGCGGAGCAAAAAACGGTTATTATGGTGCATTCTTTATGGGCCTAACTATGGGCATTGTAGCAGCTCCTTGCATCGGTCCTTTTGTGCTTGGACTTGTAACATTTGTCGCAGCAAAAGGAGATCCTTTCTACGGATTCTTAATGTTCTTTGTTTTAGCTCTCGGATTAGGTTTCCCTTATCTTTTACTTGCAATATTTTCTGGAAAAATTAAAAAACTTCCTCGCTCCGGTGTTTGGATGGAATCCGTAAAACATATTTTCGGATTGATTCTTCTCGGAATGGCTCTTTATTTTATTCTCCCGCTTCTGCCGAAGAATATTTCCGGTTACATTCTTCCGGTATTTTTTATTATTGCTGCGCTTTATATTCTAATTTTTGATAAGTTGGCTAATAATATTAAAGGCTTCAGAATTTTCAAGATTACATTTTCAATCATACTAATTGCAGTTGCTGCTTATGCATTAATACCTGAAAAGAAAAATTCAATTGAATGGAAATCATATTCGGAAAATTCCTTATCGAAAAGTACCTCATCAAACAAAGGGGCAATAATCGATTTCTACGCAGACTGGTGCATACCATGTAAAGAATTAGACGCATCAACTTTTTCCAATCCAAAAGTTATTGAAGAATCTAAAAACTTCATTACATTAAAAGCCAACATGACGAAAACTCTTTCACCTGATGTCGAACAACTGCGGGATAAATATAAAATTGTCGGAGTTCCCACAATTCTTATCCTAAATTCTGAAGGTAAAGAAATTCAAAGAATAACAGGATTCGTCAATGCAAAAGAATTTTCTGAAATGCTAAAGAAAGTCGAATGAGTAAAATCGTCTTGCTTATGTTTATAGTTTTTTCCATATTTAGGTAAACATTTGTTTACTATATTATAATTCATGTTACGCAGACAATTTCAAGTATAATGGAAGTGAAGTGCAAAACCTCCGAGGTTTAGGAAAACCTCGGAGGTTTCTCATTATGTAATAATAACCTTTTACGTAAGGTGACTTATAATATATAAAACCCATTTTCAATAGCTAAATCAATAGAAATTTACGGTTTTTACAATGAAAACGATTTTTCATCTTGATATGGATGCCTTCTTCGTTTCGGTTGAACGAGTTCTCGATCCTTCATTGGAAGGTAAGCCGGTAATTGTCGGCGGTGATCCTCGTGGCAGGGGGGTGGTTGCGGCATGCAGTTATGAAGCCCGTAAGTTTGGTCTGCAATCCGGTATGCCGGTTAGAACGGCTTTTCGTTTATGCCCGCACGGAATTTACCTTCACGGGCATGGAAAGGAATACGAACGCTACTCCAATATTGTAAAGAAATTCTTAGAAAATTATTTTCCAATGGTGCAGCAAGCATCAATTGATGAGTTTTATCTTGATTTTACCGGCTGCGAAATAATATACGGAACCGCTCTTTTATTCGCCCAAAAAGTCCAATCGGAAATTTGGCAGCAGTTTGCTTTACCATGTTCAATCGGGATTGCATCCAATAAAACTATAGCCAAGATCGCATCTGATTATAAAAAACCTAAAGGTATAACGCTGGTAGCTCAAGGCAAAGAAAAAGAATTTTTGGCTCCTCTTCCCATCGAAAAAATACCCGGTATCGGTAAAAAAACTTTTCCGTTGCTTCATGCATGCGGCTTTAAGACTGTAGGTGATATTGCAAACTCATCGCCGGATTATCTTTCGGTTCTCCTCGGCAAGTTCGGTAATGAACTTTGGGAGAAAGCCAACGGGCACGGAAATGATATTCTTACAATTGAACGTGAGAGAAAAAGTATCTCTAAGGAAACTACATTCGAGGCAGATATAGTTAATAAAACAAAAATTGAGACAAAGCTCTTTGAACTTGCAGGCAAAGCGTCTCAGCTTTTGCGAGATGAAAATTTGCAGACGTCAACTGTTTCAATCAAACTGCGCTATTCGGATTTTGTTACTGTAACAAGAGCCAGGACAATTATTCCTACCGATGACGACAAAACGGTTTTTGATATTGCTGTCGATCTCTTTCGCAAGGCATTTATACGCCGGGTAGGCATCAGACTTATTGGGATTCATCTTAGCAAGCTGAACCATTTTGGCGAGCAGGAAGTTTTATTTGAAGATGAGAATGTAATCCGCAAGAGGATGCTGCGTGCCGTAATGAAGATACGCGACAAATACGGCTATCAGGCAATTCATATCGGAAAAACTTAGGAGTTTATAATGTCCTCTTTACATGCTCATTCAAACCATTCTCTTTTGGAGGGGACTATTCCGGTAGAAGATCTAATTTTATTTGCAAAAATATCGGGGAGCAGGTATGCCGCACTTACAGATACAAATTCGATGCACGGATTAATTCAATTTGCCAAATTAGCGAAGGAACAGAACATCAAACCTTTGCTGGGAGTCTAGATTGATGATCCCAACGATAAAAATCTTAATGCTATCTTTATTGCAAAAAATAATGAAGGATACTCACTATAATTACCCAATCTAAAATAACAGACTATGTTGCGTTGGAGTTTGCAAAGAATAAAGGAATCGGATTAACAATAACCCAGCCGGATATGTATTCTGTGGAAGATATCGGTTTGATTAAAATTGATTTATTAAGCCAACGTTCTCTTGGGGTTATTAAAGACGCCATGAATGAAGTTAATAATAATCATAAAACTTCCCGTGATAGCGTAATTGTGCTGCAATTAAATCAGTAGTAATGCCAATGTAGGATAATTCAAACATAATGAAAGTAAAAAGTAAAGCCTCCAGATTTAGAGAAATCCTGGAGGTTCCTTTCTATCCTAAAATATTAGCTGCCTTATTTTAAGTATTTAACCATCCAGTTGATCCATCGTTTGAAGACATCCGTTGTTCTTACAATATCATGGGGGAAATGTGTATCAGCCGGATATGTGTAAAATTCTGTATGAACTCCGTTATCCTTCAAGGCGTGGTACATTTCATAGCTATTGACAATGGGAACATTGGGGTCGCCTGCATCGCCCATTATAAGGGTAGGTGCTTTAACAAATTTTGCGTAGACAATTGGGGACTGATCTCTCCAGATATCCCAATATTCCTTACTCCAGGGTGAGCCGCCGAAAAAGTAAAGATCACCGGTTTGGTAATAAGCTATTGTATAATCCATTACCCAATCATTAAGAGCCGCACCTTCAACAGCGGCTTTCCATTTAGAAGGATAATAACCATTTAACCATGAAGTCATATACCCACCATATGACCAGCCGGAAATACCGATCCGGTTTGTGTCGATTACTCCCACCTGTTCAACCTTCTTAAGGCCTGCCATTACATCTTTGCCCGGCCCTTCTCCTGTATTTCTAAAAATTGCATGTTGGTATGCATCACCAAGATTAGTACTTCCTCTGTAATTTGGTTGAAAGACAAAGAAACCTTCTGCTGCAATAAGCTGAGGAAGAGCTGAAAACGCCTCTGTAGAAGCACCCTCCGGTCCACCATGAATAACTAATACCAAGGGATATTTTGTGCCAGGCTTGTAGTCAACTGGATAGTTTAACACACCGTCTTCGTTAAATCCGTCAGGACCTTTCCATGAAATATTTTCGGTTTTACTTAAAGAAAGACTATCAACAAAAATATTAAGATTAGTTAGTTGTTTTGGATTTGCATTAAGTGAAGTCATTACATACAACTCCATAGGATGATAAGCGGTAGAACCGGTGAATGCAATAACGCCATTTTTAGAAATAGTGATATCACCTTCGATATTTACATTTTCGAGGTCAAGCATTTTTGGATGTCCTTCTAAAGACTGGTTCCATATTACCGACCGGGTGCCTTTTTCGCCTGTGAATAAAAGACTTTTACCATCAGGAAGCCAGATGTAGCTGTTTATATTACGCGCAAGCTCTTTGGTGATATCGAAAATTTTATTATTAATATCAGCATAGACAGCATTCCCGTTATTCTGATCGCCATTTCGCGGACGCATAAATGTAAGCGTATTAGTAATTGGATTGTATTGAGGCTTGCTTGCTCCTTCATCTTGAATGACTGTTTGAGTATTACCGCCGTTAGTATCAACTTTAGCGATGGTACAATGCCAAGCATTTCCTTCCCATACATTGGGGAAAAGCTGAAAAGAAATAGTACTGCCGTCGCGACTCCATTCAAGCGGCGAGATTGTTTCTTGATCGGTGCAAAGACTTTGAGTTCCTTTAGTTAATTGTCTCGCCTTGCCTCCTTTAGATGAAACAATCCAGAGGTGCCAAGGTTGAAGAGCTGCGCGCACCATATAATTATTATCTGTTACTTTAAAAGCGTCTTCGTGAT
Organism: Bacteroidota bacterium; assembly: GCA_021817845.1. Classification (GTDB taxonomy): domain Bacteria; phylum Bacteroidota; class Ignavibacteria; order Ignavibacteriales; family Ignavibacteriaceae; genus FEN-1297. The sequence goes on from JAKAFW010000017.1 coordinate 50,741, forward strand.
GTTTAATTTCTTTTGGGTTGGGGATTGTATCCTGGGCAACGTAGGCAATATTTTTCCCATCCGGGCTCCACGAATATTCGGTTACACCTGTTTTCGAATCTGTAATACACTGAGGATCTCCGCCATTCATGGGCATGACAAAAATCTGTGTCTCTTTTGATCCGGAATCGCTTGCTATAAAACCGAGACTTCCTCCGTCGGGCGACCAACTTAGTTTAGATATTTTTTCTCGCTTATATGTAATTGTTCTCAGTGATCCGTCCGCAACATTTACAAGATCTATTTCTTGATCACTTTTATCATTTTCCCAATCCGGTTTTGAAACTATGATTGCAATTTGGCTACCATCGGGCGAAATAGCCGGACTTGATAAATTTACTAACTTCTGTAAATCCTTAAGTTTGAATGAAGTTTTAGCTGATTGTGCCGGTACGTTACTATATATAGCAACCGTAAAAAAAATGATGATTGAAAGAATTATTGATTTCATATAACGACCTATATTTTTTTGTTTGTAAATTTATCTAATACTTAAGATAAAACAATAAACAAATTTAGTTTAGCAAAATTGCGTTTTAAAAAGTTAAGTAATATTTTTTGTATGAAAATAACATTTCAGCTGTAAGTAATTATAATTTAATAAAACTCAATCACACGGAGGGATTCATGTTGATGAATTTATTATTAGTGATAATCTTCACAAAGAATTCACAATATTAAAAAACAATAAACATTTGCTTCAATCTTGGAATTAATAATATTATTTTTTAAATTATTGAAACCCTGCAATGCGAACAGGGATCCAAATAAAATTATTAATCATCCGGAGTTATATTATGAAGGTAATGCTTCTATTCGTAACTGTTATTCTTTTTATAGGAATATCAGGTTGTTCTTCAAACAAAAAAATAATAAATGAAAAGGCAGTAATTCCGCCCGGTCTGTGCAGGATAAACGCTGAAGTTATAAAAATTGATTCTACTTTATTGGGTGGTATTAGTAATGATCCTTGTGCCAAAGCACCATGTATAGCATGGATCAAAGTCAAGAATATTATTGGGTACGGGGCTGGTTCAGCAACAGTGAAAAAGGGCGACACATTAAAAACTAAATTCGCTTTCACTTTAAATCCGACTACTAAGGAAACATTTCCAACGTTAAAAGAACAACTTCCAGGGTTAAGTGAGGGTTCATCATTTGTTGCCGATATCCAACTTCTACCTTCGGATCCGTCAAGTATGAAAAAAGAAAAACTTTACTTAGTGTACGGATATAAAAAAACGAAATAGAATTATTAACTAAAATCAAAGGAAAGATATGAATAGAAAAATGTTATACATTTTGTTAGCTTGTGCTGTGTTATTAGGGGCATCAAGAATATTTTCTCAAAGTCTCGTAAAGACAAATTCAAATAATTCATTTCCCGGATTTAATCGGATGCCGGTAACTAAGGAAGATTTGACATCGCGCAGGAAGTGGGAGTTTATGCGATTAAGAGATCCATACACAAATACAATTCCGGCTAATATTTCCACACTGGAGAGGTTATATGCAAAAAATTTGCCGAATGATAAAATGATGAGACTCCAAAAAGGTACTCAAATTGTTAATTCAAATCCCTGGACATATAGAGGTCCTTATAATCAAGGAGGCAGGTCCAGAGCACTTGCGGTGGATGTTAATAATCCAAATATCGTTTTAGCTGGAGGAGCTACCGGCGGTATGTGGCGGTCAACGGATAACGGACAAAGCTGGGTTAAGGTTACGCCCGCCCAGGATACTGTTCAAACAGTTACTTGTATCGTCCAGGATACAAGAAGCGGAAAAACTAACAACTGGTATTATGGCACTGGTGAATATGCATCTAATTTAGAATTACCAGACAACGGCGCAGGATTCGTTACATTTTTAGGCGGCGGAGTTTACAAATCTACCGATGATGGAATTACATGGTCAAGATTATCCTCAACTTCTTCCGGCTATGTGCCGACTTTAGTTAACCGGTTCCAGATAGTTTGGAATATTGCAGTTGATACCTCCAATATGTCTCAGGATATTGTTTATGCTGCTGTTCTGGATGGAATATATAGATCAAGCGACGGCGGTGCAAATTGGAGTTTGGTCCTTAGTGACAGAGATACCGCTAATACTAATTTATCTATCTATTCGAATGTGGCTGTTACCAGTCATGGTGATGTTTATGCTGCTCTTAGCAATGGAAAGTCTCAAGGTATTTGGCATTCGCCTGACGGAATAAATTGGACTGATATTACTCCCACAGCTATGCCTGCAGCTTATGGCAGGATAGTCATCGCAAGCGCGCCTACTAACGCAAATGTTTTATATGTTTTAGCTAATACTCCCGGAAGCGGAAATTCGGGTTCCCCGGATAATGGTACAGGCGACTATCATACTCTCTTAAAATATAGTGCTTCCTCTAATCAATGGACTGATCTAACAAACAGCCTGCCTGCCTGGAGCGGAAACGTCGGAGGATATTCTTCTCAGAACGGTTACGATATGGTCATTAAAGTTAGTCCGGCAGATTCTAATTTTGTAATTATTGGTGGGACTAATTTATATAGAACCACTGATGGCTTTGCTACTAAATTAGACTCTACAAATTGGGTTGGCGGTTATTCGACAAATAATGATGTCTCGTCGTATACGAATCAACATCCTGATGAACATGATCTTTACTATTTACCGTCAAATCCCAAAATTGTTTATTCCGCTAATGACGGCGGTCTTAGTTATACTACTGATATTACTGCTAACCAAGTAAATTGGACAAGCATGGATAATGGATTCTCCACAACACAATTTTATTCAGTTGCGCTGGATCATGCTACGGCTAATTCTCCATTAATTGTCGGCGGGATGCAAGATAACGGAAACATGATGGATACCACGCTAACCGGGAATTCAAGCTGGATTGTCCTACCTTATGGCGGTGATGGATGTATCTCTGCAGTAGCAGACAGCGGTAATTATATCTACTTCGCAACTCAAAACGGAAATATCATGGAAGCGAGATTATCCGACCAGCAAGGTGCTTTAATAAAACCTGCTGGCGCTAGCGGATACCTTTTTGTTACCCCCTATGTGCTAGATCCTGCCAATACAAATATTATGTATTTAGCTGCTGGAACAAATATTTGGAGAAACACTAATCTATTAAGTATACCTATCGGGACTGACTCCGCGACATCTACAAATTGGACTGATTTTAGTAGCTTCGATACAACTGCCAATGTCACTGCTTTAGCTGTGTCTACTCAACCAGCTCACGTTTTGTATTATGGTACTGACGGGGGTACTGTATTTAAGGTTCTTAATACAGATCAAGGGATTCCTACTTCTCAGAATATTACTTCCAATACATTTCCTTCAGGATTTGTGAGCAGCATAGCTGTTGATCCTCAAAATGCAAATAATGTTTTAGTTGCATTTTCGAATTACAATATTTTAAGTATATTCTCTACTACTGACGGAGGAGTATCATGGAATGCAGTATCGGGTAATCTAGAGCAAAATCCAGATGGCAGCGGTAATGGTCCCTCGGTTCGTTCAGTAAGAATTTTGAATTTGAACGGAAGTAAGATCTATTACGCCGGGACGAGTACAGGACTTTATGCAGCTACTACATTAAACGGAATGTCTACTACATGGGTTCAGCAAGGTACTGACAATATTGGTATGATCGATGCAGAAACAATCGATACAAGAGATTTAGACGGAACTGTTGCAGTCGGAACTTTTGGAAACGGTGTATATAGTACTCAATTTAGTATAACGGGAATACAAGAAGTGAAAAACATTCCGCAGACTTATTCACTTTTGCAGAATTATCCTAATCCATTTAATCCGACAACCACTATTACTTATCAGTTGCCAAAGACGGAAAATATAAAGCTGAATATTTATAATATATTGGGTGAAGAAGTGAAAACTCTTATAGACAGGAATGAATCCGCAGGAATTTACCATGTGAAATTTGACGGAAGTAACTTTGCAAGCGGAGTGTATTTCTATAGACTTCAAGCAGGTAACTTCATTGCGACGAAAAAATTGATACTATTGAAATGACCGTATATATATAGGGCACTTCTAAAAACTATCTTTAATAAAAGTTTACCGCAGAGATCTACCTGACAGCAGGCAGGCGGAAAGAATACGCAACGTTCGCAGAGAAGCTGCCTACTGAGAGTGTTGCAGAACTCTCCTATTTAGTCTCGAACGTAAAGAGAGGTCTCAAAACTGTCTAAAATGGGATTTCTCAGTCGAGTCCGCCGCGGCGGATCCTTCGAAATGACATCTGGGAGTTGTGCAACAGACTCTACCAGCAGGCAGGTATTGAAGCTTTTAGAAGTGCCCTATAGTTATTTTGGTTAGATATAAAAAAAGGTGGGAATTGCTTCCCACCTTATTCGGGGTCAGAATGATGAAATAAGGGTCGGTTACTTCATCAGAACCATTTTCTTAGTTTCACTAAATGTCTTACTTCCATCAAGCGAAACAGCTTTGATTGAATAGAAATAGATTCCAGAAGACATTTGGAAACCAGAATTATTTGTACTAAAAATTGTTTCATGGTAACCGGAGGATTGTACTCCATTTACAAGAGTTTGAATTACTGCACCGGTTACATTGTAGACAACAATTTTAACATTACTTTCTTTAGGTAAAGTATATCTGATTGATGTCGAAGGATTGAATGGATTAGGATAATTTTGCGATAACACAAATCCAGTAGGATTTGTTTTTGAAACCGAAACGCCTAATGGACTTCCAAGAGATTTTAGTGCAGCCTGAAGAATTGCAACCGTGTATTTTGCATTATGTACACCCATACTCTTATCTTCAGTTACAAAGTAATATGTATAAATGCCCTTAACAATATTTGGTTGTCCTTTAACCTTCAAAGAATCTGCTATCCTGCTTACAACAGCTCCTGTAGAATCTTTTGGCAGTAATCCTGCTAAAGTATTCAACATTCCTTGAACTTCAGTTTGAACTCCTTCAATAATTCCATTGCCGTCCCAGTCGGCGCTTGCTTTAATATCATTGAATGAGGTAATTGGACCATGGCAGGTAACGCAGGCACCTACTAAATCTTTTGGTGTTCCGCCGGTTGTGTCAGTCATGTTCCATTGGTGACTTGGACTGTTTCCACTTCCAATATTAGCCATGTGGCATGTAACGCATGCATCTGTTACAGACGAGTGAGTCATTAATCCTGTTAAAGAAGAATCACCGTATTGGTATGCATTCTGTCCAAAGAACATATCTGCTTGTGGTCCGTGATGAGGTCCAAAACGGTCAGAGAAACCATAATAAGGGCCAGCGTTTGTAATCGTAGTGCTTATGTTTTTGCGGGACTGATGGCAAGTCATACATAGTTGACCATTTCCACCCATTCCAGTTGGAACAGAATAACCATTTTTCAAAGTAATAGGCACTAAGCGAAGTCCAAAATTAGTAGCAACGTGAGGGTCGTGGCAAACAGCGCAAGTAATATTCTGAGAGCCATCAGAAGTAGTATAACCCGGAGTAGTCTGACTCTTAGTATATTTGAAATAAGCACTACCGCTATGGCATGGGAAACAAGAAGTAGAAGTAGCATGACTTCCAGCAAGCGGCATAGTTGCATGGTTCGAAGCCTCATAATAAGTACCTATCGTATGATACTTAGGTGCATCATGGCATTGCAAGCAAACACCTGCATCTAAAGTTTTGCTGATTTTGCTTACATTACCAAAAGATGATGCATGACCATCACCCGGTCCATGACAGGTTTCGCAGCCGATATTAGCAACAGGAGCAGCATTTGAATAGACTGTATCTGTGGTTAACAAATTCCATGCGGTTTGATCTCCTTGCGGAATAAAATATTCACCGCTTTGAAGTGTGTATGTAGCTGCCCATGCAGTGTCATATCCACTTTTATGAGATAGATAACCAAAATTGCCATTATTGGCAGATTGATCATATCCGGTTGTGTGGCATTTAGCGCAACGAGCTATGGAATATATTCCCATTTGTTGACCATTTACTGGCGCAACTTCTAATTCTCCCGTGACTCCCTTTTTAAACATATTCGCATGCGGAGTTTGCTGCCAACTTGCAAAAGTCGATGAGTGGCAGATACTACAATTAGGTGAAGTTCCCGTCACACCTCTATAAGTACTAACATAGAACGTATCAGCATCAGTGCTGCCACCGTTGACTGTTAAGCCAATAATATAATTTCCTATTGAATCAGGAACAAAAGTAATATTCTGAGCCGTTGTACTGCTCAAGATTGTTGTTGTCCCGGCCGGTCCAGATAAAGTCCAAGTAAAGGTATTTACTCCACCTGTGGTATCGGCAGTTAAATAAACTAGCATTCCGCGTGCAACGATATTAATGCCGCTATAAACAGGATTTGTTCCAGCAGGCACTGTACCGAGTGTACGAGGATATATTTGTCTGGTTTTTATATGAGCCGTTTGAGCAGAAGTACTCACTAAGGGCTCGAATGCGAAAAAAGCCAGAAAAAACAACGAAAAAAGTAATTTTAATTTGATCATAGATGATCCCCGATATATTGTTGTTGATTATGTTAACATGACTAATAATTACAACTATCATACCAAAGAATGACTATGAGTTTAGCAATATTACGCCAGAAATTATTGGTAATTATAAATATAGTTTCCGTTTATTAAGAAATCTAACAGAATAATTTTCATTTATGGGAGAATGTAACGGATAATTCAGAAAATATAACTAAATCAACTTTAGCAAGAATAAACTGTCCAAGATGCTATTTATTTGAGCGAGCTTTTGCCAAAAATGGCAAACTTTTTTTTGACTAAATTTTGATAAGAATTATAAACTTGGTGGAGGCTTGTTATAGGCTTGGTAGAAGCCTGGTAGAAATGGGAAAAATTTGAGAAAAAATAGAAAGAAAAAAATCTAAGATCGGACAAAATGTCACAGTGCGATATGCTAAGAATAATTTGTCAGAATTATTTTTTCTTAGCTTATTCTAAGCTGACAATTTCAAATATAATGAGAATCTCTATTGTGATAGTTTATAGTCAGAAAAATAACCATCAAGTAAATTGTTGTTTTTGAAGTTTGTCACTTTATATGGTAAATTTCAGTTAATAATTTTTCTGATGAACATATCAATTTTAATATAGGAGAAAATTTTTGGAGACTACTTATAAATCGGCGGGGGTTAATATTGAAGCCGGAGATGAAACAATAAAGAAGATTAAAACTCATGCCCGTTCAACTTTTAATAAAAATGTTCTCTCTGATATAGGATTGTTTGGAGGTTTTTATGAATTGAATTTAGGTGAATATAAAAATCCGGTTTTGGTCTCGAGTGTTGATGGAGTTGGCACAAAGTTAAAAATTGCTTTTGCCATGAATATGCACGATACAGTAGGGCAGGATTTGGTTAACCATTGCGTTAATGATATTGCTGTTTGCGGTGCAAAGCCACTTTATTTTTTAGACTATTTAGCTTTCGGGAAATTGAATCCCAACGTAGCAGAAAAAATTGTGGAGGGGTTTTCTAAAGCTTGTAGAGAAAACGGATGTGCACTTATTGGAGGTGAAACTGCAGAAATGCCGGGGTTATATTCAGAAGAAGAATATGATATGTCAGGTACAATCGTCGGGATTGTAGATAAATCTAAAATTATAAACGGCAGCGGAATACAAGCAGGCGACATATTGGTTGGATATTCTTCAAATGGATTGCACACTAATGGCTATTCACTTGCAAGGAAAGTTCTGTTAGAAAAATATTCTGTCCATTCAATAGCAGAGGGGTTAAAGCAAGAATTAGGATTTGAATTATTAAAAATTCACAAATCATATTTTAGCTTGATAAACCATTTAAAAGAAAATCTTTTCGTCAAAGGATTTTCTCATATTACCGGCGGTGGAATAGTAGGCAACACGAATAGAATTCTTCCGGTAGGACTTAAATTAGAAATTAATTGGCAATCCTGGCAGATCCCGGATATTTTCAGGCTTATTCAGAATACGGGTAAAATAAATGACGAGGAAATGAGATTGGTTTTTAATTTGGGTATTGGTTTAATAGCAGTTGTTTCAAAAGAGGATGAAAGCAAAATCCTCAAGCTTTCAAAGGAATTTGGCGAAGAAGCCGTTATCATTGGTAAAGTTAAAAGCGTTGCTTAACATTAATTATTATATATATGGCTAAATATTTCTCGGGCATAATCTTATTAAGCATTGTTTTAGTTATTACCGGATGCGGCAAAGGAATTGCACCCCTCTCCGTACAAGAAGAACAACAAAAAGCGGGATTTAGCGGCACTATAACTTTTACCGGCACCTGGCCGGATAGCGTGCAAAGAACCCATCTTGTAGTTTTTAAGAATCCTCTTAGATCTGCCGCAGATTTTAGTATTTTAAATTTGAATTATATCAGCTTATCAATTCCTAACGGTTCAAAAGTCGTCAACTATAGTTCGTTGGATTCCTCTTACATTCCGATTGGGGCGGGAGAATATTCTTATGTAGTGGTTGCACAATCCAAAACACCGACACTATCATTAAACCGTTCTGATTGGTATGTCGTGGGAGTGTATTATGCTAACGGAGATACAACACAGCCGGGAAAATTAATTATTCCGTCGAATACTTTAATAAACAATATAAATATTACTTGCGACTTTAACCATCTTCCACCGCAGCCCCCGGGCGGAAATTAAACTTATGAGCTTTTGTAGATGAAAATATTTTTTTCAATATTATTTATTTTCCTTGCAGTTGCTTTGCTTAATGCTCAAACGTATAAAATTAGCGGTATTGTGTCGGATACTCTTGGAAATCCACTTAATGGTGCAAATATTATTGTCGAAGGGGCGAACTTAGGAACAGCGACAAACTTTATGGGATCATTTTCTATAAAGGGATTAAAAGCGGGAAAGTATTCGCTTAAAGTGTCTAATGTTGGTTATTCGACATTACCAGTCCCGGATTTACAGATAACCGACAAATCTCTTAAATTGAAATTAGTTCTACGCGAGATTGCAATACAATCAGATCAAGTGGTAGTAACAGCAAGTAGATACAAACAAAAGATATCTGATCTTCCCGTTAGCGCAGAAATTATTAAATCTGATTTATTTGTTAAAAAAGACATCACAGATTTAGCCGATGCCTTACGCTATGCTCCGGGCGTAAATATGGTAGACGATCAAATAAGTATACGAGGCTCAAGCGGCTACAGCCGTGGTGCCGGTACAAGAGTATTAATGGAGATTGACGGAATTCCTTATTACACCGGCGATACCGGAGATATAGTATGGGAAGCCATCCCCGTGACCGAAATTGATCATGTCGAAATTATTAAAGGTGCGGCAAGCTCTCTTTATGGTTCCTCGGCGATTGGCGGTGTTGTTAATGTGATAACAAAGAATATTTCTTCGACGCCTTCGACTTATGTGAAAACAAGTTTTGGCTTTTATGATAAACCAGCATATAGCATCTGGGATTGGTCGAAAGAATTAAGGACTTATACAGGTTTGACTCTTTCGCATTCACAGAGAATAGGGAAGCTTGGGATTTCATTTACTCTTTCACGCTTAGCTGATATGAGTTATAAGCAAAGTGGATTTTACACAAGATACATTGGTTTTATTAAAGGGAATTATAACTTTTCTCCAGTATCTTCGCTAATGTTTTTTGTTAATAGTTTAAACCAGGACGACGGAAACTTTTTATATTGGAAAGATTCCCGTAATGTGCTAGTCCCTCCGCTTGCAGATGAAGGGCAAAGTGTGCTGTCAGACCGTTATATGCTCGGATTAGAATATAAAGATGTTATTTCTAATGATCTTTTTATTAACGTTAGAGGAAGCTATTATAAGACGAAATGGAGCGATAACACATCATCCGCAAACACTTCTAAATCGAACCAATTCCATGGCGAATTCCAGGTAAATAAAAACCTAAACGATAAGACGGTTCTTGTATCCGGAATTGAAGCTACTGCTTCGAATGTTACATCCAACATTTTTGGTAACCCGACGGCATTTAGTTTTGGAATTTATTCTCAAGTAGATTTTGAATTTGAATTTCCACTTACAGTATCAGCCGGTATTCGTTATGATTTAAGCAGACTTGATACATTAAATACTTCAAATGCTGTATCTCCAAAGATAGGATTCAATTATAAAATATCAAGAAGATTCTCTTTAAGATCTTCATTCGGAACCGGTTTTAGGGCACCTTCATTATCCGAAGCTTTTACAACGACCTCTGCCGGAGGAATTATTATTAAACCTAACCCATCAATAAAACCTGAAACAAATTGGAATATAGAACTCGGCGCTAATTATCAGATTACAAAATATTCCGACATTGATGCAGCAATATTTCAGAATGAATTTTTTGATTTTATTGAACCCACAGTGGATCCCAAAGACGGATTAGTCTTTTTTAATAATGTTACGCGAGCAAGGATTCAGGGGGCTGAGTTAAATTTGAATAGCAGTTTTTTTGATAGTAAGCTCAGCATGTCATTAAATTATATTTATCTTTGGGCAAGAGATCTGCAATTAAATCAGGCTCTGAAATACAGACCGAGGAATTCAGTTACCGCAAGCTTAGATTATTTGCTGAATAATTTTGACTTCGGAGCAGATTTCCGCTACTGGAGCAGGGTTGAGAAAATGGATTTTGAGCTTGTAGATTTGGGACTTCTTAAAGACGGAAGGATGCGTGTCCCTGTTTATGTGCTTGATTTAAGGGCAAACTCTTCATTAGATATTTTTGGAATTCCGGGAAAGATTTCAATCAACGCCAATAATATTTTGAATTATAATTATGTAGAACTAATAGGAAACTTGGCCCCGATACGGAATTATTCGGTTGGCTTAGAATTTTTTCTTTAACATTTCAAATATTAATTTTGTCACAAAACAGAAATATTATGTTTATAGACACTCATGCACATTTGTTTGATCCAAAATATAAAGATGATTTGGATGAAGTTCTGAAACGTGCTGCTGACGCAGGCGTAGGTAAAATAATAATACCCGCAACGGATATTAGTACTTCAGAACAGGTAATAGAACTTGTTGAAAAATATGATTTCATTTACGGCGCTGTCGGAATCCATCCGCATGAAACGAAAGATTGGACAGATTCGATAATTGACCGGATAGAAAAATTAGCAAAGCATGAAAAAATTGTCGCAATCGGTGAGATCGGTTTAGATTATTTTTACGATTTTTCACAGAAGGAAAAACAAATCGAAGCGTTCAAAGCGCAATTAGACTTATCGATAAAAATCAATAAGCCGGTAATTATTCACAATAGAGATTCGGATGCCGATATGATGGAAATTATCCGTTCATACGGAAGCACCGATTTGAGGGCTCAATTTCACTGCTTCAACGGAAAAATGGAAGATGCAAAAGAATTAGTAAGAATGAATCACTTCCTTTCGTTTACAGGGAATATCACTTTCAAAAAAGCTGACGATTTAAGAAATATTTTATCATCAATAAGCCTTGAACACATTTTGCTTGAAACAGATTCACCATATCTTACACCCGAACCGAACCGCGGCAAAAGAAATGAACCGGCATACGTTAAGTATGTTGCCGAGACTATTGCACAAATTCATAAGCTAAATATTGAAGATGTTGCCCGGGTAACTTCTTATAATGTATTTAAGTTTTTTGGAATTGGAGACAAACCGAAAAGGAGTCTTACTTACAGGATCGGAGATAATCTATACCTCAACATTACAAACAGATGTAATGCGCATTGCGCTTTCTGCGATCGCCTTGGCGAAGCAGAAGTTAGCGGATATAATTTGAAAATGAGTAAGGATGAAGAGCCGGGAGCTGAAGTTTATTTGGATCAGATCGGTGATCCGACTAAGTATAAAGAAATTATTTTTTGCGGATACGGAGAGCCGACTATCCGCTGGGAAGTCGTAAAAGAAATAGCAAAGTACGTTAAAAGCGCCGGAGGAAATACAAGGCTCAACACGAACGGGCACGGTAACCTTATCAATAAAAAAGATATTACGCCGGAATTAAAGGGATTAATCGATAAGGTTTCTATAAGTCTAAACAGCGGCGATCCGCGACAATATTCCGAAATGATGGGTTTGGATATAAGCTACTTTAATGAAATGGTAGATTTCGCAAAAAGCGCAAAAAGTTATACGGGAAAAGTCGTTATGTCTGTAGTTTCTCTTGCAGAAGTAGATATCGAACGAGCAAGAAAAGTAGTTGAAGAAAAAATAGGCGCCGAATTTAGAGTAAGACATTTTTTCTGAATTAGTGACGAGTAACGAAGTGACAAGTAACAAGTGACGAGTGGGGCACAGCAATTAGGAATAAGAAATTTGAATGAACTGAATGGAAAATCAATGCTATTAAGGAAAATGGAGTTTACAAAAAAATGAAAGCGGTTCTTATTTTTGTTCTATTCATTATTGTCCCGAACGCATTTTCTCAAAGCGGCACTCAAGAATTAAGGACTAAAATTGATTCGATTTATTCAAACCCATTCTTTTTGAAATCAATTATGTCAGTTGACGTTTTCGATTTGACTGCTAACAAATATCTCTATCAAAGAAATGAAAATTTACTTGTAAGACCGGCTTCAAATTTAAAAATATTAACTACCTCCGCCGGATTGTTATTCTTAACACCTAATTATCAATTCCAAACCACAGTCTATTATTCCGGTCAAATTATCAATGGAACACTTTATGGCAATTTATTTATCCAAGGAGGATGCGATCCGGATTTTTCCACAAAGGATATTGAAAAGATTTCAGCAGAAATAAAATCTATAGGAATTAAAGAGATAACCGGAAATCTTTTCGGGGATATCTCGATGATGGATTCTTTGTTTTGGGGAAAAGGATGGATGTGGGATGACGATCCTTCTACTGATGCGCCTTATTTAACACCGCTTGATATAAATGAAAATTCAATTGGAGTGGTGGTAAAGGGGACCCGGATAGGTAAACGGGCTTCTGTTAAATTAATCCCTAAGACAGATTTTCTGCATATTTATAATAACTCCGTAACAATTCCGGCAGATAGTCCATCGACATTATCGATTACGCGGGAGTGGATAGATAGAAAAAATAATATTTTAGTAAACGGCGAAGTAAAACTGACAGTGCCCGATTCACTTCAAGATACAACCTGGGTGAATGTTTACAACCCCGAATTATATTTTTTATCTCTGCTAAAAGAACACCTTCAAAAAGGCAAAATAAAATTATATGGTAAAATATATTTTACCGAAACTCCGAATTATGCGATCAAGCTATTTGATATAACTAGGAAACTTTCTGATGTTGTTTTCAATACAAACAAAATCAGTTACAACCTTGGTGCTGAGATGGTACTATATGCGCTTTCCGCTAAATGTTACGGTAAGCCGGCAAGTGCAATAAACGGGATCAAAATGGTTGACAGCCTGATAGCAATAAGCGGATTGTCGCCCGCAGATTATCGCATTGTTGATGGTTCAGGGGTGTCTCATTATAATTTAATTTCTACTGAAACGATAGTTTCCGTTCTTAAATATTTTTACTTCAACCATCCGGATATATTTAAAATAATATACAATTCATTTCCTGTCGCAGGGATTGACGGCACTTTGAAAAATAGGATGCAAAATTATCCTGTCCAAAATAATGTGCATGCCAAAACGGGTTCTCTTAGCGGGGTTACAAGTCTTTCAGGTTTTGTGAAATCTAAAAATGATCATCTAATTCTTTTTAGCGTTATTATTAATGATTTTGTGGGTTCCGCTAAAATCGGACGGCAATTTCAGGATGAAATTTGCAATATACTTGCAGAAATTAATTCTGAATTTTGAATGCTGAATGCTGAATTGAAGGCAAGGGAATATGTCAAGTTCGATCTCATTAGCATGACACCGATAAGAAGGTATGACGATATTTCTTCACACAAATTATTTGGATAACTTTGAGTTACAAAATATTTATATATTCAACAACAAAACTATTAACCAAAATTGAAATACTATAAAGAATTCGTTGTTTCTTCCGAACCGTTTATCCCAGAAATTATTAGCAGCGTACTGTGGCAATTGGAAATTACAGGCGTTTCGGAGGAAGTAAATTGCATTAAAGTTTTTGCCGAAGGGAGCAGCACTCTTTCAACCGAAGATCTTTCAAATGAGCTTGAAAAATTAGTTGTACAAAAAGTTTTGTTGAATTATATCGTTGAAGAAAATTTAATTGAAGATAAAAACTGGAATGAAGAGTGGGAGAAAAGTTTAAACATTATTAAAGTTTCGGATAGGATAGTCGTAAAACCAACCTTTCGTGAATACAGTAAGGCCGCTGGAGAAATAGTAATAAATATTGTTCCTAAAATGTCATTTGGAACCGGAGAACATCAGACAACAAAACTTGTAATTCAGCTTTTAGAAAAGTATTTAGAACCGGGAGCCCGCCTGCTTGATGTTGGTTCGGGAACAGGTATTCTTTCAATTGTGGCTGTGAAACTTGGCGCAAAGTCCGCTGTCGCTGTAGATAATGATGAATGGTGTTTTGAAAACGGGAATGAAAATTGTGCATTAAATGGTGTTGAAGAAAAAATTAAAATAGTCTTAGGTGAGATAAAAGATATCCATGAAAATGATTTTGATTTAATAACGGCGAATATTCAAAAAAATATTTTAATCCTAATAGCCGAAGAAATAAAATTAAAAATGAATAAAAAGGGAATGGTGATTTTATCCGGACTACTTATGAATGACGAGGAAGATATAGTTCAAGCTTATATGAAGTTTGGATTTGAGTTGGTTGAGAAAAAACAAATGGATGAATGGATATCTCTCGTTATGAAGATTTAATATTTTTGGTAAATAATTTCTCCGTCAAAAATCGTCATATCAACTTGAACATCTTTAATCTTATCCGGTTCGATGGATAGGATATCATCACTAAGAACGACCATATCCGCAAGCTTCCCAGCTTGAATGCTGCCTTTAATGTTTTCTTCAAATGAAGCGAATGCTCCATTTATTGTATAGCACTTAATAGAATCCTCAACAGATATTTTTTCTTCCGGGATCCATCCGTTTTTATATTTTCCGCCGGCAGTTTGTCTTGTAACTGCAGAATAAATTCCAAGCAGGGGATTGATAGGCGCCACCGTCCAATCGCTTCCAAAACACAATTTAATACCTTCCTCTAAAAAAGACTTAAATGAATATGCTTCTTGAAGTTGATGTTCATTTATTTTCATATCAGCCCATGCTCCGTCGTCAAAACTATGATAAGGCTGAGCCGAAACGATAGCATTTAGACTTGCTAAACGTTTTATATCGATTTTCCTTACATGCTGCGCATGTTCGACTCTAAAACGCCGGTCCCACACAGGATTAGTTTTTTGAATTAGTTCAAGGAGATCAAGTACGTATGAATTTGCTTTATCGCCAATAGCATGGATTGAAAGCTGAAGTTGATTCCTATCCGCTTCAATTGCCCACTTTTCCAGATTCCCGTTAGATACAATATCCATCGGCAGACCAGAATTTGTTTTACTGTCTTTATAATTCTCGAAGAACCAAGCAGTACCGGCTCCTAGCGATCCATCGGAAAAAGCTTTCAATGAACCAATCTTAATCCGTTCGTTCCCGAAATCGTATAATACTCCCGAATCGATTAAACTTTTGTAATCGGCAATGGGAAGGCGTGTATAAATCCGGCATGTAAGTTTCTTATCTTTATATAATTTTTGATAAGTGATTAAATCATTTTGAAGAGTAATATCATGGACACTCGTAACCCCGAATCTTTTAGCTTCTTCTAAAGCCGCCGATCCGGCTTGATTATATTCTTCCTGAGAGGGGGGTGGAATTATTGAAGAGATTAATTGTATAGCATTGTCTTTCAGGATTCCGGTAGGTTCTCCGGTTAGAGGATTCTTTTCGATTATGCCTCCATCGGGATTTTGTGTGTCTTTTGTTATGCCCGCTAATTTAAGCGCAAGAGAATTAGCAAGAGCGAGATGTCCATCCATCCGGTAAATAAATATTGGCGTATCGCCGGAAAAATCATCAATCATATCTTTCGACGGCAGAGATTTTGTTTCCCAGTCCTGGTGGTTCCAGTTGCCGCCGGTAATCCATTTTTCCTTATTGGAATTAACATAATCCTCGAGAATTACTATAAACTCTCCGGTAGATTTTGCAGGGCGCAGATCAAGTCCAAGCAAATAAAAGCCGCCTGCGATGAAATGAACATGGCTATCAATAAAACCGGGGAGCATTAATTTCCCATACAGATTGATCACCTCAGTAGATGTGTCAATAAAATATTTCGCATCGGCGTTTGATCCGACAAACAGAATTTTATTTCCTCGAGTCACAACCGATTCGGCAAACGGCTGTATTTCATTAACCGTGAAAATTTTCCCATTAACAAATGCCTTTTTATCTTCAAACTTCATAAATGCTCCAAAAAAAAGAAATATATTAAACTTATACGGAATAATAAAAAAGTTTTAATAAATATTGTATGAAATCTGGAATTCATGCTAAAATCTATTTAAGTTGAAACGTCAAAAAAGAGGTATTTAGTAATGAACCTTGATGCACTTGTTTTTGCCGCACATCCGGATGATGCCGAATTATCGATGGGTGGGACTATTCACAAATTAACATCTCACAACTTAAAAGTTGGAATAATTGATTTTACCAAAGGAGAATTAGGTACGCGCGGAAGCGCCGAGACAAGGCAGAAGGAAGCCTTCCAAGCAGCAATTATATTGAAAGTTGCCGTACGTGAAAATCTTGATATATCAGATGGCTTTATTCAACGCAATAAAGAAAACTTGATGAAGGTAATAATGATGATAAGGAGATATAAACCAAAGATAATATTTGCGCCATACTTTAATGATCGTCATCCCGATCACATTGACGCAAGCATACTCGTAAAGGAAGGGATGTTTTCAACAGGTTTAGCTAAAGTTAAAACATTTGAAAAAGAGATGATCCAGGAAGCTTACAGACCAACCAGGCTTTATTATTATATGCAGACTTATACTTTTGAACCCTCTTTCATTGTGGACATAACAGATAGTTTCAGTCAAAAAATGAAAGCTATAAAGTGTTATGAGACGCAGTTTCACAATCCGCGAAGCGTTGAACCGGAAACTTTTATAAGTAGGCCAGAGTTTATAGATTATGTACAATCACGTTCACAGTTTTATGGTTTTCAGATAGGAAAACATTATGGCGAGCCGTTTTATTGCGAAGAAAAAATAGAATTAGATATATTGAATTGTCTGAAAAAATGATTTCTATCTCAAATAATAATTTATTAAAGCTAATGTTTGTGGGTAATAGGCCCTTCCGAAGAGATTCAAATGATTCATAACATGATATAGTTTATATATGTTCTCCCTGTATTCATAACCTTCTTCCAGCGGAAAATATTCGTTATATGAGGCGTAAAATTCGGGAGCGAACCCACCAAACAATTTTGTCATTGCAAGATCTGCTTCTCTATTCCCGTAATAAACTGCAGGATCGATTAAGCAAGCATTACCCGTTTCATCAACAATAAAATTACCGCTCCAAAGGTCACCATGAAGAAGGGAAGGCTTTTCGTCAACACCTGAAAGAATTTGTCCTATTACATCCTCAATTTTGCTGATACCGGAGGTTAATTCTGGTGTAGCAAAATCGTTTTTTTCGGCAAGATTATATTGATAAAGAATCCTTTTAGTAAAATAAAATTTAATCCAATCCTTGCCATCTTCGTCGTTTGCAACATTTATCTGGGGGGTTGATCCGATATAATTATCTTCATAGAAACCGAAGCTTTTATCTGAATATCTATGCAGCAATGCAAATTTTCTGCCGAAATCTTCGAAGAAATGTTTTGATTTTCCGGAAGAAGAAATAAATTCAATTAGAATAAAAGAACTGTCAACCGCAATTACTTCTGGTATTCTAATTGCCTTTGCTTTATTCAGTTCAGTCAATCCGTTAGCTTCTTTCATGAACATATCCGGCGGCACGGAAGAATTTGTTTTTAGCAATAAACTTCTGCCTGATTTTGTATCAATTTTAAAGGCAGTACTTATGCAACCTCCACCGACCGGACACGCGGAAAGAATAGACTCTCCGGAGGCAAGTTCAACTTGTTTTTTTATTATATTACTTAAGCTCATCTTTTATTTGTGTTAATAGATTTTTGCAGCCGTCCTCAAGAATATCCAAAACATTTTCAAATCCTTCCGAGCCTGAATAGTATGGATCGGGAACTTCAACTACTTTATGAACCTTACAAAATTGAGTCATCTTTAATACTTTAGATGCATATTGGTTTGTTCTGTCCATACTAATAACGTCTTCATAATTTTGGTTGTCCATGGTAATTATATAGTCGAAATTACGAAAATCTTTTTCGGGGTTAAACCTTCGAGCAAGGCTTGTTAAATCGTATCCACGTTGGCTTGCATGTTTCCTCATCCTTGGATCGGCTTTCTCGCCGGTGTGGTAGCCCATTGTACCAGCTGAATCGACCTCAATTTGATTTTCAAGTCCTTCTGATTTTATAAAACCGTACATAATTCCTTCAGCGGCTGGAGAGCGGCAAATATTTCCCAGGCAAACAAACAATATTTTTTTCTTTGTCATTTATTAGAGATTATTTTATTAACTGAAAAAGTATGTGCAAATATAAAACGTATCATTCAATGATTGAAATGACAAATGTAGAGGAGGGGGGAGGGAGTAGTGGAATGTTGGAATAATGGAAGGTTGAAGTAGTGGAAGAATGGAAGGAATTAGTTTATTCCGTAGCTCAATTTTTCCAACCTGCCTGCCGGGTCTTCTACAGATTTCGTAAGGTGAATTAGTTAGTTATTCTCTATGAGAATTTCCTGAATTTTCTTTTCCAAAGCATCCGCATTTGAAATATAAACGTTACCAAAAGATTCGCCGTGTTGGCTAATATCAAGTCCAATAATCTCTTGATCTTCATCAACACGAAGAGGTGAAATCATATCTGTAATTTTGTATAATAAAAATGAACCGCCAAATGTATAAGTGGAAACAATCAATAGTCCTATTAATTGAATATATAACAAATCAGGATGCCCAAAAATTAATCCTACTTTTTGAGCAAACACTGCAGTTAAAATCATTCCTACAATTCCTCCTATTCCATGGCAAGGAAAAACGTCAAGCGTATCATCAAGTGTTGATTTGGATTTCCATGAAACTGCAAAATTACTGACCATACTTGCAACAGTTCCGATAAAAATACTTGCACCGACATCAACATAACCAGCGGCGGGAGTAATCGCTACCAGTCCAACAACTGCGCCAACGCTTGCACCTAAAGCAGAAGGTTTTTTCCCTCTGATTACGTCGAGGATAATCCATGCAATAGCAGCAGCCGCAGAAGCAGTATTTGTATTGGCAAAAGCTAAAACAGCAATTCCGTTAGCTGCCAGTGCTGAACCCGCGTTAAAACCAAACCAGCCAAACCAAAGTAAGCCTGTGCCTAATAAAACGTAAGGAATATTTGCCGGTTCGTGAGTCTCTCCTTCAATATGAGATTTTCTTCTTCCTAAGGTGATTGCACCTGCTAAAGCAGCCAAGCCGGCTGAGATATGCACTACGGTGCCGCCAGCAAAGTCGAGGACGCCCATCTTTCTGAGAAATCCATCCGGGTGCCATGTCATGTGTGCAAGGGGAGCGTAAATAAATAAGCTGAATAAAATCATGAAAATTAAATAAGATGAAAATTTGATTCTTCCGGCAAATGAACCAGTAATTAAAGCCGGGGTTATTATCGCAAATTTTAACTGAAATAATGCAAACAACATTAGCGGGATTGTCGGAGCTAATTGGGGATCGGTATTTACTCCAACGTTTCGGAACATGAAAAATGTAAAAGGATTACCAATAATTCCTCCGATGTCATTTCCGAAGGCAAGACTGAATCCAATCACAATCCATAAAACGCTAATTACTCCCATTGCGACAAAGCTTTGGAGCATAGTAGAAATTATATTTTTTGAGCTGACCATTCCTCCGTAAAAAAATGAAAGTCCGGGAGTCATCAAAAGTACTAACGCAGTTGCCGTAAGCATCCAAGCCACATCCGCGGAATTTACCGGTCCGCCAGTAATACTTTGAGGGCTAACTGGCAGGAAAGCGCCGACCATCGAAACTAATAAAAGAATTCCTAAAGCAATCTTCCAAAAGATTTTCATTTATTTCTCATAATTTTTATGAGAAAAATAAAATTAATTAGGTAAAATGTCAAGAATATCTAAAAATATTAGGCTATATTTTTTATAACCTAATTAAAGTAAGCTTATGGCTTGCTGGCGATAAATTAAATTGTTGAAAATACTTTATATTTTCATTTGCCCACTTAAGCTTTTTCCGATTTAGTACAACGCTTTCGGGAATTTCTATTGTTGATTGTTAATTATATTTCTCTTAATTTAATCAATATATTTTTAATAGCTACTATTATATGAGGGTTCATTGTTTGGCAAGAAAAAAAATATTATTATTTCCTTTTTATTTGCACTCAAATCTTTCTTTTATTTTGTCCTAAATATTATCCCCCCCACGCAGTTTAATTCTTTTCCGGTTGTTATATGAAAAGCAATCCTTTTCTTTATTCCGCAGCTATTATTATCGCGATAAATTTACTTGCGTATGCAAGAGCTATAGAAATAAAATTTTGGAACTTAATAATTTAGACAATCAAAGATGGAGGTATTGTTATGAGTAAAATTAAAGTCCTATTTTTATCTGCTCAGCCTGCAGTATTAACTGCATTAGTCAGTTTCTTCTTAAATGATCCTCTCTTTCTTCCCGACTTTGAAGATTATTATTGGTTTAATGATTTTATGAAAAATGAAAGTAAGAAATATGGAGTTGTTGTATTTGATGACGGATCATTAAGTAGTGAGGAAATGAAAAAGGTTAATTTAATATATTTTCAATCTCATGACTAAGCTCAAAAAAAATTATCTAATTAAGCTTGCTATTTTTTATATGCTTGGCGTCTATTTTGTTTTTATAGATGATAAATATAATCTGAAAGATGTTGTTGGCACGTTGATTGGCGGCGTAATCTTCTGTAACTAAGCATCTTCAAAGAGCGGCTAATATTTAATTAGCCGCTTTAATTTAATTATATAATACACATTAAATGATAGAATTTTTCAAATCGATTTATTTATTGGTAAAACTAAAGAACAAGATATTTAAGAATACAATTTTACGGGCTGAGAATTGGTATAAAATTGTAGCTGTCGTTTTATTTGCTTTTTTATTTTTCAATATTATTCAGTCAAGCGCCTTTGTGGCTCAATATGTTAAAACTTACCCTGATAAAGACACCGTACTTTTCCACTCATTGTTCAGTCTTACTCTCCTTATAGTTGTTATAAGCAATATTCTTACAACATTCTTCTTGAGTGATTCAAACTTTTCGCAGAATCTATTCAAAACACTTTTACATTACCCTTTAAGATTTGCCAGGATTATTTCTTACGAAATAATCTCAGGAATGGGAGATTTTATTAACCTGCTCTTTTTACCTTTTTATGCCGCTGCTATATTTATTCCAGATAGGTTATTTGGATGGTACGATATTATAACTTTTCTAACCACTTTAATCTTATTTCTTCTTTCATTAAGCGGTGTAATTTATTTACTTAAAAATTTGTTTGCGTTAATTAGTTCTTCAAAACACTCAAGAAAGTTAATGTCCCTTCTTCCCATATTATCGGGGATTATTCTAATTGAAATAATACATACGTTATCCTTGTTCCTAAAGGATGCAAATTATTTAGTATTAGCAGAAAAATATTTAGCATTATTTCCAACCGGATTCTATTCAAATTTTATTTTGAATCCAGATTCAAGTTTTACGGGATATAATTTCGTTTCAACAATTTCATATTTTCTTATTCTAAACATTATAATTTATGCGTTAAATTATCGTATTATAAAATTCTTAAAAAATAAAAGCTACGGCAGAAGCATACAAAAAACCAGCTTGAATAGATCTTCCTTAACAAGATTATTTATAAGAATTCCGGTCAGTCCATTTGTGAAAAAGGATATAGCCTATACTTTGCGCTCATTGAGGACTATGTTCCTTCATTTAATGATTTCAGTTTTTCTACCGGTATTAATATTTTTATATATCAAGAACAGTATTGGTAAAGAGCAAAGCTTCAAAAATATTACCAACCTGTTTTCATTTTCTATCCTTTTTAATTCATTAATTGTATTAAGTTTTGCCGGTAATTTTTTTGCTTTTGAAAGAAATGCAATTATAAATTATTTTTTTAGACCAATAAGCTTTGGTAATATTATAAAAAACAAAACATTCATTTCTAATTATTATGTTGTGATTATTTTATTTACTAACATAATATTATTGTTAATATTCCGTACTGAATTTAGTATTATTATTTTTTACGAATTGCTGATTCTTCTAAATTACTTTTTGTTACTTCTATTGGCACTGCCCTTATCAATTTATTTTCCGAAAGAAATTGATTTCAATGCAATGAGTGGCTTCTTAACGTCATTGGTTAGTCTTTTTATATTTTTTATTCTTGCATTTATTCTTTGGTTTATTTCCCAAACCACTCTTGCATATTATTTCCATTCAAATAATAAAGTTTTAATATTCTTAATATTATGTTTTATGATTATACCTTTTCTTTACTACAAAGAACAAATATTTTCAAGGCTTGGCAGACTGTTATCCAAACGAAAAGAAAAAATAGTTATGGTGTTTAGATGAATATTTTAGAAATAGAATCATTAACAAAAACTTTCGGAAAACTAAAAGCATTGGACAATTTAAGATTATCTATACATACGGGTATTATTTTCGGACTAATTGGACCAAATGGCGCAGGTAAAAGCACTACTATTAACTGTATAGCTGATTTACTCGATAATGATTCGGGTGTAATAAAAGTATTTGGAAAAGAACTTAAAGAAGCAGAAATAGAAATTAAAAAACGGATGGGAATCCTATTCGAAAATACAGATGATCTTTTCATTTATCTAAAAGGGGAGGAACACCTTCGTTTTGTCGGCGAAGTTTATGGGCTTGATAAAAATACAATTGAAAAACGGATTGATAATTTGTTCGAATATTTCGAAATAGAAAGCCATCGTCAAATGTTGATTGAAAGCTACTCAAAAGGAATGAAAAAAAAGATTGCATTAGCCTCGATATTATTGCATGATCCGGAATTTATTATACTAGATGAACCATTTGATGGGTTGGATGTTTTTACAATTATAAAAGTAAAAAAAATATTACAGCAGCTAAAAGCAAAAGGGAAAACTATTCTTATAACATCTCATATACTTTCATACATTGAGGATTTGACGGATGAAGTTGGCATAATAGATAAAGGCAAAATAGTTTTTCAATCTCCGACAAAAGATATCCGCAGCAAAATAAAAAACGAGATTACAAAAGAGACCTACCAATCTTTGGAAGAAATATTTCTTAATGTAGTAGAAAAACCTGATGAGGGAGAAAAGAAAGGATTATCATGGTTGTAAATAAGTGAATTAGATTTATTGAGAATAAAATTTAATGAAATAGATGAATTTATTGAAAGGGAAAAGTTAGTTATTAGCCATAAATTCTTATTAAATAATAAAGCCATTGGAATTAAAGATATAAATGATATTATATCGAGAAGAATCATCTCTATTTTAATCTTTGAAATATTACAATAACACACCTGACCAGCCAAGTAATCGGATATTCCCCTAGTTCGATGAGCCGCAATGAAAGATGTATGATGGCATATGGAAAAATCATTTTAACTATGCTGACA
Organism: Bacteroidota bacterium; assembly: GCA_021817845.1. GTDB lineage: Bacteria > Bacteroidota > Ignavibacteria > Ignavibacteriales > Ignavibacteriaceae > FEN-1297. The sequence continues at coordinate 74,653 of JAKAFW010000017.1, forward strand.
CAAGAAACAATAACTTAAGTGATAATACTATATAGATTTATGCTTGACCTTGGGTGTACGACAAATTGTCCCTAAGCCGCCTTTTTTGCAAATTCAATTACTCTGCTCCATTTATTACTTTTTTCAAGGACACGCAAATTCAGAATTTGCTGCGCGCCCTTCTTTGTCCATCGTTGCC
>JAKAFW010000053.1:0-17193 GCA_021817845.1 Bacteroidota bacterium
TTTCAACACGGTGAAGTATATGTTACTGATGACGGCGCTGAAACAGATTTAGACCTCGGTCATTATGAACGGTTTCTTGATGTGAATATGTCTAAGGCAAACAACACTACAACCGGACAAGTTTATTTTGAAGTGATTAACAAGGAAAGACGCGGAGATTTTTTGGGGGCAACAGTTCAAGTTATTCCTCATATTACAGACGAAATTAAACACCGGATGATTAAGCTTGCAGAACTTGGCGAATATGATATTATCATTACTGAAATTGGCGGAACTGTTGGTGATATTGAAAGTTTACCTTTCATTGAAGCAATGCGTCAGTTGATGCTACAATTCGGTAGAAAAAATACAATGAACATTCACGTAACTCTTGTTCCGTATATTGCATCTGCGGGTGAAGTGAAAACAAAACCAACTCAGCACAGCGTAAAGAATTTGCTTGAGCTAGGAATTCAGCCCGATGTATTAATCTGTCGTTCGGAAAAGAAAATCGCAAAAGATATTCGTGATAAAATTGCCTTATTCTGCAATGTTGATTCCAGGTCTGTTATTTCGGCTTACGATTGTTCTTCAATTTATGAAGTCCCTCTTGTTCTGTTCAAAGAAAAATTTGATCAAATTGTAATGAAGAGACTACATCTACAGGAAAAAAAATCTAAGCTTGAAGATTGGGAAAATTTGGTCTTAAATATCAAAAGTCCGTCAAGAACTGTTGAAGTAGCTCTTTGTGGAAAATATATCGATCACATGGATGCTTATAAAAGTATTATGGAAGCATTTGTGCATGCCGGTGCCGAAAATAATGCAAAAGTTAAGGTGAGGTCGATTAGTGCAGAATTGCTTGAGACTGTAGAAGCGGGAGAACTTTTAAAAGGCGTTAGCGGAATTTTAGTTGCTCCGGGTTTTGGCGAAAGAGGAATTGAAGGAAAAATTAACGCAATTCGATATGCAAGAGAAAATAATATCCCATTTTTTGGAATTTGCCTCGGCTTGCAATGCGCAGTTATTGAGTTTGCCAGAAATGTTTGCGGATTGAAAAAAGCTCATAGCGCAGAATTTAAAGCTAATAAATTCAGTGTTATTGATTTAATGCCGGATCAAAAAAATATTAAAAATATGGGAGCTTCTATGCGACTTGGTGCTTACCCATGCACTATTCAAGACGGAACAAAAGCAATGGAAGCTTATAAGACAAATTTTATTTCTGAACGTCACAGACACCGTTATGAAGTAAATAATAAATTTAGAAACACACTAGCCGATAACGGGATGGTTTTTAGCGGATTATCACCGGATAAAGAATTGGTTGAGATTATAGAACTACCTTCACATAGATGGTTTCTTGGCTGTCAATTTCATCCTGAACTAAAATCAAGAGCCACTAAGGCACACCCATTATTCCGAGAATTTATTAAGGCTTCATTAAATTATGCCGAAGAAAAAAAGAATTTTGCCAAAGATGAATAAACCCGATCTTTTTATTTGTGACAGGAAAAAAAATGACACTACTTTTCTAAGGCTTTTTATTTCCACAAAATTTTACTTCCAAAATCTTTTACTAATTTTATTATTCTTATTCCTTTATCAAAATAGTCTTTTCGCACAACCCGTAATAAACCATTTGGTAAAAAAGGGACTTCAATACAGTTATGATTTTAAGTGGGAAAAAGCAAAAAATATCTTTGAAGGTTTGATAAAGAGATATCCTTCAGATCCGCGCGGATATCATTACGAATCCTCTATTTACTTATGGTATTTCCTTAGCAACCAAGACGTTGAGAACTTCCAAACTTTCATATCATATTCTGATACCGCAATTATAAAAGCAAACAATTTATTAGAAAAAGACCCTGATAACACAGATATACTTTATACATTAGGTTCAGATTACAGCTATAGAGCAATTGCTTTTATTAGAGCGCAAAAATTTTTGGATGCTGTTTGGGCAAGCAAAAAATCCGAATCGTACTTAAATGAAACTCTCGCAAAGGACTCATCAAAATATGATGCGTATTTGGGATTGGGTTTGTACAATTTTGCTGTAGGACAAATTCCTTCAGCCTTCAAATGGGCGCTTAACCTTGCAGGCATTAACGGGAATGTTGATAATGGTTTAAGCTTAATCCACAAAGCTGCCGAAAAAGGAAATTTAGCAAAAGTAGAAGCAGAATATTATTCTGCGCAAATTCTATCAGATTTTCTTGATGATTACAACGCGGCAAATAGGTATTTAAACAACCTGACAGCAATGTATCCAGGGAATTTGCTTTTTCGATATTCTCTAGCAGTTTTACAAATTAAGAAACATAATCTTAATGAAGCTAAAATTATATTAACGAAATTATTAAAGAATGATAATTCAGATTTTAAGCAGCTCATTTCTTTTTCCGAATTTTTAAAAGGTGATATATTTTTCAAAGAAAACCAATTTGATTCTGCAAAAACATATTATCTTGACTTTCTAAATAATAGTCCAAGTAATGATTATAAAGGTATTGCGGCTTTTCGTTTAGCGGTTTCTTATGAAATAACCGGTAACCGCGCAGAAGCTGTTAAATATTATGAGCTGACTGGCGAAGGGAATATGGATTTGGAAGATGATATTTATGCCAAGCGCAAAGGTGAAATATTTACTAAACGCACTATGGCATATACCGAAATGGATGCTATAAAAGATGAAAATATGATTGAAGATGGTAGATATAAAGCTGCATTCGATTCGTTAACTTCGTTACTTGAAAGGATACAAACAGATAGACTAAAGGCGGAAGTATATCTTTACTTAAGTAATGCTGCTTATTATTTAGGTAAATACGATGAATCGATTAATTTTGCTCTTACAGCGAAAGTTCTAAATTCTGATCAAGAAAGATGGATTAAGCCCTTCGCTTGTTATTATGCGGCAAGAGCGGATATGAAATTAAAAAACAATAGCGCAGCCAGTAATTTTGTCGATGAAGCAAAAAGTTATTCAGATTACGATTATCAGAAGAAGCTAAAAAATCTTCTCATTGCATTAACTTTTAAATAAAAATATAAACTAGCTCTTAAATATAGTAGACTTTCATTGACAATATTTTTGCATTTAGCTAATTTTTGTCACCTTTTTGGGTATATTTATTTTGAGAATTGCCGTTTTTGTTTCAGGCCGTGGTTCAAATTTAAAAGCTATTTTAGACAGTCGCGATATTCAGTATAATATTGAAGTTAAAGCTGTTGTTAGCGATAAAATAGATTGCCCTGCTTTTTCAATCGCACAGAAATTCTCCATATTGACTTTTAGCGTCGGGAATAAAATCGGCTTTGTGAATTATGAAGAACTCAGAGAGTCATTGCAATCGCTAGAAGTTGAGCTTATAGTTCTTGCGGGCTATTTAAAGTTAATTCCAAATAATTTTTTAAGTTTTTACAAAGGTAAAATTATTAATATTCATCCCGCTTTATTACCGTCATTCGGCGGTAAGGGAATGTATGGGATAAATGTTCATAAAGCTGTTTTTGAATCATCAGCAAAAGTTTCCGGAGCAACAGTTCACTTTGTTGATGAAACATACGACACTGGAAAAATTATAATGCAAAGATGTATCGACATTTCGGATGTAAAATCACCCGAAGAAATAGCAGATAGAGTTCTTAATATTGAGCATGAAATTCTTCCTTTTGTTCTAAATAAGTTCGCAGAAGGAAAAATTAAGATTGTCGGAAAAAGAGTAATAATTAATTAAAATAAAAATAAAAAATAATTTTTCTTATTAGGATTTTTAATTGAAAAAGTTAGCTTTAATCAGTGTTTCGGATAAAACAAATATTGTTGAATTAGCCAAGTCTCTTAACGATTTTAACTATCATATATTAGCCACAGGTAATACAGCTAAAATACTATCGCAAGCTAACGTTGAGGTTACAGAGATTTCAAATTTTACCGGATTCCCGGAAATTTTTGACGGAAGAGTAAAGACATTGCATCCTAAAATATTTGGGGGGATACTTTTCCGGCGCGATGACAACAAAGACAAAATTCAAGCGGAGGAAAATCAAATATCCCCGATAGATATTGTTTGTGTTAATCTTTATCCTTTTATAAATACAGCCTCGAACCCTAAATCCAAGTTGGATGAAATAATTGAGAACATAGATATCGGCGGACCAAGCTTAATTCGCGCTTCAGCAAAGAATTATAAATTTGTTTCAATACTTACTAATCCCACACAATATGATCCATTTTTAGAGGAATTAAAAAACGGTTCTATTAGTGCTGAAACAAGAACAAAACTTGCAGTAGAAGCTTTCTCCCATACTGCATATTACGATACTTACATCGCTAATTTTTTAGAAAAGAAATTTGAATTAACATCAACTCACTTCCGGCTAAATCTTCCAAAAGAAAAAACATTACGGTACGGTGAAAACCCTCACCAGAATGGTGCTTTGTTCGGGAACTTTAATGAATATTTTGAAGTATTTCATGGTAAAGAAATTTCTTATAATAATATTTTAGACTTAATAGCCGGTGTAGAATTAGCCGAAGACCTGAGAGAAAACCTGCCTCCCGGTGGCAGTATATGCATTATAGTCAAACATCAAAATCCTGCAGGCGCTGCAATTAGCGATACCCCTTTTGATGCTTATAGCAAGGCGCTTAAGTGCGACCCTGTTTCTGCCTTCGGCGGAATAGTAATATTTACTACGGAAGTGGATGAAAAACTTGCTTTAAAATTAAATGAAATATTCTTAGAAATTATTTGTGCCCCAAGCTATACAGATGAAGCAGTTAAAATCTTAACTAAGAAGAAAGATAGAAGATTATTAAAACAGTTAAAATTTGTCAGTGAAGAAAAAATAGCTTTTAGGAACATCCCAGGTGGTGTAATTCTTCAGGACTCGGATCATGAAACATTAGATAGAGAAAACATTAAAATTGCAACTGTAAAAAAACCTGATGAAAAAGAATTAGAAGATTTGTTTTTCGCGTGGATTGTTGCAAAACATACCAAATCAAACGCGATTGTTTTTGTGAAAGATAAAACTACTCTCGGCGTAGGTGCGGGACAAATGTCGCGACTCGATTCTGCTAAAATTGCTTTCATGAAAGCTAAAGAACACGGACTTGATTTAAGCGGTTCTGTTGCGGCTTCCGATGCTTTTTTCCCATTTCCTGATACTCTGCTTGAGATAATTAATTACGGTGCAACTTCTATTATACAGCCCGGTGGATCAGTTAGAGACAGCGAAGTAATAGAAGCAGCAAATGAAAAAAATGTATCAATGGTTTTTACAGGAATTAGACACTTTAAACATTAAGAGGAATTATGGGTTTATTTGATTTTTTTTCCGCCGATATAGCAATGGATCTTGGAACGGCGAATACTTTAATTTATGTTAAAGGAAAAGGTATTGTACTTAACGAGCCGTCTATAGTAGCTTTCGATAAAAACACTAAGCGAATTATTGCGCTCGGAAATAAGGCAAAAGAAATGCAGGGTAGAGAGCATAAAGATATTAGAGTTACTCGTCCTATGCGGGATGGTGTAATAGCAGATTTTGAAATTGCCGAAGGAATGATTCGCGCTTTTATTAAGAGTGTAAAAGCGACAGGTGCTATAACAAGCAGAAGAATTGTTGTAGCTGTTCCTAGCGGCGTTACTGAAGTTGAAAAAAGAGCTGTCCGCGATAGCGCCGAACACGCCGGAGCAAAAGAAGTTCATTTAATAGCCGAACCAATGGCCGCTGCTATAGGAATCGGAATTGATGTAGAAGCACCTGTCGGGAATATGATTATTGATATTGGTGGTGGAACTACTGAGATTGCGGTAATTGCTCTATCCGGTATTGTGAATGAAGAATCCATTCGTATTGCTGGCGATGAAATGAATTATGCAATTATGCAATTTTTCAAAAAAAATCATAATATCCTTATTGGTGAAAGAACTGCTGAAGCTATAAAATGCGAAGTTGGTTCAGCCGTTCCTCTAAAAGAGGAGATAACTATCCAGGTGAAGGGAAGGGATCTGGTAGGTGGAATTCCTAAAACTACTGAGGTAAGCTCTGTTGAAATTAGGGAGGCTTTGAACGAAGCAGTCGTCCAAATAGTTGATGCAGTAAGGCAATCTCTTGAGAGAACCCCACCTGAACTTTCGGCTGATATTCTGGATCGTGGAGTGATGCTAACAGGCGGCGGAGCTTTATTAAAAGGCTTAGATGAAAGAATTCGTATGGAAACTAATCTTCCTGTGCATGTTGCCGAGGATCCGTTAACGGCAGTTGTTAGAGGCGCGGGGAAGGTTATTGATAATTTAAATCATTATACAAAAGTTTTAATTCGTAATAGAAGATATTAATGTTTGAAATTTTTTCAGTAATTTGGAAAAAGTTTAAAGAATATATCGTTCTTGTACTCTTGCTTATTATCAGCCTGATTATTTTATCCTCAAGTCAAAAACAGTCGGCTAAAAAGGCTAGTTCTGTATTCTTTGGCGTTTTCGCAAATTTTTCATCTGTAATATCTGATGCTTTAGATATTGCAAAGTACAAAAGTGAGAATTCTTCTCTCAGAAAAACCAATGCAGAGTTGATGCTGGAAATAAATAAATTACGGCAGTACGGAATCGAAAATTCCGAACTAAAAGATCTGCTTGGGATTAAAGATACTCTGCGTTATCCTATTTTACCTGCGAACGTAGTTTCAAAATCCTTGTCTAGATCACAAGGCACTTTTACTTTAAACGTAGGAAGAAGAGACAGTGTAAGACCTGGTATGCCAGTTATAAATGAATTCGGTTTAGTAGGAATAGTTTATTCTACTTCTTCAAACTATTCAATAGTCCGAACTTTGGAAAACCTCGACCTTAGTTTAACAGTAAAGGACGAAAGAAGCCGGGTTGACGGAGTCATGAAATGGAATGGTGCCAACCTGGTTATTATTAATGTCCCGAAAACTTTTGATGTTGAACCGGGGGACAGAATCATTACTTCGGATCTTAGTTCTATTGTCGCAATGCCTGTTCCCGTAGGCGTTGTGGTCGGTTTAAATAATGTGGAGACTGGAATATTTAATGAAGTTAAACTAAAACCATTTGTGGATTTTGTTACAACGGAAAATGTTTTCGTAATCAAAGTGGTCGAAAGCAAAGAGGAAGATAACCTCGAATTAAATTTTTTTAATAGAAAATAAATGCGTTCTGAATATCTCTGGTCAATTATACTTTTTTTCCCGGTATTGCTAATCCAAACTACCATTTTACCGATTATCGCAATTCATGGAATTGTGCCCGATTTAATCCTTATTCTGTTGGTATTTTATTCAATGCGTTTGGGACAGTTATACGGAACGGTTTTGGGATTTCTTTATGGATTCCTTTTGGACATGATAACCGGTAGCTTACTTGGAAGTACAATGATTTCTTTAACGGTTGCCGGATTTATTGCCGGGTACTTTTCAAATGAAAATAAACGCGATTATTATTTTAAGAATTATATCTTTGTTTTGATTGTATTTATGTGCTCGTCTATAAATTCAGTATTAAATTCATTTTTCTCTTCTGCTGATCTAAATACAAATTTGATCCATTTATTGCTTAACCAAGGTATCTTGCCTGCACTCTATACTTCTTTAATTAGTTTTTTAGTGGTCTTTTTTTACCCTAAGAGGAGCTTTGAATCATGACTCAAGGTTCAGGTGGGTTCGGAAGAAAATCAGTACTCTATATCATTATTTTAGCTTTTTTCGCTGTGTTAATTTTGCGATTGTTCCAGATGCAAATTCTTGAATATCAATTTTATAATGAAAAATCCGCAAACAACAGTATAAAGGCAATTGAGCAAATACCTCTCAGAGGAGTTTTTTACGATCGCAATATGAACATTGTGGTAAGCAATGTCCCCGCATATACACTCAGAATTACTCCGGCTGAATACAATAAAAAGTTAAATAGTACACTAGAAGCTGTATTGGGAGAAAAACCCGGTTATATAAACAAAATATTAACTGAAAATCGAATTTATTCACGATATATTCCGATAAGGATAAAACGCGGAATTGATTTTAAAGTGGTTTCATGGCTTGAAGAAAATGAGGAACATCTACCCGGCGTTGATTACATTGTGGAAATGCAGAGAGATTATCCTGATGGAATTAGGGGTTCACATATTTTTGGTTACACAAAAGAAATTTCACCAAGGCTTTTAGAGAAATATAAAAATTTATATAAACCCGGAGATTTCATTGGATACACGGGAATTGAAAAAGCTTATGAAAGTATTCTACGCGGGAAAAAAGGTTATAAATATGTCTTGGTTAATGCGCGTCGAAAAGAGACAGGAAGATTTAAAGACGGCAAAGATGATGTGCCATCTATTAAAGGAAATGATTTAGTCCTTACAATTGATGCCGATGTGCAGAGGGTCGCGGAACAAGAGTTGAAAGGTTACAGCGGAGCGGCTGTTGCAATTGAACCTAAAACCGGTGAAATCCTTGCGATGGCTAGTGCACCAGATTATGACCTTAGTGAATTTTCTTATGTCACATCAAGGGAGTATTTAAATAAATTGTATACCGATCCGGCTAAACCATTTTTTAACCGGGCAACGCAATCTGCAAATCCTCCTGGCTCAACATTTAAAATAATGGAAGCCATTTGTGCGCTTAATAATCATATAATAGATACTAATTTTACAACGACTTGTACAGGCGGACAAACATTTTTCGGCAGGTATTTTAAATGCGATGCTCGCCATGGGACTTTAAATGTTATTCATGCTATCGAACATTCGTGTAATGTTTTCTTTTATAATCTGATATATAAAATCGGTATGGATAAATGGCATGAATATGCAAACTTGTTTGGCTTTGGCCGGGATACTCATATCGATATTGACGATGAAGTCAAAGGGCTAATACCAAGCTCCCAGTATTATGTAAAACGTTATGGGGAAAACTGGCCTAAAAGTATTATGGCAAGTTTAGGGATCGGTCAGGGCGAAGTAAATGTTACTCCGATTCAATTAGCTCAGTATGCGGCTTTGATTGCTAACGACGGTGTTACATATACACCGCATCTTGTTCGCGGCTATCTTACTAATGATACAAAAAAACTTGTTCCTTTTAGTTTTAAAAAAATAGATTTAGGAATTGATAAAAAAATATTTAATATCGTAAAAGAAGGAATGTATTTAGTCGTTAACGGTAACGGGACGGCTGCCGGAATAAAATCTAAAGACATAGCTATTGCTGGGAAAACTGGTACGGCTCAAAACCCCCATGGTAAAGATCATGCGTGGTTCATCTGCTTTGCGCCTTATGATAATCCAAAAATCGCTGTTGCTGTATTAGTTGAAAATGTCGGATTTGGAGCTACTTATGCTGCACCCATTGCAAAAAAAATGGTTGATGCTTACTTAGAAAAAGATAAGTTAAAAAATGAAGAAAAAACGCCGGAAAATAATTTCGATAACAAATTGATAGGCGCAAAACTTGAGAATTGACTATAAACTAAATGATAAACTTGATCTTGGGCTATTTATTCCAACCCTTATTTTATTTGGAATAGGATTAGTTGCAATTTATAGCTCTACTCTTAATAACCCACATGCGGGTGGAAATTTTCACAAGCAGGTAATTTGGGGCCTAGGAGCTATAATCACTTTTTTTATTTTTTATTCTCTCCCGACTAATTCTTTTAAATCTCTTGCAATTCCTTCATACATTGGTTCAATTATTTTGTTACTTGTTGTCTTAGCAATCGGCAAAAGAGTTTATGGTGCAAAAAGTTGGCTTGGTATTGAAGGACTAGGATTTCAACCATCAGAATTTGCAAAGCTTGGTACAATAATGGCTCTGTCAATATTTTTAAGCCGAAAAAATACAGACCTCGAAACATTTAAAGATATTTTGATTTCGCTTGCTATCGGATTAATTCCGGTTGCTTTAATTCTGGTTGAACCTGATTTAGGTACCTCGTTTGTTTTTTTTGGTTTAATATTAATCATGCTTTTTTGGAAAGGGATAAGTCTATTTGGGCTTTTTATTGTCCTTTCACCGGCAATAATAGCAATATCATCTTTATTCGGAATTTATTATTTAATTGCTTCATTAATCCTGGTTGTAGTTTGTCTTTTCCTTTTTAAAAAGGATATTTTCTTTAGCGGTTCAATTTTTGCTCTAAATCTTGCTTCTGGATTTTTTACTAAATACGTTTACGATATATTAAGTGAACACCAACAAACAAGAATTAGATCTTTTATAAATCCTTGGTCTGATCCTTTGGGCGCAGGATACAATGCTATCCAGGCAAAAGTTGCGGTAGGTTCAGGTGGGTTATTCGGGAAAGGTTTTTTGGCAGGAAATCAAACACAGCTTCAATTCATTCCGGAACAATGGACAGATTTTATTTTTTGTGTTATCGGAGAAGAATTTGGCTTTATTGGTGCTGTTATTGTATTGGGGCTATTTTTATATCTTTTTATCAGATTATTAAAAATTGCTTCCTCTACAAAAGATGAATTTTTAAGCTTGACAATTATCGGTATTCTCGGAGTCTATTTTATACATTTTATGATAAACATAGGAATGGTTGTAGGCGTTATGCCGGTAATAGGAATTCCACTGCCATTTTTAAGTTACGGCGGAAGTTCTCTTGTTGTTGATATGATGATGCTTGGAATTGCTGCAAATGTTTTTAGAACAAGAAAAAATTACACTTGACTTATGGGCACTTCTAAAAACTATCTTTTATAAAAATTTACCGCAGAGAACGCAAAGAATACGCAACGTTCGCAGAGAACCTACCGGTAGGGCAGGTATTGAAGTTTTTAGAAGTGCCCTTATTTTACCATTTAATGATTGGAGATAATTTGATTCTATCCGACAAAAAAATCTTGGAAGAAATAAAAAACGGATCAATTGTGATTGAGCCTTTCAATAGAGATAATTTAGGCAGTAATAGTTATGATGTCCATTTAGGCAAATGGCTTTCTGTTTATGATAATGATATCCTGGACGCAAAGATTCACAACAAAATATCAAGATTTGAAATCCCAAACGATGGATACATTTTGATGCCATCTAAACTTTATCTCGGTGTTACTGAAGAATACACTGAAACAAGAAATTATGTTCCTTTCGTTGAAGGGAAATCAAGCATCGGACGACTCGGTATTGATATTCATTCAACCGCAGGAAAGGGAGATGCAGGTTTTTGTAATACATGGACATTGGAAATATCGGTAAAACAACCCGTGAAAATTTATAAAGGCATGCCTATCGGTCAGATTATTTATTTCGAAATTTCAGGTGCCATCGAAATTCCATACAACAAAAAGAAAAATGCCAAATACAATAAGAGAACCGAGTTTCCGGTCGAATCTATGATGTTTAAGAATTTTGGGAAAAAATGAAAGCACTGGATAAATTAAAGAAGAAAAATGGGGAAGGGAAATTCATCTGCGTTGGTCTTGATACTGATATAGAAAAAATCCCACAACATTTAAATAGTTTGAACAATCCTATAGTTGAATTTAATAGACGAATAATTGAAACCACTGCCGAATATGTTGCCGGTTACAAAATCAATTTTGCTTTCTATGAAAAAGATGGGAACCGCGGCTTAGAAAATTTATCAGAGACAATTTCGTTAATACCCAATGACGTTCTAACAATAGCCGACGCTAAGCGCGGCGACATAGGAAATACGTCTCAAATGTATGCTAAAGCGGTATTTGATCATCTCAAATTTGACTCAGTAACCGTTAATCCATATATGGGAAAAGATTCCGTCGATCCGTTCATTTCATTTTCGGACAAAATGATTTTTATATTGGCTCTAACTTCAAATGCTGGTTCCGAAGATTTTGAAAAATTAAAACTTGATGATGGCTCATATCTTTTTCAGAAAGTCATTACGAAAGTAAATCAGTGGAATAAATCTAAAAACTGCGGGCTTGTATTCGGAGCAACAAAAATTGAAGAGTTAAAAGAAAACATTGACCTCATTGGAAGCCTTCCGTTGCTAATTCCGGGGGTTGGTGCTCAAGGAGGAAGTTTTGAGGATGTTGTTAAAATATTAAGTTCGGCAAATAGAAATGATTATCTTGTGAATATAAGTAGAGGAATAATATATAAATCAAAAGAAAAGGATTTTGCATTGGCCGCAAAGAATGAAATAAAGGGATATAATAATCTTGTCCGTTCTATTTTGAAAAATTAAAATTTTCCGTAGTTTGAGGTCAGTTATTTAGATTTTATCGGCAGGGTTGCAGACGGTGAAGATAAAAAGGTCAGTTTTATTTTTCTCTATTAAAAATAAAAGAGGGAACTAAATATGAACAGACAAGTCAATATCCGGGAAAAATTCCTTTATGAAATCTGGAAAAATCAAAATTTTGACAAAAGTCTAAAAACAGGGGACTCACAGCAAATTGAAATCTTATCTGCCGGTGAAGAGAATAAAGACACTGAAGGACCGGATTTTCTTCATGCACGAATTAAAATTGGGAATATCACATTCATTGGAGATGTGGAAATAGACCTTTTCAAATCTGATTGGGAGATTCATAGACATAAATCTAACAAAAACTATAATAAAGTAATTCTGCATGTTGTACTAAATAATAATTTGAAACAAAATTTTGTCCTTTCACAAGACGGCAGAAAAATTCCTTCCATTGCCATTTCTTCGTTTCTTCGAGATGATCTTAAAACTAATGTTCAGAAAGCAATATTATCCGAACGAAATAATAGAATGAAAAAAATGCCTTGTGTGGATGTAAATAGGATAGTAGATGAAAAGGAAAAATTAAATTTTATTTATGACCTAGGATTAAAAAGATTCAAATATAAATGCGATAAAATGCTTTCAAGGTTAAAAGAAATTTCTTACTTCAATGAACTAGCGATAAAAGAACCTATAATTGGGTATGACTTTGACGAAAGATTTTTTAATAAAACATTTACTCAAAAAGATTTTAATGACAAAGAAATATGGCATCAATTAATGTATGAATCACTCTTTGAAGCACTAGGGTATTCAAAAAATAAAGAGATGATGAAAAATCTTACGAAGGCTGCCGATATTAAATTTTTTAATCTTTTTGTTCATCAAAATAATTTTATAAAATATATAGAAACCGCATTGTTTAAAATCAGTGGCCTTTTGCCTGAAGTTGATCAGATGCCAGATGCAGAAACTTCCACATATATCAGAGAACTTTATCAACACTGGTTAGAAATTAAGCCAATCTACGATGGTCAAATATTTCACTCAACACAATGGCACTTTTTTAAGATGCGACCGCAAAATTTTCCGACGATTCGTTTAGCCGGAGGTATAAAATTATTGCATCGAATCCTTAAAGAAAATTTATTCGGTAAGATTATTAATAAGGTTGAAAACTGCGAATTAAAAGATCTTCCAAAAGAACTTCGCTCTCTAATAATTGTTCCTGGATATGGCTACTGGGCAAACCATTATGTTTACGATCAACCGGCGAACGAACAAATAAATTACTTCATTGGAATTTCTCGCTCCGATGAAATAATTATAAATATTATTTTACCAATAATTTTAGTTTACTTTGATTTATTCGGCAAAAAGGAGTTATTACAAAAAGTACTTTCACTTTATTTAAATTATTATCAAGTAAGCGATAATAGCTTAGTTAATGAAATTTCTTCAACTTTATCACTTAATGATGCTTGGAAACGAAGTGTGCTTTATCAGGGGATGATTGAATTATTTAGGAGTTATTGTATCAAGGAAAAATGCTTGGAATGTCAAATAGGGGGAAAAATATTTACCTAATTTTATTGTACGGTTATTTCTGAAATATTTAATTACTTCCCGAAAGTCTTTGGATGTCGTCTCGTAATTTCGCTGCTCTCTCATACTCTTCGGCTTCAATGGCTTCTCTTAATTTGTTTTGAAGTGCTGCTAGCATTGCTTCCTTTGTTTTAGGAAGTTGGGTTTCTTTCTCATCAGGGTACTCTTCTTTTTCTTCAAACGGATCTTTCCCTGGTTCATCCGATGGAATAAATGCAGCAGTTTCCATAACTGACTCCATGACGTAAATCGGAGATTGAGTTCTTACTGCTAATGCTATGGCATCGCTAGGACGGCTATCAATTTCATTAGTTAGACCCGAGATTTCCAATATAATTTTTGCATAAAAAGTATTTTCTCTTAGCTCATCAATTACAATCTCATTTATTGTACCGCCAAGATTTTCAATTACTTGCTTTAATAAGTCGTGAGTAAGAGGTCTTGGCGGTTTTATTCCTTCAATTTCAAGCGCAATAGCCTGAGCTTCAAAAGCTCCGATGATAATTGGTAATCTTCTAGCTCCTCCGGATTCCTTAAGTAGAATAGCGTAAGCGCCTCCGGCTGATGGGCTAGACGATAAACCGAGAATTTCACATTGAACTTTTTGCAAATTAAACTCCAAATTGATTATGCTTTAGCTTTTTTTATCTCTTCAGTCAAAGCGGGTAATATCTCAAATACATCTCCGGCAATCCCATAATCAGCTACTGTAAATATAGGTGCGTCCTTATCCTTATTTATTGCAACAATGTACTTCGAGGAAGACATTCCTGCTAAATGTTGAATTGCCCCAGAAATTCCACATGCTATATAAAGTGATGGTGACACAGTTTTTCCGGTTTGACCAACTTGTTCTCTATGTGGTCTCCAACCTGCATCAACAGCAGCTCTAGAGGCACCAACTGCCGCACCTAAAACATCGGCTAAGTTCTCAACTAGGTTAAAATTTTCAGGAGCTTTTAATCCTCTTCCTCCAGAGACAATAATATCGGCCTCCGCAACATCAAGCTTGCCTTCAGATTTTTTGTATTCAACGACCTTTGTTTTCAAATTAGGATTTGAGACTTCTCTTGTTTCAATCTTCAATTCTTGTGGTACATCAGAAGTTTGAGCCTTGAAAACATTAGGGCGGATTGTAACGATTTTTTTATCTGAATTAAATTTTACATCTATAAGAGCTTTACCTGCATAAACTGGACGTGTAAATACAGGTGAATCTCCGGTAAAATCATTGCTTACAATATCCATAATACAACCGGCATCTATACGAGCGCCTACACGCGGAGCCAAATCTTTTCCTAATGCTGTATCACCAAAAATTAAATACTCAGCGTCAGTTTCCTTTACTGCTTCGTATACCAAATCGGTGTATGCTGAGGCTGAATAATTTGTAAGTGATTCGTTTTTGTAATGAAGAACTCTTGAAATTCCATATTTAGAGATATCATTTATGTTCTCAATTTCATTTCCAATTACTACTCCTACAACCTCTGTATTTAGCTTTGACGCAAGACTTTTTGAAAAACTTACGACTTCAAAGGATACTTTCTTTAACTTATTTTCTCTCTGTTCAAGAATTGCCAACACAACTTTAGACATATAATATCTCCTTTTAATTAAATTACTTTTGCTTCTTCATGGAGTAGTTTTACTAACTCAGGAACTGCCGAGACATCAGTCCCGATTATTCTTCCAGGTTGTTTTGCTGCAGGTTTTCTCATTTTTACAACTTCTGTATGGTTAGCAGTTTCAACGATAGGCTTTTCTAAAATCTCTTTTTTCTTTGATGCCATTATTCCTTTTAGAGAAGCATAACGCGGCTCATTTAAACCTTTTTGAGTTGTAATTACAACCGGCAGTTCGGATTCAACTACTTCTTTACCGCCTTCGATTTCTCTTTCGGCAATAACTTTTTGTCCTTCGATATTTAGATAAACAGCATTTGAAATACAGGAGTATCCTAAGAATTCAGATGTTAATTGACCGACAATTGAATCATCATAATCAACCGATTGTTTTCCCATAAAGACTATATCGAATTGTTGATTTTTCAATTCTTCCGCTAATGCTTTAGCAATTCCAAATGAATCTAAAGATTTATCAGTCTTTAGCAATATGCCTTTGTCAACGCCCATTGCTAAAGCTTTCCTTAATGTTTCTTTACTATTATCGTTTCCTACGCTTATTGCAACAACTTCACCGCCAAATTTTTCTTTTGTTTTTAATGCCTCTTCAACGGCAAACTCATCATAAGGATTGATTATAAATACAACACCTGCAGGATCAATATGTTTTTCATCTTGCCCTATTTTGACTTTTGTGGCTGTATCCGGAACATGACTTACACAAACCGCAACTTTCATCTGCCCTCCTTTTTAATTTAATTTTTGCGTAAAATATAAACATACACTGATATAAAATCAAATCAATGAATTTTGAGTATTAATTTATTTCGTTTGATATTAATTGAAGTATGGAAATAGAATATAGCGGCAAAGCGAAAAGGGAAGGATAAAAGTCAGGGATAATATTCTATCATTGGCATAGTTCCAGCGGGCAAGCCTTTCTGTCCGGTATACAGGCTTGGTGCTTTTATTATCAATTGCTAATTACTCTCTTAGGTTTACATTTCTACAGTTTGTTTAATGGAAAGTATATGGGCTAAGGTTATTAGAAGGTTTGTTGATGCGCATTCAGAGTGTATTCACAGTGCATTCAGAGTGCATTCATAATTTTGGGAGAATTATTTTTAATTTGTTTTAGATTCAGATTAAAATATGTACAAAACGAATTGTTTTATTTTTTTTACTTAATTATTATATTTTTTACTGGAGTGATAACTATTAAAAATTTATTTAAATTATAGTGCTAATAAAATAAGAAGTTGTTGTGGAAAAAGAAGTACTAAATAATCCTTTAATCGATTTTGATTCTGAAAGTGAAGTTTCTATAAGGACAATCAGCAAGGTAGTCTTATTCAATGACAACTGGCATACTTTTGACGATGTTATATTACAATTGATTAAAGCTGTCAATTGTTCGTTTGAAAAAGCTAGGGCACATGCTTTTGAAGTTCACGTAAAAGGGAAATCAATCGTCTTTAGTGGCGATATAAAAGATTGTTTGAGAGTGTCATCTATACTTGAAGAAATTGCCTTAAACACCCAAATTATTACTTGATAACTCATGTTACGCAGACAATTTCAAATATAAAGGAAGTGAAGTGCAAAACCTCCGAGGTTTAGGAAAACCTCGGAGGTAGGGTGTAAAATTTGTTTATAATTTACATTTATTATTTCACCCCATTATTGTATATTCCCGAATCATTATTAAATATTCGAGGATTGAAAAATGGAAGATAATCTGTGGAGACAAAAAGCAG
>JAKAFW010000090.1:0-3982 GCA_021817845.1 Bacteroidota bacterium
TTATTGAATTACAAGTTGTTACAAAAATGATTTTATTTTCAAATCGATTTTAGAAAAAATGTCTATAACATTAATAAATTAAATAACATACAGCTACCGTTATTTCCTTAACGGGACAGTAGTGAAATAATGTTATAAATATAATGCAGCTTCTTTATCAATCCACCAATCGAGATTTCCGCTCAAGGGCTTTATACGAGAGGCGGGATAATTTTTAATCTCCGGCAGTCCATCTAAAATTTCTTTAAGAATCGATGCTTTGTTTTTCCCGGTAACTACAAAACTTATTCGTTTAGAATTATTGATAATTCTTTCCGTCAAAGAAATTCTTTTTTGACCGCTAACCGGATGAATTGCAACGCCTGCAATATTAGAACAGCTATATAAAAGCTCCGCATTCGGAAAGAGCGAAGCAGTGTGACCGTCTTCGCCCATTCCAAGAAATACCCAATCGAATTGAGGAAAATGATCATTGCCACTCGGTAATATTTTATCAATCTCTTTTGAATAACGCACTGCTTCTTTTTCCGGATGAGATTCTCCTATAATTCTATGAATATTTTCTGCGGGGATTTGTATAAAGTCTAATAAATTTTTCTTTGTCATACCGTAATTACTCCCGGAATCGGAAGGTGGGATGCATCTTTCGTCGGACCAAAACAAATGAACTTTGCTCCAATCTATGTTATTGCCAAACGGAGGCAGGGTTAATTCCCGGAAAAATATTTTAGGTGTGCTTCCGCCGGAAATTGAAATATAAATATTACCGGATTTTCTTTCAACTTCATTCTTGAATTCCTCTGCAAGTTTTAATGCTAGCTGTGGAGGAGAATCAAAAATTTTAATAGAACTATTCATCGAGTTTATACTACCTAAATTTTTATTTCAAATCTAATTCTTTTGTTCAAGATTTGTTAAGTTTAATATCACACAACGCGGCAAGCCGCTGATAACGATTCTTTTTGTCGAATATCAAATGGGAAAAACATTTATTTTATTAAATTAGTTATTGATAACTCATGTTATGCAAAAATTGCTTTTTGGGGGGAACGGAGGATTGGAATTTTGGAAGAATGGAGGAATGAACTATGAATGGGATTTCTCCTTCGAGGACTCAGTACTAATGACAACTGCTTCTCCCTGTCATATCGAAGGAGCTTTGCGACTGAGATATCCCATGACCTACTTGGCTGTCTAAGCTGCTCGTAGGATTTCTCACCGGCTAATCCGCTGAAAGCGGACGGATTCGAAATGACACAAGTGGTCATTCTTTTAATAAATAAAGGCAATGCCTTTTTCAATAACTCGAAATGACACCAATATTATCGGGATTCTTTCCGCCGAAGGCGGATAAGTGCTAATATTATAAAGAAAATATTTTTTATGAAACAATCTCTTATTTTATGGTTATCTGCTATTGTAATTACTTTCCTAGTAAGTTATGCCCAGCGTATTTCTTCAATTGATTATCCGGTAAGCGGAACTATTGATGCAAAAGAAGGTAGTTTTTCCTTCAGCTTTGATAAAAAGGCAAGGACTAAAACGGGTTACAAAGTTTGGGTTGTTAGTGATTTTAGCGGGTTAAAGGGAAATCTGTTTTGGCGTGATAAGAACGGCAGTTCCGGATGGCAAACTATAGAAATGACAGATACCGGCAAAGCATTATACGCTGTTATTCCTCAGCAGAAACCGATGACTCTGATTGAATATCGAGTAAAGATTTTCGATCAGAATAAAACATACCTTTTGCCAGTAAAGACAAATGTTCTCTTAACCTTCTTAAATCCGGTGCCGGATGAAATAGTCCAATTCTATTTTATTACTCTCTTTGCAGGTTTAATCTTAAGCGTTCGGACTGCGTTGGAATCCTTCAGTGAAAAGCCAAAGATAAAAAAACTTTCTATATTCACAGCAATTTCGTTTTTCAGCTATACTTTAGTTTTTAACACAGTAAAAAAAGGCGTTGAGATTGGGGCAATCGGAGAGGGCGGTGTGCCGCTGACAGATATATTTGATCAGCGTTCGGTTCTTCTTTTTATTGTTTCCATAATGACAATGATATTGATCTTCAATACTAAAAAGCAAAAACTTTGGGCTTTTGCCGGAGCGTTTCTTACTTTGGCAGTTTTTCTCTTAGCTAAATATTGAACTGAGTGATTCTATAATTCATAATCAACCATCTATGTTTATACAATTTTAAATGGATTTTAATATGAAAAAAATATTGGTGGTTCTTCCCTTCCTCATTACGTCGTTTTGCAATGCCCAAGTTCTAACGGTTGATCATTCAAATACAAACATTGTAAGATTTTATGCTGCTGCAACTTTTAATAGCTTTGAAGGAACAACGGATGCTATTGACGGAAAGATATTATTAGGTTTACAAAATTCATTAAAGCAAAACTCAATTGACTTGATTGTTTCGCTTGATTCCCTTGATACCGGTATTGGCTTACGTAATAGTCACATGCGAGACTCATATCTTGAAACAATGAAATATCCTACGGCTAAATTTTCAGGTAAGATAATTTCCATTGATTCGGTTTCTTCATCAGAATATCGTATAAAAGCCTCCGGAGTTTTTACGCTGCACGGCGTATCAAAGCCACTTACAGTTAATGGGGACCTTTTTAATTACGGAAAGCTATTAAAATTAAAATCAACTTTTTTTATAGAGTTGTCCGACTTCGGCATAAAGCAACCATCTTTTTTATTCAACACGGTTAATAATAAGATAAAAGTCTACCTTGCTGTGTATTTTAATAGATAAGGTTTTGCTTCAGAATGATAAGATAGATATGGAAAGGATAGAAGCTAAAAGGGAGATTAGTACTAGATGAGTGCATTCACAGTGCATTCAGAAAGTTTTGAGAAATGGGGTATGATTTGCTTTCCCTTTTTTAGAATGGTCAAGAAGAATTGACAGGTACTGGCAAACAATTCATAAATTTAGAATGTTTATAATATCTCTATGTATACTACCGCCGGTAGCGATAATACTTGTTCCAATAAGCGGATCATCGCCCTGGTAATCTGTAATTGTACCACCTGCGCCGTTTATAATCGGGATCAAAGCCATCTTGTCCCACAAATTCATTATGGGATCGACCATAATATCGGCAAAGCCTGTGGCTACGAGGTAATAGCCGAAGCAGTCGCCCCAATTTCTATAGAGTTTAACTTTTCCGGTAAGCTTATCAAACTTATTTATGTCTTGATATTTTTTTATATCCAGATGGTCAGTCGTAAGAAGAACTGCCTCGGATAGTGAATCGCAATTTCTTACATGAACTTTTTGTCCATTTAATTCAGATGAATAATTATCACCGATTAAAAATTCATTTAGCACCGGTTGGTTTATAACACCAAGAATTGGCTTATCATTTTTTACTAAAGCAATCAATGTTCCAAAAGTAACAGCGCCGCAGATAAAACTTTTTGTGCCGTCAATAGGATCAAGGATCCATTTGTATTCAGCGGAATCATTATAAGTGCCGAATTCTTCTCCAATGATGCCATGCTGGGGAAATTCATTCATAATTTCAAGGCGCATTAATTCTTCGGCGCTTTTATCGGCGATAGTAACCGGGGAGTTATCGCTTTTGGAATCGATTTGAATATTACTTCTAAAATAACTCGCGATTATGCTGCCGCTTAATTCAGCGAGATGTTTTGCAAACAATTTGAAATCGGTAAGAGCGCTCATAAAATTCTCTTGTATTATATTGTACATAAAATTACAAAAAAAAAAGGAATTGTGGAGCAGTGGAGGGATGGAATAATGGAGGGACGGAGTTCACTATCGTTAGAGGTGCCTTATATTAATATTTTAGTCGTATTTTGAGCAAAACCTTCGAGGTAGGGTGTAAAATTTGTTTATAATTTACATTTATTATTTCACCCCATTATTGTATATTCCCGAATCATTATTAAATATTCGAGGATTGAAAAATGGAAGATAATCTGTGGAGACAAAAAGCAG
>JAKAFW010000018.1:0-73155 GCA_021817845.1 Bacteroidota bacterium
TGCAAAAAATTTCTTCCCTTTTTTTGTAAGATGAATTATAAAAAATCTCCTATCCTCTTGGCTTCGTTCTCTTTCGACAAAACTTTGCTTTTCAAGATTATCAATAACCATTGTTATGTTCCCGCCGCTCCGCAAAATCTTCTTACCCAAATCCTTTTGAGAAAGCGGTCCTAAATTATATAATACATCCAGTACTCCGAACTGGCTAATCGTTAAACCCTTCTTGTCAAGTATAGAATTTATTCGACTACTTAACGACTCCGATGCCCTTATAAGTTTAATGTAAACATCAAGAGCCCTGGCTTCCTTCTCGGTACCTTTGAAATTTGTTGCCATAATGTTTTGTTACCGTTTCCTATTAATTTTACTCATTGTAAATTATAACCTTCTTAAAACTAATTTTTAACAACCTAAGAATCAACCTCACTTTTAAGATTTGAAGAATTATTATTGAATTATTTAACATCTTATTTAAATCACATAACTTCATCGTTCTATAAATATTTAATCTCAAATGGAACTTTTCAATAAATTATGCCTTACAGATATATCGAATTTAATTTTGGACGGATATGGATTAATTATTTAACATTTTGCTTAAATTGCACCATTCAAAAAAAATAAGCTAAAGGAATATAAGTTGAAAATTGCAATCGCAGCAGACCACGGTGGCTTTGAGCTAAAAAATTTTTTACTGAAATGGCTTAATGAAAATAATTATGACGTCTCTGACCTCGGTAATCTTGTATTTGACAAAGAAGATGACTATCCCGATTTTGCCGATAAACTTGCAAAGTTTATTACCGCGGGAAAAGCTGAAAGAGGAATTCTAATTTGCGGAAGCGGTGTTGGGGCTTGCATTTCTGCGAATAAAACCAGAGGAATTAGAGCCAGCATCTGCCACGATACTTACTCTGCCCACCAGGGAGTAGAGCATGATGATATGAATATTATTTGCTTCGGTGCCAGGGTTATAGGTGATGAGCTTGCCAAGGAACTGGTTACTTCTTTTCTTAATGCACAGTTCATTAACGAAGTACGTTTTAAAAGACGTTTGAATAAATTGATTGATCTGGATAAATAACAAGGAATTATTTTTTATAATTTTTTTATTTCCCTAATTTTTTCTTTTTCCCTTGAAAGGAGAATACCTCCAACAAGAAACGATATAACAATAATGATTGATAAGACCATGACCAACATATCCGATAATACTATCAATTATTTACCTCTTTTATTTTCTGAAATTGTATCGCCGAAGCTCTTTCATATTTCAATTTTGCTAAAAGAATAAAGAAAAATATGTGCCATTAAATTCCAAAAGCCAGCTATCAATTTGATCTATCAAAACAAGCTATAAACTCAACTTTTCCCAAATGTCTGCCACAATAACCTGTCTAAATATTAAATGATTGACCGGCACTGGTTAAAAATTGAACGATACTGTTTAAAAATTGCAATTGTTTATTAGATTTATTATTGAATAAATTTTATATTATAAATACAAAGGAGCACAAATGAAAATAGGATTTGTAGGTTTAGGCCTGATGGGAAGCCGTATGGCAAACAATTTAATTCACAAAGAAAACCAGCTATTTGTTTACAACCGGACAAAGGGAAAAGCAAAATCCTTAATAGACAATGGAGCAGTCATTTCTAATTCAATTCCCGAATTAGCATCGCAAGCGGAAGTTGTTATTACAATGCTATCCGAACCCGGTGTAGTTATAGAAGCGGCACTCGGCGAAAATGGATTTCTAAAGCATCTTAAAAAGCGTTCCGTCTGGATTGATTGCTCTACCGTCAACCCGTCTTTTTCTAAAGCAATGGCTGAAGAAGCAAAGAAAAATGAAGTCCGCTTTCTTGATGCCCCAGTCTCCGGAACTATTCTTCCTGCAGAAAAAGGCGAACTTACCTTTCTAATCGGTGGTGAAAAAAATGATGTAGAATTCTGCCGTCCCCTTTTTGAAGCTATGGGAAAAAAGATACTTCACGTAGGCGAGAATGGAAAAGGCACATCAATGAAAATGGTAATAAATCTTTTACTTGGACAAGCGATGGTAGCCTTTTCAGAAGGAATGCTCCTGGGCGAATCGCTTGGAATTTCAAAAGAACAAATAATGGAAATAATATTAGGAGGACCGGTCGTAGCTCCTTTCCTTTCAGGGAAAAAAGATAAATTGCTGAAAAATAATTTTGAAACGGAATTCCCGCTTCAATGGATGCTTAAAGACTTGCGCTTGGCATTGACTTCAGCCCAAGAAAATAATCTGACTCTGCCATTAACTTCAAGTGCCGAGAAAGTCTTTAACCTTGCCGAAGAATCAGGACTTGGTGAAGAAGATTTTTCCGCTGTTTATAATTTCCTAAATGGTAAAAGATAAAATATTTTTTCCCGATAGATTATTTAATTGCCATAATATTTTTTTCTTGCTTCCTTTATTTACATTTTATATATTTGTTATAAGCAAGCTTTAGTCCCTTTCAATAGCCCCATATAATTTTATTGGTGGCTGAAACAAATAATGCTATAGAAAACTAAAAGGGAATACAAATCCAAACAACACCCTGAAATTATTTTGAATACACTCCAACACACCTTCATATAGCCAACAAACCCCTAACATATAGAATCTGGCTTCAGTCGGTGTTTGCCCAGTTTGTGCAGAACAATCCCATACTCCATATTCTTTTTCCTTTATTTCCCTTGTCATTTCGACGACCGGAGGGAGGAGAAATCCCATGAATAAAATTATCATTTCGAATTCGGCACTGCCTGCCGGCAGGTCCTCAATTGCTCGCCCCGTTTGCGGTGAGAAATCCCCAGTATAGCACAGATGTACGAATTGAACATGGGATATCTCAGTCGCTGATTTATCCCGTATGCGGAACTCCTTCGATATGACATTCAAGCCCCTGTCATTTCAAATCCTGCTTATCTCTTTCCAGCACCATTCTTATTTACCTTTTGATACTCAGCTTCGTCTTGACGAATTTCGGCTTAATTATTCATTGCACTTTCAATTTTATACAGTATTTTTGAAAAAGGTTTTGTTAATTTCTTGTGCTGTAATTGTGAATAATATTTTAAAGGAGCCATAATGAAACAAACTCGTGAACCTGCAGCTCAATCCGGTTCAAAGTATCGTTGGTTTGTAGCCGGTGACATAAATGGGTTCTTCGGCTTAATGGTTGATAACCTAACCGTCCTTTCTTTCCTTGCCGGTATTTTAATTATAGTGTTTAAATATCCTGCCGAAATTGTTTATGGAAAAATGTTTCCCGGAACTGCTTTCGGTGTACTCTTCGGAGATCTCGTTTATACGTATATGGCTTTTCGCTTAGCAAAGAAAACGAATAATCCCAATGTTACAGCAATGCCCCTTGGATTAGATACGCCATCTACCATTGGAATCGCTCTAACGGTTCTCGGTCCCTCGTTTATTTATCTAAAAAGTCAGGGAATGGCTGTTAACGATGCGGCAATGATGACCTGGTATATAGGCATGGCAACGATGATGATTATAGGTATTGTAAAGGTAATCTTTTCCTTTATCGGCGGATGGATCCAAAAAATTGTCCCGCAGGCCGGCTTGCTTGGAAGCCTTGCAGGCATTGGTCTTTTACTAATTGGTTTCATTCCCTTGCTTGATGTCTTTGGTCTACCCGTAATCGGAATGATCTCACTTGGATTAATTTTGTATACTTTAGTAGCAAAAATAAATTTACCTAAAAAGTTTCCGGGTGTCCTTGCCGCAGTTTTGATCGGCACTGTACTTTATTATATCCTTGCACCAATGGGATTGGTAGGCGGAAGTTTTACTCCTCCCGCAATGCAGCTTCATTACGGAGTACCTTTACCCACACTTGGTTTTGTCCATGGCTTTATTGAAGCCTTAAAATACATTCCGATTGCATTACCATTTGCAATTTTAACAATTGTCGGCGGAATAAATGTTACGGAAAGCGCCCGTGTTGCCGGCGATGATTACAATACAAAACAAATTTTGTTAACAGAAGCTTTTGCTACAATAATAGCCGGCTTATGCGGAGGTGTTGCACAAACTACTCCCTATATCGGACAGCCTGCTTACAAAGCCATGGGAAGTCGTGCCGGTTATACTGTCCTTACCGGTCTGTTCATAGGTCTTGGAGGAATCTTAGGCTACGTATCATTCTTTGTGGAACTTATCCCGCGCGCTGTATTAGCACCCATATTAATTTTTGTCGCCCTCGACATTACTGTGCAGGCTTTCAAGGCTTGTCCCCCTCACCACATGACAGCGGTAGCGTTTTCCTTATTTCCAAACATTGCGCGAATGCTTCAGATTAAGCTAAGTAACCCGGATGTAATTCCTATCGATAAATTTAATCAATTGCTTACTTTGCCCGGGAAAGTCTTACCGGAAACCCTTGTTGTGGTTGCCTTAGGAAACGGATTTATATTAACAGCTATGCTTTGGGGAGCATTTGTCGCAAAGCTGATAGACCGGAAATTAAAACAAGCTTCTATTTATCTCGGTATAATGGCGGTGCTTACTTTCTTTGGAGTTATCCATTCCGCTATTCCCGAAGGTAATATGTATTTCCCCTGGCAGCTTCAGGATTTCATTAGACAAATTCCGTATCAATTTTCTTCTGCTTATTTAATTCTTGCAGTAATGTTGTTCCTTCTTTCATTCACGAAAGAAAGTAAAGAAGCTGTCAACTTTTCCGAATATTGAAGATGAAAATAGTGCATTGTATGTGACTTTAGGTGAAATTAATTTAGAAATATAACTTAACAACTATGTGAGGCTCAAATATGTTATTAGGAAAAAACAACAGCACAAATAGAAGAATAATAGTTTCTTTTCTATTAACTATTTTATTTTTGTCTGTTGTTACAGTTAATGCACAGACAAAAAAATCTTCAGAGAAATCCGGCAAAGTAAAGACTTCAAAAATATCAGACCAATTAAGCGTTAAACAAACAATCACCGCAAGTGCCCTGGCAAGTGAGTTGAAACGCTCTAAATTCACTAAACCATTGGTACTTCAGGTTGGATTTAGTTTTTTATATAGCCAGGGTCATATAACCGGCGCAAAATATGCGGGCGCTGCTTCATCTAAAGAAGGAATTGGCATGATTAAGAATGCAGTAAAATCCGTGCCTAAGAATAAGGAGATTGTTATCTACTGTGGCTGCTGTCCATGGAGCGATTGCCCAAATATCCGGCCCGCTTATAAAACTCTTGTTGATTTAGGTTATACAAATGTAAAAGCCTTATATCTTCCGAATGATTTTTCCCAGGATTGGAAAGAGAAAGGATATCCTGTAACAAAGTAACATTAATTAAATCCATTTGTAAAGAAAAGAGGTAAGTATGAGAGCAAAAATTGTAATCGTGATGATCCTTGTAATTCTCTTCACGGTATTCGTATCCCAAAACACCGATATGATTGACGTGAGCGTTTTCTTATGGAAATTCCAAATGTCTACAATTGTTTTAATGTCTATTTCTTTTTTCATCGGAATAATTCTGGGATTTATAGTTTCGGCAATCTTCGGCTCACCAAAGAAGAAAATTTCAAATGAAGCTAACGCGCCGGTACAATAATTTTCTAAAATGAACTTAATATACTACGAGGCTAGCCGAACTTACTGAAACGATTTCTTTATTATTTGAAGATTTTCTTAATTGTGACTTCTTGCTTATTGGCGTAAATAGTATTAAGTTTGATCAACTTTTTCGCCCTCTTGAGGGCGATTTTTGTTTCTATGAATTTATTTGATGAAAATATTAGAAAAATTGCTGCCGGTAAATCGGAGGACAATGGATTTTTCTTAGTCGATATTATTTTTCGGGGTAATCCCAATAACCGGATAATCGAAATCTTTATTGACGGTGAGAAAAACGTTTCCGCCGACGATTGTGCTAAAGTCAGCCGGGAAATTGAAGAACAAATCGAAAGCCTTGGCTTAATTGATTCTTCCTACCGTCTTGAAGTTTCTTCGCCCGGTGTTGATAGACCTTTAAAATTCTTAAAGCAATATCCGAAGCATATCAACAGAAAATTTGAAATTTCCTACAAGCCAAACGATGAAACCAAAAAATTAGTAGGGAAATTAATACGTATTGAAGGCGAAAACCTAATTTTTCAATCAGATCAAAAAAACGAAACAATAATTAATTTTAATAACATAACAAAAGCTAAAGTATTAGTAAGTTTTTCTTAACGGAGGAATTTAAGAAATGAACCCAGATATCGTTGAATCTTTTGCCCAGATGGTAAGAGAAAAGGGCGTTGATAAAGATGTTCTAGCAGGTATAATCGAAGAAATTTTTGGTATGCTGGTTAGAAAAAAATATGGCGAAGAGTCTAAGTACGACGTCGTTGTAAATATGGATAGAGGCGACATTGAAATATTCTTAGAGCGCTTAATAGTTGAAAAAGTCGAAGACCCAAATATTCAGATAAGTATTGAGGAAGTTAATAAACGCGGTAATGACGATGAGCTTGAAGTCGGCGATGATTATGTAGAAAAACTTAACCTCGAATCATTTGGAAGAAGACTAATAATATTAGCCAAACAGGGTTTAAACCAAAGAATACGCGAAATAGAAAAAGATGTTATCTTCAACGAATATAAAGAGCTTCTTGGTGAAATAGTAGTAGGCGACATCTATCAGATTCGAAAAAATGATATTCTTGTCAATCATAATAAAAACGAATTATTACTCCCACGTCAAGAACAAATTCCTCACGAGCATTATAAGAAAGGTGAAACTATTAGGGCTATTGTTAAAGAAGTCAAAAAAGCCAATAGCGGACCTCAAATAATTATCTCCCGGGCAGATAATACTTTCTTAAGAAGACTTTTCGAAATTGAAATCCCGGAAATTTATGACGGAATTATCGAGATTAAAGCTATTGCACGGGAACCCGGCGAACGTGCTAAAGTTGCCGTGGAATCTCAGGATAATAGGATTGATGCCGTTGGCGCCTGCGTTGGAATGAAAGGCGTCCGTATTCATGCCATAGTCAGAGAATTAAGCAATGAAAATATTGACGTGATAAATTATTCCGACGACCCGCAAATTTTTATACAGCGTGCCCTCGCACCCGCTAAACTTAAAAAAATTGAATTAGATAACCATAATAAAAAGGCTATCGTTACGGCAGATAGCGACCAGGTTTCCTTGCTGGTTGGAAGAAACGGCGTAAACATTAGGCTTGCCATAAAAGTGACCGGTTATGAAATCGAAATCTTAAGAGAAGAAAAACCGTTCGAAGAATATGACGAAGATATAGAACTAATCGATATCAAAGAAGAACTTGGCGCAGATATTTACGAATTGCTTATAAATCATCGCTATGATACGGCATTGGAAGTTCTTAAAGCAGGTTCTGAAAAATTAAAAGAAATTGAAGGACTTGACGAAAAGAAAGTAGAAGAAATTCTCGAACTGATTAAGTCACAGTTTGAAGATGAAGAGTAGCTATAAATTAAGGTATGTAATCTATGTCCGAAATCCAATCTAAAAAGCTCAGAGTTGTAAAATTAGCTTCTGAGATAAATCTATCCACGGAAAATCTCGTAGAATTCCTGATCAAAAAAGGATTTGAGGTTAAAGGTCCGAACTCTCTGGTTACGGATGAGATGGTCAAGGAGATTAATGACCATTTTAAGAAAGATATTGAGAAAGCAGAAAAACATAAGAAAAAAGTAGCGGAATTCAATAAGAAAAGAGTTGAAAAATCCAGCGAAGAGGTGAAGGAAAAACCACAGGTAAAAGTTGAGGAAATGGAAGCTGTCCCTTCTCCAGTTCCTGAACCAGAAGCTATAATTCATGCTGCGGTTGAAGAAATTGAAGTAACAGAAGTCCCGGTGGAAGAATCAAAGCAGGAACCTATCGTTCTGACACCTGTGGAGACACCAGTTCAAGAAGTACCTTTACCGGAAGAAGCAAAAGCTGCACCGGTGGTTGCCGAAGTTGAGCATAAAGAAGAAGCAGTTAAATTTATTTCTCCAAAAGATATTGAAGCTGCAAAGAAAAAAGGCTTAAAGGTAGTAGGTAGAATTGATCTTGGTGAAAGTACCCCTAGGGTTGAGAAAAAAGAAGCTGCCAAAGAAACTTTGGAAGAAAAGCAAACTGCAAAAACCTCTTCAGAAACAATTAAAAAGAAAAAGAAACCAAAGGCCAAAAAGAAACCCAACGAAGCTCCGGTAGATGAAATTCCGATAGCTAAAAAGAAAAAAAGAGTCAAGCGATTTGAAATTGATCAGAGAGAAGTCAAAGAAGCCATAAGAAAAACTCTTTTAAGTATGGATGATTCAATCGCATCCGACAGAGCAAGTTCCCGTAAAAAGAAAAGAAGAGAGAGAGAAGCTGAAGAGGAACGCCGGCTTGAAGAAAAGTCTCTTGAAGGCAATAAAATAAGTGTTACGGAGTTTATCGCTGTAAACGAGCTTGCCAATTTGATGCAAGTTCCGGTTGGTGAAGTTATTTCGAAATGTATTGAGCTTGGATTGATGGTTTCCATAAATCAAAGGCTTGATGTTGAAACAATTACACTTGTCGCAGATGAATTCGATTTTGAAGTTGAATTTCAAAAAGAATATACCTCGGAAGCGCTTGATGATACACCGGACGATCAATCTAAATTGTTACATCGTTCTCCGGTTGTCACAATAATGGGACATGTTGATCACGGCAAAACATCTTTGCTTGATTATATCCGGAACTCAAACGTAGTTGCCGGAGAATCAGGCGGAATTACACAGCATATCGGCGCTTATAAAGTTAATGTTGGCGATAATAAATATATTTCTTTCCTTGACACACCCGGACATGAGGCGTTTACGGCAATGAGAGCACGCGGCGCGCAGTTGACGGATATTGTGGTTCTTGTAGTTGCTGCAGACGACGCAGTAATGCCTCAAACGATAGAAGCCATTAACCACGCCCAGGCGGCAAATGTTCCGATTGTAATTGCAATAAATAAAATTGATAAGCCAGGCGCTAATCCTGAAAGGATAAAACAGCAATTAGCCGAAAGAAATATTTTGGTTGAAGATTGGGGCGGCAAATATCAGTGCGTTGAGCTTTCTGCAAAAAGCGGATTGAATGTTGACCTTCTTCTTGAAAAAATTCTTCTTGAAGCGGAAGTTTTAGACCTTAAAGCTAATTCGGATAGGTTAGCACGGGGTGTAGTTGTGGAATCACAATTAGATAAAGGAAGAGGAATTACAGGAACCATTTTAGTTCAAAAAGGTACGCTTCGAATTGGCGATCCTTTTGTGGCGGGAATTTACCAGGGTAAAGTCCGTGCAATGTTTGACGAGCGCGGAAATAAAATTGTAGATGCTCCGCCGTCAACACCTGTATTAGTCCTCGGCTTTGAAGGAGCTCCCCAGGCCGGCGATACATTCGTGGTTGTTGAATCAGACAAGATGGCACGCGAAATTGGGTTAAAGCGTCAACAATTAAAACGTGAACAAGATCAAAAGCAAGTTCATCATATTACGCTTGATGAGATTGCAAAGAATATTAGCATTGGCGGAGTAAAAGAGCTTGCATTAATTGTGAAGGGTGACGTTGACGGGTCGGTAGAAGCGCTTTCCGATTCGCTTATGAAATTATCTACCGATGAGGTTATAGTTAAAGTTATCCATAAAGGCGTCGGCGGAATTTCCGAAAGTGATGTTTTATTAGCATCAGCTTCTAATGCGATAATTATAGGATTTCACGTAAGGCCAAATCTAAATGCTCGTAAACTTGCCGAAACGCAAAATGTTGACATTCGTTTGTACAGCATAATTTACGATGCGATAAACGAGGTAAAATCCGCTTTAGAGGGATTACTTTCTCCGGTTCTTTCGGAAGAAATTACGGCGACTTTGGAAATAAGAGATACATTTAAAGTCCCGAAATTTGGAACGGTTGCAGGATGCTATGTTCAGGAAGGCAAGATCACGAGAAACAGCAAAGTAAGACTAATACGCGACGGAATTGTTTTTCACGAAGGTGAAATCGCTTCCTTAAAAAGATTTAAAGATGACGTAAGGGAAGTCGATGCCGGATATGAATGCGGATTGAATATTGCAAATTTTAACGATATACGACCCGGCGATATTATAGAGTCCTTTAAAATAGTTGAAACTAAGAAAAAGCTTGCATAGAGATCAGGAAAACTGATTTATGTTTTTTGAAAAGGTCACGATAAAATATATGCCGCTTAGGAGGTTGATTTTATGCAACACAGAATAGATAAAATTGAAAATTTGATAAAGGAAGAAATCAGCTTAATCTTCTTGTATAAATTGAACAATCCCGCATTTGGATTTGTTACAATTACTACAGTAAAAGTTACGCCCGATCTTAAGCTTGCCAAAATTTATCTTTCGGTATTTGAAAAGGAAAAACGAGAAGCTGTGCTTGAAAAAGTGAAAGCCTCAACCGGTTTTATCCGATCCGAGCTTGCATCAAGAATAAAAATAAAGTTCGTACCTGAATTAAAATTCTTTATCGACGATACTTTGGATTATGTTGAGAAAATAGAAGGTTTATTAAAACAAATTCACGAGAATGATAACAAGGGAAACGACTGATTTTTCTGATTGCGACTTTAACGGCGGAGAAATTATACTTGCCGATAAGCCGATCGGTTGGTCGTCCTTTAAAGTGGTTTACAAAATTCGTAATGCTATCGGAGCGAAGAAAGTCGGGCACGCCGGTACTTTAGACCCGAATGCTTCCGGTTTACTAATTGTGTGTACCGGAAAGAAAACCAAAGAGATTACAAAATTTCAAGATCTTGAAAAAACTTATACGGGAACAATTTTACTCGGTAAAACTTCACCATCAATGGACCTTGAAACGGAAATTACGGAAGAAAGATTACTTGACGGAATTACGGAAGAACAAATCTTAGAAATAAGAAACGAATTTACCGGAACTATTAGACAAATTCCTCCAATGTTTTCGGCAATAAAATATAAAGGTAAATCACTTTATCATTTGGCAAGGCAAGGAAAAACTGTTTACCGCGAAGCAAGAGAGATCACAATCTCAAAATTTAGTATTTCCAGAATTTCTCTTCCGGAGATTTATTTCGAAATTACCTGTACTAAAGGAACTTACATCCGGGTTATAGCCCATGACTTTGGAGAAAGATTAGGCTGCGGAGGTTTACTAAGTTCTTTGCGCAGAACAAATATCGGCTCTTTTTCCGTCGATAATGCAGTTTTTGTAGATGATTTTGTAGAAAAAGTATCCGTCCAAATATAATTTCTATAATATTGGTACGAAAACTTTGCTTTTTTCTTGAACTTGAACTTATTTAAGCGCTTTGAAGTGATCTCTTTATTTCCTTTTTAGCATGAAAAAACTTATTTTTACAAATTATTGTTTAGACAAACGTTGAAATGGAAATATTTTACAACCTATCGGAAGTAAACAGAGATCAAAACACGGTACTAACCTTAGGTACTTTTGACGGGATTCACCCCGGTCATCAGAAAATTATTGCAAAAGTTGTTGATGAAGCAGCTCATTTAAATTCACGAAGTTTGTTGATCACTTTTGATCCGCATCCGAGAACGGTTGTTCCAAATATCGATGAAATAAAATTGCTTAGTACCCTACAAGAGAAAATTGAAGTTATAAAAAGTCTAGGTATTCAAAATTTGTTGGTTATTAAATTTACTCAAGAATTTTCGCAGATTAGTTCAGAAGAGTTTGTCAAACAATATATTGTGGACTCTATTGGGGTTAAAAAAATTGTAATCGGGCATGACCACCATTTTGGAAAAGGAAGAGGCGGTGACGAGCTGACGCTTAAAGAAATGGGTAAAGAATTTGGTTTTCAAGTCTCTGTTGTCGATGCTGTTTCTCAAAACGGGGTTGTGGTAAGCAGTACAAAAATTAGAAATGCTCTGGTAAGCGGCGATATAAAGCTTGCCAACTCGTTCTTAAATAGGTTTTACTCCTTTAGCGGTACGGTTGTTAAAGGCGATCAAAGAGGTAGATTGCTTGGGTTTCCAACTGCCAACATCGACCTTGACGATAGAAACAAACTACTGCCCGCTCTTGGAATTTATGCCGTTGAATTTATTCTTGATAGTAAAAAATATTTCGGCATAATGAGTATCGGCAAACGCCCTACTTTTTATAACGAAGGAACAATTACTACCGAAGTTTATATCTTGGATTTTGATGAAGAAATCTATGGCAAGTATGTTACCGTTAATGTTGTTGCTAGAATTCGCGGCGAAGAAAAATTTTCATCTGCAGACGAACTTATTAAGCAGATGAAAATGGATACTGAAGAAGGAAGAAAAATATTAAGTAAATTAGTTAATTAATCCCGGTAATTTCTGGGATTATATTGTATCAAAATAATAAGGATAAATAAAATGACCAAAGAAGAAAAACTTGCTATAGTTAAGCAGTTTGGCAAAGATGAAAAGGACTCCGGCAAGCCGGAAGTTCAAATTGCGCTTTTAACAAAAAGGATAAATGAACTTACCGACCACTTTAATGTTCATAAAAAAGATCATCATTCCAGACGTGGATTAATGATGATGGTTGGAAAAAGAAGAAGACTTTTAGATTATTTAGCAGGTAAAGAAATAGAAAGATATAGAACAATAATTAAAGAATTGAATATTAGAAAGTAAAGGTTTTAAATGTTAGTTATAAAAGAAGTAGAAATTGGCGGAAAAATTTTATCAATTGAAACGGGAAGATTTGCAAAACAAGCAAATGGTGCCGTTATGGTTAGATTTGGTGACACGATGGTTCTTGTATCTGCTGTAATGGCTGAAGAAGCAAAAGCAGAACAGGATTTTTTCCCTCTTCAAGTCGAATATAGAGAAAAAACTTCGGCAGCCGGAAAAATTCCCGGTGGATTTATTAAACGTGAAGGAAGACCAACAGAAAAAGAAATTCTGAGCTCGCGTCTGATTGACCGTCCGATTCGTCCTCTTTTTCCCAATGAATTTAAAAATGAAACCCAAGTTATTGCTTTTGTCCTTTCCCATGATGGAGAAAACGACGCTGATGTTTTAGCCGCTGTTGGAGCATCTGCAGCTTTAACAATTTCCGATATTCCTTTTGATGGACCTTGTGCGGAAGTTAGAGTCGGTAGAATTAACGGAGAATTCATAGTTAATCCAACCATCAAACAGATTAAAGAAAGCGATGTAGAATTAGTCGTTGCCGGTACTTCAGATTCAATTATGATGGTCGAAGGGGAATCAAAAGAAATTGGCGAACAGGATTTACTCGATGCTTTGAAATTTGCTCAAACGGAAATTAAGAAGTTAGTTAATTTACAATTAGAACTTAAAGCCGAAGTCGGAAGACAAAAACGCGAGGTAAATGCTCCGGTTGCAGATGAAGCTTTAGTTAAAGATGTTATGGAATTAGCTTACGGCAAATTTAAAGAGATTGTTCATTCGAAACTTGCCAAAGAGGAAAGAAGCGCAAAGAATAAAGAGCTTGCTGCTTTCGTAAAAGAGAATTTGGCAGAAAAATATCCTGACCAGGGAAAAGTTATCGGCGAAATTCTTCACGATCTTGAGAAAGATTTAATGCGAAAAAGAATTCTTGAAGAAGGAATCCGGTTGGATGGAAGAAACACAAAACAAATTCGTCCAATAACCATTGAACTTGGGATTCTTCCTAGGACGCATGGTTCGGCGCTGTTTACCAGAGGCGAAACACAAAGCTTAACTACAGTTACACTCGGAACAAAAAACGATGAACAAATAATAGACGGACTTTTTGAGGAGTATACCAAAAAGTTTATGCTTCATTACAATTTCCCTCCGTTTAGCGTAGGTGAAGTTGGCAGAATGACCGGAGTAGGAAGACGCGAAATAGGTCATGGCAATCTTGCCGAACGCGCATTAAAAGTTTTAATGCCACCTGAAGACGTTTTCCCGTATACGGTTAGAGTAATTTCTGATATCTTGGAATCGAACGGTTCTTCGTCAATGGCTACGGTCTGCGCCGGTTCACTTAGTCTAATGGATGCGGGAATTCCGTTTCAAAAACCTGTTGCCGGCATTGCAATGGGGCTGGTTAAAGAAGAAGATAAATTTGCAATCCTTTCCGATATTCTTGGAAACGAAGATCATCTTGGCGACATGGATTTTAAAGTTGCCGGTACCACAGATGGCATTACAGCTTTCCAGATGGATATAAAAATTCAAGGGATTTCATTTGAAATTATGGAAAAGGCTTTGCATCAAGCCAAAGAAGGTCGCCTGCATATTCTTGGAATTATGAATTCTGCAATTGACAAACCACGCGAACAACTGTCTTCTTTTGCACCAAGATTAATTACCATGAAAGTTGAAACCGACCAAATTGGTCTTATCATTGGCCCGGGTGGAAAAACAATTCAAGGAATGCAAAGACTTTTTGGCGTTGATATTAATATTGATGATTTTGGCACTGTAAGTATTGCTTCCCCAAATAAAGAAAGTGCTACTAAGTGTAAAGATTATATTAAACAACTTACCGCTACACCCGAAGTCGGTGAAATTTATGACGGAGTTATAACAAAAATTATGGACTTCGGAGCGTTTGTGGAGATTCTTCCCGGCAAGGAAGGTTTACTTCACATTTCGCAGATAGATAATAAGCGCGTTAATAAAGTAACAGACTATTATAAAGAAGGCGACAAAGTTACCGTAAAATTGTTAAAGGTTGAAAACGGTAAGTATTCTTTAAGTAGAAAAGAATTATTAAAAGATAATAATTCAAGTAACGCCGGAAATTAGTTTTAAGTTTGCCGGATGTTGATCCGGCAAACTTTCTTTTATGTTTAAGCGTAACAGATTTTTCTGATTGCACTAAAAATTTTTTGTATTTGATGCCTGTAAAGGCAAGCTATATGAAGCTTATTTTGAAGAGTGTTTCAAGTAATTGCTTCTGAAAAAATAATTAATAAAGGTTCATCGTGACAGATAAAGAGTTACATAAATTTCAGCTCGTTTTTTGGCTAATGATTATTTGCCAATTCGAAATTGATTGGTATCGAATTGTCGATGCTAATAAGCGCGCTGTTAAAAAGTTGAACCGGTTCGCTTTTAGAATTTTTTATATGAAATATTGGATTTCATTAAACGAGTTTGTTTTATATGACAAAAGAAATTATAATCAATTCGTCTACCTCGCAAACGCGGGTAGCAATTACGGAAGATGGAAACTTAGTCGACTTTTTTGTTGACTATCCTGAAAATCGTAGAATGGTTGGGGACATTTATCTTGGTAAGGTTGCAAGAGTTTTACCCGGTATAAAAGCTGCATTTGTAGACATCGGCATGAAGCACGACGCCTTTCTTCATTTTTCGGATATTGGCGCAAGGACTCAACAATTTCAGGATATCCTTGGCGATGATTCCGACGTTGATGAGGATGATGATGAAGAATCCCCAAACAATAAGAGCAATTCTCACGGAAGAAACAGCAAAGATAATTTAGATAGCCACGGAGTTCCAAAACTCCACAAAGGCGAAGATATCATTATCCAGATTACAAAAGAACCTGTCAATAATAAGGGCGTTAGGGTTACTTCCTCCGTTTCACTCCCGGGTCGATTTTGTGTACTCCTCCCTTTCGATAATAAAATCGGAGTTTCAAAGAAAATTTCGGACTTCAAAGAAAGAAAACGTCTTAGACATATTGCTCGTGAAATTTTGCCCCAAAATTTTGGATTGATAATTCGCACTGTCGCAAAATTTCAAACCGAAGAAGCTTTGAAGGATGATTTAAATAATCTGGTTAAAACCTGGCAGGGAATAGAAGCGGCAGTTAAAAATGAAAAACCTCCGGCACTTCTTCACCAAGATTTAAATACGACATCAAGCGTAATTAGAGATCTTTTTACTTCTGACATTTCTAAAGTTTTTATTGATTCAAAAAAGCTTTACAAACAAATTAAAAGCTATGTCGAAGTAGTTCAACCCCAGCTTGCCGATAAAATAGAACCTTTCAAATCGACCAATTCAATTTTTGATTCGTTCAAAATAGAAGAGCAGATAAAAACTTTAATGGGGCGTAAAGTTCAATTGCCAAGCGGCGGATATTTAATTATCGAACATACCGAAGCAATGGTTGTTATTGATGTAAACAGCGGACGTTACGCTAAAAGCAAAGAGCAAGAATTAAATTCATTAAAAACAGACCTGGAGGCTTCCCGTGAAATTTGCCGCCAGTTACGCTTGAGAGATATTGGAGGAATAATTGTAGTCGATTTTATCGATCTTGAAGATGATAAAAACCGTAAGAAAATTTATGACGAGCTTCGAAAAGAATTTAGAAAGGACCGTGCAAAAGTTTCTATCCTTCCGATGTCGGATTTTGGACTCGTTCAAATTACAAGACAAAGAATTCGCCAGAACATTATGCAGGCAATGAAAGAGGTTTGTCCTTACTGCCTTGGCACCGGGTTGCTTACAAAGCATTCACATCAGGTTTATGATCTTGAAGAATGGCTTAGAAAGTTCAAACGGATTTCTAAGGAAAGGTCGCTTATAATTAAATGTCACCCAGCTGTTGCGGCGAAGCTGAAAGAATCAAAATTTAAAACTTTCTTTAAATTGGAACTTAAATACTTTATTAAGCTAAAGCTTGTCGAAGATCCAAGCCTTTCTATCGATGAAATTAAGTTCTTTTCAAAGAAGTCCCAAAGAGAATTAACGGAAGAAATTAATAACGCTACTTAAATTTATTTAATTCAGTACCGGAAAGTTCAAAAGATTTTACTGGTATTTAAACGGAAAAAAATCGTATGAAGAAAACTAAATTTTATGAAATTCACCAAAAACTTGGTGCTAAAATTGTAGAGTTCGCCGGTTACCTAATGCCTATTCAATACAATTCGATTATTGCTGAACACAAGACGGTAAGAAATTCCGTTGGTGTTTTTGATGTCTCACACATGGGTGAGGTTTTTGTTACCGGGAAAAATGCTTTAGAGTTTGTTCAACATATTACCGTTAATGATGCGTCCAAACTTTCTCCCGGTAGAGTTCAATATTCTGCTATGTGTTACCCTGATGGCGGAATTGTCGATGATCTTCTCGTTTATAAAATTACTGACGAGCAATTTATGCTGGTAATTAATGCATCCAACATTGATAAAGATTTTAACTGGATGAATGTAAACAATAACTTTGACGTAAAACTTGAAAATCAAAGTGAAGAATATTCTCTTCTCGCAGTTCAGGGTCCCAGTTCTAAAGATGTTATTCAAAAAATTTGCAATCGGAATTTGGATCTCGAATATTATCACTTTTTTAATGCCAAAATTGCCGGGCATGAAATGCTGATCTCGAGAACCGGCTACACTGGTGAGCTTGGTTACGAATTATATTTTAAAGGCGATGAGAAAATTGCAGAAGAAGTTTGGGATAAAATTTTTGAAGCTGGAAAAGAGTTTGATATTAAGCCGGTTGGTTTAGGTGCAAGGGATTCACTTCGCCTGGAAATGGGCTTTTGCCTTTACGGGAACGATATTGATCAGACTACAAATCCGCTCGAGGCTGGCCTTGGATGGATAACAAAACTTGGTAAAGAAAATTTTATTGCCAAAGATGTTCTACTAAAAATAAAATCCGATGGTTTGAAAAGAAAGCTGGTTGCGCTAAGTTCGGATGAAAAATGTTTCCCACGCCATGGATATGATATCTCGGTAGCCGGGAAAAAAATCGGCAGTATAACCAGTGGTACTGTAAGCCCTGTGCTGGAAAAACCAATTGCCATGGGTTATATTGATTCAAATTATGCTAAAGAAAATTCCGAAGTTAATTTCTTAATCCGAGGTAAAGAATCTGCGGCTAAAGTAGTTGTACTTCCTTTTATAAAAAAATAATATTTCTGTTAGATGGTATGAAAATTAATGTATTGTTTACGCCGGTAATTGCCGACGATCTATATTTCACAGGCAAAACAACCGTTGTAATCGACGTCCTCCGTGCCTCATCCACAATTGTTGCTGCCCTTCAAAACGGCGCTAAAGAAATTGTACCCGTTGGTACGGTTGAGTTTGCCGTTAAGGTTTCCGGAGGAATGTTCGGTGGTCAAACATTGATTGGCGGAGAACGAAATACCAAAAAGATAGAGGGCTTTGCGCTTGGTAACTCGCCTCTTGAATATACCGAAGATGTTGTTGCAGGTAAATCAATTATTTTTTATACTACTAATGGAACTAAAGCAATTGTTAAAGCAAAATTTTCAGCTGGATTGTTTATCTGTGCTTTCAATAATATTTCTGCAGTTGCAAAACATTTGGTCTTTCTTGACAAAGATTGTGAAATTCAATGCGCCGGTAGATCAAATAACTTCTCCATGGAAGATACCATTTGTGCGGGTAAACTAATTTCCGAAATAGAAAAAATAAAAACTGATTTGAGTTTATCGGACTCGGCAAAAGCAAGTGTAGCGCTTAGCAAATCATTCGGTAGAAGCATTTATAAGATGCTTTCCGAAACTGAGCATGGGAAACAACTGCTTGAAAATGGTTTTGAGGATGATATTAAATTTTGTAGTAAGCTAAATAGTTCAGAAGTTGTTCCGTATTTTACAGGAAATGTTCTTAAATTGCTCCCTGAAAATGATATTTCCTTGACAAATGAAAAAGAAAACATTGCTAATTAGGAATGGCTATTAAAAGAAAAACAAAAAGAA
Source organism: Bacteroidota bacterium (assembly GCA_021817845.1). GTDB lineage: Bacteria > Bacteroidota > Ignavibacteria > Ignavibacteriales > Ignavibacteriaceae > FEN-1297. Next base: position 18,690 of record JAKAFW010000018.1, read on the forward strand.
AATCCGATAAACCTACTCATGATGAAAAATCCTCTGCTGCTATTACCGGAAAAAAGAAGAAAATCATTGGAATTCTTCTAATCCTTATATCATTACTTATTCTTCTTAGCATTCTTTCTTATTCCCGCTTTGACAGAGCAAACCTAAATTATCAATTCTCCGATTTGCTTAAACCTTTCGGTTCAAATCCTGACTTCAACCACAAAGCTGATGCTATACATAATTGGCTTGGCATTTTCGGCGCATACGTTTCTTATTTCTTTATTAATTCCACGCTTGGAATTTTTGCTTCAGTGTTTCCAATTGTTCTTCTTGCTTGGGGACTTTCGTTCTTCGTTAAGCTAAATTTTCGCAAACTTATAAATATTTCTAACTTTCTTCTGTTAGCAGCATTAATTTTGTCAACATTTTTCGGATTATTTAGAACCCATTATAATTTTTTCGGCGGTTACTATGAGCTCTCAGGCTCAATCGGCGATTATCTCGGTCTTACTTTTAGCCGGCTTTTAGGAGGAATCGGAACTCTTTTCTTGCTAATCGCAGCTTCAGTTGTGCTGCTGGTAGTTGCTTTTGATATTAAGATAGAAAAAATCTTTCATTTTCTTCAAAACATTTTTTCCGCTTCCGCAAGCTCTATAAAGAATGAATCACAAAAAGAAGATTTTATAAAAGAAGATAAAAATTTAGATAAAATAAAGGGACTCCGTGACGAAAAGAAAAAGCGTACTATCTTCTCTAAGCCTTCAGCAAATGCAGAAACACTTGCAGAAATAGAACCCAAAAATGAAACCAAGATAAAAATTATTCGCAAAGATGATAAACCTATTAAGCATGAGGTTAATAAGGTTAAAGAAGAAGAGGACAAACAAGTCGATATAAAAAAAACCGATGAAGATTTGGAGAATAGATTAGATAAAAATGCCGAAGCAAATTTGCCTAATAATTGGGAAGAGAAATTAAATTATATAAAGCCAAGTCTTGAACTTCTCGAACCAATTCCACAGGAAGATTTTAAGGTTGCTGAAGAAGAATTAAAACGCAATGCCGAACTTCTTAAAGAAAAATTAAAATTGTTTGATATTGAGATTGAAAAAATTGACGTTACGCCTGGACCTGTTGTAACTCTTTATGAAATTGTTCCTTCCCCGGGTGTAAAGATTAGCAAAATTGTAGGGCTTGAGCACGATATTGCATTAGCACTTGCGGCACGCGGAATAAGAATTATAGCTCCGATACCGGGTAAGAGTGCTATAGGTGTTGAGATACCAAATGCGGTAGCTTCTCTTGTTAACGCCAAATCTGTTCTTGGAAAAATTTCAGAATCCACTGCAGAGTTGCCGATGGCTTATGGAAAGACTATTAACGGAGATGTTTACATTGCCGATCTAGCAAAAATGCCTCATCTTTTAATAGCAGGATCAACCGGCTCCGGAAAAAGCGTCGGCATAAACATGATCATTGCAAGCCTGCTTTATTCTAAACACCCTTCCGAAGTAAAGCTGATAATGATTGATCCCAAGAAAATTGAATTATCGTTTTACAATAAATTACGTAGACACTACCTTGCAGTCTCTCCTGATCTTGAAGAAGAAATAATTACCAATCCTCAAAATGCAGTTCTTCTTTTAAAGTCTGTTGAATACGAAATGGAAAAACGCTACGATAAACTTGCCAAAGCCGGTGTAAGAAATATTGTCGATTATAATTTAAAGGTAAACGATCCCAAGAAAAGACCGAAAGATACTGATGAAATTAAGCATCATCCGATTCCATATCTTGTCGTTATAATTGATGAATTAGCTGATTTAATGATAACAGCAGGCAAGGAAGTAGAAGAGCCAATAGCTCGTCTGGCGCAGCTTGCCCGCGCTGTTGGAATTCATTTGGTTCTGGCTACTCAGCGCCCGTCGGTTAACGTAATTACCGGTGTTATAAAAGCAAACTTTAGCGCGAGAGTAGCTTATCAAGTTGCTACAAAAATTGATTCCAGAACAATCCTTGACATGAACGGAGCCGAACAATTGCTTGGTAAAGGAGATATGCTATTTCTTCCATCCGGTTCTCCTAAACCAATTCGTATACAAAATGCTTTCATCTCAACAGATGAAGTTGAAAGAATTACCAACTACATCTTTTCGCAACAAGGTTATTCCAAACCTTATTTTCTACCTTCGCTATATGATAAGAAAAAGGAATCTGCCGGCGGCTTCTTAAATGACTTAGACCCGATGTTTGAAGATGCTGCGCGAGTGGTTGTTCGCCATCAGCAAGGTTCAACCTCTCTGCTTCAAAGAAGGTTAAAACTGGGATACTCCAGAGCCGCAAGAATAATTGATCAGCTTGAGGAAGCGGGTATAGTTGGTCCAAGCGACGGAAGCAAAGCAAGGGCGGTTCAAGTCGATAGCGAGGAACAACTCGAAACCATTTTAAGATCATTGTAAGTCAATTGAAACAACGGAACAAACCAGAATCACCCGAAGATGTATTTAATTTCTCCTGTTAATTTGTCATTCAATTTTTATAAATTTCAGGGGTTAATAATTACAAATGTAAAGTTATGAAAATATTCATTGCATCAATTTTTCTGTTTACCGTGTTCACACAGTCTTGCTTTACTAAGGACAAAGGTGAACAGATGCTTAAAGCGCTTCAGGATAAATTTAACTCAGTTTCAAATGTTACAGCCGATTTTAGGCAGACTGTAAACGGTAAAGTTAATTTAGCCGGGAAATTTTTCTTTGAGAAAAAAAACAAACTCCGGCTTGAGTTAAAAAATCTCATTATTGTTTCTAACGGTACAACAAACTGGAGCTTTAATAAAAGAGAAAATAAAGTTGTAATTAGTGACTATGATAAAGAAAATCCACCGGTATTTTCAATCAATAATTTTATCGAAACCTATCCATCGCAATGTACGGTTTCTTCGGTAAATGAAGGTGGGAAGGAAATTTTGGTTCTTACTGCAAAAAATAACTCGATGAAATTTAAGACGGTTAAGATTTGGTTGAACGGAGAAAACTTAATAGAAAAATTATTAGTTGACTCCGGCGGAAAAACTGTTGAAATGACTTTTACAGGATACAAAATAAATCAAAGGCTCGGTAATTCTATATTCACATTCATACCTCCCAAAGGAAGCTCAATAGTTGATCTCAGATAACACAAAGAAAATATTTAAGTTAAGGAACGCATTTAAGTATCTGTTTTCACTGCTGCTTGCCGCCGTTTTTTTATATATTGCATTTCGCGGAGTTGACGTTAGTAAGGTATTTCAAATTGTTTCTAACGCATCAATATTGTGGATTATTATTTTTGCAATCTCGGTAATGTTCTCTCATTTTCTTCGAGCGGTTCGCTGGAAAATAATTATTGGTTCAGTCAAAAAGGACGCTTCATTAAAAAATCTTTTTGGCTCAATGATGGTAGGGTACGGAGTGAGCTGCGTTATACCGCGTCTGGGTGAGGTTACAAGGGCTGTTCTAATCGGCAAATGGGAAAACCTTTCCCGCACTTCAATGTTCGGTACGGTGATACTTGAGCGAATTATCGATGTAATCTTCTTAGGTTTTGCGGTTTTGATTTCAATAATTATCTGGAGCGATAATATTTATTCAAATTTTCCATGGTTGAAGTCAGCTCTTTATATTACAGCTTTTTTGGTGGCGATAGCATTTTTCTTTTTGTTTTTGATAATCAAATACAAAGAAAAATTTTATAATATTTTGATTAAGATTATCGGAAGATTTTCTGAAAAGTATGCACATAAAGCAGGTTACATTTTTGATATGTTAATTAAGGGTTTCTTAAGCTTAAAAGGAGTAAAAAATTATTTACTTGTAATTTTGCTCAGCATACTAATAATGGTTAATTATGCTTTTAGTTCATACCTCGGATTTTATACATTGGGAATGCAAAACCATCACCTAACATTCGGAATGGCTTGGGTGTTGATGAGTATCAGCGCTATCGGGGTTGTAATACCTACTCCCGGCGGTGTTGGTTCTTATGAAGCGCTATCAAAAGCGACGCTGGTTTTACTGTTTGGCTTTGGAGAGTCTATAAGCCTGGCTTATGCAATATTGACACATATTATTTCTTATATTTTATTTATCTTCACCGCGCTGTTATCTTTCTTTATTCTTAACAAACAGCATGAAAATCTTTTCAAAGTAATAGAAACCGATCTGGAAGAATCATGAAATTTATTGTATCAATAATTTTTACAGCCGTTCTATCCGCAAGCGCGGTTGCACAATATAGCGTGCGAGCCGGTATGGGGATCTCTTTTGTAAGTTCTTCTTCATTGACGGATTATATAAATGAAAATTTCGCGCCTTCTAATCAGCAATTAGGGACTTTTAATTCGGCTATAAATTTTTCAGGTGAGCTCGACTATTCGGTAAATCAAACTTATCAAGTTGGTTTAGATATGGCTTATCTTATAAACTCCTATACTTTTTCTTCAATCGGCGGAATTTATAAAATGAACTACGAAATTCTAATGCCGACGCTCGTTAATTATTATGTAATAAGCGGCGAAGGTTATAGCTTTAAGTTCGGAGGGGGAGTAGGACCAAGATTTGTAAATGTAAATGAACAGCTTCCGGGTACACCTTCAGGAGTTAATTATGCATCAACCGGATTTGGTATACTTTTGCGGGTCGACGCCAATACATTACTAAGCAAAAATTTGTTTGCAAACATCGGCGGTGATTTAAAATATGATATAAACGGCAAACCAAGTAACAACGGAAAATACTTGGTAAATATTAATGCCAACAATTCAGATGTAAATTTTAATATGTTTTCAGCAGTTCTGCGTTTAGGTTTAACTTATATTTTTTAGGAGTTCTAATTTGAATTTATTCCAAGCAATTATTTTTGGAATTATCCAGGGGTTGACTGAATTTTTACCCATCAGTAGTACAGCTCATTTAACAATCGCTGCAAAGTTGCTGCATGTAATTCCTGCAATGAGCGATAATGAGTGGACGGCTTTTATGGCTGTAATTCAGCTTGGAACCATGCTTGCTGTATTATTATATTTTTGGAAGGATGTTTGGGAAATTCTTTTCGCCTTCTTCAAAGAGAATGTTGGAGAAGGAAAAGTTAAATACTACCAGCAAAGTTTGAGCTCAAGATTGGGTTGGCTGATTATAGTCGGCTCAATTCCGGTAGGCATTATCGGGCTTTCTCTTAAAAAAATTATCGAAGGAGCGCTTACAAAAGATTTATATGTTATTGCTGCAAGTATGATTGGACTGGCAATTATTCTAGCAATCGCCGAAAAAATAGCGAGCTTCAAAAAAGAGATAAAAGAAATAACGGTCAAAGATGCCTTTCTTGTAGGAGTTGCTCAATGTTTTGCCCTAATTCCAGGCTCATCACGCTCCGGGACAACAATTACAGCAGGATTATTTTTAGGAATGAAAAGAGAAACAGCCGCAAGATTTTCTTTTTTACTAAGCCTGCCAGCCGTTTTTGCCAGTGGTTTTCTGGAGCTTTGGGAATCGCGCAAATTTATAAATCCCGCATTAAGTCTCGATCTTATAGTCGCAACTATTTTTGCATTGATCTTCGGTTATTGGTCAATAGATTTGTTGTTGAAATTTCTTCGAACAAAAACAACGTTTGTTTTTGTCTATTATAGAATAGCACTTGGCTTAGCAATACTTACTTTAATTTTAACTCATATAATTTTGCCTTAGGCTTAATTAAAGAACAAGAAATTATATCGAAAAATTTATGGAGAAAAATATGAAAAACTTATCTTTATTTTTTATTGCATTGGTATTTTTTCTCGGATGTAAACAATCACAATCAAATGGACAGGAAAATAGTATGGTGTCTCCGGATTCAATTTTAGTAGCAGTCATGAAAACCAACATGGGAACAATTGAACTTCAACTTCTTCCTGATATTGCCCCTAAAGCTGTTAAAAATTTTGTTGAACTAACAAATCAAGGATATTACGACAGCTTAACCTTTCATAGAGTAATAAATAATTTTATGATCCAGGGCGGCGATCCGATGGGTACAGGAGAGGGAGGCAAAAGCATTTACGGCGGGTTGTTTGAAGATGAATTTAACCAAAATTTCAAATTTGATTCTGCAGGTGTTTTAGCTATGGCTAACGCCGGTCCAAACACAAATGGAAGTCAATTCTTTATTACTCTTGCCGCAACACCGTGGCTTAATTTTCATTATACAATTTTTGGGAAAGTAATTAACGGAATAGATGTTGTAAAAGAAATCGGAAAGGTTCCTACAAGCAAACCTAATGATAAACCGATTAAGCCTGTTATTATTGAAAAAATGACTATAGAAACAAGACCTAAATAAAAAATAATTTATTTGCTTTGCGCCTTTGCGTCTTTGCGGTGGAATTGCTTCTTCACCGCAAAGACGCTGAGACGCTAAGCCTTACGCAAATCAAAAATGGCGAAAAATAAAATTCCCATTCCGTCAATAATCGAGGCAACAAAAGGTTTACGGGCCAAAAATTTTCTTCCCGTGTATTTTTTCTGCGGAGAAGATGAATTCGGAATCGAAACAACGCTTAAGTTATTTAACGATTCTATAGCCCCTTTTATTAAATCCGACTTTGATAAGGAGGTTATTCACGGCGATGAAAATGATGCTGTGAACGTCATAAATATAGCTACTGCTTTTCCATTCACCTCAGAGAAGAAACTGGTTATCGTCAAGGAATTTGAAAAGCTGAAGGATAAAAAGAAAATAATTTCCTATCTTAATTCGCCCGCCGATTTTACAATCTTAATTCTCATTCAAAACGGCTCTGTGCCGAACCTCGATACAGAACCGTACAAGACATTATTGCAAAATAAATTTATTTTTGAATCTAAGGAATTAAAAGGAAAAAATCTAATTGATTGGGTCAAAAACTTTGTTGAGGAAAACGGAAAACAAATCTCTTATGAAAATGCTCAGATGCTGGTGGATATTTCCGGTGAAAACCGAAATCTAATAGAAGCTCAACTTGAAAAACTTTTTGTAAATCTTGGAGAAAAAAAAGAAATTTCGATTGAATCTATCCGCTTACTATCGGCAGCTTTAAAGGAATATACGGTTTTTGACTTGCAAAATGCCCTAGGCAGGAAGAATAAAAAGGAATCATTAAAAATTGCATATAACCTACTTTCAAACGGCGTCGAACCTACTCAGATTATTGGAATGATAAGCCGTTATTTTACTCAACTGACACGTGTGGGTGAACTAGTAAAGCAAAATCTTACCAAGGAAGCGGGAGCAAGAATTATAGGCACACATTCTTTTTATTACCCCGATTATATAAAAGCAAGAAATCTTTATAAAGATGAAGGATTATTCCGTGCAGCGCAGGCGCTTCTAAAAGCTGATCTTTCTATTAAAACAACGTCGCTTGAAGATAAATCATTGATTACGTTGCTAATTGGCGAAATATTAGCTTAAAGTGTGAAAAACTATAATAAAATTACATGTCCAAAATTTTTAATTTATCCTTTGGACAAGGCATTATTGGTTTGAAATCAAAACCAAACTTCCCTATATTTGTTTATAATATTTAAGAAAATAATTAGGTTAAAAATGAAACAAGGAATTCATCCGAATTACAGACCGGTGGTTTTTCAAGACGCTTCATGCGAATTTGCTGTTTTAACGCGGTCAACAATTCAAACAAGCGAAACAATTCAATGGCAGGACGGAAAAACTTATCCATTGGTTAAGCTCGAAATTTCCAGTGGTTCGCATCCGTTTTTTACCGGTAAACAAAAGTTATTAGATACAGCCGGTAGAGTTGAAAAGTTTAATAAGAAATACGCCAAAAAATAATTTCGGTAAAGCATTTCAAGAAATTGTCTAAATTAAAGAGCCAGCATTGCCTGGCTTTTTTCGTTTTCCCGTTCTTTTTAAATGAGATTATTATATTAAAAAGTATTATCTTTTTTATCAATTTAATTGAAGGGTTTCTAAATGCAGTTGTGTATCTTTGAGGGAATTGATTATGAAAGATTGGAACCGTTAATTTTTTACCGCCCGGTTTACGATCTCGTCTGTGGAATGTCAACCTTGCGGGAAAAAATTTTACGTGCATATCCTGAAACGAAATATTCACTTCACTGTAGACCTTACTTGACCCAATTTGTTAAAGCCAACAACCCGGAGGTGGATGTCAATAAAATCGATGACAGCTCTTGTCTGTTTATTAATGGTAATGTTTTAGCCTCGGTTAATATTGCGGAAATTATTCCACTGAAAGATAGCTCAGATAAAATTTATTTAAACGGTGATACTTTAATAGCTGCGCGTGTTTCCGGCGAGCGACTTAAAGAATTAAAAAATAATCTTCATGAACTTTTAAGCCAATCAAATTTTAGTGGACTCCCTGTTGAAAATGTTGACGTAAAATATATAAGCTACATGTGGGACCTTATTAACAACAACGAAAAAGAAATGCTTGCAGATTTCAATTTCTTTTTTTCAAAAATCAATGATAACAAACTAATAAAAGGAAAAATATTTGAAGGCGCTCACTTAATTGAAAAAGATAACATTATTATTGCTGACGGAGCTGAAATAAAATCCGGTGCTATTTTGGATGCAACTAAAGGTCCGATTTTTATCGATCAAAATGCAATAGTTTTCCCTAACGCCGTTGTTGAAGGTCCGGTTTATCTTGGTGAATCAGCTCAAATAAAAAGTTGTGCACGAATCTATGAAAATGTAAGCATTGGGAAAATTTCGAAAGTTGGCGGTGAAGTTGAAGACTCGATAATTCTTCCTTATTCAAACAAACAGCACTCCGGATTTCTGGGACATGCGTACCTCGGAAGCTGGGTTAACCTTGGGGCAGATACTAACTGCAGCGACCTAAAAAATAATTACGGTAACGTTAAGGTTTATGTGAACGGAGAAATTGTAAACAGCGGATCACAGTTTATGGGAATCATAATGGGTGATCATTCGAAAACAGCAATCAATACAATGTTCAACACAGGTACATCGGTGGGATTTTCTTGCAATATTTTTGGTGCTGGTTTTCCGGGCAAATATATTCCCTCATTTTCCTGGGGAGGCAGCGACGCAATAACAACTTATGACCTTGAACGAAGTATTGAAACTGCAAAAAGAGTAATGATAAGAAGAAATACAACTATGCGTGATGTTGAGGAAAAGTTATTTAGAAAAGTATTTGATATTACCAAAAAAGAAAGACGAAAAAGAGGCTATCCTTATTAATTATGACTCAATTAGAAGAACACACAATCAAAGATTTGTATGATGGCGTTAGAGGATTAGCGGTAAAAATTCTTAACAGAGTAGAACGTACAGATGCATATCTTGAAAAGCTGCTTGACAATGAGATGAAAAATTCAGAATTAAGCGGTCAGGATAAAGCACTACTTTATGAAATCGTACATGGTGTAATTAGGTGGATGGGGCGACTGGATTGGATATTAAATGGGTTTTACAAAGGGCAATTTTCAAAAGCTATTCCAAACTTAAAAAACGGATTGCGCGTTGCCCTTTACCAGATTTTATTCTTAGAAAGAGTACCAGACTACGCAGTTGTTAACGAAGCTGTTGAATTTGTAAAAAGGCTTCAAGGGCAAAAATCTGCTGACTTAACGAACGCTATCCTTAGGAATATTATCCGCAGCAAAAATGCAATTAGATATCCTGATCCGGAAGAAGATCTGGTTGGATATCTATGTGCCTATTATTCACACCCATCATGGATGGTCAAAAGATATTTAAACCGCTTCGGAAGAGAATCAACAGAAAAACTTTTAGCGGCAAATAACGAAAAACCGTATCTTACCCTTAAAATTAATGCTATCAAAACAAACCCGGAAGAATTTAAAGGTCTTCTTAATTCTGTAAATCTAAAGTTTGAACAAGGCAAGTATTTGCCCGAATTTTTTCAGTTGCAAAACTTGACTAATATAACCGCTTGGGAATATTTTGCAGAGGGTTATTTTAATATACAGGATGAAAGCGCCGGGCTTGCCTGCCGTTTGTTAGATGCAAAACCTGGAATGAGAGTATTAGATTTATGTGCCGCTCCCGGCGGAAAGTCTGCATACATTGCGGGTCTTATGCATGACCAAGGAGAAATAGTTGCAGTCGACCGCTATGAAGGACGAGTAAGGATAGTTGAAAAGAATTTGCAGCGCCTGAAAATTAAATCTGTAAAAACTATTGTTGCAAATGCTCTGGAATTTAATGACGAAAAGTTTGATCGCATACTAGCGGATGTTCCTTGTTCGGGAACCGGAACACTTACTAAAAAACCGGATATTAAATGGAAAAGAGATTTATTGGACTTAAGAAGCATGAATGAACTTCAGTACGATCTATTAAACAAAGCTTCTTCACTGGTAAAGCCTGGAGGAGTTCTTGTTTACAGCACTTGTTCAATTGAGCCGGAAGAAAATTATGACATAATAAAAAAGTTTCTTGATAATAATCTAAGTTTCAAACTCGAAAATGCTTCGCTCTATTTCCCCAGTGATTTAGTAGACGAAAACGGATGTATCCAAACTTTCCCCCACATTCATCGTATGGACGGAGCTTTTGCCGCAAAATTAATATGTGCTGAGTGAATAATTGAGTCCGGTAGTATTTTATAATTGTTAAAAAAAATCTAAAAGAACATGTTTGCAAAAATATCAGAAGAACTAAAAATAGCAAGAGAAAACGCCGGGCTTTCTACTCAACAGCTCGCAGCAAAAACAAGAATTGATTTGAAATTTATCGAGCAAATTGAGAGTGGCGATTTCATTTTTTTGCCTGAGCTTTACGTCAAAGCTTTTATCAGAGATTATTCAAAGGTTGTGGGACTTGACGAAAAGTTAATGATGAAAAAATATGATGCAGCTAAAAAAGGACAGACTTTTGACGAGAAAGGCGAATCGGAAGTTGATACAAAGAAAGCAAAAACACTCGACGAAGACTCAAAGATCAAAAATAAATTTTATTCTTCGCTTCCTTATACAAGTGAAGAAGAATTAATGCGCCAGAAGGATGCAGCGATTCAGTATAAAAAGAAAATGATTGTTGCCTCATCAATAGCTGGTCTTCTGATACTTTTTGTAATTGTTTATTTTGCTTTTATTAAAGGAAATTCTGAAATAATAGTTTCGGAAAAACCTTATAGCGAAATTGTAAAAGAAAACGAACAACGGGATAATCTGACTAACCCGCAACTCCAAGCTAAGGATTCTACTTTTGTTGCATCACCTTCCGATAGTCTGTCACTCTTGATCGAATCAAAAGATACCTCATGGATAAAAATTATGCTCGATGGTAAAACTGAAAATATTTTTACTTTGTTCCCAAATTCTCAAAAGAGTGTTAAAGCAAAGAATAATTATATACTTACTATTGGAAACGCGGCTTCAATTAAGTTAACGTTAAACGGCAAACTATTAAATTTTACCGGTAAGAAAAATGAAGTGAAAGAAGTTTCTATTGATAGCACAGGGTTAAAATTATTAACGACTCCTCAAAATTAGATTCAAAATTAAATGCCCATAGATATTCATAAAAGAATAGAAACTATTAAAGAGCAAATCCGGGAACATGATTATAAATATTATGTACTCGCTGATCCTTCTATAAGCGATCAAGAGTATGATTTTTTGCTTAAAGAACTTGAAAAACTTGAATTAGAAAATCCGGATCTAATTACTCCGGATTCTCCTACCCAACGTGTCGGAAAAGATTTAACCAAAGATTTCAAACCGGTACCACATAAAGTTCCGATGCTGAGTTTGGCTAATACGTATAGCGAAGAAGAATTAATAGATTTCGACCGCCGCGTCCGTGACGGCTTGCCTGATGGCGAAAAGATCGAATATGTTGTTGAACCTAAAATTGATGGGGTTTCGGTTTCTTTGAATTATGTTAACCATTATCTTAAAACGGCTGCTACCCGAGGGGACGGAACTACGGGTGAAGAAATTACCGCAAATGTAAGAACAATTAAATCTGTTCCGCTCAAATTAAATAAATTCAAATCTTTGAAATATAAGCTTGATGATTTTGAGGCGCGCGGGGAAATATTTATGAAGATCGCTGATTTTCATAAGCTGAACGAAGCTCGCGAAAATTCAGGTGAAAGGTTGTTTGCTAATCCCCGTAATTCTTCTGCAGGCACTTTAAAACTTCAAGATCCTAAGGCTGTCGCAAGACGCCCGCTCAATATTTTTTTGTATTTCTTAATCAGCGCAAAAGAGGAATTTGAATCCCAGATTGAAAACTTACAATTATTAAAAATGCTTGGCTTTAATGTTAATCCGGAATATAAACTTTGTAAAAATATTAGTGAAGTTCTTGAAGCATGCAGAAGGCTCGAAGAAAAAAGGGATTCGCTTGAATTTGAAATTGACGGAGCGGTTATTAAGGTAAATTTAATTCGTCATCAAAAAATTTTGGGAAGCATTGCAAAATCACCCCGTTGGGCTGTTGCATTCAAATTTAAAGCAAAACAGGCAGTTACGAAGTTAAATAAAATTACATGGCAGGTGGGACGCACCGGCGCTATTACTCCTGTAGCCGAACTAGATCCTGTCTTGCTTTCGGGCTCAACAATTAGCAGGGCAACTCTTCACAACTTTGATGAAATTATGCGGAAGGATGTTCGTGAAGGAGATACGGTTGTTTTAGAAAAAGGAGGCGATGTAATTCCCAAAATTGTTGCCGTCGTTTTGAATGAAAGGAAATCGAATTCTTTAAAGGTTAAACCTCCTGAAAATTGCCCCGCATGCGGAACTCCATTATTTAAACCGGAAGAAGAAGTTGCATATTATTGTGAGAATGCCGACTGTCCTGCACAAATCAAAGGGCGGCTTGAACATTTTGCATCGCGCGGTGCAATGGATATCGAAGGACTTGGAGAAGCACTAATTGATCTTTTCGTTGAAAATAAAATTCTTAATACTTATGCCGATATTTATGATTTGCAAAAGCGAAGGGAAGAATTAATTACAATTGAGCGTCTTGGCGTAAAAAGCGTTGACAATTTATTAGCTTCAATTGAAGAAAGTAAAAAACAACCATTTGCAAAAGTTCTGTATGCAATTGGGATAAGATACGTGGGTGCTGGAGCTGCTAAAAAGCTTGCTGATTATTTTTTATCGATAGATAAATTAATTTCCTCCGATGAAGAAGAAATCTCGTCTATCCATGAAATTGGTCCAAGCATTAGCCGCAGCGTAAAGAAGTTTTTCTCGGAAGAAGAAAATCTAAAAGTTATTCAACGACTAAAAAAACACGGGATAAATTTTACTTCGCAAAAGAAAGAAATAAAAGAAAACTTTTTTTTGAACAAAACCTTTGTCCTAACTGGTACACTCGAAAAATTTTCTCGCGATGAAGCAGCCGAAAAGATAATTATACTCGGCGGAAAAGTTACTTCAAGTGTTAGTAGAAAAACAGATTGCTTAATTGCGGGGGAAAGCGCAGGTTCAAAATTGGATAAAGCAAAGAGTTTGGGAGTGTATGTTTTAACCGAAGTCGAATTTATTAAACTATTGGAAGAAGCCTCAAAGTAATGCTGGAGAAAATCAGAGATAAGGTAGCTATTTTAATTATCAATTATATGTTGAGAAAAAGACAGCTTGCAAAGCAAAATTTCAATGATTTATTCAAAAAGTCGGAATCATTTTTTTTGATTCTTCCCGAGGATGAGATAGATTATCATAGTTCAGTCAATGTGCTAAAATTTTTTGAAATACATGGTAAGAAATTCACAATATTTACAAACGACTTTAGAATCAGTCCGCTCCCGGCGAAACTTCAAAATAATTCTATTGACTTTGGGATAAAGGAGATAACATTTTTTAGAATCCCTTCGAGACAACTTACCAATAAATTGTCTGCTATAAGCATGGACGTAGTTATTGATCTTAACAGAAAAAAAAGTTTATTCCATAGCTGTGTTGCAAATCTTGTTAATGCAAAAGTCCGAATCGGGTTTGAAAAGAATTATTCCGATAAGTTCTATAATTTACAGTTTGCCAATAGCGAAGAAAATCCTGAAGTTATTTACAAGAATTTCTTAAATTGTTTACAAATGTTTTAAGGGAAAACCATGAACTTCGAGACTAAAAGAATTGATGACATTACAATTTTTAAGCTTAATGAAAAGAGACTTGATACGAGTATCTCCGGTTTGGTCAAAGGAGAATTTACTTTGTTATTAAAAGTTCAAAATGTGACAAAACTAATTGTGGATTTAAGCGATGTAGAATCGTGCGACAGTTCAGGATTAAGCGCACTTCTTGTTGCAAATAGAATTTTAGAATCAATGGGAGGCAGTTTAAGAATATCGGCTCCATCGGAAAAAGTTAGTACCTTAATTAAAATAACTCATCTTGACCGTGTACTAACTGTAAGGGAAAATACTGAGATCGCTTTTGAAGAACTAAAAAATCAAAAGGAATTTTAACTAAAACCTTCAAGGTTTTACATCAGAGATAATAAGCTGCCTTTTCATAAAAAGAAGGATTTATATAAAATAGAAAAGGCATCAGAAAGAATTATTTATAGAAATTGAATAAACAATATTAAAAACAAAAACCTTTTGGACTCTAAAATTGTAACATGGGCTATTTATATGAATTTAACACTTTCATATAATTTGCTCTTTCAAATTGTGATGGATCGGCAATACTCTTGTAGCTCATGCTTCCTCTCATTTGATCAATCGATTCGTATTCATTAGTTTCCATCCAATAAACTAATTGAGTAGTAACGTCTGAAATATGGTTGATCCCATACTTCAACAAGCTTGAAAGCATTTGCGTCACCTTTGCTCCAGCCATAATCATTTTTAAGACATCTTTTTCATTGTAAATACCGCTGGTTGCCGCTAAATCTGCATTTATTCTACCATATAAAATTGCAATCCATCTAAGCGGAAGGCGCATATCCATAGGAGTGCTTAAAAGAACATTCGGCACTACTTCTAATCTTTCTAAATCAATATCCGGCTGATAAAATCTATTAAACAATACTAAACCATCGGCGCCGGCTTTGCTAATTTGATCAGCCATATAAGCAACCGAACTAAAGAAAGGTCCAAGTTTTACCGCAACTGGAATAGAAACAGATGCTTTGACAGCTTTCACTATTTCTATATAATTCTTTTCAATATCCTGACTCGAAGTTTTGACGTCTGAAGCAAGCCTGTAAATATTTAGCTCAAGAGCGTCGGCACCTGCTTCTTGAATTCTTTTTGCATATTCAACCCATCCGCCGAGAGACTTTCCATTTAAGCTCGCTATGATTGGAATATTAACAGCGTCTTTCGCCTTGCTAATGTGTTCCAAATATTCTTCCGGGCCAATTCTGAAATCCGGAGATTGAGGAAAGTATGATTGCGCTTCAGCATTGCTTTCTGTATGTGAGGTTTCATGATGATAAAACTCTAATGATTCATTTTCAATTTGTTCTTCAAAAATGGAATATATAACCGCGGCACCAGCACCGGAGTCTTCCATTTGTTTAATATTTCCAATGTCTGCAGAAAGCGGTCCTGCCGAAGGTACTATTGGACTTGATAGGTTTAACCCTAAATAAGTTGTTGTAATATCCATAATTAATCTCGCCTATATTTTATGATTCGCTCTTATCTCGTTTAACTGTAAACGGAATAAGAGGAACCTAATTAATTTAAAGTTTATTTCTTAATTTCTTCTTTCGGAGCTGCAGCAAGCTGCTCATATACTTTCCACTTATCTAATACGTCCTTCTGTGCTTGTACGATTAACTTTTCGGCTTCCTCCGGATCAGATTTGGTAAGCATTTTATATCGTGTTTCCATGTATGCATAATCTTTCAGCGGAATTTTTGGTGCCTTAGACTCAAGCTTGAATGGATTTTTACCTTCCGTCGTTAAATCGGGATTAAAGCGGTACAACTGCCAGTGACCTGAATCCACAGCAGCTTTTTGATTTTGCATTCCTTTTGCCATATCGATTCCGTGAGCGATGCAATGGCTGTATGCAATTATTAAAGAAGGACCGTTATAAGCTTCAGCTTCAATAAATGCTTTAACCGTTTGAGCATCACTCGCGCCCATTGCAACTTTTGCAACGTAAACATTTCCATAAGCCATTGCCATTAATCCAAGATCTTTTTTAGCCATAGGTTTTCCACCCGCTGCAAATTTTGCAACCGCACCACGTGGCGTTGACTTTGACATCTGCCCGCCGGTATTCGAATAAACTTCAGTGTCAAGCACAAGGATATTTACATTTTTCCCTGATGCAAGCACATGGTCTAACCCGCCATAACCAATGTCGTAAGCCCATCCATCGCCGCCCATTATCCAGACAGACTTTTTAACAAGGTAATCTGCCAAGCTTTGAAGATGTTTAAGGTCATTAGATTTACCGTTGCCCCCGGCTTTCAGAAGGTCATTCAGCTTTTGCTTTAAGACTTCTACTCTTTCTCTTTGATCGTAAATTCCAGTTTCATCTTTTTGATCTGCATTTAATATTTCTTCAACCAATTCAGCGCTGATCTCAGAAGATAATTTCTTAAGTAGATTTGTAGCTTGTCCTGTATGTTTGTCAATCGCTAAACGAAATCCCAACCCAAATTCTGCATTGTCTTCAAACAAGGAATTTGACCATGCAGGTCCTCTTCCTTCTTTATTTGAAGCCCAAGGAGTTGTTGGTAGATTACCGCCGTATATCGATGAGCAGCCTGTGGCATTTGCAATAACCGATCTGTCACCGAATAATTGGCTTACCAATTTAACATATGGGGTTTCTCCGCAGCCGGAGCAAGCGCCCGAAAACTCAAACAATGGTTGTAAAAATTGTGAGTCTTTTATTGCAGATGTTGCTACCAATCTTCTATCAACTTCAGGCAACGTTAAGAAGTAATCCCAGTTAGCTCTCTCTTGTTCTTTAAGCGGCAACTGTGGCATCATGTTGATAGCTTTTAGCTTTGTCTCCTTTTTATTCTTTGCCGGACAAATATCAACGCAAATTCCGCAGCCGGTGCAATCTTCAACAGCAACCTGAATTGTATATGCTAAATTATCGCCGTAATCTTTTCCTTTGAACTTCATGTGCTTAAATGTCGCCGGAGCATTTGCCAAAAGTTTTTCATCGTAAATTTTCACTCGAATTGTAGCGTGAGGACATACTGCTACGCACTTGTTGCATTGAATACAAACCTCAGGATCAAATACCGGAACTTCGAGAGCAATATTTCTCTTTTCCCATTGAGCTGTCCCGGTCGGATATGTTCCATCAACAGGCATTTTGCTGACCGGAATAAGATCACCTTTACCGGCAATCATCGGTGCAAGTACATTTTTAACAAACTCAGGCGCGCTATCTGAAACCGCAGGAAGGAATTGATGTTTGCTCGTTACACTTGAAGGAATTTCAACTTCAAATAAATTAGCAAGCGTTTGATCAACGGCGTTGAAGTTCATCTGAACAATCTTATCGCCTTTTGCTCCGTAAGTCTTTTTGATAGTATTCTTGATCATTTCAATTGCTTCAGCTTTAGGAAGGATTTTTGAAATGGCGAAGAAGCAAGTCTGCATAATTGTATTTATTCTTTGTCCCATTCCTGTATCAGCAGCAACTTTGTAAGCATCAATTACATAAAACTTCATTTTCTTCGTAATCAAATCCTGTTGAATTTTTTCAGGAAGAGAATCCCACACATCTTCTTTAGGAATTATTGTATTCAACAGAAATGTAGCGCCCTCAACACCATCTTCAAGAAGATCCATTTTTTCTAAGAATGTAGGCTGGTGACATGCAATGAAGTTTGCCTTATCAACAAGATATGTTGATTTTATTTCTTTCGGTCCGAATCTTAAGTGAGATATTGTAGTGGAACCGGATTTTTTAGAATCATAAACAAAGTAACCCTGAGCATAAAAGTTTGTTCCTTCGCCGATAATCTTAATTGAATTTTTATTAGCGCCCACAGTTCCGTCCGCTCCAAGACCGTAAAACTTTCCTCTGAACGTTTCCGGAGCTTCAACATTAAACGAAGGATCGAATTCTAAACTGGTATTAGTAACATCATCGTTAATACCTATTGTGAAATGATTTTTAGGTTTATCCTTTTTAGCCGGGTTAAGTCCTTTAGACATATTTTCAAAAACAGCCTTTACCATCGCCGGAGTAAATTCTTTTGAAGATAAGCCGTATCTACCACCAACAATTTTGGGATAAGCAAACGGAAGATCGCCGTTATTGAACCGCTCTGATATAGCGTTTACTACATCAAGATAAAGTGGTTCACCCGGCGCGCCTGGCTCCTTGGTTCTGTCTAATACCGAAATTATTTTTGTTGTTTTAGGAAGCGCATTAATAAAATGATCGATTGAGAAAGGCCTGTATAATCTTACTTTTAGAACGCCGACTTTTTCTCCCTTGGAAATTAAATAGTCAATTGTCTCTTCAACAGCGCCTGCTCCCGAACCCATTATTATGATAACTCTTTCAGCATCCGGTGCACCGACATAATCAAATAAATGATATTGCCTCCCAACGATTTTTGCAAATTTGTCCATCTGCTTTTGTACAATTTCCGGGCAATCATTATAATATTTATTTACCGTCTCTCTTCCCTGGAAATAAACATCCGGATTCTGAGCCGTACCACGCAATACCGGGTGTTCCGGATTTAATGCGCGTTTACGATGTGCAAATACAAGCTCATCGTCAATCATATTACGAATATCTTCTGTTGTTAATTGTTCGATCTTCATTACTTCATGTGAAGTTCTAAATCCATCGAAGAAATGCAAAAACGGAATGCGCGCTTCAAGAGTTGCTGCCTGGGCAATTAATGCGCAATCCATAACTTCCTGAACTGAGTTTGATGCGAGCATTGCAAATCCGGTCGAGCGAGTAGACATTACATCGCTGTGATCTCCGAAAATCGAAAGAGCTTGAGCCGCAAGCGATCTTGCCGAAACATGAAATACCGTTGAGGTTAATTCACCTGCTATTTTAAACATGTTTGGTATCATTAAGAGCAAACCTTGCGAAGCCGTAAATGTTGTTGTAAGAGCGCCATTCTGTAATGCCCCGTGAACGCTGCCTGAAGCTCCGCCTTCGCTTTGAAGTTCACTAACCGAGGGTACTTCATCCCATATATTCTTTTTGCCGACAGCCGACCATGCGTCGCACCATTCGCCCATGTTTGACGAAGGGGTTATAGGGTAAATTGCTATTACTTCATTAGTTTGATATGCTACATAAGCCGCTGCTTCATTGCCATCAATTGTTACTTTTTTCCTGTCCATCTTCTTTCCAATTGTTTTGATTAAATTTGATCTATTTGAGATGATTAGTTAGTCTAAAATTATACCAATTCTTTTAAGCCAAAATGGTACTTTTTCGTGATTATTTTATCAAAAAAGGTAAAAGGGGAGACTGCAATTAGTCGATTTTCTTAATCTTGGGAATAGCTATTAACTTCTGTCCGTGCACAAAAAAAACTCTTTGAAATAATAGAAAATATAAGCCAATTCCACTACACCAATTTCTCAAGAACTGAGTAATGCGACTTAAATGTGTCACTCGTCTCTCGTTACTCTCTCCCTCATCGGCCATTTTGGCACACCTAAAATCTTTTTCTTCCTATTTTTTGCCTAAATTTTCCCCATATCTACTAGGCATCTGCCAGGCCTATAACAAGCCTCCACCAACCCTATAATTCTTACCTAAAAATTGCAGAAAAAATAGTGTGACAAAAATGACAAAGTCACCTTCACTACAAGAATTATTAAACGGATTTATTAGGATAATTTTATCCTTACATCTACCGCATATATGGTATTGTGTTCGGAAATAATAACCGGGTTAAAATCGAACTCTAAAATTGAAGGATTATCCACCATCATTTGAGCGGCTGATTTGATTATTTCCTTTATTTTAGTTTTATCGATAGCCGTTTCTCCTCTGACTCCCTCCAGGAGCTTTCCCATTTTTGTTGCGGAAATTAATTCGTCAATATCGTTGTCGTTTAAGTAAGCAGATTTAATTGCCGTATCGTTATATATTTCCACATATTTTCCTCCGGTGCCAAACATAATCATTGGTCCAAAAGCCGGGTCTCTAAAACCTCCGATCAATATTTCAAAGCGTGGCTTGATGTATGGTTGAATAAGAAATTCATCCAGGTCAATTCCGTTAGTCTTAAAGTTTTCAAGTATTTCCATTTCGGCTTCAAGAAGTTGATTTATATTCTTGATATTTACCTTAACTGCATTTATCTCTGACTTGTGAACAAGTTTTTTTGAAATTCCCTTTAAGACTATCGGGAAAGTAAAATCTTCAATATGCTTGTTAATTTTACCGGCTGAGATAATTGTTGAACTGACAAGCGGTATGTTATAGTGTTTCATCATTAAGTTTATTAAATCATGCGATACGAAAGAAGATTCTTTGATAAGATTGAAACCGAAATTTTGAGGCGGTAAAATCTCGTGGTGTACTTTATTTTTATTTAAGTAAAACAAAATGTTGGAAATAACTTCCGCCGGTTCTTCCGGGTTTCTGAATAGCGGCTTTTTATAGATTGAATTTTTCCTGTAATTCTCCCAAAACTCAGGCAGCGGCATAACAACTTGAAAGACAGGCTTGATGTTTTCAATACTGTTAACAGCCTCTATTACCGCCATAGGAGAAACCATAACCGGTTCGACAAAAATTGAAATTACTGCATCAACATTTTCGTCGGACAATAAAATTTCATTTACAGATTTATAGTGTTCAGCCGTGCCTCCCGGAAGAAGGTCTACCGGATTATTTACGCTCCCTTCCTGATGAACGATTGTCCTTAACTTATTTTTTGTCTCCTCATTTAATTTTGAGAGCGTTAAGTTCTTTTCTCCAAGCGCATCTACTGCCAATATTGCCGGACCGCCGGCGTTTGTTACAACGGCAATTCTATTACCTACAGGAGGCGGAAAATTCTCAAACCCTTTTGATGTATTAAATAGGCCCGCAAGCGTGTTGACGCGGATAATTCCAAACTGATTCAATACGGCATCCACAACTTTATCGCTTGTGCCGATTGCACCTGTGTGAGACGATGCAGCTTTTATTCCCTCGGTAGTTCTTCCTGCTTTAAGAATAATAACCGGCTTAGAATTAATTTCTTTAGATATTATTTTAAGGAATGATTCTCCGTCAGTAAAACTTTCTAAATAAAGAGCGATAGTTTTTATATTATCATCCGACTGCCAGAATTCCAAAAGATCATTTTCGCAAATATCTGCCTTATTTCCGACGCTAATAAAATGCCCGAATTTAATATCTGTTTCCCGAAGTGAATTTAGTACAGCCGCTCCGATTGCTCCGCTTTGCGAAAGAAAAGCAGTACAGCCCGTTTCCGGTTTTTCGGCGACAAAAGTAGCATTAAGTTTTATATCCTTAAAAGTGTTTATTACTCCCATGCAATTTGGTCCTACCAACCTCGCACCCGATGCTCGAACCTTTTCAATAATTTTATGCTCAAATTCAGCGCCTTCCACGCCAACTTCCTTAAAACCGGCTGTAATCAGAATTATACTCTTAATGTTTTTTAGCAATACATTATCGAGAGAATCGTCGACAAATTGTTTTGGAACAACTATGATGGCAAGATCAATTCCATCAGGTAATTCCGGAATGGATTTATAGCATTTATAACCGAGTAAAAAATCCGCATTCGGATTTACGGGATAAATTTCACCAACAAATCCATAATTTTTAATCGACCTCAAAAGCTCGTAACCAATGCTTTTTTCCTTCTGGGAAGCGCCCACAACAGCGATTTTAGAGGGATAGAAAAAATTTTTAATCTCAGCATTCATCAGAAATTCTCCAAAGCTTTTTAGTAATTTTGGGACGAGAATATTTTAATTGAAAATATTAAATAAACCTGTTAGATTAATTTATGAATTTTGAACCAATTCTATTCCATCCTTTTGGCTAAAAAATATTTGAGAGCACTTTCAAAAAGAAAAATATAAGCCAAAAATGTCGCTATTTAAAATATTGATGAACTTAGGGCATATTCTTTTTTATGAAACTCAAAATTTTTATATTCGTTTATCATAACTGAATCTTTTATGAAAATATATAATTATCTGCTAAATACTATTTCGCAAAAAGGTGCGGCTTATTTAGTTTTGCTTGATCCGGACAAATTGACCGATAATGATTTATCCCGGTTTATCACTCATTGTGAACATTCCGGTGTAGATGGATTTTTGGTCGGAGGAAGCTTAATGATTAACGGCAACTTTGACACATTCCTGGCTAATGTGAAAACTATTACAAATTTGCCTGTTATAATCTTCCCGGGAAGCGAAAATCAGGTTTGTCAATCTGCGGATGCAATTCTATTTATTTCCGTAGTAAGCGGAAGAAATGCGGAACACTTAATCGGCAAACATGTTTTAGCAGCTCCCTTAATTAAAAAATATAATTTAGAACCGATTTCAACTGGATATATTATCGTTGAATCAGGCTCAATTACCACGGCAGAATATATGAGCGGAAGTTTTCCCATTCCAAAAAACAAACCTGAAATCGCGGCAGCTACAGCACTTGCAGCAGAATATCTCGGTATGAAATTAATCTATCTTGAAGCTGGCTCCGGAGCCGATAAGCCAGTATCAAACGAAATGGTTAAAGCAGTTGCAAGCATTTGCAGTGTCCCAGTAATAGTCGGCGGCGGGATTAGGTCTCCACAAATCGCACGTGAAAAAATTGAAAGTGGTGCTAAGATTATTGTAACCGGAAATTTCTTAGAAGATGAAAATAACTGGAGTTTGATAAAAGAGTTTGCAAATGCAGTTCATATAAAACTGCCTATTACTGTTTAGAAAGAAAACTTAATCATTAAATTGGAAAATATGGATAAGAAAAAATTCGCAATAGATTCGCTTATTGAAAGCTCAGAAACAAAAATTAAAATACAGAACGAATGTTTACCCGGCATACTTGCCTCGATTGATCTTTTAGTTGATGCTTATAAGAATGGAAAGAAACTTCTTCTTTGCGGCAACGGTGGTAGCGCTGCTGATTGTCAGCATATAGCAACGGAATTAATGATTAGATTAAATCATAATATTAGCCGTCCCGCTCTTGCAGCTATTGCTTTAACAACCGATACATCTAATCTAACAGCCGGAGGCAACGACATCGGTTACGAAAATGTTTTTGCCCGCAATGTTGAAGGCTTGGGAAATAACGGTGACGTCCTACTTGCCATCTCTACGAGCGGGAATTCTCCAAACGTTATTAAAGCTGTTGAAATGGCGCATTCCAAAAAAATGAAGATAATCGGATTTCTTGGCGGTTCCGGCGGGAAATTAAAATCAATTGTAGATATTCCTATTGTCGTTCCGTCTAATAATACACAGCGTATTCAAGAAGGACATATCACAATAGCGCATATTATTTGTGAATTAACCGAAGACGAACTTTACGGAAAGTAAAATGCATTCGTTTTTTTAATTTATTTATTCAATTACCATCCCCACAGATAAATCAATCCCCATTCCAATAGATACACCTATTCCCATCCCCATCCCCATAGATAAATCTATGGGCTGCTTTTTTCTTCTATCTAGATATTGCCTTACCATGAAAGATAGGACTACTCTGGTCAATTTCAGAAGTAAAGCTGGCTACTACTTAACAATGAACAGGCAGCCCACGACCTCGGTCGTGGGGATAGAAATGCGAACTAATCTATAAGTCGTTTCAACGACTTACTAATATCACAACCCGTATTTTTTAATATGTATTTACCATCCCCTATCCCCATTCCCCTCCCCATAGATAAATCTATGGGCTGCTTTTTCCTTTTATTTAGATATTGCCTTACCATGATAGATCAGACTACTCTGGCCGATACATTAGAAATAAAGCTAATTTCCATTTAGATACTACTTAACATTGAACAGGCAGCCCACGACCTCGGTCGTGGGTATAGAAATACAAAACTAATCTTGAAGTCGTTTCAACGACTTACCATTACCAACCCATATTTTTTAATAAACAATTCCACCTCTTCCTTGTAACTTATTTTCCTATGATGTTCTTTCTGATTCTTTATATACTCCTCAACTTGTTTTACTATCGACTCACTAACCGAGAATGCGCCATATCCTATTTGCCATGCAAACTTTTCATTTGTAAAATTCATCTGGTTACACCAATGTGATGATTCGCCTTTGACATTTTTAAATATGTCCCCAATTGAATAAGTAGGGCTTAATAAAAACAAAACGTGTAAATGATTTTCAATACCATTTATACTTTTAACCTTACAACCCAATTCTTTTTCCAATTCTTCTTTTATATGTTGATATAGTTGCTCCTCAAAATCCTTCCGAATTAATGGAAGGCTATCCTTCGTTCCGAATACTCCATGTATCCATATTTTTGTTAATGAATGCGGCATAAATTATAAACCACTGAAGTGGTTCCCATTTTTTGTAATATATATTTCCCCATTCCCATAGATAAATCTATGGGCTGCTTTTTTCTTATATTTAGATATTTCCTTACCATGAAAGGTCAGACTACTCTTGCCGATACCTCAAAAGTAAAACCAACTTTTCTTTTGATATTTCTTACTATGAAAGATCAATCCACATTTTCCTTAACCTCAGTAGTAAAGCCAACTTCCATTTAGATATTTCTTAACAGTGAACAGGCAGCCCACGACCTCGGTCGTGGGGATAGAAATACAAAACTAATCTTGAAACCCATTCCCATAGATAAATCTATGGGCTGCTTTTTTCTTTTATTTAGATATTTTCTTACCATGAAAGGTCAGACTACTCCGGCCGATACATGAGAAGCAAAGCCAATTTCCATTTAGATATTCATTACAGTGAATAGGCAGCCCACGACCTCGGTCGTGGGTATAGAAATACAAACTATTCTTTGAGTCGTTTCAACGACTTATTTCTTCCCGGTTCTCTTCCATGAAATTTTATCACCGATTTTAATTTTATATTTGTCAGTAAATCCTAAGCTCACCTCAATTACATACATTGCGGGCGCCGTTGAAGCATAAGTTTGATCGGATAAAGTTTTATCAGCATGCTGTATAGTTACAATTTTATCCTTAGAATTCACAAAAATCATATCTAACGGTATGTATGTATTCCTCATCCAAAAATTTTGTATAGTGTCAATAGGAAAAATAAAAAGCATCCCTTGATTTTCTTCCATACTTTTACGGAACATCAAACCAAGCTCCCTATCAAAATCATTGTCCGCAATTTGAATATCTATGGTTGACTTTACCGCGTTGCTCGCGGAGTCAATAAATGTTAATTCGCCGTCTTTTCTAAACATAAAATCTTTATTGCTGTTATCCTTTTTAGGGAGATTAGTTATTATAAGAAATAAAATTACTGCCGCCAACAGAACAGCAGCTATAATTTTAATTGTACCGTTTATTTTTTTCTCCCCTTCTTTTTTCACCGAAGAACTCTTTGACTGAATTTTTACATTCTTTTGCATTATACCGCCGATTATATTAAAAATTTATGAGACAAACATATAAAAATTTATTCACAACAAAATGAATTTATTTCTCTATAACTTTGTATCAATAAAAAAACAAACTTCATTTTTGTGATAAATTATGAAACCCAAAATAATAGAGCGCCAAAAAATAAATCTGAATGATACTCAAACAAAGATGCTTATTAGCGGCTGGGGAAAGGAAGTTTTTGAAAATTCGGCTGTAGAGAAAATTGTTTATTTATCCGACGGACTAAAAGTCAAAGGCTATGTTGCTTATCCTGCAGATAAATCAAAAAAATATCCTTGTGTAATTTGGAATAGAGGAGGCGTAAAGAATGAAGGAGCTATTGACAGCTTTACTGCCCGCGGAATGTTCGGGCAGCTTGCAAGTTGGGGATATGTTGTCTTTGCATCTCAATATCGTGGAAATGCCGGAGGCGAAGGCAACCCACAGCTTGGCGGCGAAGAAGTGAATGATATTCTAAATTTAATTCCGCTTGCCAGAGAATTTTCTTTTGCGGATGATGATAATTGGGGAATCGAAGG
This sequence comes from Bacteroidota bacterium, assembly GCA_021817845.1. GTDB lineage: Bacteria > Bacteroidota > Ignavibacteria > Ignavibacteriales > Ignavibacteriaceae > FEN-1297. The sequence goes on from JAKAFW010000018.1 coordinate 44,771, forward strand.
CTGGAGCCGCGGAGGAATGATGACATATTTAACTTTGAAAAAAAGTCACAACTTTAAATGTGCTGTTCTTGTTGGTGCAATTTCAAATTTCAGACAGCACTTTGAAAAAAATCCGCAGTCGGAAGATCATTATAAAGAATTTATCGGTGATAAAAACATTGATGAAGAAATTGAAAAACGTTCCGCGATAAATTTTGTAGATCAGCTTCCGAATATTCCCTACTTAATTGTCCATGGCGTTGATGATAAAATTGTTTCCCCGCTGCAAGCAATAGAAATGTCCCGGAAAATGATTTCTTTGAAAATCCCCCACCGGTTAATTCTTTTTGAAGGCGGCGATCACTTTCTTAAAAATCACCGAAAAGAATTAGACCTGACGAGAAAATTTTGGTATGATAAGTATCTGAAATAATATCAAATTATTTCCCCTGCCGTATCTTCCGCAGAAGAATCTTTGTAGTAACTAATTGGCAGGCAGTATACGGAAAGATAGTACCCAAGGCAGTTGTAAAAAATAATTTGAATCAGGGTGAAAATATTACGAGCTATTTTGTAGGTTGTTATCCTAACCCATTCAACCCATCAACAATAATAAACTATCAACTTCCGGAAGCCGGTATAGTATCGTTAAGGATATATGACACAATGGGTAGGGGGGTAAAGACACTTGTTAATGAACTAAAAGCTAAAGGATCATATAATATAAGCTTTGATGCATCTCATCTGTCAAGCGGAGTATATTTCTATCAGCTAAGAGCAGGAGACTTTGTTTCAATAAAAAAGATGGTTTTACTCAAATAATGATTGAATGATTTACTGAAAGTTTATTCCCCATTGGCAAATTATCTACGTAAAACTACGTAGATAAATCTACGTAAAATTACTGATGTTTTTAGTAAACAATTATTTTATGTTCACATTGTCTTTTAGGATATAAAATTTTGAAAGGGAAAATAGGTGAGTAAATTTTATGAATTTGTCTTATCACGAAGACATCAATCCTTGTCCTTATTGCTATCCTTGCTAATGCTTTTCATATTACAAAGTTGTAAAAGCCCAACCGGCCCGGTAGAGTCTCAGCCCGGCAGAAGAGATTATATCTGGACGGTAGATACTCTATATTCACCAATGAATTATCTATTTACCATCTGGGGCGCATCGCCAAATGATGTTTGGACAACGGGCGCAGGAGGTACTGTAAAGGATAGGCTATTTCATTTTGACGGGACAAAATGGACAAATTACGAAGTACCCCCTGGATGTTATGGAAATGTACTATATGGATTCAGTACAGATAATGTGTGGATGGGTGGTAGTGATGGAAAGATTTGGCACTTCGACGGTAAAAGCTGGGCCCTCAATTTTACATATCAGCCGAATGGATGGCAGACAGTAGATATCAGTGATATCTGGGGAACAAATCCAAATGACGTTTATGCAGTAGGCGTAGTTTTTTATGATCATCAAATGTATCAAAGAGGATTTACTTTACATTATGATGGCGCAGTCTGGAAAAAAATCTATGAGGCGAACTTCTATTCGCAATTCGAAAAGATTAGAAAAGAAAACAGCAATATTTATATATATAACTACAAACTTAGTTATGGGATAAATGGCGCTTCCGATACAGTAGAATATTACCTATTGGATGGAAGCAATCTAAAAAAAATATACTCAAATACATTGGATAAAATAACATTTGGTAGTTTTTATAATATAGGCGGTGAAATATATTTCGTGATGTCTAAAGATATTTATAAATATGTAAACAATACTTTTGTAAGACAGTTTTCATTTAATGATCCTAATTATGGGTATAACGTATACGGTCGAAATGATAAAGATATTTTTGTATACATGATAAACGGAATTGCACATTATAACGGGACTGACTTAGAATATCTATATAAATTCACTCATAACTATACCTCTATAGGTGGAGGACCTATTATCTTTAATAACGATATCTTTTTTTGTATGTGGGATCCTATAAGCAATATCAACATGGTATTACATGGGAAATTAAAATAATTGAGAATTGAAATGATTAAAAAAATATTTATGCCTATAGTTATAACAATTTTATTATTGGTGAACTCATGCAAGGATAAAATAACCGGCCCGGTAGAGTCTCAACCCGGTAGAAGAGATTATACCTGGACGGTAGATACTCTATATTCGCCAATGAATTATTTATTTACCATCTGGGGCTCATCGCCAAATGATGTATGGATAACGGGCGGAGGAGGTACGGTAAAGGATAGGCTATTTCATTTTGACGGTACGAAATGGACAAATTATGAAGTACCCCCTGGATGTAATGGTGCTGTGCTATATGGTTTTAGTGAAGCTAATGTCTGGATGGGCGGAAATGATGGCAATATCTGGCATTTCGACGGCAAGAGCTGGACATTAAATTTTACATACCAACCTAAAGGATGGCAAACAGTAAACATTAGTGATATTTGGGGCACAAACGCCGCAGATATTTATGCTGTAGGTGTAGTTTTTTATGATCATCAAATGTATCAAAGGGGATTTATTTTGCATTATGACGGTACTGAATGGAAAAAAGTTTATGAAGCGAATTTCTATTCACAATTTGGAAAAATAAGAGAAGAGAACAACAAAGTTTACATAGGTAATATACAACTTAGTTACGGCATAAACGGCGCATCAGACACGGTTCAGTTTTATGAGTTCAATGGAAGCGGATTAATAAAAATATATTCCAATACATTGGATAATATTACCTATGCTGTTTTTAATGATATTGGAGGGGAAATATACTTTTTAATATCTCAGGATGTTTACAGGTATATAAACGGAAATTTTGTAAAGCAGTTTTCAATTAATGAACCTAATTTCGGATATCAGATTTACGGCAGGAACCCGGAAGATATATTTTTAAGAATGAGAGACGGGCTTGCACACTATAATGGTACAGAGGTAGAGTATCTATTTAAGTTTTCTAACAACTTTACAAGTATAATGAATGTTCCTGCAATATTTGGAAAAGAAGTATTTTTTGCCGTTTGGGATCCTATAAGCAATATCAACATGGTATTACATGGGAAATTAAAATAATAATAAAGGAGTAGTAAAAAGCTTAAAAAAGATAAATAGTATTTGCGGTACTATTTGTTTTATTAAAATAGCTCCACAAGGCTGGCTACCTTTTGCGATAAATATTTTTTATTGCATGGTGCTGTTTTGTTTATCAAAACTAATTTTTAACTGTTTAAAAATAGGAGATAAGAAAAGCTGAAATAAAACAGGGAATAGTGTTTGCGGCACTATTCCCTTTACTTAGAAAAGCTCCATAAGGCTGGCTACCTTTTGCAATAATTTTAATTTATTGCTTGGGGCTATTCTGTTTGCTAAAATAAATAATTTATTAACAAAAAGGAAAAATAACCATGAGAACGAAAATTTTATTATTGATTGCGGTTATATGTCTAACTGCTATTAATTTATTTGCACAGGCGCCAACAATTACTGAAACAAAAACGATTCCAGGTTCCTGGAATCCGATCGGAAAAACTACTCCAAAGGTAGGACAAACAACCTATGGTTTTTCAGCGTACTATATAGGAAAAATTTTCCCTACAGCAGATTCATCTACTGTTATTGCTAGATCCTACTGTCAGTACGACCTCTCTCCTATACCTACTAATGCAACAATTACACAAATAACAGTAAATTACAGTACAAGTTTTGGTTCATATTCATTTAAGATAACTCAAGTATCAAGCATAAATTCTTCAGACAATCCAGCAAATTGGAACGCAATAGGCGGCGGCGGGACAATGAATTCGGGTATTGCTTACGGAAACGGTTCATTTAATTCTTCAACTATAAAATCTGCAATGCAGACAGTACTTTCATCAAGGGTATTGATTTTAGGAGCATTATGTGAAAATGAAACTGCAAATGATTCATATTCCGGTATACTATCGGTAACGCTAACAGTTACATATAACAGACCTGCGCAGCTTCTCAATTTTGTTGCAAGAAATGATCTGCATGGTGCAGATGGAGGACAGATAGGAGTTGGAGTAAATGCTTCTCCCACTTCACATCCTAGCCCGTATAACTTTACTGCCTATGAAACTCAAACGATAAACTTACAGGCCTATGATAATCAAAATATAAATGGTCAAACCTGGCTGTTTAATGATACCGAAGCACCAAATAATAAAAGTAATTGGGAAAAAAATGTATTTGGCAATATAAGTTTATTGAGCAATAGCCCGACAACTTCATATCAGGCGGCAGTTGCGGATAACGGTGCTTCATTTATTGCATTTTTAAAAACTTATGTTACGCCTACCTTCCAAAATAATTTTATTGGTGTTGGTCATGGAGGAGTAATTACTGTTAACAATACACAGGTTAATTCACCTGCTTCCGGATTTTCGGTAGTAGAACAAAATGCTATGTACGCTACAGTAACAGGCACAGAGATAAACGGAATATACTATAATCTTTCAAATTGGACTGACGCAAACAACAATATTATATCAACAAATAACAGCGCAACATTTTATCCGGGAAATAATATGACTTACACCGCGAATTATATAGGCTCACCGGCAAGCAATACTATAAGCATGGGCTATAATATTGTTGTAGGTCAACCCATTACAATGCATTGGACAGATAACCCAAATTCAAATGTTACTTATCAAATATGGAGAAATATTAAGGGTGGATCAGGAGCAGTGTTAATAGCAACAGTCGGCAGGGGCGTTCAAACATATACTGATTATGGCTATATATTTACAGGTACTTATACAAATGATTTACTGTATTACGATGTAAGACAGTATTACTCTGTAGAAGGTACATATTCAAATACTAATTGGCAGGCAGTTTACGGAAAAATAGTACCCAAGGCAGTTGTAAATAATAATTTGAATCAGGGTGAAAATATTACCAGCTATTTTGTAGGTTGTTATCCTAACCCATTTAATCCATCAACAATAATAAACTATCAACTTCCGGAAGCCGGTTTAGTATCGTTAAGGATATATGACTCAATGGGTAGGGCGGTAAAAACTCTTGTTAATGAACAAAAAGATAAAGGATCATACAATATAAGCTTTGATGCATCTCATCTATCAAGCGGAGTATATTTCTATCAGCTAAGAGCTGGAGATTTTGTTTCAATAAAAAAGATGGTTTTACTCAAATAATGATTGAATGATTTACTGATTGTTTTATTGAGCCGCTTAACACGGCTCTTTTTTTACGTAATCCGTAAAAACGAAACTGCGGGTCAACTCCTCCTTTTTATTGCCCATACTCGATTTATTATATTCTTATTTTAGCAATGCTGATTATTTTTCAAATGATTCCTGCATCACTATACCCCCTTCAAATAGTGCAAAATATTGTATCTTTTAGCCAAATGAATTAAATTTCTTAGGCATTTTTAACCATGATTCTAACCAGTTTAAGTCTTTTCCAGAGGCTCATTTAACGTATTTTAGTGAAAAGCCTACAGCGCAAAATCAATTTTACTGGCGAAACAGACAAAATTTTTTCTGATAATTGAAATTTGAAAAGAGGTAACTTAAATGAATGATGAAAAATCAAAAGAACAAGAATTTATTGATACTGAAACAAGGGAATGGCTGTACTCGCTTGATTATGTTTTGGAGCATGGCGGTCCCGAAAGAGTTATAGACATACTACAGCAGCTTCAAATTAGAGCACATAAAGCTGGTGTTAATGTCCCCTTTTCTGCAAATACTCCTTACATAAATACCATTCCGCGCGAACAACAACCCCCTTTCCCGGGTGATAGAGAAATTGAAAGAAGAATTAAAAGTCTCATCCGCTGGAATGCAATGGCTATGGTGGTCAAAGCTAATAAATTAGAACACGGTATCGGAGGGCATATTTCCACATACGCTTCGGCAGCTTCTTTATATGAAATAGGCTTCAATCATTTCTTCCGCGGTAAAGGTGAAGATTATGACGGCGACCAGATTTTCTTTCAGGGTCATGCTTCCCCCGGAATTTATGCAAGAGCTTTTCTTGAAGGAAGAATTTCCAAAGAGCAATTAGAAAACTTTAGAAGGGAATTAAAGCCCGGCGGCGGTCTATCGTCATATCCCCATCCCTGGCTTATGCCTAATTTTTGGGAGTTCCCTACTGTTTCAATGGGGCTTGGTCCAATCATGTCAATTTATCAAGCAAGATTTAACCGCTATCTTGAAGACCGTGGTTTGAAAAAACCAAACGGCTCTAAAGTTTGGGCTTTCTTAGGTGATGGAGAAACCGACGAACCGGAAACCCTCGGCGCAATTACTCTTGCATCAAGAGAAAAACTTGATAACTTAATTTTTGTTATCAACTGTAATTTGCAGAGACTCGATGGACCGGTAAGAGGTAACGGAAAAATTATTCAAGAGCTTGAAGCTAGCTTTAGGGGTGCAGGCTGGAATGTTATAAAAGTAATTTGGGGAAGCGACTGGGATCCGCTTCTTGAAAAAGATAAAGACGGCAAGCTTGTAAAAAGATTAGGCGAAATAGTCGATGGTCAATATCAAAAATATTCCGTAGAGACCGGGCAATATATTCGAAAACATCTTTGTGCTGACGACCCCGATTTATTAAAAATGCTGGAACCTCTTTCGGACGAACAATTAAGAATAATGAAACGCGGCGGGCACGATCCGGAAAAAGTTTATACTGCTTATAAATCCGCTGTTGAACATACAGGTTCTCCGACCGTCATTCTTGCAAAAACAATAAAAGGATACGGGCTCGGTGAAAGCGGTGAAGGTAAAAACATTACCCATCAGCAAAAAAAATTAAATGAAGATGAACTTGCAGAATTTAGAACCCGTTTCGGCATTCCTATCTCCGATGAAGAAGTTGCCCAAGCGCCTTTCTATAAGCCTGCCGATGACACTCATGAAATGAAGTATATACAGGAAAGAAGAAAAATTCTTGGAGGATTTGTTCCTTCGCGCAAGACAAATCTTCGCCCGATTAAAACTCCTCCTGAAGAAATCTTTGAAGAATTTTATAAAGGTACCGAAGGGAGAGAAGCTTCAACAACTATGGTGTTTGTAAGAATTCTTGCTAAACTTTTACGCGATAAAGAAATTGGTAAACTAATTGTTCCGATTGTTCCCGATGAAGCAAGAACATTTGGAATGGAAGCCTTATTCCGCCAGATAGGCATTTATTCTCACGCCGGTCAACTTTATGAACCTGTCGATAAGGAAAGCCTTCTTTACTACAAAGAAGCCAAAAATGGTCAAATCCTTGAAGAAGGAATTACCGAAGCAGGTTCTATGGCTTCATTCATGGCAGCTGGAACCGCTTACGCGACTCATGGAATAAATATGATTCCGTTCTTTATTTATTATTCAATGTTTGGACTTCAAAGAATAGGCGATTTAATTTGGGCTGCGGGCGATATGAGCGCAAAGGGATTTCTAATCGGCGGAACTGCCGGAAGAACCACCTTAGCCGGCGAGGGATTGCAACACCAGGACGGCAACAGCCACCTTCTTGCATATCCGGTTCCGAATCTTGTTGCTTATGATCCTGCTTTTGCATTTGAAATTGCCGTCATAGTGAGAGACGGAATTAGAAGGATGTATGAAGAACAAGAAAAAGTATTTTATTATCTGACGGTTATGAATGAAAACTATGCGATGCCTCCTATGCCTGAAGGCGCTAAGGAGGGTATTGTTAAAGGAATGTATAAATTAAAACCATCACAAAAGAAAAACTTAAAATTAAAAGCTCAACTTTTCGGCAGCGGTACAATTCTAAATGAAGTTTTAAAAGCTCAGACTATCCTTGAAGAAGATTATAAAATTTCCACCGATGTTTGGAGCGTTACCAGCTATAAAGAATTAAGAAGAGACGCAATGGATGCAGAACGTTGGAATATGCTTCATCCAGGCGAGGAGATGAAAATTCCTTATGTTACAAAAATGTTGAAGGATGAAGAAGGTGTTTTTGTCGCCGCATCGGATTATGTAAAAACACTCCCCGACTCGATTGCCAAATGGTTTCCAAGTCATCTATATGCTTTAGGTACTGATGGTTTCGGTAGAAGCGAAGGAAGATCAAGCTTGCGGGATTTCTTTGAAGTCGATGCAAAACATATAGTGGTTGCAACTTTATATGCACTTTCAAAAGAAGATAAAATTAAAGCTGCAGTTGTAGATAAAGCGATAAAGGATTTAGGTGTTGATTCTTCAAAGCCAAATCCTCTTACCGTTTAATCAATTTATTCAAAAGAAGAAAATCTTTAAGGTAAAAAATGGCAACAGAATTTAAATTACCAGAACTTGGCGAAAATATTGAAGCTGCAGATGTACTCAATATTCTTGTCAAAGTCGGCGATAAAGTGGAAAAAGATCAAGGCATAATTGAAATTGAAACCGACAAAGCAACAATTGAAGTTCCTTCAACAGTTTCCGGAGTCATAAAAGAAATCCTAATTAAACCGGGGGAAAAAGTAAAAGTCGGACAAGCAATAGTTACCTTTGACGAAGGCAATGTTAAAGCCGCATCAAAACCTGCTGAGAAAAAGGAAACCGTAACAGTTCAAAAAGAAGATATAAAACAACCTTCTGAAAAAAAATCTGCACCCGAAGCACGACCGGTAAAATCCGTAAGCGAAGTTGTTGAAATGAAACTTCCCGAACTTGGCGAAAATATTGAATCGGCAGATGTGCTGAATGTATTGGTCAAAACCGGAGATATAATTGGAAAAGATCAAGGCGTAATTGAAATAGAAACCGATAAAGCAACAATTGAAGTACCTTCAACATTATCAGGAAAAGTTGTAGATATCCTGCTTAAGCCGGGAGAAAAAGCAAAAGTGGGACAGGTAATTCTAAAAGTGGAAACTAGCGATATAACGGTAGAAGAAAAGATAGAAGCTAAAAAGCCTGAGTCAATACAAGCCAAAGCGGAAGAAACGGTTGAACTGAAAAATGCCGCTAATATAGATTCATCAAAAGGAGAGAGAAATAAATTTGCTCCCGGAGAAGTCGATCAACAGCCTCCGATTGCTAAAGAAGCAGCCCCGGCTGCGCCCTCGGTTAGAAGAATAGCGCGCGAAATCGGCGTAGACATAAATAAAGTTCGCGGAACAGGTCCATTCGGAAGAATCTCAATGGATGACGTAAAAGCGTACGCGAAAAAAATAAATGAAAGCAGAGAAAGTCAAACATCTTTTGGAATTAAACAGGAAGCGCTTCCTGACTTTTCAAAATTCGGGGAGTTTGAAGTTAAGCCAATGAGCAATATTCGAGCTAAAACAGGCGTTCATTTAAGCTATGCATGGCAAACGATCCCTCATGTAACACAACACGATAAAGCCGACATAACCGAGCTTGAAAGAATTAGAAAAGCATATAATCCAAAAGTGGAAAAAGCCGGAGGGAAATTAACCGTTACAGCAATTCTTCTTAAAGTGATTTCTGCTGCGTTAAAAGTGTTCCCGCAATTTAACAGCAGTGTAGATCTTGAAAAGAAACAAGTTATTTACAAAAAATATTTTAACATCGGCATTGCAGTAGATACTGAGCATGGATTAATTGTTCCGGTTATTAAAAACGTCGATCACAAAAACCTTACAGAGCTTGCAGTCGAAATGAACTCGATTGCGGAGAAAGCAAGAATCAGAAAAATATCGTTAGATGAACTTCAAGGAGGATGTTTTACAATTACTAATCTTGGCGGAATCGGCGGAACTTCATTTACCCCGATAGTAAACTCTCCTGAAGTAGCAATACTCGGTGTTTCAAGAGGTTCATTTGAACCGGTTTATAGAGAAGCACTTCCCGCCTCGCCGGCAGGCGGGTTCGAGCCACGATTAATGCTTCCGCTTTCGCTTTCTTACGATCACCGGATCATTGACGGTGCCGATGCCGCAAGATTTTTAAGATGGGTTTGCGAAGCGCTTGAACAACCAATAAAAATTTTAATTGAGGGATAAACAAGTTCATGTTTAAGTCTAATTGAATGATTGTGAAATTTCGGAGAATAGATTTTAATGAGTAATAAAATAATTGTAATTGGTGCCGGTCCTGGTGGTTATGCTGCTGCTTTTTTTGCTGCTGATCTCGGCATGGAAGTAACATTAATTGATAAAGAAAAAAATCCCGGCGGTGTTTGTTTGTACCGCGGCTGTATTCCTTCAAAGGCACTTTTGCATGTCGCAAAACTTATCTCCGAAGCGGAAGAAGCAAAGAATTGGGGAATAGAATTTTCTAAACCAAAAATTGATTTGACTAAGCTAAGAGATTGGAAAAATAGTGTAGTAGCAAAGCTTACCGGAGGTTTGGGAATTCTTTCCAAACAAAGGAAAATCAATTATATTATCGGCAGTGCAAGGTTCATAAATTCCACAACTTTGAAAGTAGAAAAGTCTGACGGAAGTAGTGAAGAATTAAAATTTGAAAAAGTTATAATTGCCACAGGCTCGGTTATAGCTACTATTCCGGCATTAAACATTAACAGCAAAAGGATTTTGAATTCAACAACAGCACTTGATCTGCCGGAGATCCCAAAAAGTTTATTGGTAATCGGCGGCGGCTATATCGGATTAGAATTAGGTTCGGTTTATAATTCCTTAGGCACTAAAGTTTCTGTGGTCGAAATGACACCGGGAATTTTACCAGGCGCCGATAGAGATTTGGTTGCGTTCCTTTCAAAAAGAATTGAAAGAAAGTTTGAAAAGGTAATGCTTAACTCAAAAGTTCTTGAGTTAAAAGAAGTAAATGACGCAGTCAGCGTTAAAATTCAATCTGCCGACGGGAATATTTCCGAACACCTTTATGATTATGTTCTAATGTCTATCGGAAGGAAGCCTGAGACAAAAGGATTAGGGTTAGAAAATACTAAAGTAACCGTTAATCAGCGCGGTTGGATAATTGTGAACGAACAATTGAGAACAACCGATCCTAACATCTATGCAATCGGGGACATTATCGGGGAGCCAATGCTTGCACACAAAGCCTCTCACGAAGGTCGCGTTGCTGTTGAAGCAATTGCCGGACATAAAGTTGCCTTTGAGCCGAAAGCTATCCCCGCAGTAGTTTTTACAGATCCGGAGATTGCATGGGCAGGTTTAACAGAAAATCAAGCTAAAGAAAAAAATATTAAATATGAGGTGGCTAAGTTTCCTTGGGCTGCTTCCGGACGAGCTACAACGCTTGATAGAAGCGACGGAGTGACAAAATTGCTTATTGATCCTTCAGACCAAAGAATTCTTGGCGTTGGTATTTGTGGTCCCGGCGCCGGAGAGCTTATTGCCGAAGGTGTCTTGGCAATTGAGATGGGTGCGAATGCTACAGACCTAAAGTTGACCATACACCCTCATCCGACATTATCGGAAACAGTTATGGAAGCTGCGGAAGTATTCTTCGGACAAAGCACCCACATGTATAAGCCAAAGAAATAGCTTTTAGACTCTAAAGCTTTTCTATTTCTTCAAAGATATTTTTCATTTGGATCAAAGGAATTTTGCAATTGAAATTTTGGCAAATGTAAACAGTGGGATTGTCTTTTACCGGTGTTTGATACTTGATAAATGATGAAATCTCTTTTAGTTCATTATCGTCATCTGAATTGAGGATAAGAATTTTGTTAGGAAGAAATTTCTTCCTTATCCCGTTAAGAATATCTATTACTTCCGAAGAATCTTTTTTCCCCGCTACCACAATTTCGTAAGAAGGACCGAATGCAAAATCTAACCCTACTAATGCCTGCGTAAATGATGCCGGAGATTCGTTAATCGAATTTGAAAAACAACTAATTATCTTTGAAGCTAACTCATCATACTTGTTATTACCGGTAAATCTTCCAAGTTTCAATAAGCTTAAAACTGCAATAGAATTCCCGGATGGAACTGCGCCGTCATAAATTTCTTTTTGCCGGAGTAATAATTCTTCACTTCCAATACCGGTGAAAAAAAATGCATCCTCTTCTTCATCCCAAAAATTATGGATTAAATATTCCGTAAACTCAATTGCCTTTTTAAGATAAAATGTTTTGAACGTCGCCTCATATAGATCGATTAAAGCGGAGATGAAAAACGAATAATCATCTAGGTTGGCGGTCACTGCCGCTTCATTATCCCGGTATCGATGGAGTAGAATTCCATTTTTACCCGTCATATTATCTAAAATAAACGAAGCTGCCTTTTCTGCTTCTGCGATATAATAAGAATTTCCAAATACTTGCGACGCTCTTGCCAGGGCTGAAATCATTAAGCTATTCCAGTCTGTTAAAATTTTATCATCTTTGTAAGGATGGATTCTCTTCTCGCGAAAGTCAAATAGTCTTTTTCTTAAAGAGTCTATTCTCTCAATCATCCCTGGTGGGAGTGCATCTGGAGAAATCTTTAAATGAAGTATATGTTCTTCGATTTTCTGATCATTAGATTGATTTTCGAGTGCTCCACTCTTTTCAATGTTATAAATTTCAATTAATAATTTTGCATCATCTTTGCCAAGAACATTTTGAATCTCACCTTGACTCCATAAATAGAATTTCCCTTCTTCACCTTCACTGTCGGCATCTTCAGCTGAATAAAAACCTCCTTCGGGAGAAGTCATATCGCGTAAAACATAGGCCAATATTTCTTCAGCTGTTCTTTTATAAATTTCTTTCCTGGTTGCCTGGTATGCCTCTGTATAAGCAATGGAAAGGAGGGCTTGGTCGTATAACATTTTTTCAAAATGGGGTACAAGCCATTTTGAGTCTGTAGAGTATCGATGGAAACCGAACCCGATTTGATCGTAAATCCCCCCTTTGCGCATTTCCATCAAAGTTTTTTCAACCATTTCGAGTGCGTGAGGTTCGTTTTTTCTTTTCCAGTATCTTAAAAGAAAAGTAAAATTGTGCGGAGTAGGAAATTTTGGAGCGGAATAGAATCCACCATTCTCTCTGTCAAATCTTTTTTCAAAATTGTTATATGCTTTATCAAATATGCTTTCACTTAATTGGACGGAATGATTTGAATGTTGATCTTTTTGTAATGCACTTGCAATATCTCCGGCTGATTTCAAAATATCATCCCGTTTTGATTTCCAAATTTCATTTATCTTTGGAACAAACTCCAACATCCCGATCCTTCCAAAGCGGCCTACTTTCGGAAAGTAAGTCCCAGCAAAAAAAGGTTTTTTATCCGGTGTCATAATTATAGTCATAGGCCAGCCGCCGCTACCTGTAAGCATTTGGCAGACGGTCATATATATTCCGTCAATATCAGGTCTCTCTTCACGATCGACCTTGATTGAAACAAATACCTCATTCATCAAACCGGCTACTTCTATATCTTCAAATGATTCTTTTTCCATTACATGGCACCAATGACAAGTTGAATAACCAATAGAAAGAAATACCGGTTTATCGTCTAATTTGGCTTTGCTAAATGCCTCTTCACACCATGGAAACCAATCGACCGGATTTTGGGCATGTTGTAGTAAGTATGGACTTTTTTCTTTTGCTAAATGATTCAAATTGCTTATCTCGATATGGATTTTGTGATAAAAATAAGCATATAATGTTAAACCGGATGTGAAATACGATAATATCGTTGAATATCATTTCTTTTTTCAATATGTTATTCTAAACAAAAAATGATTTGAAAAATGGACAATAAAAATCAACTAATTTTCCCTGCAGCAATAATAAGTCTTGTCTTTTTGATTGGAATTATAATCATTGTATCTGCTTGGAAATCAAATTATAGTTCTAATCAAACAATAACAGTTACCGGCTCGGCAAAGCAAGATATTACTTCAGACTTTGCGATTTTGAAAGGAATGTTGTTTGTTGAATCTCCTAATGCGGAAAGCGCCTATAAAGAATTGGAAAGAGAGAAGCCAATACTTTTTAATTACTTGAGGTCTAAAGGATTTCCACAGGATAAAATTGAACTTTCCACAATTACGAATTTTCCTGTCTATCAACTTTCTCCAACTGGGCAACAGACAAACACGGTTATCGCTTATAACTACAACCAGCGTATTGCAATTCAATCCACCGATGTTTATAAAATTAAAGCAATCTCTCTCGAGATAAGTTCTCTAATTGAAAAAGGTGTTAATTTTCGTGTGGATATGCCCGAATATCATTACTTAAAATTAGCCGATTTGAAAATTGAAATTCAAGCCGCAGCCGCTAAAGATGCAATGATAAGAGCGGAAAAAATTGCAGAGGCAACAGGAAGAAAGTTAGGCCCGATGAGAAGTGCAAAAATGGGCGTATTGCAAATTACACCAAGGTTTTCAAATCAAGTTTCCGATTATGGAATTAACGATCTCACGTCAATTGATAAGGAAATAACAGCAGTAGTTAATGCTTCATTTGAAATTGAATAACTCATATTTAGGCTAAAGTACAAATAAAAACATGAAGTAAATGTCGTGATTATTATCTATTTTTACCCGGTAAAAGATAGATTTTTTGATGAAATAAATACCGGAAATAATTATGACTAAACCTCAAATCTGGGTTGCTGCTTTTTTAGGACTCTTTTTAATTTTATTTATTCTTGAAAAAGTTACCGTGCGTTCCGACGTTCAGGTTAAACCTTCCACCGGAGTAGCTCCGCAAATGGGGCAATCAGCTCAGCCGTCGACAGCAGAGGACTTGATCTCAAGTATTGGCTGTACCAGTTGCCACGGCGCAGATCTTAACGGCACTAAAATGGCTCCAAACATACACGGCGTTAAGAAATATTGGTCAAGAGACAATTTGATTAATTATCTTCGTAATCCAAGTTCGTTTATGTCTTCTGAGCGATTTAAAAATTATAGGGCAAAATATCAGATCATGATGCCGTCGTTTAATAACATTGACGTTAAAAATCTTGGTAAGATTGCCGATTATTTGCTTCAGCTTCAGTAATAATTTTACAAGATAAATTGTTAGATCACCAAAGAATTAAAATTATTTAAAACAAAAACGCCCTGATAATTATCAGGGCGTTCTCATAGTAAATAAGTCTATTCGTTATGCGATAGTTATTTCTTTTTCTAGATAAACATCTTGAATAATATTTAGCAGCTTAACTCCGTCAGCCATTGGACGCTGAAAAGCTTTTCTTCCTGAAATTAATCCCATACCGCCGGCTCTTTTATTAATTACAGCCGTTTTAGCAGCTTCGGCAAAATCATTTGAACCTGAAGCGCCGCCGCTGTTTATAAGTCCTGCCCGGCCCATATAATTATTAATTACCTGGTAACGTGTTAAGTCAATTGGATGATCTGTTGAAAGATCGGAGTAAACTTTCTTACTTGTTTTTCCAAACTTCAAAGCTTCAAAGCCGCCATTGCACTCCGGAAGTTTTTGCTTAATTATATCGGCTTCGATAGTAACACCGAGATGGTTTGCTTGCCCGGTTAAATCTGCTGCTACATGATAATCTTTTTCTTTTGTCTTGAAGGCTTCGTTTCGTAAATAGCACCAAAGGACAGTTGCCATGCCTAATTCATGTGCATGATGGAAGGCTTCGCTTACTTCGATAATTTGTCTGTCGCTTTCCGGCGAACCAAAGTAAATCGTAGCTCCAACTGCGGCGGCGCCCATTTCGTAAGCCTGCTCAACACCAGCAAACATAATTTGGTCATATTTGTCGGGATAAGTTAAGAGTTCGTTGTGGTTAATTTTTACAAGGAAAGGAATTTTATGTGCGTATTTTCTTGAGCACATGCCGAGCACACCAAGAGTTGATGCAACAGCATTGCATCCGCCTTCGATTGCTAGCTTTACTATATTTTCCGGATCGAAGTACTGAGGATTAGGAGCAAACGAGGCTCCCGCTGAATGTTCGATTCCTTGATCGACCGGAAGAATTGAGACATATCCTGTCCCGGATAATCTTCCGCTCATAAAAATCCATTGAAGGTTTTTTAAGACATTAATATTTCTATCGGATTGAGCAAAAATTCTGTCTACAAAATCGCTGCCCGGTAAATGAAGTTGTTCTTTAGGAAATTTAGCTTTATAACTTAATAGTGATTCGGCTTCCTTTCCTAATAATTCTTGAATTTTTTTTAACATTATTACTCCGTTATTAATTGTTGAACCCTATTGCTAAACACAAAAATAAAGTTAAAAAGGGATTGATTCAATCTTAAATCTAAATTCAAGCAAAATTATTTTTCTACCGAGCGGAAATATTCCAATACTGCGCGCGCATCGTTTTGGGTTAATTGTTGATCGGGCATTAATATCTTATATTCATCAACTAACTTTTCAAGAAGCGGATCTTTTTTCTGCATATCTGTAGTGTTTAAAAGATAATTCATAATATACGCGGGCGTGTTATTCTTAGTGATATTTCTTAGCGGTGGTCCAATTTTCTTTTGATCGAGATCATGGCAGGCAATACACTTTGTGTTAAAAATATTTTTACCTACAATTACAAGTTTCGGATCTATTGCGCCAAGTGTTATGTTTTTAATAGGTCCTATACCATTGTCATCTGGATATTGATAAGTCGGCTTTGGTATAGCTGCCGGTTGAGTTGGCTGAACCGAAGATTGAATTTGTTCTGGCGCCGGCTGATGCACATCATATTTCTTATCTGTACATGAAATGTTAATTAAAGCAATCCCAATAACTAACGTAAACAGTCTCTTCATTTCTCCTCCATATAATTGCTTTGCCGGATTTGAAAAAGCATTATAATTAATTTAGATTTCAACAAAGTATTAGTCTGCTAAATCGATTAAAGTTTTAATAATAGCATATATCGCAAAAATGACCCGCCAATAATATATATTTCATTTTAGTGAGGCAAGAAATTGACTGTGCTAAATGTTACGATGTGAGATTACTCAATTATTAGTTTACTTTGGAAAAACCGCAAAAAAAAAGGCGACTTAAAAAGTCGCCTCGAAAAATAACTTCAGAATCAAATTTTACTTTTTAACTGATTCAAAATATTCAATTACTGCAGCAACCTGCTTTTTGCTCAAACTCTGATCCGGCATAATTACACCGTTATATTCTTTTATCAACTTCTTTAATCTTGGATCAGTCTTTTGCATTTCGGTTGTATTCGTAAGATATTTTGTTAAGTATTCGTGAGATAAAGTTTTGGTAATATTTCTCAACGGAGGTCCAACTAACTTTCCGTCAAGCTTATGGCAAGCAAAACACTTACTATTAAAGATTGCTTTTCCTTCGTTAGCAAGTTTCTTGTCGATTGGGGCAGCTTCTTTTTTTACTTCTACTTTCTTTCCCGTTTTAACAGAATCTTTTTCTAATCCGAATGCTGATGCAGTTTGAACTTTTACAGTCATTCCCATGATTGTAAAAAGAGCAAACGCGAACACTAAGATCAAACTTGATGTTGATTTCATTTTCTTTTCCTTTTTTTATTTATAAATAAACCATTCATGATAAACAAATTCAATACAATTAGAATAACACCCACCCAACTACGTATAGAGTATTATTGTCGGAAGCATTTCTGCCTGTACCGTCATAGTTTGTGCTGCTGCCGTTAAATTTATTATAGGCTACATATTGAACTGCAAATTGAGTATTCAGCCATGGCAAATAGGTAACTTGAGCCGTTAAACCGGCGCTGTTCGGCGAGAAGCTGGTATTAGAAGCATAAACAATTGCATCATTGTCGCCGTTTGTGTTAAAGTATCCAAGTGAAAAAGCAACGCCAACGGGTAAATTATAACTTGCATCAACCTTAAATGAGTTTAACTTTAAAGATGGACTAGCAGAACCGCCGGCAAGATAAGTTGCATCAAGATTTTGCTTCTCGGCAACATAAGTCGTGTGTGCAATAATAGTCCCGTTGTCAAGAGTTTTTTCATACTGAGCATCGAATCCAATATCAGTATATTTATCCGTGCTTGCATCGCTTATGCCTGTTGGATAAAATTGAGAAGCCATTCCGTATGTGCCGATTTCTAAATAATCGCTATCCCATTGCTGTTGAAGCGCGACTCTCCAGTATGGTGCATAGCCTGCCAGCGTCATTGTATTGTCGGCAGTGGTTTCAGGAATCGGGCCGCCTTGTTTGGTAACATGATAAAGACTGAATTCACCGTATATTAAATTATCGTATAAAGCATAGGCTCCAAGCCCGGAAACTTGTCCACCAAGTCCTCCAATTATTGGGCTTGCACTCGGTGTTGGAGCAACTCCGGAACTAAAATATGGGAATCCCCATGCAGGAGTTGTATTCCAAACGTCTTGAACGGTTGGATTGTTATTTAAAGAAATACCGTACAACAAATCATTTGAAAGTAGAGTCGTATGATCTGCAAATCTCATATCTGTATTATCTAAACCAAATGTCCCTGATTGATCGTCATAAGTAACTTGTATAAAAGAACCAAAATTAGGACTGATTGCTCCCGCGATAAAAAGACTAAACTGCTGCGGAAATTCAGTAACATCATTTTGGGTACCTGGCACTGTAGTGGCTATCTTGTTATAAGAGCCCTGAATCATTGCTGAAATAGGTAGAACATTTAATAATTGAAGATTGGTATTGTCTTCTTTGTAAGTGGATTTTATTGTCGCAATGCCGGTCATAGTATATCCATTTAACTTGAAAAGCCGGCCGAAAGGAGTAAGTTCCGGATAAACATAATGGCAAGCGCTGCATGCTAAATTTGTTTGACGGGCATAACTTGGAATTGAATAGCCGGTGTTGCTTAGTGCAACAATTAAAATCCCTAGTAGTAGAGTAACAACTTTGTAGTTTATTACTTTTAGTTTCATATAGAGCCTCCTGAAATTAATTAATGAATAAATTTTGCTTTTACTAACAAATATTAATTTCAATGTTAGTTAAAGTATAAATGAAAAATAGTAACAGTTATGTTACCCAAATCACTGAAAATATTGATACTTAAAAAATATCCGCTTTTATGAAGAAATGCATATTCCTTAACTAATAATTATTCAAATTCTGTCTGCAGATTGAAAGAAAAAGTTGAAGAATATTAATGTCAAATAATTGACAAAACTTGACACAACTGCATTATTGCTAGTCGTTCACAGATACTCAAATCTTGTTCCAAATTTATGACAATTAAAACGTAATAATAATAAATTATATTTTTAAATTCTTCTTTATTTTGGGATTTATGCTCTTAATGTTACCAATTGTGAGAATCGAGAAAATCTTATAAAAACAAAAAAGCGGCTATAAGAGCCGCTTTTATAAAAACCATGAAAAATAATTACCAAATCTTTACAAGCTTGTCTTCCGAATTTCGCATTGGATCGCCCGGTTTTACATTAAAAGCCTTCCAGAATGCGGGCGTATTGCTTAATGGTCCATCAACTCTGTAATGTTCCGGTGAATGAGGATCGACCTTTACCCTCAGTCTTAATCTTTCAGGTCTGTTTTTTATTTTCCAAATATTTGCAAAAGATAAGAAAAATCTTTGTGCGGGAGTAAATCCATTAATTTCTTTCCCGCTTTTGTATTCGGCAGTCTTTTTAAATGCATCAAATGAAATATTGATTCCGCCCAGATCTGCTATGTTTTCACCTTCGGTTAACTTGCCATTGATATGTAAAGTATCAACTGCAACATAGCTATCAAACTGATCGATAATCTTTTGGGCTCTTTTGTCAAAATTTTCTTCATCCGTCTTTGTCCACCAATCTTTCATATTCCCGGCTCCGTCAAACTGTCTGCCTTGATCATCAAATCCATGAGTCATTTCATGCCCGATTACAGCTCCTATTCCGCCATAGTTAATAGCATCATCAGCTTTAGGATCGAAGAAAGGAGGTTGCAAGATTCCAGCAGGGAAGACTATCTCATTATTTTGAGGATTGTAATAGGCGTTAACCGTCTGTGGCGTCATACCCCATTCTGTTTTATCAACAGGCTTTCCGATTTTTGCGATGTCTTTTTTAGAATTGAAGATTGATGCGCTTAAAACATTTTCGAAATATGAATCCTTATTTATAACTAATCCTTTGTAACTTTTCCATTTATCCGGATAACCGATTTTGATGGTAAATTCAGATAGCTTTTTCAAAGCCGCCGTTTTCGTTTCGGGGCTCATCCATTCAAGTTTTTCAATTCGGGCTTTTAAAGCTGCCATTAAGTTGTGAACTAAATCTAAAGCACGCTTTTTTGCATAAGGAGGAAAGTATTTTTCTACAAATAATTTTCCAAGCTCCATTCCGATCTGCCCGTCAATGGTTCCGAGCACTCGTTTCCAGCGGGGTTGCATTTCTTTTGTCCCGTTAAGAATCTTACCATAAAAATTAAAATTCGCTTCAACAAAAGGGCTGCTCATATAAGGCTCGGCAGAGCGAATAATATTCCACTTTAAATATTCTTTTAAAGTTTCAATCGGAGTTGTTTTAACAACATTACTTACTTCTTTGAAGAAATCCGGTTGCGCTACATTAATTTCCCCGGGTTTTGGGACCCCTATTAAAGTGAAATACTCATTCCAATTAAAGTCGGATGAAAGCTCGGTCAATTCCTTTACTGTCATTTTATGATAAACATTGTGCGGATCGCGCTCTTCAACCCGTGACATGGAGGCTTTAGCAAGCTGTGTTTCAAGAGCTAATATTTCTTCGGCGGTTTTCATCGCTTTAGTTGAATCATAACCGATTAGCATAAAAGATTTTGTGATAAGCTGCGAGTAATTCTCCCTAATAGTTTTAGTGCTCTGATCGTCTTTCAAATAATAATCCCGGTCCGGCATACCCAATCCGCTCTGGTATAATTGACCGATATTCATCTTGCTGTTTTTTGCATCGGCTCCTGAGCCGAATCCAAATAACGGATTTGAAAATCCCAGTTGAATTTTTGATAATTCCTTATAAAAGTCTTTTAAGTTGTTGATAGCATTTACAGATTCTAATTCTTTTTTAATCGGAGTAAAACCCTGTTTGTCAATTTGAACGGTGTCCATGCCGGTGTAGTAAAAATCGCCAACAAGCTGCTGGCTGCTTCCTTTTTTTACATTAGATTCTTTTTCTACACTGGATAAAATATTTTTTAACTTATTTAAGTTTTCATCGCCTAGAATATAAAATGATCCCCAACCAGAATATGCGGCTGGTATTTTTGTGTTTTTTAACCAAGTTCCATTTGCATATTCGAAAAAATCCACGGTTGGGCTAACTGTAGTATCCATGTCCTTTTTGTTAATCTCATCGTTTTCACCTAAACTTTGGCAAAATGATTTGGAAAATATTACTGAGGCAAAAAGAAGCGGGAAGAATAGGATTGAAAAATTACCCTTAAAATAAGACATAATTGTCACCTAATTTAATTTGTAAAATATTAAAACCATTTATTTAGCTTAATTAAAAATATAAAAATTTTGAATAAATATTTACTCAATTGTGAAGAATGGCTTAATTAAAATTTTACCGGATGATATTTCCTCTCAAAAAAAGTTGCTAATTAGAAAAGAATTTGATTATTACCAAATTCAAACTACCCAAAAGATTTACCGTAAATATTAAATATATACCGCCCTTCATATTTTTTTTGTTGCTGATTTCGGGCTTTGTATTTTTGAAGTGTAAATTATAGTTCACTTATCACAAAACGATCAGGTGAAAATTTTCCTCATAAAGGAAATATTCAATTAAAACTTAATATTAAAGGTATTATCATGAAAACCACAAAAACATTATTGCTTGCCATTTCACTTTTACTTCTTCCATTGTCTGCCTTTGCAGCAAGTAGTTCATCTAGCAGCGACCAGAGCGACGTTGAACAAGCTGTTACTAATTTTGTCAATAGCGTTGACTCAAAAAATTCTGCAGAACTTCAAAAAACTTTATTTGCAGATGGTTCAATCCTAACTTATAATACTTTCTCTAATAAGATTGAACATTATTCCGCTGACCAATTCATTAATTTAGTTAAAAGCGGGCAAAAAGGCGGCTGGGTTAGAAATGTAAATTTTGTTTCAGTTGATGTTGATGGAAACACAGCAATTGCTAAAGTTAATATTACAGACCCAAGATTAAAAGAAACTGGTTTTGTTACTCTTGTTAAAGATAACGGAATATGGAAAATTGCAGGTGAAGTTTCGACTTTGGGATTAAATAAATAATAGTTCCTCTCCTTGTTTAACCGGTGTAGGTATATTTCTTTTAGATATATCACACCGGTTATCTATTTTAAATAATAATTTTCCTTTTCTATTAATCAATCCTCATGATTTTATTAATTTTATCGGCGTGGGAATTTTGATGGGTTTTATCCAGGGAGCCGTTGTAGGTTTTGTACTTGTGGCAGCAGTTGCAGAAAATCATCCACTGCCGGAGTTTAGACAAGCCGGGTTTTCTGTTGCCTTAGCTCATTGGGCAGGGCATTTGGTTTACGGCTTTTTAGTAAGTGCAGTATTTTATTTAATTGTTTTCTAAAATTTTAAGCTTATTATATCGTTATAAATTATAAACGCCATCAACAAAAGCAAAATCACAAATCCCGCATTCTGAATTGCAATTTTTACTTTTATAGGTATTTCTTTTTTCGTTATGCCTTCGATTAATATCATAATCAAATGGCCTCCATCTAACGCAGGAAAAGGGAAGATGTTTATAATAGCAAGGCTTAGACTTAAAAATGCAAGGAAGAAAACAAAGCTTAAAATTCCATTATCGGCAGATTTGACCGCATATTGTGCAATCTTTATAGGTCCGCCAAAGGCTTTCCCAAATGCAATTTTCCCGGAAAAAACTTTTCCAACCATTTGAAAAGTTAATTGGGTATAGGTGGCTATATCTTTTGCTCCGTAATAAAATGATTCGAAAAAACCATAAGTCTTAAATTCGACAGGACCGGTAAATTCCTCAGCTAAACCAATTCCAATCATTCCATCAGCCCCTGGCGTAACGGATAAGCTTAACGTATCCTTGTCTCTTAGAACGCTTATTGGCATAGGTGTGTCTTTATGCCCGGAAATTATATGTGTAACTTCCTGACTTGTAAAAATAGGAGTATTATTCAGTGAAACGAATATATCGCCTGCTTTTAAACCGGCTTTACTTGCCGGCGAATTAGGAAGTACTTGGACAATTCCTGCCTTTATGCCTTCCGGAATTAAAAATAATTCCTTGCTTTCGTCAGAGGGAACTTTTGAGCGTGGAACCATGATTGATTCATCGATTCCGTTTCTTTGAATTGCGAAATTTAAGTTCTGTCCAAGATATTTTAAGAATATATCCGACTTAACATTTTCCCAGTTTTCTACCGGAGTGCCGTTAATAGATAGAATTTTATCGTTAATCTTAAAGCCAAGTGAGTCAGCTTTGCTTTGCGGTACAACGTAACCGATTGTAGTAGTTTTAGTAGTTTCTTTTCCTCTGTAAAAATTTGACCACCAAAAAACCATGAGGGCAAGAAGTAAGTTCATAACTACTCCCGCAGTAATTACGATTACTTTTTTCCATGTTGGCTGGACTCTAAACTCATAGGGCTTTGGTTCTTCGTTTGCAAACTCAGTATCAAAACTTTCGTCAACCATACCGGCAATCTTCACATATCCACCGAGAGGAAGAAGGCTCAATCTGTAATCGGTATTACCTTGCCCGTCAAAATCTTTAGGTAAATCTCCAAATGTAAAACCATTTATTTTATTCCAACCGAAAAGCCTTTTTCCAAATCCGATTGCAAAAACATCTGCGCGCATCCCAAGCAGCTTAGCCGCGGCAAAATGCCCAAACTCATGAATAAAAACTAAGATTCCTATAGTTATAGCAAAATAGATAATATAATCCATTGAAACAGATGCTCCTTTTTAATTTAACCCGGACACAAATTCTCTTGTCAGCCGGTCACATTCGTATATAGTTACTAAATCAGGGGATTTATGATTTTCAATTTTCTCCAAAGCTTCATTTATAAAACTTGGGATTGTGGTAAACTTAATTTTCCCGCTCAAAAATTTATCAACCGCAATTTCATTTGCTGCATTAAGAATGCATGGAGCGGTTCCACCTGCCTCTAAGGCTGAGTATGCAAGGTTTAAACATTCAAACTTTTCAAGATCAGGCTCGAAAAAAGATAAAAATCCGATCTTTGGAAGATTCGTTCTTTCAAAATTATTTTTACAGCGCTCCGGATAGGTAAGAGCATATTGAATCGGCAATTTCATATCCGGCAATCCGAGTTGTGCTTTAATTGATCCATCTGTAAACTGAACCATTGAATGAATAATTGACTGCGGATGAACTACTACATCAATTTTATCTTTGGTCATTCCGAAAAGCCAACGCGCTTCAATAACCTCTAAACCTTTATTCATTAAAGTTGCAGAATCAATCGTAATTTTGTTTCCCATCTTCCAATTGGGATGGTTCAGAGCTTCTTCAATTGTAATTTCATTAAACGTGTTTTTATTTTTATTCAAAAAAGGTCCGCCGGATGCTGTAATAATTAATTTCTCAACGCTCTCTTTATTTTCGCCTTCGAGGCATTGAAAAATAGCGCTGTGCTCAGAGTCAACCGGTATTAGCTTTGAATTATATTTTTCACAAAGACTTGTAATTAATTCTCCGGCAACAACTAAGGTCTCTTTGTTTGCAAGCGCAATTGTTTTGCCCCGCTTAATCGCTTCGATAGTTGGCGCTAACCCGTTAGAACCAACAATAGCGCCTACAAAAATGTCATAATCAAAATTTGCAGCCACCTCGAGCAATCCGGAATTTCCGGTAATAACCTTGCACTTATTTCCGATTTTATCTCTTAACCGTTTGCCAAGAATTTCATCTTTTACAACTACTATGCGAGGCTTAAATTCATCAATCTGTATCTCAAGCAAGTCTATTCTTGTGTTAGATGTAAGTGCGGCGACTTCAAATTTATCAGGAAAATCTCTGATCACATTTAAAGTGTTTTTTCCTATAGAGCCGGTAGAGCCCAAAATTAAAACTTTTTTCATAAACTCAATTAATTAAGGACTAAAAGTAAAGAAGATTGGTTTTGGAATCAATGTTATTTGATTTGTCAAATTCAGAAATCATTTACACTCCAATAATGTTTTACAGCACATTAGAAAAAGAGTCTTTGAAAATAATAATGATAAAAATTATTTTAACTTAAATAATTAACATTTTCATTATTATAACAGAAATTATATGGAATCATTAAAACTTGGGTTGGTTTTATTTATTCTGGGCGTTACCGCTAATCAAAACTTTGCGTTACCACGGTATGCCCTAAGAATGGGTGCGCAATGTATGGACTGCCATATAGACCCTTCCGGCGGCGCTATGCGTAACCGCGGCGGTTGGCATTATGGTCTTAGGGTATTGCCTCTTGTCTCTCCCAGAGAAAGAGATAAAGACCTTACGATGGATGATTATATAGGCAAAAATATTCAGTTCGGACTTGACTACCGCTCGCAGTATATTTATTCCCAACAGTTGGGCAAAACCACTTTTCAAAAAATGCAAGGTTCAATGTACATAAATGTGAAAGTTATGGACAGTATTGATATTTACAGTAATTATGATTTTGTTAATGCAAATTGGGTTGGATTCGTAATTGCCCATATTCTTCCGAACTCAAGTTATATAAAAGCCGGTAGTTTTGTCCCCGATTACGGAGTTCTACTTGATGATCATACCGCATACACTCGCGGCGGCGACCTCGGATATTTATTTACAACAAACCAACGGC
This sequence comes from Bacteroidota bacterium, assembly GCA_021817845.1. Classification (GTDB taxonomy): domain Bacteria; phylum Bacteroidota; class Ignavibacteria; order Ignavibacteriales; family Ignavibacteriaceae; genus FEN-1297. The sequence continues at coordinate 70,425 of JAKAFW010000018.1, forward strand.
AAGGGTTAATATTCGATCCCCGGTATAGCGTTACCGGAGTTGAAGTCGGTTATAATATCTCCGATTTTGGATTGTTCACTGCAAGTGTGGGCGCTCCGGTATCACTTAATTTTCAAAGCGATCCGGCTTATACGGCAAGTATTCATTTCTCACCGGTTATTGCAAACAAAGTTGCATTAATGTTTGGAGGTTCCTTCACAAACTTTTCCGGCCCCTTAATTTATACCCAAGTTCCTTCGGAACATAAAGTAAATATGTATGGCGGATTTTTAGGATTTGGCGTTGATGATTTTACACTCATCGGCGAATATGATATTGCCCAGGATTACATTCTCACGGGGACTAAATCCAGTGCACAAATGTTGGAAGCTTCTTATGTTTTAACAAAAGGATTGGAAGCCGTTCTCAGGTATGATAGATTTAATCCGGACATAAGCTTAACAAATAACGATGTATCAAGGTTAGTGGTAGGTTTTAGCTTTTATCCTTTCAGCTTTATAGAACTTATTCCTGAATACCGATTTCAATTTGCGCATCAGCAGCCAAACCAGCCGCCTCTTCCTAAACAAGATTCGGCGCTGCTTCAATTCCATTTGTATTATTAAAAATAATAGTTTATTAGAAGCCATAAAGGCGAAAAAGAATTTGATATAATACTTGAAGCAACATTGAATATCAAAAAAGTATGTTACTAAATCACATAGTTTCTTTATTGAAAAAGATAACCATCGATGTAGGTTGAATCAGCTTCAAATAGTATTTGTTTTCCATCAGGTGAAAATTTTGGATATTGGATAACCGCCCATTGGAAGCCGGGTTTTAGTGTAGTGATGTTTCTTGTTCCCATGTCGTAAATATAAACTGCTTTCTGTGGGTCTTTTGGTTTTGTATAAATAATTTTACTCAAATCCTTAGACGGACTTTCTTGATAGCCATCAGTCAGAATAATATCTTTATGAGTGGCTATGTCCAAAGTTTGAATGCTATTATTTGCCGAGAAGAGAGCTAAATTATCTGGTAAAACTGTTATGCCGTCGCTTGGTTGTCCTGTTAAGACATAGTAACTTGCTGCAGTTTTGAGATTATATTCTATAATATACCAATCATTGTAATAGTCTCTTCTAATAAATAATAGATTGTTTCCGTCTGGAGTAAATACAGGGTTGAAGTATTTATTAGCGCTGTCCGAGACTAATAACGTTTTCCTGTTAGTTCCGTCTGAATTCATAATACCGATTTCAAAGTTATATTGATATGCTATTAACGAATCATTAGGAGAAATCGATTCGTTAGTGTAAAAATCAAAATTTGTATCCCTTGAAATCAGTTTTATAAGACCGCTGCCGTCGATTTTCATTACATAAAGTTCATAAAAGGTGCTGAAGGTAATTATTTTACCGTCATTTGAAATATTGTAGTCCCAAACCGAAAGGTTCTGAGGAATAAGTTGCTGCAATCCGGTACTATCAATATTTATTGAATTAAGGTTTCCAAAAAATATCTTATTTCCGTCAGGAGAGAACTGAGCCTTGTTGCCGTAAGCTAAAAATTTAATGCTTGTGCCGTCGGTATTCATTGTATAAATTTTATTAACGACAACAATCTTTTGAGGATTATTCCCTCCATTTGAATCAATCAAACCGCATGAATAAAATGAAAATATCAAAGCTGGAAGAATGAATAGGAATATCCATTTCCTTTTCGCAATTGCTAAGATTTTTCTATATGGTATTAGTTGAAGGAAGGTCTGACCAGTGTCGTTGGAATTACTTATTAGAGATGGTTTCATATTATCTTTATGATAGTTGCACATAATGATAACATATTTTATATAAAGAGTAAATAGTTAAACTTAAACTTGAACAATGTTTTATCCAACTTGAAAAAAATACTTTCTTCTTTAATACGACTGTTATTTTGACCCTACCTGCCGAGACTGTTGCACAACTCCAAAATGTCATTTCGAGTTATTGAAAAAGGCATTTCCTTTATTTATTAAAAGAATGACCACTTGTGTCATTTCGAATCCGGCTTTAGCCGGTGAGAAATCCCACGAGTAGCTTAGACAGCCAAGTAGATCATGGGATATCTCAGTCGCAAAGCTCCTTCGATATGACATACAAATAGTTGTCATTAGTACCAAAGGGAGAAATCCCATGAATAAAGTTTTCAATCAAATTGGCAGAATCTCATTCCTACAAATAATATCTTTAAAAGATTTTCTTTGCAGAGCACTAATAGCAGCGTTCAATCTTCTTTAATACAACTGTCATTTCGACCAAAGGAAGAAATCCCATGAATAAAGTTTTCAATCAAATTGGCAGAATTTCATTCCTACAAATAATACCTTTAAAAGATTTTCTTTGCAGAGCACTAATAACAGCGCTCAATATAAATGAGGGATAAATATTTACTTTTAGAAAACTATATGGAATGTTTTATCAAACCGGGGGTATCTAAAGATGTAGTTTTTAGAAGTGTCCTAATATTTAAATGCGTTAAAGAAAACCGATAACGATTACCCTTACACACTAACTTCTCTATTAAAAATCCAGCTAAATTTTTCATTAGTGCCGCCGAATGAAAACCTGTTTGCAAGAGCCAGGTATCTTTCTGATAGCGTGCATAAATAATCCTGCGCCTTTGCTGCAATTCCGGATAGACCATTCAATTTCTCAATATTCCAGCCTTTAACAAGATTGTTTATAATTTCCGAATAATCTTTTACTGT
>JAKAFW010000054.1:0-16881 GCA_021817845.1 Bacteroidota bacterium
TGAGTTGAAAGATGCTTTTGAGAATACAAGTGTTAGAAATATTGAACAATGGACGAGAACCCATATTGGAAAGACGACACTATCCAAAAGACAAGAAGTTTTGAAAGTGGGGTGTAAATAATTTTGAAAAAATCAACAAATTTTACACCCTAACTCGGAGGTTTCTCATTATGTAATAATAACCTTTTGCGTAAGGTGACTTGATAAGTTACTTTTGATAGACTATCTAAATAGGGAAAAACTAAATAGAGTTTCTTCTTAAACATTATTTTATTCTCCCACAATTAAATTTTACAAATAATCAAAAATACTTTGATTTGGTAAGGTCCGCAGTATAGCTTAATTCATTGTTTATCCCTCTCGCATTATTTATATTTGTACTTCAAATTTTTAAAACTAAGGAAAAATGTGAATAATTTTAGAAACGATATTAGAAACATCGCAATAATAGCGCATGTCGATCACGGCAAGACTACTTTGGTTGATCACATGCTTAAACAGACCGGCGCCTGGAGAGAGAATCAGCACATCGACAAAAGGGTAATGGATTCCAATGCTCTCGAAAAAGAAAGAGGAATAACCATACTTGCAAAAAATTTAAGCGTCAAGTATAAAGGGGTTAAAATAAATATCATTGATACTCCCGGTCACGCCGATTTTGGCGGTGAAGTTGAACGGACTTTAAGAATGGTTGACGGTGTTCTTCTGCTTGTGGATGCTGCAGAGGGTCCGTTGCCACAGACAAAGTTTGTTTTAAAGAAATCCCTCGACTTAAATCTAAAGCCAATCGTAGTCATAAATAAAATTGACCGTAAAGACGCCCGTCCAAACGAAGTTCTTAATGAAGTTTTTGATCTTTTTATTTCCTTAGGCGCAACTGAAGATCAACTAGATTTCCCATTTGTCTATGCAATTGCTAAAGAGGGTATTGCAAAAGTTAACCTTGAAGATGAAAATGTAAGTCTTGCGCCGCTGTTTGACTCAATTATTAATAAAGTACCAGCTCCGCAATGTGATCTCGAAAACCCTTTCCAAATGCTTATTTCTGCAATTGATTATAACGATTATTTAGGAAGAATTGGAATCGGAAGAATTCATAACGGCTCTGCTAAAGTGGGGGATAATATTATTCTTATTACTAAAGATGGCGATAAGACTAATGCTAAAGTTTCAAAGCTATATCTTTTTGAAAATATTAAACGCATTGACGCTGAAGAAATTTCAGCCGGAGATATTGGAGCTATTGCTGGATTAGAAGATGTTGATATCGGTGATACTATTACGAGCCCTCTTAAGCCTGAACAGCTTCCGTTTGTTGCAATTGATGAACCTACAATTACCATGAACTTTATGGTGAACAATTCACCTTTCGCCGGAATGGAAGGGAAGTATGTAACTACAAGGAATATCAGCGAAAGGCTTTCTAGAGAATTAAAATCAAATGTAAGTTTAAAAGTTGAAATGACCGAATCGCCGGATACATTTAAGGTTAGCGGAAGAGGTGAACTTCATCTTGCAATTTTAATCGAAAATATGCGACGTGAAGGATATGAAATGCAATTAAGTAGACCGGAGGTTATTTATAAAAAGGTTCACGATGTTTTATCTGAACCGATGGAACATGTGATTATTGATGTGCCGGATGAATTCGTCGGTGTAGTTATCGAAAAGCTTGGTAAAAGAAAAGCTGAAATGAAAAACATGCTTACTTTTAACAATAACACCCGTTTAGAATTTATTATCCCTTCACGAGGTCTAATAGGCTATCGTGCAGAGTTTATGACAGACACAAAGGGTACGGGGATTCTACATCATAATTTTAACGGATATGAACCTTTCAAAGGTGAAATGATCCACCGCCAAAGAGGCGCTTTAGTTGCAATGGAAGGTGGCACTGCTTCTTCTTACGCAATGTTTAAGCTGCAAGAAAGATCTGTTTTCTTTGTAGACCACGGTACCCGTGTTTATGAAGGAATGGTTGTCGGAGAAAACTCCAGGAACAACGATATGCATGTAAACGTAACTAAAACTAAACAGCTTACAAATATGCGTTCTTCAGGAGCTGACGAAGCGATAAGACTGGAGCCACCAACAATATTGACTTTGGAACAGGCAATTGAGTGGATTACCGATGATGAATATGTCGAGGTAACTCCGCAAAGCATTAGAGTTCGTAAAAGATTTCTAACTGATATGGATAGAAAAAATGCAAGACTTGCTGCTAAACAAAATGCAGCAGAAGTTATTTCGTAACCAAAAGTTACTTGTCTAAAATAAATTAGTAAGGAGATAAAATGTCTGAAGATTTTATTCAAGGTTTGAAGCCCGAGTTATTATGGAAATATTTTTATGAAATAGCGCAGGTACCTCGTCCTTCAAAAAAGGAAGGTAAAATTATTGAACATATTAAAGACTTTGCGAATAAAAATAGTCTTCATTATAAAGTTGATAAGGTTGGAAATATAGTTATCTCAATTCCTCCAACAAAAGGTTTTGAGAAATCTCCGGTCGTTGTTTTACAAGGTCATATTGATATGGTCTGTGAAAAAAATAAAGGGACAAAACATGATTTTGAAAAAGACCCGATCAAATTATTAAAGGAAGATGGTTGGGTAACAGCCGATGGAACTACTTTAGGAAGCGATAACGGAATAGGAGTAGCTGCTGCACTTGCTGCTGGAACAGATAAGGATTTTACTCATGGTCCATTGGAAATCCTTTTGACAATTGATGAAGAGACTGGTTTAACCGGAGCTAACAATTTACAGCCGGGTTTTATAACTGGTAAAATATTATTGAATTTAGATTCTGAAGAAGACGGTGCTTTTTATGTAGGATGCTCCGGAGGGATTGATACTGCAGGTTTATTTAAACCCGATTTTCAAGAAGCTCCTGATAATAAGAGTGCTTATGAGGTATTAGTTACAGGACTTAAAGGTGGACACTCTGGTTTGGATATAAATACAGGCCGCGCTAACGCAATTAAATTATTAGCAAGATCTCTAAAAGCATTGGAAAACATTGATTTTTATCTTGCGAAAATTGAAGGTGGAAGTAAAAGAAACGCTATTCCAAGGGAAGCAGAGGCGATTATTTTCATTAACTCTTCCGAAGAAAAAACAATAGCGGGAATTTTAAGAGAGATTCAATCAGAATTTTTGAATGAGTTTAATAGAGCAGACAATAGATTAAAAATTGAATTTAATAAATGCGAAACGGATACCAAAAAAGTATTCACAAATAATTTTAAGGATAAAATTATTAACGTGCTTTTATCACTTCCTCATGGTGTTGTAGCAATGAGTCAAGATATTCCGGAATTAGTCGAGACTTCGACTAATGTTGCAACAATTACATTTGAGGGAAATGAAATAGTTGTAGGAACAAGTCAGAGAAGTTCGATCGACAGTGCAAAGAAATATATCGCTCAAAGTGTAGAATCGACATTTAAGTTATCAGGTGCAAGTGTGAAAACAGGCGACGGCTATTCCGGATGGAAGCCTAATTTAGATTCAAAAATTCTAAAAGTTTCTAAGGATGTTTTTGCAAAATTGTTCAATAAGAAACCTGAAATAAAAGCAATTCATGCCGGATTGGAATGCGGCATATTGGGTGATAAATTTCCTGGGCTTGATATGGTTTCTTTTGGTCCTACAATTCAAGGAGCCCACTCCCCAGATGAGAGGGTGAATATTGAAACCGTTGGAAAGTTTTATGATTTGTTAAAAGAAATTTTGGGAGAGATTGCCGGTTAAATTATGCTACATAAAATCTCATAAGAGAGTTTATTTAATTCTGGCTAATTATATTCTGGATTAATTCTTTAATCCTTCCACATTCTGAATAATTATTATAAACTGAACAACTTCTACAATCCCTGGTTTGACATGGATTATCCTTATGGTTAAAATTCCAGCAAGGTTTTGAGTGATTTTTGAAAGCAGAGCAATTTTCTCGTTCAGTTTGAGTGCAATTTACAATTTCATAGCATGGGATCATTGAATAAATCGTCTTGATTCCTGCAATACTTATTTTGCTTTCGTTGATAGCACTTCTAATGCATTTCAGTCGTTCAATGTCCGAATTTGAATATAAGCGATGGCTTGATTCTTTTTTAAATGGAATAATTAAACCTTCTTTTTCATACATTCTTAGAGTGTGAACAGAAATATTTAACAATTTCGCCGCGCTTCTAATGGGCAAAAGAGGGAGATGAAAATTTTCTTCATTAAACATTTGTAATTTGTCTTTTCTAATTTGATATTTATAAATATCAATTCTCTTGCCAAAAGTTAATAGCAATCAAGTTAATAATAGAATATAATTTTACCACCTTTGGGAAATCTGTGGAGATATTTTCTTTTTTATGGAACAAATGATGATGAAAATATCAATTTGACTTGTAGGTCACAAAACATGTTATGCAAGTACCACTGAGGGAGAATGAATTTCTATTTTTAAATATAGTTATTTATATTTCAAAACAATTTAATAAAAAATAGGAAATCCTTTAAATGAGTAATCAATACGAGATTGCCATATTAGGTGGTGGGCCTGGAGGTTATGTTGCCGCAATCAGGGCTGCTCAACTAGGCTTTAAAACTGTTGTAATTGACAAGGAAAAATTAGGGGGAATTTGTTTGAATTGGGGATGTATTCCGACTAAATCCCTTTTACGTAACGCAGAGATATATGATAATATAAAAAATCACGCAACTGATTTTGGGATAAAAGTAACTGGCTTGGAGTTCGATTTTAACAGAATTATTGCAAGAAGTAGAGATATTTCCGACCGCATAACGAAAAATGTTGAAATGCTTATTAAAAAAAACAAGATTGATAGAGTGCGAGGATATGGTAAACTAATATCTGCTAATGAGATTGCTATTTTTGACGAAGTTGGAAAGAAAATTCAAACTCTTTCTGCCGATAAAATTATTGTTGCTACCGGAGCAAGACCACGGATTCTACCTACAATCCCGGTTGACAGAAAGGATATTATAACCAGTACAGAAGCAATGATTTTGCCGGAACAACCAAGAGAATTAATCATAATCGGGGCAGGCGCAATCGGAATTGAGTTTGCATATTTTTATTCAGTTTTAGGTACTAAGGTCACAGTTTTGGAAATGATGGATTCTATTCTTCCAATTGAAGACAAAGAAATTTCTGACGCCTTAGCCAAAATATTGAAGAAAAGAGGGATAGAAATATTAACGAAAGCAGCCGTAGAAAAGGCTGAAGTTAGAGGAGATAGAGTTTTCGTAACTATAAAGATAAATGGTGAAACTAAAGAATTATCTGCAAATAAAGTCTTAAGCGCAATCGGAGTAACAGGAAACATTGAAGGTTTCGGTCTTGAGGAACTTGGAGTGGAAATCTTTAAGAATCATATAAAAGTAAATAAATCTACTTATGAAACAAACGTAAAAGGGATTTATGCTATCGGTGATGTAATTGGACCACCCTGGCTTGCGCATGTTGCGTCACATGAGGGAATTCATTGCATTGAAAAAATTAAAGGATTGAAAATCCCGGATATTGATTATAATAATATTCCCGGCTGCACTTACTGTCAGCCACAAGTTGCCAGTATTGGATTAACTGAAGCAAAAGCCCGCGAAGAAGGTTATGAAATAAAGATAGGCAAATTTCCATTCATGGCAAGCGGAAAGGCTTTTGCCGTAGGTGAAAGAGACGGATTTGTTAAATTAATTTTTGATGCTAAGTATGGTGAAATTCTTGGAGCGCATATTATTGGACCGGAGGCTACAGAACTAATTGCTGAAATCGGCATTGCAAAATCTCTCGAAGCTACCGCTGAATCAATCTTTAGAACAGTTCATGCTCATCCAACCTTGTCAGAGTCAATCATGGAAGCCGCAGCTGCAGCTTACGGTGAGGCGATTCACATTTAATTTTAGAGTTTTAATGTCAGGACTTAAACAAAAAAGAAATATTAATATTTGCGACCTCGGTTTTATTGATTACAAAGAAGCTTGGGATCTTCAAAAGGAAATATTGCAATTAAGACACGAAAATAAAATTGAAGATGTATTTTTTCTTTTAGAACACCCAAATACTTATACACTTGGTAAAACCGCCGATAAAGCTCATTTAATAGGTTCGATAGATTATTTAAATGATAACAATATTTCTGTTTATGATATAGACAGAGGAGGCGACATTACCTACCACGGTCCGGGGCAAATTGTAGGATATCCTATAATTGATTTGAACCTTTGGTATCGAGACACTCATAAGTATTTAAGAGCACTTGAAGAAGTAATAATAAAAACATGCGCACATTACGGTTTGGAAGGAATAAGAGACTCAAAATATACCGGTGTTTGGATTGAGGACAGAAAAATTGCCGCAATCGGTATTAAGGTCAGTCATTGGATAACTATGCATGGTTTTGCTTTTAATGTGAATACAAATTTATCTCTTTTTAATGGCATAGTTCCTTGCGGAATTTATGATAAGCAAGTTACCTCATTAGAAAAAGAATTAGGAAAAAAGCTTGATATACTGGAAGTTAAAAATCTTTTAGCGGAAAACTTCAGGGAAATATTTGGTTACACAGAAACGACTGAGCTTCCAAAAGAAGCTATAGCATCAACAATATTACAAACAGCAAACTAAGAAAGGTCGATATGGCTAAAAAGAATACATCCGGGAATGGTTCGATTGATAAGCCAGTTTCTACTTTGAGTAATAAAGAAGTCTCTAATAACGATAACGGAAAATCCGAAATATCCGGAAAAGTTTTATCCATACAACAAAAGCATTTAACCAAAGAAGAATTATTAAAGGCTCTACGTTTGATGCTTCTTGCAAGAGGTATTGATACTAAATCGATGAATTTGCTGCGTCAGGGAAAAACCTTTTTCCATATAGCAGGTGCCGGGCACGAAGCTATTCAAGTAGCTGTTGGTTTTTCAGTAGATGCAAATAAGGATTGGCTGTATCCTTATTATAGGGATTTAGCAGTTGCTCTTTCTGTAGGATTAACTCCAGAAGAATTTTTTCTTCAATGTTTTGCTAAAGCAGCAGACCCCTCAACCGGAGGAAGACAGCTTCCATGTCATTGGGGATTGCGAAGGATTAACCTTCCAACACAATCAAGTCCGACCGGGACTCAATTTCTCAACGCTGTTGGTTCAGCATTGGCGATTGTTAAAGTCGGCGAGCGAAATATTGCTTACGTTAGCAGTGGCGAAGGTACGACAAGTCAAGGTGAGTTCCACGAAGCTGTAAATTGGGCAAGCCGGGAGAAACTTCCAGTTTTGTTTGTAATCGAAAATAATAAATATGCAATATCTGTTCCGGTTCAACTTCAAACAGGCGGGAAAAAACATTCGATAGCAGAAATGATGAGCGGGTATGCTGATCTCCACCGTCTGAGAATTGACGGAACAAACTTTCAAGAATCCTATGATGCTGTTCAAGAATCAATAAAATATATTAAGGATGGAAAAGGACCTGCATTAATTGAAGCAGATGTAGTTCGTCTGCTTTCACATTCATCATCTGACGACCAAAAGAAATACAGAGATCCGAAGGAATTGGAAGAAGATTTAAGAAATTGTCCGATTGAGAAATTGTCTAAAAAATTAATAGCAGAGGGTTTTCTAACTAAGGAAGAATATGAAACAATGAAACTTGATGTGCATACAGAAATTGATAATGCCGCAGATCGAGCTATCAAAGAAAAGGATCCTACTCCAGAAAGCGCAGCCAGATTCGTTTTTGATGAAAGTGGATTAAAAGAAAAATTGGAATATGAAAAATCGATTCCTTCCGGTAAGCCGGTTGTAATGGTAGATGCAATCAACCATGCACTACATGAAGAAATGGAATTTAACAAAAATATTTTTGTCTTTGGTGAAGATGTTGCAGACAGTAAAGGCGGTGTATTTACAGCTACAAAAGGGCTTTCTACAAAATTTGGATTCGACCGGGTTTTTAATTCTCCGCTTGCCGAAGCTAGCATTATAGGTGTAGCTACTGGTATGGCTTTAGCCGGATTGAAACCGGTTGTTGAGATACAATTTGGAGATTACATTTGGCCTGCATTTATGCAATTCAAGGATGAATTAACAACAATAAGATTCCGATCCAATAATCATTGGTCGGCGCCTGTTGTTACGCGTGTTGCAGTAGGCGGATATATACGCGGAGGGCTTTATCACAGTCAAAATATTGAGTCTATATTTTCTCACCTTCCGGGAATTTTGATTGCTTATCCATCAAACGCAGCTGATGCAAAAGGACTTCTAAAAACCGCTTGCCGATTAAATGACCCAGTCTTATTTTGTGAGCACAAAGGATTGTACCGGCAAAGTTTTGCCATGTCTGCTTCACCCGATAAAGATTATCTAGTTCCATTCGGAAAAGCAAAAGTTGTTAAGGAGGGAAGTGACCTAACAGTAATATCTTATGGAGCTTCTCTTTGGGATTCTGTTTTTGCAGCTCGCAGACTTGAAGATGAAGGATATTCAGTTGAAGTAATTGATTTGCGGACTATAATTCCGTTAGATGAAGAAACCGTCTTTAACTCAGTGAAAAAAACTAACAAGGCAATTGTCGTGCATGAAGATACGCTCACGGGTGGGTTTGGCGCAGAGGTTGCGGCAAGAATAGCGGATAATTGTTTCCAATTTCTTGATGGTCCCGTAAAAAGAATTGCAGCTAAGGATGCATTTGTTCCTTACTCACCTATTTTGGAAAATGTTATTTTGCCTAATAGAGAACAAATTTTTCAGGGAATTAAAGAATTATTAGAATTTTAATAAATTAAATTGAATTTAGGAGCAACAAAATGGATGTTGTAATGCCAAAAATGGGTGAGAGCATAAACGAAGGAACTATTATAAAGTGGCATAAGAAAAAAGGCGATCCCGTTAAGCGCGATGAAATAATTCTAGAGATAAGTACTGATAAAGTTGATACGGAAATTCCCTCACCAGCCGAAGGAATTCTCTCGGAAATTAATTTTAAGGAAGGCGATACTGTTGCAGTTGGAGTGGTGCTAGCAGTAATTAGCGGAGAAGGTGAGAACGCGGTTAAAGAAAAAATCGAAGATAAAATACCCGTAGTTGAACAGAAAATAATTGAACCAAATAAACCTCAAGAAAAAGTTATCTCAAGTGAACATGGTGAACTACAAAATATTCAAGAAGAGAGTTCTTCGAACAAAGGAGAATTGATTGACATTATTATGCCAAAAATGGGGGAATCGGTCATGGAAGGGACAATAATCAAATGGCATAAAAAGGTTGGAGATAAGATAAAAAAAGATGAGACAATTTTTGAAATAAGTACAGATAAAGTTGATACAGAGGTTCCTTCTCCGGCTAATGGAATATTAGCGGAAGTTTTGATAGCCGAGCAGGAAACAGTTGATGCTGGGACTATAGTAGCTAAACTTTCTACAAGCGATTCGTTAAAGAATAACAAAATGATGAATCCATCGAAATCCTCCGGAATAGTTATTCAAGCAAAAATAGATAATCAAGAAAAGGCTGAACCTATTTTAATGCATGATAATTTTGCTTCCGGCAAATTGGCTTCTGGAGAATTTACTAGCGTTGAAAATGAACCTTCATCATTTTTGTCGCCTTTAGTATTGAACATTGCGAGGCAGGAAAAAGTAAAATTTGAAGAACTTGCGAAAATCAAAGGTACCGGTTTAAGCGGACGCATAACTAAAAATGATCTTTTGAGTTACATAGAAAAAAGGAACCAACAAAAATCTGAACCGGAGCAAAGAGAAATTAAAGAACGAGTAGTCCCCAATACTCCGAGAGAAAATGATAAATCAAATTTCAATTATGATTCGATTAAACCTGCTTATAATTCAAGTGAAGTTGAAATAATTCCGATGGATAATATACGCCAAAGGATTATGCAACACATGATAAACAGCCGTGATACTTCAGTTCATGTTTCAGCAATGCTTGAGGTTGACATGAGCAAGATATATCATTTCATCCAAGAAAACCGCGAAAAATATCTAAAGGAAGAGGGAATTAAATTAACCTATATGCCTTTCATAGCAAGGGCTTGTGTACAGGGATTACAACAATTTCCACTAGTTAACTCTACAATTGAAGGTACAACGATAATCCGTAAAAAGTATGTAAACCTTGGAATTGCAGTCGCTATTGAACCGTCGGGATTAATAGTTCCTAATATTAAAGCGGCGAACGAAAAAAACTTAAGCGGACTAGCAAAATCGATAAACGATCTTGCCCAAAGAGCTAGATCTAAAAGACTTACTCCAGATGATATTACAAATGGTACATTCACGATAACTAATTATGGTGTGTTTGGAACAATTTTCGGTACTCCTATCATTAACCAGCCCGAAGTAGCAATATTGGGAGTTGGAACTGTAACCAAAAAACCTGTTGTTATTGAAGTAGATGGCTCTGACTCAATTGCAATAAAACCGATAATGGCTTTAACGTTATCTCATGATCATCGTTTGGTCGATGGCATGTTGGGCGGCAAATTCTTAAAGTTCTTAAAAGATACACTCGAGAATTTTAACGGTAAGGCATTTTAATTTAAGGAAATTATTTATATGATAATTAATCAACATCAAAGAACATTTAAAGAAGAGATTGAAAAAGTTAGAATACCTCTTGGTAAAAGACCGGACTGGCTGAAGGTAAAATTACCCTCCGGAGAAAATTATAATGATGTGAAAACATTGATGCGCGAGCAACATCTTCACACAGTTTGCGAAGAAGCGCGATGCCCAAATATTGCGGAATGCTGGAATAATCGCTCAGCAACATTTATGATCTTAGGAGATACTTGTACTCGTAGTTGTGGATTTTGTAATATCAAAACTGGAATGCCAACAGAACTTGATCTTAACGAACCTAGAAGAGTTGCAGATTCAGTAAAAGAGCTTGGATTAAAACATGTAGTTATTACTTCAGTAAATCGCGATGAGTTAATGGATGGAGGAGCCTCAATATTTAATGAAACAGTTAAACTAATTAATTTAAGTATGCCTGACACGACCGTAGAGATTCTAATTCCGGATTTTAAAGGTGATGAAAATACTTTTCAAATAATTATGAAGAATCCACCGGATATTTTGAATCATAATTTGGAAACAGTACCAAGATTATATCACGCCGTGCGTCCTCAAGCAAAGTATGAAAGAAGCTTAGCCCTAATAGAGTGGTTCAAGGGAAACTATTTGAGAACTAAAAGTGGTATAATGGTCGGCATAGGTGAAAAGACTGAAGAAGTTTTAGAATTGATGAAAGATTTAGTTAATCATGGATGCGATATTTTAACGATAGGGCAATATTTACAGCCAACAAAATTGCATTTGCCGGTTGACAGATTTGTTACTCCGGAAGAATTTAGAATGTACAACGTAGAAGGACTTAAAATGGGTTTTAAGATTGTTGAATCTTCACCTTTAGTTAGAAGCTCTTATCACGCCGATAAACATGCAAGAGCAATTTTCTGATAAAAAATCCTCTCAGAATATTTGTAAAGTCTTATGTTAATCATTAAATTTGACGACTTAAATTTTAACCAATAAGGGTTCAAATGAGCGAAACAAAAGGAAAAATTATTCAAGTAATAGGTCCAGTTATTGACCTTGAGTTTGAAGAAGGAAAATTACCCACAATTTATAATGCAATCAAAATTCCGAGGATAAGCACTGAAGGTGTAAAGGAAGATTTGATTGCCGAAGTCCAAATGCATCTTGGCGAAGACCGGGTACGAGCAATAGCAATGGATTCTACCGACGGTTTAGTACGCGGCATGGAGGCTATTGATACTGGCAGCCCGATCTCTGTTCCCGTTGGCCCATCTACATTAGGGAGATTAATTAACGTAATCGGTGACGGTATCGATGGGTTGGGAGAAATAAAGACGGAGAAAAGATATCCTATACATCGTCCTGCACCACTATTTAAAAATTTATCGACAAAAAGTGAAATATTTGAAACGGGTATAAAAGTAATTGACTTGATTGAACCATATTCAAAAGGCGGAAAAACAGGTTTGTTTGGCGGCGCAGGAGTTGGTAAGACTGTAATTATTCAGGAATTAATTCACAACATTGCTCAGGAACATGGCGGTTATTCTGTTTTTGCGGGCGTTGGAGAGAGAACCCGTGAAGGAAATGATCTTTGGCTTGAGATGAAAGAATCAGGCGTTTTATCTAAAACTGCTTTAGTATTCGGACAGATGAACGAACCGCCTGGAGCAAGATTGCGAGTCGCTCTTACAGGGTTGACCATTTCAGAATATTTTAGAGATGAAGAGGGAAGGGATATTCTATTATTTATTGATAATATTTTCCGTTTCACTCAAGCTGGTTCTGAAGTTAGCGCACTTCTTGGAAGAATGCCATCTGCAGTTGGTTATCAACCTAATCTTGCTACCGAGATGGGAGCCCTTCAAGAAAGAATAACCTCAACTGATAAAGGCTCTATCACTTCGGTTCAGGCAATTTATGTTCCCGCAGATGATTTGACCGATCCGGCTCCGGCTGCAGTATTTGCACATCTTGACGCTACTACTGTGCTAAGCAGGCAAATTTCTGAGCTCGGGATTTATCCCGCAGTTGATCCTCTTGATTCAACATCAAGAATTCTTGAACCAGGTATTTTAGGTAAAGAACATTACGAAGTTGCTAAAAATTGCAAAGAAATTCTTCAACAATATAAAGACCTCCAAGATATTATAAATATTTTAGGAATGGATGAACTTTCGGATGAAGATAAAACTGTAGTAAGACGCGCGAGAAGAATTCAAAGGTTTTTCAGTCAACCTTTCCATGTAGCTGAACAATTTACCGGTTACAAAGGAAAATACGTGAAACTTGAAGATACCATTAGGGGCTTCAAAGGGATAATAAATGGTGAGTATGACGAACTTCCTGAATCAGCATTCCTATATGTTGGTACAATTGAGGAAGCAGTTGAAAAAGCAAAAGCGATGAAATAGAAATGGCAGATTTATTTTTAGAAATAGTAACTCCGTCAAAGTCTTCTTTTTCAGGCAATGTAATTTCGATAACTATTCCAGGCACTATCGGTAGTTTCCAAGTACTAAAAAACCACGCACCTATTATTAGCACTTTTGAAATCGGAGTAATTAAAGTTGAACTATTAAATAAAGCCCCAGAATATTTTGCTACAAGCGGAGGCACAGTAGAAGTTCTGAATAATAAGATTAGAGTTTTAGCCGATACGGTTGAACCCCTGGCTGATATAGATTTGAATAGAGCAACACTTTCTCTCGAGAGAGCTAAACATAGATTAGAAAATAGGAATGTAGAAGATATCAATATTGTGCGCGCTGAAGCTGCATTAGCAAGAGCTACGAACAGAATTAAACTGGTAGAAAAATACCAGAACGATAGCTCAGTATAAATCTAAAAAATAATTTGAATGATTATGGGATAGACTTTTCTATCCCATTTTTAGTTTAAACTTAAAAGCCGCTTTACAAATTGCAAAACGACTTAAGAAAGTGAGTATTATGTAAATTATTTGATTGAGGAAAATCTGGAAGCTACTTCTTCCCAGTTAATAACTTTCCACCAATTTTCTATATATTCTGGTCGGCGATTTTGGTATTTCAAATAGTAAGCATGCTCCCAGACATCCAGCCCAAGAATAGGTGTACCTTTTATTTCTGCAACATCCATTATTGGATTATCCTGGTTTGGTGTTGAAGAAACCATAAGTTTTCCGTTCTGAACTAATAGCCACGCCCAGCCCGAACCAAATCTTGTTGCCGCAGCAGTTGTAAACTTAGCTTTAAATTCATCGAAAGAAGTGAAAGTCGCGTTGATAGCATCCGCTAATTTACCTGAAGGTTTACCGCCCCCCCCTTGTTTCATTATTGTCCAGAAGAGGGAATGATTATAATGTCCACCTCCGTTATTTCTTACTGCTGCCGGAACTTTAGAAGCTGTAGCCAACAATTCCTCGAGTGAAAGTTTTTCTAATTCTGTCCCGGTGATAGCATTATTAAGATTGGTTACATACGCGTTATGATGTTTCGTATAATGAATTTCCATCGTCATTTTGTCGATGTATGGTTCAAGAGCATCATATCCGTATTGAAGTTTTGGCAATTCAAATTTACTCATTTTAATTCTCCTTATAAATTATTTTTTATAGTTAATTTTTATTCTAAAATATCAAACTCCGAATGATTCGCCGCATCCACAAGTCTTAGATGCGTTAGGATTGTTAAAGACAAAACCTTTACCATCTAATCCATCGGTAAAATCCAATTCAGTTCCTGATAAATAAAATAGGCTTTTACCGTCTACAAACAATTTCACATTATTTATCTGGATTAATGTATCGCCTTCCTTTTGTTCTGCATCGAATCCCAATGTGTAAGTTAAGCCAGAACAGCCGCCACCTTTAACTCCAACTCGTAATCCATAATCCAAAGGGACATTGTTTTCCTTCATTATTTGCATTATTTCTTTAGCAGCTTTTTCGGTTATCTTTATTTCTGGTTCAATTTGTATGAGGGGCATATATAGAATCCTTATCTCTAATTAAATATTTTAATGTCACAGTGGGTCACCGATCTTTGTCGTAACGAATTCCGGATAGTTTAATTTCCATCCAACTTCATTTATTTTTATTAAGATTCCTTGTTGTTCAAAGTGATTTGTTAATTTTTCTGTAATGACTTCAGCTTCAGGCAGAGAAACTTTCTCGCCTTTTTTTTCTAAATATTTCATTACTCCATATTGTAAGTCTCTAAGAAATATTTTAGAGTTATGGAAGACTGGAAATTTAGCCTTTAAAAAAGTCAGGAATAAAGAGTAATCATTTTGCAGAATATAATTTTTTTTCATCATTTTATCAATATTATATCGAAATTTCATATGTTTTATTAAATCTTTCTTTTGCTAACTATAATTTATTCTTTCATAAATTCAATTGTTGTGATTCAACTTGCATCCAATACGTTAGGTATTTTACATCAGAAATAACCTTCGGAAATATTTCCATCCTTCTTTTTTTACATATGGGCACTTCTAAAAACTATCTTTTATAAAAATTTAACGTAGAGAACCTACCAACCGGCAGGTATTGAAGTTTTTAGAAGTGCCCATATGATAAAAGAAATTTTATCATATGTAAACTTATAGCATAATCCGAAGATTTTCAGAATCGATTTTATTCAATTTGCATCAAACTTAGTGTTAAAAATAAAAAATTTACAATCATTTTTGAGGAACAAATGTTACAGACAAATTTAAAACACATTTTATCGGAAGCAGATTTAAAAAAAGAAACAACTGAAAATGAAAATGTCATGGTATGCTGCGGAAGAATGGGACCAATGTGCGTGCCTGTTTATGGTATAATGGAAGAATTAGAATCTGAATATTCTCATGTCGCTTTCAGAGATATGGAATTCGATTCGCCGGATGCAAAGGCAATAAGAAATTTACCAGAGTGCAAAGGTTTTGCAGGACTTCCTTTCACCGTATATTTTAAGAATGGGAAAGTTGCAAATGCCACCAGCAGCATACAATCAATGGAACAGGTAAAATCTATTCTTGATTCTGAATTCAAAAAATAATTTATGGCTTATTAATAATGCTTAATGAATATTATGACACTATAGTGATTGGTGGTGGACCGGCAGGTTTAACTGCCGGTATTTATCTTTCACGCTCGAAGATGAAAACGTTAATTTTAAATGAAGGAACTGTGGGCGGACAAATTATTTTAACTCATGAAATTGCTAATTATCCCGGAATAGAGAAAATATCAGGCTATCAGTTAGCTAATGTTATGAAGAGTCAAGCAAAAAGCTTTGGTTGTACAATAAAGTCCAATATAAAAATTACTGGAATGGATTTGACCGGAGATGTAAAAGCTGTGGAAATAAATAATAAAGAAATTTATTCTGCTGGCTCGGTTATTTTCGCTACTGGGGGAAGGTCTAGGAACTTAAATGTTCCAGGCGAAGAGAAATTTAAGGGTAAAGGGATTTCCTATTGCGCAACTTGTGACGGTGATTTTTTCCAGGATAAAAATATTATTGTCGTCGGAGGCGGTAATTCTGCGCTTGAGGAAGCTGTTTCGCTGACTAAATATGCAAGTACAGTTACAATTGTCCATCAATTTGAGAATTTTCAGGCTTTTGAACATGCAGTCGAAGAAGCCCAAAATAATCCGAAAATAAAATTTATAATGGAATCAAAAATTATAGAATTTATCGGTGAGAATTCTCTTGAGAAAGTTATAATAGAAAATCAGAAGACTCTTGAAATTTCTGAAATGAATATTAACGGTGTATTTATTTTCATTGGATATCAGCCGAATACAGAATCTCTTAAAGGGATTATACTTTTAAACGATAAAAATGAAATTATTGTTAATGAGAATTTCGAAACAAGCATCCCTGGAGTTTTTGCAGCAGGCGATTCAATTCAAAAAAAATACAGGCAAATCACCACCGCCGTTGCAGATGGAACAATCGCAGCCTTAAGTGCTATCGAATATATTAACATTACCAAAATATTAAATCATGCATAGTTTTTTTCAAAGCTAAAACATCAAAATATTCTTGGCTACAAAGTCCATGCAATTTAGAAGGGCTATAGCATTATCGAAATTATTTGTAAATTCATTCTGTAAAGTTTATTAAAGATGGAGACAGAATGAATTTTAATTATTTAAAAAGACTTTCCATTATTTTATTTTTTCCAGCTTCTATAGCCTATAGCCAATCCGGAAAAGTTGTCCTAGTTTCAATGCCGGATGATCGGAACCCCGTTGAAACTTCAATCGCAATCAATCCCAAAAGTCCCAAAAACATAATAGCCGCTTTTCTTTCATACGATAA
>JAKAFW010000091.1:0-3907 GCA_021817845.1 Bacteroidota bacterium
AATCTGTCCAATAACAATATCGTTATGAGCGGCCGGCTATGCGGTAATTAAATCGCATTAGCTCTTCTTATTATATCTTACTCCATCTAAATTCTTGAAATCAACATCTTGTGTCCATACGATTGAATCATTCATCCTGGCTGTTGTATAAATTACGCTATCAGCCATTGGTATTTTAAACTTATTGCTGAATTTTGCTGCTTGAATAGCTATTGAAGGAGTTACATCAACAACTTTGGCTTGCTGCATTAAACCTACAACTTGTATGGCTGTATTTTCATCTTTTTCTAATAATACTTTCTTATATAATTCATAAATATTAATTACGGATACAATTAGTTCATCAGTATTTTCAATGACAGGTGCAAAGAATTTTGCATTTTTACCATCTGCCAGATATTCCAGCCAGCCGGATGAGTCAACTAAATTCATAGTCTATCCTCCTCTCTTGAAAAATTTGTATCAATTCCCTTGAGAAATCCCCGTGCTTCCTTAATATTTTTCAATAAAATAAATTCTATTCTTTCGCCAAATTGCAAAATTTGCATCCTTTGGCCGGGTTTTAAATTTAATTTATTGCGAATTTCTTTTGGTATTACAACTTGATATTTGGGTGATATTTTTACTGTCGTCATCATATTATCCGTTTTGTTTTACAACAATATATCGATAATAGTATAGTATATCAAATATTGCCGATAACAACAAGTTACCAATGATTAACTTAACGGTATAGCGACGTGGTTTTTGAGTCGAAGATCCCGCGTTCTTTGCGGGGCGCCTCCCAGCCGCGCAACACTATCGTTTATTTTTGTTAACGTCTGGTTGAACCACTTTTCTTTGCATTCTTTTATTATCTGCGGGACATCTATCAGTTCCTGATGCCCGAATTTTATATCCATGTGCTGATTGTAATTGTAGTTTTTCATTTTTTTTGCGTTTAAATGTAATATAATGGATTGTTGAATATCTCGTTTATTGTATTAGCAAATATAACCTCAAAGCATCCAAACCGTATCGTTCGGAAAAAAATCGAACTGTGCAGCAAGTAACTATCTGTAAAAAATGCACGGATTAAGTGCATTAAACAATTACTCTTTAATCAACTTCAGAATATTATTCCGCAATAATGTTTTCAATTCTTCTTTATAACCATAATAGTCGTATCTGATAGTTCCGGATTTATCAATCAGATAAGTTTGAGGGACTCCACTACCATAAACATTTCTGCTAAATTCATTATTAACGAATAGAACTTTTTGTTTTTTTAGGAAACTAAATTCTTTTTTGGAAAAGTACCGTTCCCTCAATTCATTAGCAGTTTCCCCATAAT
Organism: Bacteroidota bacterium; assembly: GCA_021817845.1. Classification (GTDB taxonomy): domain Bacteria; phylum Bacteroidota; class Ignavibacteria; order Ignavibacteriales; family Ignavibacteriaceae; genus FEN-1297. Next base: position 1,334 of record JAKAFW010000091.1, read on the forward strand.
TCAGGAAGATGAATTCAACTTCCGGGAACTCCTTTATTAGCTTTTTTAATACAGGGAACTCCTGCAGGCAGAATCCGCACCAGAAGTTAAAGCAATTTATTAGATACACTTTCCCTTTTAATGATCTTAGCTCAAACGGCTTGCTCTCTAAATCAGGCATGGAGTACCCGGAGATATTTTTGTTTATATTCGGGCTGATCGCGGAGCTGTTGATATAACGCAATTTATTTTCTTTTTCAAAAAAATTTATTTTCTTTCTTATCACGCGGGCATCATTAGTTAATTCCATTAATTTCAGATAGCTGAGATAATCATACCATCCTTCTGCGCGAGTCGAATCTATTCGTAATGCATTCTCATAATTCACTCTGGCTGAAGCATAGTTCCCCAATGTTATATCAGATTTTGCCAATAGTATTAATGTATTGTAGATATGATATTGAGCTTTCAATTTAGGCAATGCTTCATTGAGTAAATTTCTTCCGCGAGCAATATCTAAATTTCTTGTAATAAGAATTTCTCCAATTCTTTCTTTTGTAGCAGGTATCCGGTCATAAAACAGGACCGAATCGATCAGGGGATTTATCTTCGACATATCCCTGGAAACCAGGACAGTCATTTCAAGCATATAGGAGAAGACATTTGGTTTTGCGAATGAGCGTGGATATTTTTTAAGAAATTTGAAGCAGGAATCTAAAACCGGTATGACATTCTTAAGCGAGTCGTACTTTTGTGCATTTGCCCACCCATTGTTCAAATAAACAACCATTCTCTCTTCCTCTCTGGAAAAGGTAGTTGTTTGCGCGAATGATGAAGAAATTAGAAGCAAAAAAATAAAAACCGATAAGCTTTTCATTCTATTCACATAAATCAGATTGCAATTAATTACTTAATTCAATAGTTGTTTTACTTTCATAATAGGAACCATAAATTATTCCAACAATTGCTCCAGCTATTGCACCATAAATTAAGAGCATAGGGTTTCCGGCTGGATGGCTGGTTCCCGTCCGCAAGGCTATATTTGGAATTAAACCGGCAGTTCCGCCAATCAATGTCCCAAATAATAGTCCCTCCCAGGCACCTCTTTCACCGTCGTAGAAACTAATCGAAATTATTTCATTTGTTCCTATCGTTCTCAATGAATCAGAATTCACTTCTCTAAAATTTGTTGAATCCGGATTTACTTGGAGGTCTTTACATACAATAATCTGTCCAGCTCCCATTACTAGCGATACTGCTTTATCTTTTGTAAGTCTATTAATTCTAGCACAGAATTCCTGCTTAGACTCATTTTGATATTTAGGAAGTACATGTGAACATGCGCTGAATGTTAACGAGAATAATAATAAGCATGCGACAAATTTTTTCATTTGAGATCAAGTAAAGAAAATTTATTTCAATTCGAGTTTATTCCATGTCGTTCAATTGGCCGTCCCTGCCTTTTTCAAGCAGGGATGCGGCTTCATTAATCCATTGCAATTAGAAATAATATGATAGAGAAACATTCAGCTCTGTTGCTTTATATGGAGTATAAAAAAATACTGTGCCGTCTGATAACCTGAATCTTTCTTCTTTAGGAATTTTTGTTAATCCATAATTATAGATCGTTTTAAAGCTGAAAGTTTCGTTATTAATTGAAAAAATATATTCTGCGCCTAATCCCACAGAGAATTGCAGTCTTTGCATTTCATCTGTCGTCGTTCTCTCAGTCATAAGTCCATCATCATATATACTTGGCGATATACTCGTGCTTCTCAATATATACGATGGTTCTGCGTTTATTATCAAATTCGTATTAATAAAATCAAGTCCATATTTTAACTGAATAGGTACAGAGATTAAATGATGGTCAATTTTTGCAGTTATGCGTGAATTTCCATAATCCAAAGTGATTGCCCTGCCTAAGTTAAAATATCTGATACCGGCACTCGTTTTAAAATTACCGAATTTTGCTACATTGTAGTTTAAGAACAAATTCAATTTTGGACGAAAATCAGGTTTAAAATCATTAATAGCTGTTAAATCATAAATCAGCCATGACTGATTTAATCCAATACCAACTTGGAATGATTTCTCCTGTGCAAATAATTGTGAAGATAAAAGTAATAGAAGAACAACAAATACCTTTTTCATTTTGTACCCCATATGGTTAGTTAATAATTCAGTTCCTTCTATTGCCATCGAATATAAATGATGAGCAACCGTATCAATGTATTATAACTAACCTCCTAAAATCTTATACTTATTTTATTACTTCTGCGTAAAAGCTGACGACACTGATTTATCACAAGTCTAGTTTTTAGAAAAATAATTAGTATTCAATAAACTTTGTAACCAAACTTTTGATTTCAGAAACATCGCGATGACCCGTCCTTATGGATCCCGCTCAACTTTATTTAAAGCGCTTGCCCGCCTTTGGCGGGATCGGGCTGCATGCCCCGACGTTCTAGGGCCGGGAAGCGGCGGGATATACCACATCTATTCTAAATTTTTTTCCGGCAATAATTGTTTAAAATTTCTGATTGAAAGAATATAAATTCTTTTTGGGTCAACCCTGTAAATTATTCTAAAGGA
>JAKAFW010000019.1:0-71595 GCA_021817845.1 Bacteroidota bacterium
AATAGCAGCAGAATGCTGTGAATCATTCTTTGAAGAGCCAGGTGCGGGAAATCCGCACGCCTGGTTCCGTGGGAGTCTGGGTTGCGAATTGCGCAACCCTTCTACCCGGAGGATGTCTGGTAACAGGTATTCCTACCATAACTACCGTTAAGATACTATTTGAGGGGCTATAAAGCCTATCGATAATATATTGACATATGTTGTGCTTATCGATATATTATAGTGTAAAATATTATAGGAGCTTAAAATGACAACGGTAACAGTTTCTCCCAAATATCAAGTTGTAATCCCAAAAGAAATTCGACGAGAATTAAAATTAAAACCTGGGCAGAAATTACAAATCATCCAAATAGGAGATAGAATCGAATTCCTTTTGCTTAGGGATATTAAAGATGCTCGTGGATTCCTAAAGGGAATTGATACTGTAATTGAAAGAGAAGGAGACAGATTATGAACCTCGTAGATTCATCCGGATGGTTAGAATATCTCGCTGATAGTAAAAATGCTAAATTATTTGCTCCTGCTATTGAGAAAACAGATGAATTAATTGTATCGACAATAAATATTTATGAGATATACAAAAAGATATTATTAGAGAAAGACGAAAACAGTGCAATTCAAGTTGTTGGGTTAATGCAACAAGCTAAAGTCATTGAAGTAAATTCAACAATAGCGGTCAAAGCAGCAAAATTGAGTTATGAGAGGAAAATACCAATGGCTGACAGTCTTATATACACAACAGCCAAACAAAACAATGCAATAGTATGGACACAAGATGTTGATTTTAAAGATTTGGACGACGTAAAATATTTTAAGAAATAAAGGCTATAACAATTATAGTAAAACGGTATAACGTTACAAGGATTCATGCCGAAGCTTGGCGAGGCATAATCCAATAGAGATTTTATTTAACGTATGCGTTCCAAAAATTAAGAGATAAATAATGAAGACTATTATTCTCATAATTACTTTGATATGCCAAGTAATCTATGCCCAAATTACACCAAAGAAAATTAATGTTGAAATAAATAAAAATGTCGAGACACTCGTAATAATATTCCAGCAAGCCGACCACAATCTTAATCAATGGGCTCCGTCCTGTGTTCAACCATTACGAATTGAAACTTTGAAATACTTTTCCTCTTATAATGGACATCCCGCAATAAAACGAGCAGAAGAATTTGTTAAAAAAGGAATTGGGGTTGATAGTAGGATAAATATTGCTTTACTGTTCTCTCCGTTTCCAGAAGGGAAATTGTTATTTCCAATAGATACATCTTTTTGTAAATCAATTTCTTCAAATAATGACTTCGAGGAAGGTAAACTACAGATACTTCAATTCATTCAGTTGGTTAACAAATTCTATCGCGATGCAAATGTTGAGGGATTCTTCAAGAAATACAATTCTATTTATGAGGGTGTGATAAATGAAGTCAAAAAGAATCTCCCAAAAGAAAATTATTTAAATATTTTAGAAGACTATTATGGGATAAGTAATTGCAGCTATACGTTAATTCCTTCCCCCACATTATATGCGGGTTGGGGAATCGGAACACGACTACAATGTTCAAAAGGATTAAATGTATTTAATATATTTGGTCCCACAATACAAACTGATGATACTATAAAATATAATTTGGTTTTTTGTAGCGACCTCAATTATATTTGCAAAGATTTTTATGGCGATGGGGTTCGCCTTTAACCGTCCGGAATATACCTGCATACATGCAGGTTTTCTTTGGTACTAATAACTCCTACCTCAAATAATATTACTAATTATATAAGGAGAATTTAATTTGGTTGATTATTTTATTGTATTTGTCGGTGCGGGCTTTGGCGGAATGCTTCGATATTGGATGTCAATGATTGTTTATAAGTTCTTGCCGGTTGATTTCCCATTTGGAACTTTATCCGTTAATTTATTGGGGAGTTTTTTGATAGGAATGTTTATGTTCTATTTGAATGACAATCAACTAATAAGTGTAGAGATGAGAATACTTCTAACAACAGGGTTCTGCGGCGGCTTGACTACGTTTTCTACTTTTTCTTTTGAAACTATAAATTTGATGAAGGAAAACGAGTATCTTCTTGCTGGCGCAAATATTTTGGCAAATGTCGTATTGACGTTATTAGCCATTTTTGTCGCCTATAAAATTTCAAAAATACTAAGCGGAGTTTAAGATGGAAATAAAAGGAACAGCAAAGTTAGTCCGGATATTTGTCGGAGAGGATGATAAAATAAACCACATTCCGGTTTACGAAAAAATAGTAATAGAAGCCCGAAAAGATGGTCTTGCGGGCGCTACGGTATTTAAGGGAATAATGGGGTATGGAGGTGCAAGTATGATCCATACTGCTAAAATTTTAAGGCTTTCGGAGGATATGCCTTTAATTATTGAAATTGTTGATAGCGAAGATAAAATAGAAAAATTCACCCAAGTTCTGAATGATATTTTTGAAAAGGCTAATTGCGGAGGTTTAATAACAATGGAAAAGGTTGAAGTTATAAAGTATGTTGCCGGCAGTAAAAAGGAAAAATAACCTTTCTCATTTTATAAACGTCATTTGAGAAACCGATGAATCGGTTTAGAGGTAATCTTTTCATTTTTTCCCCCACGAATAAAATTCGTGGGCTGCTATTTTATCTTAATTGATTTCTTACATTTCATTATTTGTTATAAATTCTAAAATTATTTTGGACAGGGACGTAAATTATCACTGCTGTCCAAAATAATTTTAGAATTTATAATACCTGCGATATTATGCGGGATTATTATTTTATATAATGCACTATAGAACAATCCATCATATTTCGTCCATACGCACTTGTCTGAACAAGAATCTAAGAGCCACTCATTTACGGCACAAAGATCAATGACATTCTTTAGATACTGTTCTTCTATAAAATATTTATATGTCGCTCCTCCGGAGCTTTATTCTTTTTTTCATCTTTTTCTACTAATATGTCACCGCTCTGCGGTTCTGCCCGTTTTACGGAGCCTACCACGTTTGCCCCGCTTGCGGGGTTTGCGTGGAATCAACAATTATGATAGCCCATAGTAAAATCTCTGAGGTTTGAATGGTACTAAAAAAATGTTGTAATGAATTGTAATTATCAAATTGCGCCACAATTTATTATTATTCATGTTACGTAAACAATTTCAAATATAAAGGAAGTGAAGTGCAAACCTCCGAGGTTTAGGAAAACCTCGGAGGTTTCTCATTATGTAATAATAACCTTTTGCGTAAGGTGACTTATTATATAAAAAAAGCCCAGAGGGGCGAAACATTAGCAGACAATATCATATTCAAATTAATATTTGTATACAAACAAGAATTTATATCATTACAAAAACGGCATTTGAGAAACCGATGAATCGGTTAAAAGGTATTCTTTTCATTTCTTTTCCCCACGAATAAAATTCGTGGGCTGCTCTTATGCCTTTTAATTGATTTCCTTCTAATGAGCACTTTTTATTTTGGGTTTAATGCAATAATTGATTTAGAGAATCTCCGACACCTGACTCCGGCCGTTTGGCTTACCTACTGACAGACAGGTTCGCCGGAATGGGACTATAAACTCACATTTATTTTTAATATTAAGTTAACGCCTACGCGTAAGGATGTTATATGGAATTTTATTTTGGACGGGAATGTAAATTATGATGTCTACGCCACACTTCTCTTATTAAGTTTGGAATTCTGTGATTGTTAATATATTTTTAAGCCGATTTTATAAAATTATTTACAGGCGCGTTCGTCTAGTGGCTTAGGACGCCGCCCTCTCAAGGCGGAGACCACGGGTTCGAATCCCGTACGCGCTACTTTCCTATCTTCACCACTACTTATCAGAATAATTTTAGATCTAATTACTGAAAGTCAAGAAAATCATAGCGCGGCAAGCCGCAATTTTGAATTATGAATCCGCCGCGGCGGATGAATGTTGAATGAAACACAATGAAATTGAAAAAATATAGCACAAAAAATTTTTTGACATAAAAGATAAAAATATTATTCCCAATACTATAAATTATTACGGAGGGATTTCTTTGAGTGGATCCCATACGCACTACCAAGTATAATTATCAAATCTCTAAAAGTAAATTGTCTTATAGAATGAAATTGCAAATTGGGTTAAGGCACAAATTTTATTTGGAATTTACAACCTCTTATTTGTAATTTTATTTTATGAAAAGATTTGAGAAGCATATTTTTGTCTGTGAAAATAAAAGACATGATGGTCATCCACGGGGTTGCTGCTTTGACAAAGGAAGCCCGGCAGTTCGAGAAAAATTCAAAACGAGATTGAAGGAATTAGGCCTGAATTCAGATATAAGAGCAAATGTATCCGGCTGTCTGGATGCTTGCGAATTTGGGATCACTGTTGTTGTTTATCCGGAACAAACATGGTACGGTGGAGTAACAATAAACGATGTCGAAGAAATTATTCAAAGTCATATTATAAATAATATACCAGTTGATAGATTATTAATTAAAGATAAAAGATTTCATAAAGATGGCATCAAAGTCTGAAATTGTACACGCAAAAAAAATCTTCTCTATTCTCAAAAAGGAATATCCCTCGGTTAAACCTGCATTGAATTACACTAATGCTTTCGAGCTTTTAATTGCAACTATCCTGTCTGCCCAATGCACAGATGCGAGAGTAAATATTGTCGGGGAGTCTTTATTTAAAAAATATAGAACTCCGGAAGATTTTTTTAAGGTAACAAATGAAGAATTGGAAAAAGATATTCGCTCGACAGGTTTTTATCATCAAAAAGCAAAAAGCATAAAGGAGTGTTCAAAAATTCTAGTTGAAAAATACAGCGGGCAAGTTCCTGCTGATTTTGATGCACTGACAAATCTTCCCGGAGTAGGAAGAAAGACAGCCTCGGTTGTTGCCGGCAATGCTTTTGGAATTCCTGCCATAGCAGTAGATACTCATGTAAAAAGACTATCTAATATTTTAGGATTTATTCACTCCGATAATCCTGAGAAAATCGAAATGAAATTAAAAGAGCTTCTTCCCGAAGGCGATTGGATAAACTCTTCTCATTATCTTGCCGCACATGGGAGGAAAGTTTGTGTCGCAAGAAAACCACATTGTCTTCAATGTGTCCTTGCAGATGAATGCCCAAGTTTTAATCCAGAATCAAAATAAAATTTATAAAGGCAAAAATGGAAGATCATTCAAAAGACAGAGAATATTGTTTGAATCTACTTAAAGAGTATACGAAGTCAGACGCTTTAATTAAACACGCATTAGCAGTGGAGACTTGTGTTAAAGCCTACACTAAGAAATTTAATGAAGATGAATTATACTGGGGAAATGTAGCATTACTTCACGACTTTGATTACGAAGCCTTTCCTACTGCGGAAGAGCATCCTTTTAAGGGGTCGGAGATTCTTAAAGAAAAAGGATTCGACGATAATTTTCGAAACGCAATTTTATCTCATGCAAATTATAGCGGCATTCCACGGGATACTTTGCTCGCTAAAACATTATTTGCTTGTGATGAATTAGCCGGATTTATTACTGCGGTAACTTACGTCCGCCCCAATAAAACAGTCGACGAAGTTGAAGTGAAATCCGTTAGAAAAAAAATGAAAGATAAAGCCTTTGCCCGAAGTGTAAGTAGGGAAGATATAATTAACGGAGCCGAAGCATTAGGAGTTCCGTTGGATGAGCACATTGAATTCTGCATCAACGCGATGAAATTAAATAAAGAGGAGTTGGGTTTATAATGACCGGAGACTTTGTAAAAGATTTTACATTGCGAGATCAAAAATGGAACAATGGAATAATGGAGAAATGGAATAATGGAGAAATGGAATAATGGAATGTTAGGGAATTTCTTAGTATTTCGTCCTTCTAAAATTTAATTTAAATTTGCTTTGGTGACTTGACATTGTATATTCAGCTTAGCTAAATTTCGCCTAAAATTTAGGAGTTTTAATAAAGAGATTTGCTACAATGGAAAAGAAGCTGCTTTTAGTGCGGCTTAAGTGATTTTTAATTTCTGAAATAATTTTTTTTGATTAAATGAATAGCAAAATCTCATTATTACTACTTTTGATGTTTTCACTTCCGGTATTTCCGCAAAGTAACTTCAAAGTATTATCTTCGGATTTCAGATCTATAGTTATTGAATATGCTCCAAGTTATTCAGATACCTCTGTTATTACAATCAAAAGCCAGAAATTTATTAAGGTTAGCGTTAGCGGCGGGTATGTTTCAAAACCTGAACAATGGGGAGTGCCGGCAGTTCCGGAAGTAAATCTAAATATCGGCGTACCTGCTGAAGTTGGAAATACAATTCAAATTATTAGTACTTCATTCAAAACTCTGAACGGAGACATTGTTCCAAAGCCAAAATTTATAAAGAATGGCAAGCTAAATAATTATGAATATGCTATTTCAAATGATTACTATAATTACAAGCCTAATCCTGAAGTTATTTCTTTTGGGAAATATGGAATAATGCGAGGAATTCCGAGTCAAAGTTTTATCCTTTATCCGGTTTCTTTTGATCCTTCAAGCAATAGTATAAAGCTTTACACGAAAATTGTGTTTCAAATTAATTACTCTAATCAACAGGTGATAGCAAGTAAACCAGCGGGAAATTTTCTAAACGGAGTCTTGATAAATTTTAATGTAGCTAAATTTTGGATAAAGCCTCAGACAAAAAACCGCATGGCTAAAGGAACCTTTAACAGTGTCCTTTCGACCGGAACATGGTACAGATTTGAAACGCCAACGGAAGGAATTTATAAAATCACTAAGTCAATGCTTCCTTCGTTTGGAATAGATCCTAACACTGTTGACCCTCGCACAATAAAAATTTATAACAACGGCGGGAAAGCATTGCCTGAAGATCCTAATGCTGCCCGTCCTTCAGATTTGGTTGAGAATGCCATTCTTTACGTAGGTCAAGATAATGGGAAGTTCAACGACGGAGATTATATACTATTTTATGGAAGAGGGACGGATTTTTGGGACTATGACTCCTCCACTCAGTCGATCATAAGATTTCATCATCCTTACTCGAATCAAAATTATTATTGGATAACATCCGGTGGTAGTAATGGTAAGCGTATTCAGTTGCAGCAAAGTTTGAATGTTTCAAACTACTATACTCAAACATCCACACAAGCTTTTAAAGATTTACAGCAAGATAAAATCAATATCGGCAAAACCGGAAGAGAATATATGGGCGACAACTTTACGCCATCTATTACTTCAAGAACTTATTTAAATAAGTTAGACGGCAGAATAGATAACACACCGATAAATTATAAAATTAGTTTTGTTAATTCATCATCTGAAACCGTCGGCCTCCAAGTTAATGATAATTCCACGCAGATTATAAATCAAAATTTAACAGGTTGGGGAAGTTATGAATATTCCTATGGTGTCCCTTATGTTTTTACCGGAACATATAATGGCGTACTGCCGAGCAACCAAAGCGTATTGAAATTCATTTTTACTCCGACCACAGCAAATTCGTTGGGCTATCTATATTACTTTGAAATTTATTATCAGGCAATGCTTCAAGCTGTTAACGATAATCTTCTATTCTTTTCAAAAGACACTTCATCTATAATTGAATATGACCTGTCTGGTTTTTCATCCAGCAATATTCAAGTATTTAACGTCTCCGATTTTGCAAATGTAAAATTGATTTCTAATGATAACATAAGCGGCGGCGACTGCAAATTTCAAGCGCAAGAAACCTCCGGTCATGTATCAAAATATTTTGCTGTAGGTAATGGGAATTATATTACTCCGGTCAACCCTGTACAAATTTCAAATTCAAATATTCATTCAATTCAACCCGGCGCTAAATTTATAATTATTACCGATAAAACATTTGCCGATGCAGCTCAAAGATTACAGACATACAGAGAAAGCCAAGCCCCTGTGAAAATTTCGACTGATGTAGTGTACATGGACCAGATTTATAATGAATTTTCCTGCGGACAAGTTGATCCTACTGCGCTTAGAGATTTTATTAAATATGCTTATGATAACTGGCAGATAAAACCTCAATATGTTTTGTTCTTTGGTAAAGGTGATTATGATTGTAAAGATGTCGAAGGTTTCCATCAAAACTTTGTACCGACTTTTGAAAGTATTGAATCTTTTGACCAAATTTATTCCTACAATACAGATGACTATTTTACGGAAGTCGACGGCAATGATCAGATTATTGATATGGCCTATGGGCGTATAACCGTTACTACTCCTACCGAAGCAAATGACATTGTTACTAAAATTATTCAATATGAAACCAATAGCGATAAAGGAACGTGGCGAAATTTAATTACCCTTGTCTCAGACGATGGTTGGGCAGATGCCACATACGAAGGCTCCGAGCATACAGCACCTAATGAATTGCTAGCCAACACAATAATCCCGCCTTCATTTGATTTACAAAAATTATACATGGCTGCTTATCCTGTAGTTTTGACAAGCGTAGGGAAAACAATACCTGATGGTAACAAAGCTATTGACAATGCAATTAATAACGGCACTCTTATTCTAAATTATGTAGGGCACGGCAATGATCAACAGTGGGCGCATGAATATATTTTTGTTGAAAGCACGGATTTTCCACTGCTTCACAATAAGGATTATTTTTTCTTAACGGCGGCTACCTGCGATTTTGGTTATTATGATCGACCAAACATTCAAAGTGCAGCCGAAGCACTGCTTCTTATGTCAAATGCGGGGGCTATCGGCACATTCTCTTCATCACGTGCCGTTTACTCTTACGATAACCATCAATTGATGTACGAATTATTCAAAGATTTGCTCCTCACTCCGCGGGATTCTTCTAACTTACCAATTTCGGTTGGTAAGGCTGTATTTATAACTAAGCAAACTTTTAACGATGTTAATTCTCAAAAGTATGAAATACTCGGGGATCCTACACTTAGACTTTTAATTCCGGAATATAACGCTTCCATCGACTCTATCGATGGGCAGAATCTAACTACAAATGTTCAAATAAAAGCTTTAAGCCATGTACAAATTAATGGTGAGGTTAGAAAGCCGGATGATTCGCCCTGGACAGATTTTAACGGGCAGGGTATACTAACAATGTATGATTCTCAAAGACAAATACTTCTTGCTGCAATTTCAAATTTTCCTGAAATTGTACCGGGTGGAGTAATTTTCAACGGTGCAGTCTCAATTACTAACGGAAAATTCGCAACGAACTTTGTAGTTCCAAAAGATATTTCTTATGAAAATCAAAACGGGAAAGTACTATTATATTTTTACAATAATTCCGTTGACGGAATTGGTTTTACTAAAAATATCATTGTCGGCGGGACAGATAGTACCGCGGTAAACAACAACATTGGTCCAAACATTCAAATCTTTTTTGACGATACAACTTATACTAATGCAGAGTTAGTCAATCCAAATTCTACTTTAATCGTAAAACTATCCGACGGCAACGGTTTAAATACTACCGGAACAGGCGTAGGTCATAAGCTTGAAGGTATTTTGAACGACCAGGTAAATAATCCAATTGATTTTACAAACTATTTTACCGGAGATTTAAATGCAGGCGGGCGCTCGGGTGAAATAAATTATAAGTTGAATAACCTTGATCCTGGAAATTATAAACTTCAAGTTTCCGCATGGGATGTATTTAATAATTACTCGACTAAAACCACGAACTTTACTGTAGTCAACGGGCAAGGGCTTCAGATTCAGGATGTCTATAATTATCCTGATCCTTTTGCGGGAAGTACCAATTTTACATTTCAACAAAATCTTAGCCAACCGTTGGACGTGACAATTAGAATTTACACCGTTGCCGGAAGGTTAATCCGCCAACTCGAACAAAATTACGTGAACGACAAATTTGTAAAAATATTTTGGGACGGAAGAGATCAAAATGGAGATGTGCTTGCAAACGGGACTTACTTCTATAAAATAATGGTTAAAACTGTTGACGGAAGTTACTCGAAAAGCGTTTTAGGCAAGATGGCTATAATTAGATAAGAGGGCACTTCTAAAAACTATCTTATATAAAAATTTAACGCAAAGAACGCAAAGAATACGCAACGTTCGCAGAGAATATAGAAGTTTTTAGAAGTGCCCAAGAGTAATAAAAAAGAGTGCTATAATTTTTATTTTTTAATACATGAATTAAAAATTTAATTTAACATACACAAGAAAATATATTATCGGAGGAAAACTTATATGAAAATGATTCTCAGGCTGTTGATGGTCGGCATGATATTTTTAATATTACAAAAGACAATGTTTGCTCAAGAAACCACTGCTGTACCATTTTTGCTTGTAGCTCCAGATTCAAGAGCTGGCGCAATGGGCGAGTCAGGCGCCGGTTTGGCAGATAACTCTGCTGCAATTTATTGGAACCCTGCCGGTATTGCTTTTACTAAAAACAATGAAGTAAGCATTACTCATAGTAAATGGCTACCCCAATTTAATTTGGATATTTTTTATGACTATCTGACTTATATGCAATATATGCCCGATTTAAACGGAAGTATTACTGCTAGTTTAACTTACATGAATTACGGACAATTTATTAGAACCGGTCCGGATTCTCCTACACCTATAGGAACTTTCACTTCCTTTGATGCGGCTATGACAGTTGGATATGCTACACAACTTTCAAGCGATTGGGGAGTGGGCGTTAACTTTAGAATAATTTACAGCCGGCTTTCAGACCAACCAACCGCAGAGGAACAAGGACGCGGTGTTGCTACTTCTGTTAGCTTCGACGTTGGCGGTATGTGGAGACCTGCGAAATTAGTCCTTCCCTTCATCAATACAGACATCGGTGGTAAACTTAGTATCGGGTTGAACCTTAGCAACCTTGGTCCAAAAATGTATTATATTGATCGTGCCCAAGCAGATCCTATACCTACTAATTTTAGATTAGGTTTTGCATATGAAGTATTTAAAGATGAATATAATTCTTTAGTATACACATTGGATTTCAACAAGCTCTTAGTAAGTCAAATTTTAAATGCAGACAGTACCGTTACGACCCGCCAATTTTATCAGGCAATTTTTTCTTCATGGACAGATCAATCTCTTAGCAATGAATTTCAAACCATCCAAACCTCAACCGGAGTTGAATATTGGTATGGAAAACCCGGTGATTTTCTTTTTGCCATTAGAGCAGGTTTCTTTTATGAAGATCCAAATCACGGAAATCGTAAATTTATAACTTTCGGTGCCGGAATTAGGTATGATATTTATGGTTTCGATTTTAGTTACATCTCAACTTCAGTTTTCCCGGGAGGCGAGGCTTCGCCGCTTGCAAATACTTTAAGATTTACTCTTTCCGTTGGTTGGGGAGGTTCTGCAACTACATACAGAGGAATTCCGAGAGGTATCTAATATTTTATGCTTAAAAAATTATTCCTCCTTTCTGCAGTAATTTTTAGTTTGGGTAGGATTTCTGCCCAAACTTTTATTGGAAATCTTAATCCATTCCCGGAAAAAGCAGCAATTAAAATTACCGGAGCTCAGGATACTCTGAATATACTTGCCGTCATGGTTGAGTTTCAACCGGATAAAGATGCGGCTACATCAGGTAATGGCAAATTTGGCACTATCTATTCTCAAAATTATGGGAATACTATTCTTGATCCATTGCCGCATGATATAAATTATTTTGAAGATCATCTTGAATTTGTTAAAAATTATTTTGAAAAAGTTTCAAATGGGAAACTAATTATAAAATATACCGTGCTACCGAATATAATTACAGTCTCACAGATGATGCGAAATTATTCTCCTTTATCTAATTCATCTGACTTCACTTCGCTTGCAAATTTTTCAAAAGAAGTTTGGAGCGATGCCGATTCAATGTATCCCGGATTTGATTTTAGCAAATATCAGCTTTTTACAATTTTCCATGCCGGGGTTGGGCGTGATATTACCTTGCCGGGAAGTCTTGGAACTGAAAGGGACTTACCTTCAATTTATCTTAGCCCCAAAGCTCTTCAAAATATATTTGGAAGTAATTTCAACGGATTTCCAGTTGACAAGAATTCATTTCTTATAAAAAATAGTTTAATAATGCCTGAAACTGAGAGTAGGGAAGAGTCAGTGCTAAATGGTAATGTTTTGTTCCAGGTTACTATTAACGGGTTGCTGGCTGCAAGTGTCGGAAGTTATCTTGGTCTCCCGGATTTATTTGACACTAAGACAGGGTTAAGTGCAATAGGAAGGTTTGGTTTAATGGATGGGCAATCAATCTTTGCATACAGCGGAGCTTTTCCTCCTGAACCGTCTGCCTGGGAAAAAATTTACTTGGGTTGGGCGACACCCGTTACAATAAATCCCGGAAACTTTAATATTAATTTAGCAACTCAAGTTTCTGCATTGCAGTCTGACACTACAATCCTTAAGGTGCCGATAAATTCAACCGAATATTTTCTCTTAGAAAACCGTCAGCGCGATGCAAACCATGATGGCGCAAGGATTACTTATGTCCTGGGGGGAAATACTTATACAAAAACATTTTATCATGATACTACCACTTTTATGAATTCCGAAACAGATTCTCTTACCGGTGTTATTACAGACGTTGATGAATTCGATTGGGCATTACCAGGACAGATTGACGATACTTCAAATTACGGCGGAGGAATTATAATTTGGCACATAGACGACAATGTTATTAACTCTAACCTTGCCTCTAATACTATAAATGCAGACCCAAATCATCGCGGGGTAAATTTGATAGAAGCGAGCGGAATTCCTGAGATCGGTCAAACATTTACAGACCTTTTGGGAAATACCATAATTGGCGAAGGGTCTTACCAGGATTACTGGTATGCTAATAATTCTGCGTTTTTTTATAGAAATATTTTTTCTAAAGATTCACGCCCCAACAGTAATACTAATTCCGGGGCTAATAGCTTGATCACTATATCAAATTTTTCTGCATCGTCAGACAAAATGAATTTCAATATTACTTATGGTGATTCTTTAATTAAGCCAATTTTTTCAAAACAACTGAACCTTTCATCCGGTCCGGATAATCTTAATGTTATTGAAAAGAACGGCGGGCTTAATTTTAATCTGATCTCTTCAGGAACTTTGAATATAGTCGACAGCTTAGGGGTCATTGAAAAATCTATCCCGAATTTTTCATCTTACAAGACGGCTTCAATGAATTTGAACGGTGTTGAATATACTCTCGGTACAAAAGATTCTTCGCTGAATGTTTATATGAATGACGGAACAAGCACGTACCTCGGGTCGGTTAATGTCGGAGACCTTGTTGCCAGTTCTCCAGTGATTTTTCAACCAAATAATGGTGCTAAAGAAATTTTAGTTGGCACTTCTTATGGTAATTTGAATATATATTCGTTTGGCTCTTTGCCAAATAATAATCCGGCATTAGCATCTGTAGACAGCACCGGGCGCGGATTTATTCAGGTTTCTCAAATTTGTACTGATAATAATTATTATACTTTTGGCGGAAAATTTATAGGTGTTTCTACTGCTAATTATCCCTCAAATGCTCCGACTTATATAATATATGATAATTACGATAAATCATATTACGGGAAGTCAGGCAGCTTAATTCAATTAGCTTTAACAAAGGATGCAAATGCTAATGAAACTGAAATTGCTCTTTTAACAGGAAATGTATTTGATATTGTGAGCAATGGAAAATTGATCCAAGAATTTAAAATTACTTCAACTGATACAATTAAATCTTTTGCACTTGCAGATCTAAAACAAGACGGCGGAAACTACATTGTATTTACAAATGGAAATGAAATAGACGCAGTTAATTTACAAGGCTCAAGCGCTGATAATTTTCCCTTTGCAGATCCCCAAGTAATTGGTTTCACAGGGGTGCCAGTTTGTGCCGATTTTTATGGTGATGGTAAATCTGAGGTTATAGCAACAACAATCGACGGTAGAATTTATGCGATTGACGGAGGGACGGGGAAAGTTGTTCCAGGATTTCCTATCTCGAGCGGTTCCCAATTAACATCGACAGCGGCAATATTTGTAGAGAACGGAAGACTTTCTATTGCTGCAATAAATCAGCAGAATAATTTTGCTGCTTGGAATATAGGCGCTGATGCAGGTAAAATTTTCTGGGCTGAAGAAAATGGAAACAGTTTTAATACATCCTTCACTGGCTTAGCTCAAAATCAAAATTATGTAAACCAATTTTTCCCTTCTAACCGGGCTTATAATTATCCAAATCCCGTATACGGAAATGAAACGAAAATAAGATATTATGTTTCAGAAGACTCCCAAATCGACATTAAGATTTTTGATCTTGCAGGAGACTATGTCGCTGACTTAAAAGGTACTGCACGAGGCGGATTTGATAACGAAACTACCTGGAATGTAAGCAATATTCAAAGCGGAGTTTATCTTGCGCATATTCAAGCAACCGGGGCGAGCGGAAAGACCGAAAGTAACATTATCAAAATTGCTGTAGTTAAGTAAAAATAAAATGCGGATTAAATTTTGATATTATCTATTTCAACAAACAAGATTTTTATTTATGTCTAAAATTCTTTTAGCCGTTGCTGCGTTTTTTCTTATTCAAACCGCAGCCTTTGCACAGTTTACTGATTTTCATCCTGAATTGAAGTGGTACACAATCAAAGGGAAATATTGTGAAGTCCACTTTCACAGTGGTGCCGAAAGAACTGCTCGCGTTGTCGCAAAAATTGCAGATGAAGTAATTCCTGTGTTGGAATCTCTCTATGATTACAAGCCCGGTACAATTCATTATGTCATTAAAGATATAGATGATTACTCCAATGGAGCTACATACTTTTTTGACAACAAAATTGAAATCTGGACAAGTGCATTAGATTTCGATTTACGAGGTGCTCACAACTGGTTAAGAAATGTGATCTCCCACGAGACAACCCACATGGTACAGATTCAATCCGCCCTTAAGATGCCGCGTACGGTTCCTGCATTTTTTTTGCAAGTTCTTAATTATGAAGATGAACGCCGTCCCGATATTCTGTATGGATACCCTAATGTTATCGTCTCATATCCCATAGCTGCTATAAATGTCCCTTCCTGGTTTGCCGAAGGCACGGCGCAATATATGAGAAAAGAATTTAATTACGACAATTGGGATACGCACCGCGATATGGTTTTGAGATGCTACGCGCTTGACGGAAATATGTTGACATGGAATCAAATGGGTGTTTTCGACAAAACAAGTTTAGGTAATGAATCGGTTTACAATTCCGGTTTTGCATTAACAAGATACATTTCGCAAAAGTATGGTGAAGATAAACTTGAAAAAATTAGCCGCGCTTTGGGAAAGCTAGGTGTTTTTACTATTGACGCTGCTTTCAAAGATGTGCTTGGCAAAGACGGAAATCAAATATATGGTGAGTGGCGCAGTTTCGTAACTAAAAGCTATAAAGAAAGGATGAAAAAAGTTCTTGCAGATTCCGTCGAAGGTAAAATTATTTCGGGCGTTGGATTCGGAAATTTCTATCCGGTTTATTCACCCGATGGCTCAAAGTTCGTTTATATTTCAAATAAGAATAATGATTATTTTGGAATCGCCGGAATTTATCTGTACGATCTTAAAACAAATAAAGAGAAAGAAATTGTTTCCGGAGTTAATTCTACTGTTAGTTGGGTAGCGGGAAAGAATGAAATTATTTATGCAAAGCTTACCGACAATAATCCGGATTGGTATAATGTTCACGATTTGTACTCATACAATATTGATAAAGATAAAGAAACGAGATTAACCCACGACTTGCGCGCTAATCAGCCGTTTGTCTCACATAATGGGAAGAAGATAGTTTTCCTTTTTGAGAAAGACGGAACGACAAATCTTGCGACTGTCGACATCAATGGAAAAAATTATAAACAGCTAACTACATTCCGAAATGGCGAACAGGTTTATGACCCGAAATTTTCACCTGACGATAAATCTATAATTTTTGACTATTCTTATGCAAATAACAGGAGTATTGCAAGGATTGATTCCGATGGTAAAAATTTCACATTTGTTGTGAAGACCAATCACGATAATAGAAATCCTGTTTATGATAAAAACGGAGATTTAATTTATTGCTCCGATTCAACCGGAATTTTTAATCTTTATTCATATAATATAAAAACAGGTGTGCAGAATCAATTAACTAATGTTGTAGGCGGAGCCTTTATGCCGGCTATTGATGACAGCGGTAATATCCTATACTCAGGCTATACTTCAACCGGATTTAAGATTTTCAAAATTACACCGACTGAAGAAAAGAATGTCATCAAAGGCGATAGCTACGAGTGGATAAATGATCCTCCACTTGACAAAGATAAACCTAAAGGCGACTTGTCAAAGTTTGATATGGCAAGGCTTATCCACTACAATGACTATAACGTTCCTGATTACAAAAAGGAAGACTACACAGGCACGTTTACCAAACTTTCTTTTTATCCTTTTATCCGGTTTGATAATTATAATACTACAAATAATTTCTTTGAAAAGATTAAACCAGGCGTTTATGTTTCTTCAACAGATATGTTAAACCGGTACTCTCTTTTTGCCGGAGCGGACATAAACTCCCGTCTTGAGCGAGATTTGTTCTTTATCTTCAACTATCGTAATAAAATTCCTCTATTGTTTGATATGGGAATAAAACCTGAGTTGTCACTGGAAGTTTACAATATTAGCAGAGATGCAAACTCAAGCATAGGCTTTACTCCTGATACGGTGAATAATATTGTACAATACTCATATACTGTTCCTGCTGATGTTTCATATAATCTTTTTGAATTTGATCTTGCCGCTTCACAAAGAATTTTTACGCGTCAACAAAACCTGGAATTGCGATTTATTTTTAGCAGTTATTCGGCAAATCTAGGTAGCTTTATTTTGCCCGATCAAACTCTTTATCCTGCTACTTCAGATAATTATTTGATCGGAAGAAATATTCAATTAAAATATACTCTTAATGCAATTGAACCTACGGTTGATGAAGAGATTAATCCTATCGGCGCACAAGTTGATCTTACATATAATTATGAATTTGATAAATTTAACTCAGATGGTAGCTACACTGTAAGTAACGGATTTTTGCAGGACGTATATAATAATTATGATTTTAACCGTTTAGAGCTGAACTCGAAAATTCACTTCAAACTATGGGGTGAAAATACATTAACGACTAAAGTACGGTTTGGCGCAATATTGGGGAAAACAGTTCCGGACTTTTTCGATTATTATCTGGGCGGCTTGATAGGAATGAGAGCCTACCCATTTTATTCGATAAGCGGAAATAAAGTCGGCTGGTTTAATCTTACTTACCGGTTTCCAGTATTTAAGAATATTGACACACGTGTTGGTCAGCTTTATATCGATAAAATATTTATGTCGGTGTATGGTGATATTGGAAACGCATGGAATGCAAGCGCTACAAATTTAAAGGGTTTCAAAAAGGGAGCAGGAGCAGAAATTAGAATTCATATGAATTCATATTACGTTTTTCCTACCGACCTCTTCTTTGATGCTTCTTACGGTTTTGACAAATTTTCAAGGGATGTACGTGGCGATATCGTCACTTACGGTAAAGAATGGCGATTCTACGGTGGGATTATGTTTGGCTTTGATATTTAGATTTTTTGTAAATAAATTTTTAATAACATTCTTGATAGTTAAGGAAAAAAAATGAATCAGATAGGCATTAAGGTTTTTCTGTTAGCTGTAATTTATGCTTTTTCTTTTAATGTCGTTCAAGCGCAGAATGGAAATAAAATTCCACTAAGCGGAAATTTAAGTTTAGATGCAATTACACTCTCGGATAATCTTCCGAAATTAAAAACAACTGAAATAAATTTGAGCAATGGTGAAAAAAAATCGCGTCTTCTTGCAGGAGTTCTATCTGCCATTTTACCCGGTGCCGGAGAATTTTACGCAGAAAGATATTTGAAAGCGGGTATTCTTTTTACTGTTGAAGCAGCAGCAATTGCCACCGCTCTTATTTATAATCGCAAAGGTGATAATCAAACAAATTCTTTCCAGAATTATGCAAATCAAGATTGGAGTATTGCAAAATACGCCGCTTGGACATTGCAACATGTTAATGATATAAATGCCGGCGCAAATGTAAATCCTAATAATTATAAGATATTCGGAAATAACTTTGATTATACCAAATTGGGTGCGAATACTGGCGACTGGAGTCAATATAACGGATTGGTAAATAGAAGTGAATTAAATCGATTAGAAACAGATTTGGGCGATGGTTATTCACATCAGCTTCCAGCAGCTGGGGAGCAACAATATTATGAACTTATCGGAAAATATCCTCAATATAGCCATGGCTGGTCAACTGCTAATTTTGGAGATACTGACTTTCATACTTTGACTCAACAGTTTTTATTATATGCTCATGCAAGAGGATTGGCTAATAGTTATTATACTACGGGTTCAACGGCAATAATTGTGGTGTATGTAAATCACTTCCTGAGTATTTTCGATGCAATTTGGAGTGTCGATAATTACAACAAATCGCTTGCTGTAAATTTCAGAGTCCAAAGTGGAAATGTAGCAGACCGGATCGATTTAGTCCCAACGTTGAATTTTTCCTATAGTTTTTAAATTTCATTCTAAAATAAAAAGGCGATATTGCCATATTTTTAGGCAATATCGCTTTTTGTTTTTTAATAAGGTTATATTTGTAGAAACGGAAAATTTATTTATTTATGAAAACACCATTTGTGGTTATTGTTGGAAGACCAAATGTCGGTAAATCAACTCTATTTAACCGGCTTATTGGTAAACGTGATGCGATTGTACATGACAAGAGCGGAGTTACTCGCGATAGGAATTATGGTAGCGCAGATTGGGCTGGCAAAGAATTTCAGATTATTGATACCGGAGGCTATGTCCCAAACTCAAAGGATTTATTCGAAACAGCTATTAGAGAACAAGTTGAAATTGCTATCTTGGAAGCAGATGTAATTTTGTTTGTCGTAGATGTCCGAACCGGTGTAAATCCAGTAGACATTCAAATCGCAAAATTGCTTCGAAGTTCGGATAAAAAATTTTTATTAGTTGTTAACAAAGTTGATTCGGAAGGATTTGAACCTTCGGTTGCTGAATTTTACCGGTTAGGAATCAAGAAGATTTATTCCGTCTCTGCTCTTGCCGGAAGAAAACTTGGGGATATGCTTGATGATTTGACTGCCGACTTTATCCCCGTTGATTTAGATAAACCTGAAGATGAAAGATTAAAAATAGCTATCGTAGGTCGACCTAATGTTGGAAAATCTTCTCTTACAAATTCGCTGCTTGGATATGATCGCAGCATTGTAACTGATATCCCTGGTACGACTCGTGACAGTCTTGACTCTATCTTAAAATATTATGGTCAAGAAATTATTTTGATTGATACAGCAGGATTAAGAAAGAAAAAAAGGATTGACGAAAGTATAGAATTTTTTTCGACAATCAGGACATTGAAAACTATCGGAGAAAGCGATGTGGTTGTCCTGATGATTGATGCGCAAACTGGATTAGAAAAGCAAGATCAAAAAATTATTGACGAGGTTGTTCGCTGGAGAAAGGGCTTAATTATTGCGGTGAACAAATGGGACCTAATTGAAAAGGACAACAGTTCTACAAAACTTTATGAAGATGGTATCCTTGATAAAATTGGTTCGATTGATTATGCCCCGGTAATTTTTATTTCCGCCCTAACCAAGCAAAGAATTTTCAAGTTGGTTGATTTATGCTTGAGCGTGAATGAAGAAAGAAGAAAAAAAATTCCGACAAATCAATTAAATGAAGTCCTTCTTTCTGAAATTGAACGCGTGCCGCCTCCAGCAACCGGCACCGGAAGGGAAGTCAAAATAAAATATATTACACAAGTCGGAGATCATTATCCGGTTTTTCTTTTCTTTTCAAATTATCCTAAAAATATTCCCGAGCATTATAGAAGGTTTTTGGAAAAGTTGATTAGAAAAAATTTTGGATTTAAAGGAGTTCCCATGACCTTGAGCTTCAAGAATAAATAGGACTATTTATGACAACACAGTTTCCAAACTTTTTCTTAATCGACCACCCTTTGATAAAAAGAGATATGACTGTTCTAAGAGACTACTCAACTCCCCCTGAAATTTTTAGAGAAGCGGTTAAAAGGATATCACATATTTTGGCAGTAGAAATTTCTAAGAATCTGAATACTGCCGAATTTGAAATTGAAACACCGCTTGAAAAAACAATTGGTTTTAAGATTATTGATGAAGTTGTTCTTGTTCCTGTCTTACGCGCCGGTTTGGGAATGGTGACCGGGTTTCTTGAAATAATAACAGATGCTAAAGTCGGACATATCGGCCTTCAAAGAGATGAAACTACGTTAAAACCGGTTGAATATTATTATAAAACTCCTAAAAACATTAATACTGCAAAAGTTATTCTTGTTGACCCAATGCTTGCAACCGGAGGCAGTGCAACCGAAGCCTTAAACTATTTGAAAAAAAGAGGGGCTAAAAATTTGATGTTCGCCTGCCTTGTTGCCGCACCCGAAGGGATTAAAAAATTAAATGCACATCATCCGGAAGTGAAGATTATTGGTGCGGCTTTGGACCGGGAATTAAATAATAAAGGATATATTCTGCCGGGTTTAGGCGATGCAGGGGACAGGACTTTTGGTACGTTATAAATTATCTTTCCTTTTTCTGTTTGTTGCGCTATCGTCTCCTTTTATTTTCTCTCAATCTTATCCAGATTCATTGGTAAATAATTTTCTTCGCAAGGGAATTAGCGAAATAATAAATCAGAATTATGAGGCTGCGACAAATACATTCAGGCAATTAAATTTAAAATTTCCTAATCTTCCGTTGGGAAAAATTTATCTTGCTGCTGTTGATATTGCGAAGTCCTATGACCTTGGGGATGAATTCAATTCAAATTTTATAAATTCTAATCTTAATTCTGCAAGAGAACAATCTAAAGAACTAGTAGAAAAAGAGGGAAACAATATTTGGTACAACTACTTTTTAGCCCTATCAGATGGTTACTCGGCATACTTTAGTGCAATAAACAAAAGTTGGTTAACTGCTTTCAGTGAAGGACTAAACGCGCGTGATGATTTTGAAAAATGCTTAAAATTAGATCCCAAATTTTACGACGCTTACATTGCAATCGGCGCTTACAAATATTGGAAAAGTCGTAAGTCCGAATTTTTAGAATGGCTACCCTTTGTAAAAAACGAAGAGCAATCCGGTATTGATTTATTAAAAATTGCAATCAATAACTCATCTTATAACAAACATCTGGCAATAAATTCACTTATCTGGATATATATCGATCAAGATGAATACAAAAATGCTGCAAATCTTGCCCAAGAAGCCTTAAAAGAGTTCCCGGATAATCGACTTTTTATGTGGGGGTTAGCCCGAGCTTATGAAAATATCGACAAGATGGTTTCGATCAATACTTATACAAAAGTTTTAGATTCATATATGCAAGTCCCGAATCAAAATCATTATAAAGAAATAATTCTTAAACATATCATTGCCAAGCTTTATCAAAAATTAGGGGACAAACAGAAAGCTTTAGCATTTTGCAATGATATACTTTCAATAAAAGATATTTCCGCTAGCGTGAAGGAAAAGCTATCGAACCGATTGAGGCAAGTAAAAGAATTAAAAGATGAACTGGCTCATTAACTAATCCGGTGACTTTAACTATTCAACAAAATCAATTAAATTATAATGAAATTTAAAAATTATAAGCTTTTAAATGAGTTTGGATAACCCTAAATATAAAAAGATGCTTGATGATCTTTTGGATGAATGCCGCAAACATTTAGCTGGTGTTAATGAAGCATTAATTACAAAAGCTTTCGAGTTTTCTTTAGAGGCTCACAAAAATGATTTACGCGCCTCCGGTGAGCCTTATTTTAGCCATCCTTATGAAGTTGCTCTTATTGTTGCAAATGAAATTCCATTAGACGATGTTACGGTGGTTTGTGCGCTTCTCCATGATGTTGTTGAAGATACGGATTTTAACTTAGATTTAATGATTAAAGAATTCGGAAGAGAGGTTGCGGAGATTGTTGATGGGGTTACAAAGATAAGCGGAATATTTAAGGGACAGGAAATTACTCAAGCTGAAAATTATAGAAAATTATTACTTTCAATGGTTAAAGATGTACGGGTTATTCTTGTCAAGTTTGCAGACCGCCTTCATAATATGCGTACGCTTGAATTTGTAAACCCCGATAAACAGAGAAGAATTGCTCAAGAAACGATTGAAATTTATGCGCCCTTTGCGAACAGGTTTGGTCTTGGACAGGTTAAGTGGGAATTAGAAGACCTTTCATTCAAGTATTTGAACCGTGAAGCCTACGAGGAAATTGCACGCAAAATAAAAAGCAAAAGGAAGGAAAGAGAATCCTATATCAAAAAATTTAGCGAGCCCATCATTCTTAAACTGAATGACTATAATTTGAAGTTTGAAATTAACGGTCGCCCAAAACACCTTTATAGCATTTACAGGAAAATGGTTAAACGTAATAAACCCTTTGAAGAAATTTATGACCTTTTCGCTATAAGAATAATATTAGATACTGAGAACTCAAATGATTGCTACACTACGCTAGGAATTGTTAATCAAATGTATTTACCTGTTCCCGATAGATTTAAAGATTATGTATCTATACCTAAAACCAACAATTATCAATCTATTCACACAACAGTAATTGGACCCGAAGGACGATTAGTTGAAGTACAGATAAGGACAAAAAAGATGCACGAAGTATCCGAAAGAGGTGTTGCAGCGCACTGGCGATATAAAGAAAACAAAGCCGCTTCGGATAAAGAACTTGAAAACTGGGTAAACTGGATACGGGATATTTTTGAGAATGCTTCGAAAGAGGATGCAAGAAAAGAATTATTGGAAAGTTTTAAGCTTAATCTTTATCAAGATGAAATTTATGCCTTTACTCCGAAAGGCGACTTGAGGAGATTACCGGTTTCATCTACGCCGGTTGATTTTGCTTTTGAAATTCATAGCAAAGTCGGATATCACTGCATAGGTGCAAAAGTAAACGGAAAAATAGTTCCGCTTGATACAGTTCTTCATAGCGGTGATCAAGTTGATATAATTACTTCAAAAAATCAGCATCCGAATAAAAACTGGATAAAATTTGCTGCCACTCATAAAGCGAAAACAGCAATAAGAAAATGGCTAAATAAAGAAGAAGAGGATATTATAGATGCGGGCAAAGAGGTTTGGGAGAAGAAAATTAAGAAATTAAAATTATCTTTTACACCTTCTGATGTAGCTAAACTTACACTTAACTTAAAATATGAAACACCTAAACTTTTTTTTAAGGCGGTTGGGCAAGGTAAGATTAATCTTGAAGAAATTTTAACAGCGACAAAAGAAAAGGAAGAGAAGAAAGAAAAAATTTTAGGCTTTGATAATTTTGCCAACCTAGCGAGGACAGATATTGGGGGTGTTTTAGTTGACGGAAAAAATTCAGGGATACTTTATTCTTACGCAAAGTGCTGCAACCCTATTCCAGGCGATCCCGTAATCGGATATATTACTATAGGCGAGGGAATAAAAATTCACCGTAAAACTTGCACAAATCTTTTAAGAATTTCGGAAAAAGATGCGAGCAAATTAGTTCCCGTTCAGTGGCCAGAAGGAGAAGGTTCCTTGTTTGTTGCCGGCTTAAGAATTATGGGTGAAGATTCTCCGGGTATTCTTAATGAAATTTCGCATTCCATTGTTTCTTACCAAAATACCAATATCAAATCTATAAATATTAACACGAGTGATTCTTCATTTGAAGGAAGCGTAACAATTTATGTCCATAATCTTGAACATCTTTCACGAATTGTTGACCGCTTAAGAAAAATGAAAGGGGTTTATTCCGTTGAAAGATTTGAGAGCGCATAATTAATGGCGGATGATTCTTCTTATCATAGAATAATGGCGATTGATTATGGTAAAAAAAGGATTGGACTTGCTTTGACAGATCCATTATTGACTTTTGCCTATCCTTTCAAAACTCTTTTGAACGATAAAAATTTTTGGCAAGAAATTACTTCTATAGTTGAAGAACAAAATGTAAGTAAGATAATTCTGGGTTTGCCACTGAAAGAAAACGGCGAAGAGTATGAATTAACGGCAACTGTCTTTAAATTTAAAGCAGAAATTGAAAAAAAACTAAGGATTGAAGTCCTTGTACGGGATGAAAGATATACGTCATCTATTGCCCTGGAGATGATTAATGCCAACGTCAGTAAGAAATCTAAACGAAGAGATAAGTCCCTGATTGATCAAAGCGCGGCGGCAATAATTTTGCAGGATTATTTAAACGAAAAAAAATAAGTTCAAATTTCTTTTATATTTGGGTAATGAAAAAGAACATATACGTAATTATTGTCGCATTTATTTTCTCGGTCATTTTGTGGGTTTCCATTTCCTTGTCTAACGATTATTATGCCACATTAGAAGTGCCTGTAAAACTAATTGATTTTCCTTATGGTTTTTCGACAGGTTCTGCATTACCTCGTACAATTTCGGTAAAGTTAAAAGGTAAAGGTTGGAAGTTAGTATCTATTTATTTATCGGCAGAATCTAATTTCGTTATACCGGTAGGCTATGAAACAGGGAAAAGATATGTAAACCTTTACAATTATATTTCCGAAAATCCATGGCTTTCTACCGATGTCGAAGTGGTTAATTTTACTCCAGATACCCTTTCCTTTTTTATTGAAAAGGCTTTTGCGAAAAAGCTTAAAATAATCCCCGACTTAAATTTAAGCTTTCAACAAGGTTATGGTTTAGCTTCAAAAGTTATTGTCTCGCCTGATTCTACTCTCGTCTATGGTCCCTTTAGTTATTTGAAAAATTTAGACTCGATAAAAACTAAATTATTATCTTTAGAAAATCTTCAAACAAAAACTTCTGAAAAGATTTTGTTAGAAAGAATTCCTGGTATGAGATACCATGATAATAGCGTGAGCGTTTCTCTTGATGTCCAAAAGATTGTTGAAAAAAATTTTGATAATGTTGCGGTTAAAGTAATTGATGCACCAAAAGATAGAGATGTTATCTTTTTTCCCAATCGTATAAAAATCAGTATACGCGGAGGAGTTGATGTTTTAGGCAGAGTCGATTCAACTCAACTAAATGCTTATGTTAATTACCGGGATGTCGTAACCGATTCTTTGGGTAGCGTCGTTCCGCAGGTGATTATACCTGATAATACTTCTTTAATTTTTACTAATCCGGAAAGACTTCGTTACATTATAAAAAAATTTAATTAAATTCACTTATCAATATTTTAAGGTACAATGTTTATTTCATTTGAAGGCATAGATTTCTGCGGAAAGTCTACGCAAGTAAAATTGCTCAGGAAATATTTAGATAAAAAAAATGAACAAGTTAAAATAATTCGTGAACCCGGAGGTACTAAAATTTCGGAATTAGTCCGGTCAATTTTACTTAATAAAGCGCACAACAAGATGACCATTGAAACTGAGATTTTCCTTTTCTCCGCTTCACGCGCACAACTTGTTAGGCAAAAAATTCGTCCTTATCTCGAACATGGAATTTATGTAATTTCAGACCGCTTTCATGATTCTACTACGGCATATCAAGGATTCGGAAGAGGGATTCCTATTGAAGCTGTTAACAATATTAACCGGCTTGCAATTGGTGATACAATTCCGGATTTAACTTTTTTTATCGATATCCCTGTTGAAGAAGCCGAGAGACGAAAGCAAAAAAAAGGTAAATCAAAATTGGATCGAATTGAAATTTCAAAAAATAATTTTTATCAAAGGGTACGTGCAGGCTATCTTTATCTTGCCGAAAGAGAAAAAAGATTTAGAGTTTTAAACGGAACATTAAAAGTAAATGAAATTCACCGCCAAATCATCGATGAAATCGAATTATACGGGAAGCAGGAGTCTTTATGATTTTTTCAAAAATTAAGAAATTATTATTAGCATCTTTTATCATTTTTATTTTCGCAGGATTTTTTGACGGGAAAGACGATGTCTATTATCAGATTGCAAAAAACATTGACCTTTTCGGTAGAGTATATAAGGAAGTTACCTTTAACTACGTTGATAAAATAAACCCGGAAGAATTTATGCGCGCCGGCATCAAAGGAATGCTAAACGTACTTGATCCTTACACTATCTTTATTGACGGAAGTAATAAACAAGATTTTGATCTTATAACAAACGGAAAATACGGCGGTGTCGGAATTTCAATCGGAGTAAGAGGCGATAGGGTTACTGTCGTTGATGTTCTTGAAGGTTATTCGGCTCAGAAACAGGGGATTAGAGTTGGTGACGATTTGATAGAAGTTGCAGGACGAAAAATTACTCCCGAAAATGTAAACGAAATTTCTTCTCTAGTTAAAGGTGAACCGGGTACAATTATTAACCTAAAAGTGTTGAGAGATGATGATAAAGATACGTTAAGCTTTAATCTTGTTCGTGAAGAAGTCTTGGTAAAAAGTCTAGCCTATGCCGGCTTCTACCCGGAAAATAGTAATAATGTTTATCTGAGAATTACTAACTTTAGCAAATCTGCAAGCGATGAAGTCTTGACTGCTTTAAAGGAATTAAGCGCTAAGAAAGAAATTAAATCGGTTGTGTTGGATTTAAGAGGTAACCCCGGTGGGCTGTTGGATGTTGCTGTAGATATGTGTGAAATGTTTTTACCCAAGAATGATTTGATAGTCTCTACAAAAGGAAGAGATGAAGCAAGTAAGAAAAGTTATTATTCGATTCACAAACCGTTGTTAGGTAATGCAAATTTAGTTGTTTTAATCGATGGCGGCTCTGCTTCGGCATCTGAAATTGTCGCAGGAGCAATTCAAGACCACGATAGAGGAATAATACTCGGTACAAAATCTTTTGGCAAAGGTTTAGTTCAAACCATTACTCCGCTTGATGATAAAACATCCTTAAAAATTACAACTGCACGATATTACACCCCGAGCGGTAGATGTATTCAGAAAATTGATTATGCAAATCACAACAAAGCTGTTTCAGAAATTGATACAATATTTAAATCTACCTTTTATACCGATCATAAACGATTAGTTTATTCAGCCGGCGGTATTACACCCGATTCTACCGTTCCCTTTGAAATAGCCGGAAATATTACGAAAGACCTTCTGGCAAAAGGATTATTCTTCCAGTTTGCTGATCATTATTATTACTCAAATAGGAAGGTTGATTTTAAATCATTAAATGACGATCAAATTTTTGATGCCTTTAAGAAATATTTGGAAGAGCAAAAATATAAGTTTAAATCTCCTTCCGAAGGACAGGTAGATCAATTGCTTGCAGAAATAAAAACTAAGAAAGAAGATAATGGTATATATGAAAATCTTGAGAAGGTTAAGCTTCAGTTTGAAAAATTAGGAGACAGCGATTTGAATATCTACGAAAAAGAAATTATTGAAGAGCTTAGAATTGAATTAGCTTCGAGATACATCGGCAATAACGGAGCAGTAAGAGAAATGCTTTCTGATGATGTTCAATTTCAAACGGCACTGAAAATTCTATCAAACAAAAAATTATATGATAAAATTTTGTACATAAATAACTAATATGGGATGCCTTGCTTGAATAATCATGTAAAAGAAAAAATAAAAAGTATTGTTGGAGCAAAAAATTTCTTGGATTCTGTTGAAGATAAGCTTTGCTATTCTTATGACGCAACCGCCCTTTATAATCAAATGCCCGAGGCGGTTGTCTTTCCTGATGATAGAGAACAAATTTCAAAAATTCTAAAATTAGCCAACGAAGAATTATTTAACATTGTTCCGCGCGGCTCGGGTACCGGACTAAGCGGCGGTTCTATACCCGTTGAAAATTCTTTGGTTGTCGTTATGACACGCTGGAATAAAATTTTAGAAATAGACGACAGGAATTTAACAGCTACTGTTCAACCTGGAGTTATTACCGGGCAACTTCAAAAAGAAGTTGAAAAACTTGGTCTTTTCTATCCTCCTGATCCTGGAAGTCTGAATGTCTGTACTATCGGAGGTAATGTTTCTAATAATGCAGGTGGTTTGCGCGGATTAAAATATGGGGTTACAAAAAATTATGTGCTCGGTACAGAAATGATTTTGCCTAATGGCGAATTATTGAAAACCGGCGGCAAAAATTATAAAGATACTGCAGGCTATAACCTTCGTGATTTTATAGTAGGAAGCGAAGGCACTCTGGGAGTGATAACAAAAATTTTACTTAAACTTATTCCGGTACCTTCTAAGTTCATCACCCTTATTGCATATTTTGATAAGCTTTCAGACAGCGCGAAAGCAGTTGCCGATATTATTTCTGCTCATATTACACCAAGCATGCTTGAATTTTTAGATAATACTACAATTAATTGTGTGGAAGATTTTACAAACATCGGTTTACCAAGAAACGCCGATGCAATTCTATTAATAGAGGTTGATGGTAGAGGAAGTGCAGTTGATGAAGATGCCGAAGCCATTAAAAAAATTTTGAAAAGGGACGGAGCTTCATTTGTGCATTCAGCCGAATCGGAAGGTGAAGCCTCTAAGCTTAAATCAGCAAGAAGAAGTGCCTTTAGTGCGTTGGCAAGAAAACGCCCCACGACAATTTTAGAAGACGCTACCGTTCCGAGAAGTGAATTTCCGGTAATGATTGAAAAAGTTATGCAGGCATCCCGGAAATTTGATGTTACTTTCGGAAATTTTGGACATGCCGGCGACGGAAATCTTCATCCGACTTGCTTAACCGACGAAAGGGATAACGCCGAAATAAATCGTGCACTTAAGGCATTTGATTTTATTTTTAATGAGGCAATTAAATTGGGCGGTACTATTACAGGAGAACACGGAACAGGATTGTCAAAAAAAGAATTTTTAGAACTTGCTGTCGGAATTCCTGCGGTTGATATGATGAAGAAAATTAAACTGTCCATTGATGAAAATAATATTTTAAATCCGGGGAAAATATTCTCGATAAGCCCAAGGTGTGAGGGGTCTCTGCCTTCAAGTAGGGACCAAATAAAAGATTATGTTTCCTAAGAGCCGCTTTATTAATGACAAAACTAAATTCTAGTAATCTGCTGCTTTCTGTTTTACCGGACGATGATGTCTTATCTCAATGCATCCATTGCGGAATGTGCTTGGCTACATGCCCGACGTATGAATTAACTAAACTTGAACGCTCTTCTCCTCGCGGAAGACTTAAAATGATAAAGTCGGTTGCACGCGGCGAAATGAAAATATCGAAAATCTTTGCCGAAGAAATGAATTTCTGTCTGGATTGCCAGGCATGCGAAACTGCTTGCCCTGCTGGGGTTAAATATGGTTCAATAGTTGAAGCTGCTAGAGTCGTTATTGAAGAATCAGGTTATGGAAAATTAGTAAGTAGATTTCTAAAATACATTGCTTTAAAAATTATAATTCCGAACAAATCTTTGTTAAAATCGACTGCACGATTGCTAAGGTTTTATCAAAGATCGGGGTTGCAAAAATTTTTACACAAGTCAGGTATCTTTAAAATGATGTCACCCAAACTAGCTGAAATTGATAAGCTGTCTCCTTCTGTGTCGTCAAAATTTAGCGATAATCATCTTGAAGAAAAAATTTCATCTGCTGTACCCACAAAATATAAGACTGCATTCTTGACCGGATGTTTAATGAATGTAATGTTTGATGAAATTAATAATGATACGATTGATGTTCTAAAAGCATTAAATTGCGATATCTTTATCCCGAAGAATCAGGTATGTTGCGGCTCTCTAAACGAACATAACGGCGACTTTGAAACTGCTAAGTCGCTGGCGAAAAAAAATATTGATGCCTTCGGACAATCTGACTACGATTTCCTAATTACAAATTCATCAGGCTGTAGCGCTTTCATGAAAGAGTACGGGCATATTCTCAAAGATGATCCCGAATATTCCGGGAAAGCAAAAATATTTTCTTCTAAGGTAAAAGATATTATGGAATTTTTAGCCGATGTTGATATTGAGAAGAAATTAAATACCATGAATGATTCGGTTACTTATCACGATGCTTGCCACCATGTCCATACTCAAAAAATATTTTCGGAACCAAGAAAAGTTTTACAATCCATCCCTGAATTATCTTTCAATGAACTTGAAGAATCTACCTGGTGCTGCGGTAGCGCTGGTATTTATAACATCACTCATTATGACGACTCGATGAAGCTTCTTGAAAGGAAAATGAATAATATAATGAAAACTGATTCGAAAATTGTCTTAGCCGCAAATCCGGGCTGTATTTTGCAGCTTAAATATGGAGCAAAAAAATTTCACGTTGATGTTGAAATAATGCATCCCGTTAGTTTTGTCAAGAAATCTTTGTGCCCTAATCCCTAAATTTCTAAAAATCTTTTATTTCGCTTTCTAACTATCAAATTTTCTAATCCAACAAACTTTTCGTTTTAACACACTATGGCTTTTTATAATGATATATATCACTCAGGCTAAGTTATTATTTAAATAATTTTTCCTCATAAAAAAAAGTGTTATAGAGAGTAGACTTTTAAAGTTTAATAAACTTAAGTTAAATAAGATTTATTCTTTGTTTTATAATTATAATTTTTTAAGTTTGTCACAACATTTTTTAGAATCGTTACAATAATATCTTATATAAAATTTTTGCGGAAAAGCTTCTCCGCAAAGGAATAATTAATTAAATAAATTAGTTAGGAAGAAATTTTATTTCTTAATCCTATTCTAATGTGTTTAAAATTATTATTATATCTTTTTATCTTTATGAAAATAGTGAAAGCTTAAGATGAAAAAATCTTTACTTGATTATATCATTCGTGTTCGTCTACCTGTTACTCTTTTTATTATAATTGCATCTTTTACTGTTACTTATTTTGCAACGCGTGCAGAGAGAGACAATGTAGGATATAGCCCTGTTCAGCCGATAAATTTTTCTCATAAGCTTCATGCCGGCGAAATGAAAATAGATTGCCAGTATTGCCATACGGGTGTAGAATTATCACGGTATGCAATGGT
Organism: Bacteroidota bacterium; assembly: GCA_021817845.1. Taxonomy (GTDB): domain Bacteria; phylum Bacteroidota; class Ignavibacteria; order Ignavibacteriales; family Ignavibacteriaceae; genus FEN-1297. Next base: position 31,044 of record JAKAFW010000019.1, read on the forward strand.
ACCCCCTCCTCACACTTGCATGAACTGCCATAGCATTGCCAAAAAAGATTCTCCCGAAATAAAAAAATTAACTGCATATTATACAGAAGAAAAACCAATACCATGGGTAAGAGTCCATAAGGTTCCCGATTTCGTTTATTTCAATCATAGCGTACACATTAATATGGGTATCAAATGTAAAAGCTGCCACGGTGATGTCGCACAAATGGACAGGATTGTCCAAGTTCATTCGTTTGCTATGTCTGCATGTTTGAACTGTCATAGGCACGCCCAAGAAAAATTGCCTTATCTTAAAAATATTAAAAATGGACCTGAAAACTGTTATGCTTGCCATCGTTAGTTGGTGAAGGAGTTTTAATGAATATTCAAAAATTGTTTGACAAAAAATTTGAACGGAAAGATTTTTTTATTTCCATAGGCGCTGGATTAGCCGGGTTATTCTTACTTCGTATTTTCCCGTTGAACTTGCTCTTTAAGAGTAAATACAATTTCAAAGAAAATTCTCAGAAAATAAAAGTTAGAATAAATCCGCTTTCAGTTAGTCGGAATAAATTAGGTGATAATAATGGCTGAAAATTTTGATAAACAAAATAATAACGGGCAATCAAAAGAATCTGATCCAAATTATTGGCAGAGTTTTAAGGAGTTATATAAAGATATTTCCTTTACCGAAGCTAAGAAACTTGAGTTCCAAAAGGGAGTAGAAGACGAATTTGATGTCGCTAAATTGCCCGGGGTTTCAAGAAGGAAATTCCTTGCTTTGGTAAGCGCCTCTGCTGCGCTCGCCGCCGCCGGATGTGCCGATTATAACGGAAATGGTAAAATTATTCCGTACAATACTAAACCTGAGGAGATTACTCTAGGCAAACCAAACTATTATGCTTCTACATTTATTGAGAATGGGCAGGATTATGGAATTTTGATTAAGACTCGTGAGGGGAGACCAATAAAAGTTGACGGTAATCCCGATCATCCGGTCAGTAAAGGAAAAACTTCTGCAAAAGCACAGTCTGCAATTTTAAGTTTGTACGACCCTGAACGATTACAGCAGCCTTTAAGAAAAACCAGCTCGGGCAATTTTATGAAATCAACTTGGCAGCATATTGACCAAGAAATTTCAAGTGCATTGGCAAAAGCCGACGGGAAAGAAATTTCTATTATATCTCATAAAATTATATCTCCTACAACATTAAAAGTTATTCAAGATTTCCAACAGAAATATCCCGGTGCAAAGCTATATTCGTATGAGTTGTTTAATGAAGAAATTAGAAACTCAGCATGGGAAAAATGTTATGGCTCAGGTTTATTCCCTTCAATAAAATGGGATAAAGCAAAAATTATTCTTGCATTAGAATCCGATTTCCTCGGCACCGATGGAAATAGAGTGGAAACTTCAAGAATGTTTGCAGATAATAGAAATACAAACGACCTCGATAATTTTAATAGACTATATTCTATCGAAGGTAATCTATCGCTAACCGGCATGAACGCCGACTATAGAATGCGCCTTCGCCCCGATTTGCAATTTGAATTTGTTATGTCTCTGCTCAATGAAATTTCTAAACAGGGTGTTGGCGGTATTTCTGTCGATCCAGATATCCTTAGTCAATTTAATCTTTATGATTTTGCTCAAAAAAATTCTCTTTATGGTAATGTGCTAGAATTGTTAGTAAAGGACTTATTAAAAAATAGAGGGTCTGCAATTATTCATGCCGGCAGAACTCTTCCTGAAAATGTTCATGTAGCCGTTAATCTTCTTAATGATGCTCTTGGAAACTCAAAGCTTTATAATCCAGATACAACAGAACTTCCGGATTTTTCTTTAACTAAAAAAGAAGAATGGGAAAGTTTAGTTCAATCTATGAATGAAGGTAAAATCGGCGCTATAATTAATTTTGATTCTAATCCCATTTATCATCTTCCGCCCGATTTAGGATTTGTTGATGCTGTCAAAAAAGTTCCACTGGTAATTTCTTTAACCGAAAGCGAGAATGAATCTTCGGAATTAGCAAACTATGTATTACCAATAAGCCATCCATTCGAATCATGGGGCGATGCTCAAACTAGGGTGGGTTATTATTCTTTGCAGCAGCCTGTAATTTCGCCTTTGTTTTATACAAGACAAAAAGAGGAAGTCCTTTTAGCCTGGGTGAGCGGAGATTATAAAGAAAATATTTATCATGATTATTTGATGAATAACTGGCAAAGTGCCATTTATCCGTCGTTAAATGAAATGTTGGACTTTAATCGTTTCTGGCTCGGCGCTCTTCAAAGAGGGATTGTAAATACCGGCAGCGCTCCTAACTCTATCAACAGTTTTGACAAAACCGCCCTGGCAGTTTTGAAAGAAAAACCAAAAAATATCTCCGGATATGTCGTATCCCTTAAAGAAGGATATGCGACTGGCGATGGTAAATATGCTAACAACGGATGGCTTCAAGAATTACCTCATCCCGTTACAAAAGTTACCTGGGATAATTATGCATCTGTTTCCGTTGCGACCGCAAAGCAAATGAATGTTGAAGAAAAAGATGTAATAGAAATTTCTCTTGGCGAAAGAAAATTAAAAATTCCGGTAGTCATTCAACCAGGATCTGCCGATAATACCATTACAATAGAGCTTGGTTATGGTAGAAGTAAATGCGGCGTAGTCGGACTGGGAGTCGGCTTTAATGCAAATGTTTTAATGTCGAAAGATAGTAAGCTTACTCCATGGATATATAATTCAGCGTCAATAAAAAAAACCGGCGATACCTATGATATAGTCTCAACAATGGAGCATCATCCGATCAATGATCCTCTTGTTTCAGGAGTCGTTAAAGAAAGAAAAATTATTTTAGAAGGAACTGTCTTTGACTACAAGAAGAATCCTAAAATTATTAAAGAGCAAAGATTAACGGATAATGCAAGCCTGTACGATCCACACGATTATCCCGGAGTAAAATGGGGTATGTCAATTGATCTAAATAAATGTACGGGTTGCGGTGAGTGCGTTATCTCATGCAACGCTGAAAATAATGTCCCGGTTGTCGGTAAAGATCAAGTCAAGGTTAGCCGGGAAATGCAATGGATTAGAATTGATCGCTATTATTCCGGTAGTGCGGAAGATCCACACGTTAGCCTTGAACCTATGCTTTGCCAGCAATGCGACCATGCTCCATGCGAGAATGTTTGCCCGGTTGCTGCAACTAATCATAGTGACGACGGATTAAACCAAATGGTTTATAACCGTTGCGTGGGAACAAGATATTGTTCCAATAACTGCCCTTACAAAGTTAGAAGATTTAATTTCTTTAACTTCAAAGATCATTTTAGAGACGGTTATCAGGAAAGCAATTTGTTTGATCTGGTTTACAACCCTGAAGTTACTGTGCGTTCCCGCGGTGTAATGGAAAAATGCACTTTCTGTATTCAAAGAATTATGGTAGCCCGGGAAGATGCTATAAGAGAACATAAGCCTCTCAAAGGCTCCGATGTTAAAACTGCTTGCCAGGAAGCTTGTGGAACAAGTGCAATTAATTTCGGAGACATAAATGATAATAAATCCGAGTTCTACAAATATAGAAATAACGAATTAGGTTACTACGTTTTAGAAAATTTAAATGTCAGGCCAAATGTTACTTATCTCGCAAAATTAAGAAATACTCATTCGGAGGAAGCATAATTGAATATTGACTACACTAAGGAACTAGCTCTTGTCGAAGGTAATCCCCGTTTAGCGGATATTGACGAGATAATTACCAGACCGTTAACTCAACCGCCTACTAGAAAGTTTTATATAGCACTTTCTATTAGTAGTACGGCTTTACTAATTGGCGCTTATTCTTTGTGGCTGACTTTATATTATGGAATCGGAATGTGGGGAAACAACATTCCGGTTGGCTGGGCATTTGATATTACCAACTTTGTTTTTTGGATTGGTATCGGACATGCCGGAACTCTTATCTCGGCTATCTTGTTTTTGCTTAGACAAAGATGGAGAACCGGAATTGCCCGTTTTGCGGAAGGAATGACAATATTTGCAGTTATGACGGCTGGGATTTTTCCTGTTATTCACCTTGGAAGGCCGTGGCTTGCGGGTTATCTAATTCCTTATCCAAACCAGCATTTATTGTGGCCTAATTTTGTTTCTCCGCTTCTCTGGGACGTGTTTGCTGTATCCACTTATTTTACAGTTTCGTTAATGTTTTGGTATATGGGTTTGATTCCTGACTTTGCAATTCTTAGAGACAAAACTGTTGATAAAATTAAAAAAACAATATATTCTATTTTCAGTTTAGGTTGGCGTCATTCAAACCGCCACTGGCGTCATTATGAAAAAACTTACATGATAATGGCTGGGCTTGCTACTCCGCTTGTTCTTTCTGTCCATACAATAGTTAGTTTTGACTTTGCTGTCTCGCTTATTCCCGGATGGCATACAACTATTTTCCCCCCTTATTTTGTTGCCGGTGCTATCTATTCCGGCTTTGCAATGGTTATGACTGTTCTGATTTTTGTCAGAAAAGTTTTTGATATGGAAAATATCATTACTCTTAACCATCTTGAAAGAATGGCTAAAGTAATGCTCCTAACCGGTTCTTTGGTTGCTTATGCCTATTTGATGGAATTTTTTATCGCATGGTATAGCCAGGTTCCCGCAGAACAATATGACTTCTGGGCAAGGGTTGTCGGGCCATATCGTTGGGCTTGGTATTTTATGATTAGTTGTAATGCCCTTATCCCGCAGTTGATCTGGTTTAAAAAGGTAAGACGTTCCGTTGTTGTGCTTTTTGTTATTTCAATTTGTGCAAACATAGGCATGTGGTTTGAACGTTTTGTGATTATTGTTCAATCTCTCAGCAGAGACTATCTCCCTTCAAGCTGGCATATGTTTACTCCTACGCTTGTTGATTTTGGAGTACTTACCGGAAGTTTTGGTTTATTTTTTACTTTAGTTTTACTTTTCGCGAAAACTATGCCGGTGATTTCAATCGTAGAAACAAAATCTGTACTTGAAGGCTCTCAACCTTCTGTTCATGGAGGTAACCATCATGAATGAAAATAAAGTTTTACATTCTGTCGCAGCACTTTTCGATACGCCTGATAAAATTATTAACGCAGCAAGAAAAGTTAAAGATGCCGGCTATACTATGTTTGATGTTAATACTTCTTACCCAGTGCATGGTATGGATAAAGCCATGGGGCTGGGTCAATCGAAGATTGGTTATGTAACTTTGTTTTTTGGTTTTGCTGGTGCTGTTTTTATTTTCCTCTTCATGGGCTGGTCGATGGCGATTAACTATCCGTACATTGTTGGGGGCAAACCATTCTTCCCTTATCAGGCTTTTATTCCAATCACTTTTGAAGTAACTGTCCTCTGCGGTTCAATTGCAACTGTAGTAGGAATGCTTGCTGTGTTTTTCAATCTTCCATTTCTTAGCCATCCTATTCATGACTCTAATTATATAAAAGAAGTTTCGGTAGATAAATTCGGTGTTGTAATAGAGGCTGAAGACCCACTGTTTGACAAAAATAAGGTAGTTGAATTTCTTAAGAACTTAGGGGCAGGTAAAATTGAATTTATCTATGAACCCGAAAAACAAGCAATTAAAATTTTACAACCGAAGTTCATTGTGTTTCTTGCGGTTGTGGCAGCTTTAACTTCCTTCAGCACTTACTTTACCTTAAATAAGCTAATGTATATTGTTCCATTCAACTGGATGGACAATCAAAAAAAATCTAATCCCCAATCTGAGACTAATTTTTTCTATGATGGCTATGCTATGAGGACTCCCGTTGAAGGTACGGTTGCAAGAGGATTTATGCCTTATCCTTTCCATGAGCAAGCACTACCTTCAGAACCACTTGCTAACCCGACTTTGCCGACAAAACAAATCTTAAAAATCGGGCAGGAAAAGTTTTTAACATTTTGTAGCCCTTGCCACGGAAATTATGCCGAGGGAGTTAGCAGATTAATGGGACAATTCCCTCCCGGTCCAACTTTGCATTCCGCAAAAATTATCGGTTATAGTGATGGTATGATCTACAATATTATAACAAACGGCCAGAATGCGATGCCCTCATATGCTTATCAAATACCGCGTGAGCAGAGATGGGCTATAATTGATTACATCAGAGTTTTACAAAGAGCGCAAAATCCTAAGCCATCCGATTTTCAAGCTATAAAAGAGTTAAATAAGGAGTCTGGTAAAAATGTCGTCAACTGAAATTGGTTACATAAGAAAAGAATTGCCGGAAAAAATAAAAACAATCGGATTGACTCTCTTTGTGGTTGGAACCGCCTTGGGTATCATCGGATTTTTAATTGACCCGCAACGTGCCTCATTAAGTTATCTGGTAACGTTTATGTTTTTAGTAAGCATTGGTGTTGGCTCTCTATTTTTAGTTGCATTGGAATATGCTGTTGGCGCCGACTGGAGCACCCCTTTTCGCCGTATAAGTGAATTTTTAGCAGCCGTAATTCCGTTTCTAATTATCCTGGTCATTCCACTCCTGTTTAACCTAAAATATATATTCCCGTGGACACATAAAAGCATAGTGGATAGTTCCGTAATGTTGAGAGGAAAAACTCCTTATCTCAATGTCCCTTTCTTTATTATAAGATCTATCGGAATCTTTTTAGTCTGGTGGGTTTTCTACTACTTCATAATCAGAAATTCAAGAAAACAAGATACTACTAAAGATCAGTATCTGACAAAGAAGAATATAAATATATCTTCAGGATTTATCCCGGTGTTTGGGCTTTCAATATCCGCGATTGCCTTTGACTGGATGATGAGTTTGGAGCCGAATTGGTTTTCAACAATTTTTGGAGTTTATTATTTCTCCGGCACAGTTTGGTGTGCATTAGCTGCTCTAACGCTAATCGTTATTTTGCTAAATGAGCACGGATATCTTCATTCAAAAATTAAATCCGAACATTACTACACGCTGGGACTTCTGATGTTCGCCTTCACGGTTTTCTGGGCTTACATTGCTTTCTCACAATATCTTCTAATCTGGTATGCCGATCTTCCGGATGAAACAATCTGGTTTATGCATAGGTGGGTTGGCGGTTGGAAGGTCGTTTCGTTGGCAATTGTGTTTACGCATTTTATTTTTCCTTTCTTCTACCTTTTATCTTACAATGTCAAAATGCAAGCAAAAAAATTAAAGTTTATAGCAATCTGGATTTTATGTGCACACTTTCTTGATCTTTACTGGTTGGTGATGCCTGGAATGTCCACTAACGGCTATCAATATTCCTTTAGCTGGATGGATTTAGTTTTCCCGGTAGCTGCGGTCGGTTTAATAATTTTAATCTTCAAATCTTTAAGCCATAAGTATAATCTTCTGCCAATTGGAGATCCTAAACTTCAGAGAGGTTTAGATTTTCATTTATAGGATGAAAAGATCAAAAGGAAATTTATGAATAACATCGAAAAAATAATCCAAACAATAAAAGCAGATATGAAGAAAAATCCATCAAAATTATTTGGGTTGCTGTATCCTTATATTCTGCTAATCGGGTTGGGAGTTGGGGTATTCTATCTTTATAAAATAAATAAAGTAGAAGAATTTACAATTCCTCCTGCTGTACCTGTTTCAGCTCAAGCTGATGATTTGCCTTTGATTATGCCGAGCGAATCTGTAAGCAGTGATATTAGTTCTTTAACCACTCCCACAGATGACTTAATCAATAAAGGGAAAACTATTTTTACTGCATCGTGCGTTGCTTGTCACGGTGCGGACGGTAAAGGCGATGGAGTTGCGGCTGTTGCATTAACACCTAAGCCAAGAAATTTTACAAGTAAAGAGGGTTGGATAAACAGTCCAAAGCTCTCCGGAATTTATAAAACTTTATCCGAAGGAATACCCGGAAGCGCTATGGTTGCGTTTGATAACTTGTCTCCTGCGGATAAATTTGCTTTAGCTCATTATATCAGAAAGGCTTTTGTTCCAGATCCGCCTCAAGATACTCCGGATGAAATAACAGCAATGGTTCAGACCTACCATTTGGGTGAAAAACAAAAAGATCCGGGGCAAATTCCGGTTAAAGATGCTATGCAATTGGTGATAAATGATAATCAGTCACGTTATCAAAATATTTTGTCTGCTCTGAATAATATCTCCAAAGACTCTCAGCCGGGTGCACAAATTTTTAGCCGTGTTACAAATAATAAAATAGAAGCTCTTACAACTTTAAGCAGCTCAGACGATTGGCATAAAAGCGAACAGTCTTTTATCGATATAATCGTCAACAACATTAACCAGGATGGCTTTAATGGAAATGTTTATGACATGACAAAAGCCGATTGGAATACTTTTTATTCATATATGAATAAAAAGTTTTAATTGAGCAGTAAATGAAAAAAATCATAATTGCAATAATCATTTCCTTTTCCTTTACAGGCATTACTAAATTATTTGCCGGTAGCGTAAATGAAAAGGTAGGGATTGTAAAGAATCTTGGTAAAACTATTCCTCTGAATCTAAATTTTTATGATTCGGATGGGAAGGAAGTTTTATTGAAGGATTTAGTTAATAAGCCGACTGTTATTGATTTTGCATATTATAAATGTACTGGAATTTGCACACCATTGATGACTGAGGTGGCGACTGCCGTTGGAAAAACTGATTTGGAACCAGGTAAAGATTATAACTTGCTGACTATAAGCATCAACCCGCAAGAAACTTCTTTTGATGCTGCAAATAAAAAATTTCAGATTATGGATTTGATAGGGAAGAAAATCCCTTCTTCTTCATGGCGTTTTTTAACAGGCGATAGTCTTTCTATAAAAACTTTAACTGATGCCGCCGGATTTCATTTCGAAAGAGAAGGAAATACCTTTCTCCATACCGGTGTCATTATTTTTGTCTCCCCATCAGGAAAAATTTGCAGGTACCTTGAACCAGGATATGATGAACAGGGTAATTTTAGAATTCTTCCGCTCGATTTTAAGATGGCAATTATGGATGCTGCCAGAGGTCGTGCTGTGCCGGTAGTAGACGAAGTTCTAAGATTCTGTTTTAGCCTCCAACCAAAGAACAAATTTCTTGTAATTACGTTGTTTATTTTGATCGGTATTTTCATGATTATGTTGGTAGGTGCTTTCGTGATTTTTGTACTTCTGAAACCTAAAAAGAATCCTATTGTTAACGTTAGAAATAAAGTAGTTCATAATTAAAGTTTAATAATCATTAAGATATAGCTATTTAATAAGGAAGAATTTATGTCAAACAGTTCTATTGCATTGGATGGTAACGGTAAATTGCCGAGCTATCTTATTGACCAAGGAAAGCATAAAGGCATATTAGCCTGGCTGCTTTCTACTGATCATAAAAGAATTGCGATTCTTTATATGATCGGGGTCTTAAGTTTTTTCGCTGTTGGTGTATCTCTTGGTTTTTTAATACGTCTTGAACTTCTAACGCCCGAAGGGACAATCGTCAGCGCTCAAGCATATAACGAATTATTTACGCTTCATGGCGTGATAATGATTTTTATTGTGGTTATTCCCGCAATTCCCGGAATATTTGGAAACTTCTTTTTGCCCATTATGATTGGGGCCAAAGATGTCGCTTTCCCAAGGTTAAACTTATTATCCTGGTATTTATATATTATCGGGGGGACAATGATCCTTCTCTCTATGGTATTGCCAGGAGGAGCTGCGGATACAGGTTGGACGTTTTATATTCCGTATAGCGTTAGAACTGGTACAAACATGGTATTTACTTTATCCGCTGTTTTCATCTTGGGTTTCTCTTCAATATTGACGGGCATGAATTTTCTGACAACTATTCACCGTATGCGCGCACCCGGTATGGGCTGGTTCAAAATGCCGCTTTTTGCTTGGTCTCTTTATGCTACAGGATGGATACAACTTTTAGCAACCCCTATTGTGGGAATTACTTTGCTGCTTGTAATCATTGAAAGGGTTTTTGGTGTCGGTCTTTTCGATCCGACTCTCGGCGGTGATCCAATGTTATTCCAGCACATGTTTTGGATGTATTCGCACCCTGCAGTTTATATAATAATTGTACCTGCGATGGGTGTCATTTCAGAGATAATCCCGGTCTTTGCTCATCGAACAATTTTTGGCTATAAATTCATTGCCTACTCAAGCATTGCTATTGCTGTTTTCGGATCGATGGTTTGGGCTCACCATATGTTCGCAGTCGGTTTAAGTAATAATGCAGAGTTTATTTTTTCTTTACTAACTTTTCTTGTCGCTATTCCAAGTGCAATAAAAGTTTTTAACTGGACTGCCACTTTGTACAAAGGTTCAATTGAACTTGAAGCTCCGATGCTTTATGCACTCGCTTTTATATTCTTATTCTCTATCGGAGGGCTTACCGGCATCATACAGGGCGCTCTAAATGTAGATATTTATTTAACCGACACTTATTTTATTGTCGGGCATATTCATTATGTGATTTTTGGCGGGACAGGCATGGCTCTGTTCGCAGCACTCCATTATTGGCTTCCCAAAATGTTTGGGCGAATGTACAATAAGAAAGTTGCAAAAGTTGCATTTTGGCACATCTTTGTAGGATTTAATATTCTTTATTTCCCGTTTCTTATAATGGGCTGGTTAGGTATGCCGAGAAGATCTTACCATTACTTGCCGAGATTCCAAATTTACCATGTGATATCGACTGTTGGCTCCTGGGTATTAGTCGCCGGTTTATTAATAATGTTTATCAATCTTCTCCGGTCACTCCGTTACGGTAAAATTATTACTGAAAATAATATTTGGGGAGGGGAATCATTGGAATGGAAAGTTCAAACTCCACCTATTGCAGAAAATTTTGAGGAGATCCCGGTTGTTACTGCAGCTCCTTACGAATACAAAGAAAATGATGAACCTGTTTTAGAAAAGGAGGAAATAATTTGAGCACTGAAAACCAAGCTGTTGTTCATGTCCATAGGGATGATGTAGGAGCGAGAATGGGTATGTGGCTCTTTCTCCTCTCAGAGTTTTTACTTTTCGGCGGTTTATTTTTGATGTATTCGGTCTATAGATATAATCACCAGCATGATTTTCATGTTGCCGCCGAAGGGATGAATATTTTTCTCGGCACTGCGAACACTCTTATCCTTTTGACGAGCAGCCTAACTATGGCATTGGCTATTGCCGCAATGCAAAAAGGGAATAAAATTCTTTCCCTCACACTACAAATAATAACTTTCTTATTTGGAGTTGCGTTCCTCGTTAATAAGTTTTTTGAATGGAGAGCAGAATTTAGAGCAGGGAATTATCCCGGCTCTCCTATACTTACCGCAAAACCGTCAGGGCAAATTCTTTATTACGGTCTGTATTACACGATGGTTGGTTTGCATGGTGTACACGTTATTGTTGGTATGACTATTATAGCTTTTATGATTCGCTTTACAATTAAAGGTATTATTAACAAAGACAATTATGTTAAGCTGGAAAACGCCGGTTTATATTGGCACCTTGTTGATATAATTTGGATTTTTCTATTTCCGCTTTTCTATCTTATCACTTGAGGTAATTATATATGGAAGAAAATAAAACTCTTACAAAACATTCTCCCGGATACGGAATTTATATATTAGTTTGGTTGGCATTAGTTACATTGACCGCTCTTACTGCAGCCGTTGCCGGAATAAGTTTTGGTAAGTTTAGTATTGTAGTTGCCCTTATTATTGCAATGGTAAAATCTTATCTAGTATTGTCTGAATTCATGCATCTAAAATTCGAGATGAAGGCATTCAGAGTTTTTGTCGTTGTTGCAATTCTCTTCTTTTTGTTGTTAATCGTGCTTTTATTTCAGAATTATTCTTACTATTAAGGTGAAAAAATGTTTGCAGATGCTTCAAATTTTGTTCAATCTGTCGATAATACTTTTATATTCATAGTAGCGGTTTGTGTTTTCTTCCTTGTTTTAATTACGACCTTAATGATAGTCTTTGTGATTAAATACAATAGAAAGAAAAACAAAAAAGCTGTAAACATTCATGGAAGTGTTCCGCTTGAAATTATCTGGACTGTTATACCTACACTTTTAGTTTTGGTAATGTTTTATTTTGGGTGGGAAGGTTATGTAAAAATGCAGGATGCTCCGCCTAATTCGATGATTATAAAAGTTACGGCTCAAATGTGGAGCTGGAAATTTGAATACCCAAACGGAGTTAAATCGGATACTCTTTATGTGCCTCTAAATCAACCGGTGAAGGTATTGTTACATTCGATGGATGTTGATCATTCTTTCTATGTACCTGCTTTTAGGATTAAGAAAGATGTTATTCCAAATTATAATAACACCGCATGGTTTAAACCGGAGCAGTTAGGTAAGTTTGATATAATGTGTGCTGTATATTGCGGGCTGCGTCATTCTTATATGTATAGTGCTGTTGTCGTTATGAAACAAAAGGATTTTAATAAATGGTTAGCCAAACAAGAAGAAGGAAAGTCAGACGTAGATACAACTTCGAGCAAGATGTAACATGTTAGCACTAACCTTGAAAAATATTGAAGGAAAATCTTTTTCAGCTTTGATTAAAAATAAAATAAATATTGTTATTGAGCTTTCTAAGTTGCGGATTACTACTTTTGTAACTCTTACAACCGTATTCGGTTTTATTTGTGCCGCCGGGAAAATGACAAGTTCCATAATCGCTCCTGTTATTGGCGTTCTGTTGCTGTCATCAGGCTCGGCAGTGGTCAATCATTTCCAGGAAAGAGATACGGATGCGCTAATGGATAGAACGAAGAATCGCCCTATCCCGTCGGGAAGAATATCTGCGGCAAGTGCTTTATTGATTTCATTAATTCTAATAATTTCTGGCTCGGTGGTTTTATTTTTTGAGGTTGGCACAATAGCCTTTTTATTAGGGCTGTTAAATTTGTTTTGGTATAACGGCGTTTATACTCCGTTGAAAAGAGTATATGCCTTAGCAATAATCCCGGGGTCATTAGTTGGCGCCATCCCTCCTATGATCGGTTGGGTTGCCGGCGGTGGACATTTATTGGATTGGCAAATTATTATATTATCTTTCTTCTTCTTTATCTGGCAGATTCCCCACTTCTGGCTTTTACTTTTAGTGTTTGGTACAGACTATGAGCAAGCGGGATTTCCGACTCTCACAAAGATATTCAATCACTATCAGCTTGCAAAAATTACTTTTATATGGATACTGGCGACTGCTGTAACAAGCTTTCTTATCCCATTTTTTGGAATAGTTAAAAGTCCCGTAATTCAATTTACTTTACTACTTCCGGGATTATGGCTTGCAGTTAATTCATTCAAGCTGCTTAACGAAACTAAAGGTAGGTACTTGTTCCGTTCAGCATTTATGAATATAAATATATTTGCCGTCGTAGTCGTAATTATTTTATCATTTGACAAACTTTTTATTTAATGAAATTAGTGAGAACTTAAATGAATTTTCTTGATAAGTTAATTATTCCTCTTTCACCCAAGCACATTATGCTGCTTCATTATTTATTAATGCTAACTTTTTCTTTATTCATTCTTTATATCAGCATTTTATTAAGCGGAACGTTTTTTTCATTATATTTTAAGAATAAAGGAGTGAAAGAAAACAATCTTAATAAAATTCGGTTTTCTAAAGATATAATGGAAGTTGTTACAATTAATAAAAGTATGGGAATAATCTTAGGAGTATTAACTCTTTTAACCTCGATTTTAATTTTTGTCCAATTATTAAGTTTAGGGCAAGCTTCTGCGATTTCTTATCTCTTCACTTCTCTTTTACTTTTGATAATAGGATTGGTTTTAGTATACACTTATTTATATTCACTCAAGTTTACGGAAGTATTTGATGCAATTAAAGGTTTCCGGTCGGAAGACAAATCAATTGAAGATGAAATTTCTGAATTACATTCCGGGAGCCGTCATTTAAGCTCAAGCTCAGGTAAATTTGGTTTTATTTTCCTTTTTATATCCGTATGGTTTTTTATTGCAGGCTCAACCCTTCCGGTTTACCCCGACACATTTAGTGCAGGTAATATCCTTTCTGTGCTTTTATCATGGTTAGTTATTTCACGGTTTATTCAAATCATCTTTATCTCCGGAGCTTTTACCGGTGCCACACTTCTTTTTGCTTTTTTCTATTGGGATGGTGGTAGAAAATTTATTTCTGAAGAATATAAAAATCTCGTGAGAAGTTTTAGTATCCGGTTAACATTTACATCAATAATAATTTTGCCTGTTTTTTTATTGATTAATTTAGTGACTTTGCCGAACAATTCTTTATCAGGTGCCGTATTCTTCTATTCAAGCGCTGCTTTGGTATTGATATTCCTAGCTTATCATTATTTATATGTTATGATAAGAAATCAGGAAATTAAATATGCATTACACGTTTTCATTACTGTGATTATTGTAATAATTACTTTAGTTATAAAAGATCAACTGGCATTGATTAATGCAAATGAAATTCAGACAGTTGAGATGGGCGCTAAATATACCAAGTTGATGCAGCAACTAACCGGTGAAAGCAATGCTCCTAAGATTAGCGGCGAGGATATTTATAAAAATATCTGCTCATCGTGCCATAGCTTTGATCATAAAGTAGTTGGTCCACCCTACAAACAAACTCTTCCAAAATATAAAGGAAATGTAGACAAGCTTGTTGCTTTTATTTTGCATCCTACGCAAAATAATCCGGGGTATCCGCCAATGCCTAATCCCGGATTAAAACCAGATGAGGCAAGAGCTGTTGCTACTTATATTCTTAGTGAAGTTAAAAAGTACGAATAAAATTAATAGATTTTGATAAGATATAAAGAAAGCTTTAAGGCAATAAACCTTAAAGCTTTTTTCTGTTATTGGTTAGGAAATTATTTTAATATTGGGATTATATCTTTTTGTATCTCATTCCCTGTAGCTATTACCTTGCCTTCGGGTGTTATAAAGACATCAATTTCACTTCTTACACCGAACTCTTGTAAATATATACCTGGTTCAATTGAAAAAGAAGTTGAAGGTAACAGCAATCGCTCGTCTTTGGTTTCATAATTGTCCATGTGGGCTCCGCTTCCATGCAAATCTGTCGTTATCGAATGACCGGTTCTATGAAAAAAGTATTCACCGTACCCTGCATTAGAAATAACGTTTCTTGCAGCGTCATCAACTTCAAAACCACGGACTTCTTTATGAGCAGCAAACCTTGATGAAACAAAATTAAAAGCTTCATCTCTTGCTTTTGAAACGATATTAAAGATATCAATGTACTTTTCAGGAATCGAATCACCGGCAAAACCAACCCAGGTTATATCAGCCCAAACAGAGTCTGTATTTTTCGTCTTTGCCCAGAGGTCAATCAACACAAAATCCTTCTTGTGAATTGGTTTGAAGATTTCTGAAGTCGGAGTATAATGAGGGTTCGCGCTGTTTTCATTTACACCGACAATCGGAGGCGAATCTGTATAATAATTTCGCTTTTCAAATTCATCCATAATATATTGTTGAACATCATATTCGGTTAAATTAGAAGAAGACAATAGTTTTGTTTTAATAAAATTAAATGCTCCTCTTACTATTTGAGTTAGATCATTTGCAACGGGCTTGTTATCAATAAATTGTCCTTCTGACCAAACTGCCGCAAACATGGAAATCAAATCGGCGCTACTTTTTACCTCTACTCCGTATGATTTTATTAACTCAATTGTACCGGCATCCACCTTTGCTACATAAGGGATAGAATTAAGAGGCGAGTATTCCATAGCTACTGACTTTACATTTTCTAAAATATTTTTTAAGTGTCCGGTGAGCGAAGAATGGTTCGCGTATTTTAATTTTTCACCGGGCAGATGATCTAAAAATCCTGATTCAATTGCATTAACAATCTTTTTTGGATCCCCATCTTTTGGAATAAAATAGAAAAATCGCCTTGTAAGATGACTTTCTTTTGGAAGATTCAAAATACTTAATGCCAAATCATTTGAACCACGGAAATCAAAAAAAAGCCATCCGTCAAATCCCATGCTTTTGATTATCCCCTGAATTTTTTTTAAGTCAAAGCTACTCATTGTATCCTCATTACTGGTTATAGAAAATTGAATTTAGTTATCAAAAATAATAGAAACCTTTGTACCTTCTCCTACTACGCTTTCCAACTTGAAAACGCCGCCGTGAAGCTCGGCAATTTTTTTTGCAATAATTAGTCCAAGCCCGGAACCCTGCTGCTCAAGTTTTAACCTGTTAAACTGCATGTAAGCTCCGATTGAAGCAATTTCTTCAGTCGTCATTCCGATTCCATTATCGGAAATCTCTATCATTACACTTGAATCGTTAGCCATCAAATTAACATTAACTACTGTTCCCTTAGATGAGAATTTAAATGAATTATCTACGATTTCCAGAACCATCTTGTTTAGAAATTCTTCCGACATTCTAATTGCAGAGTTCTCTATTTCGATTGATATATCTTCTTCGCGTCCGGTACGCTGCGCAATTTTTTTACCCGCTGATATAATAGCTTCAGCGGGATTTAAAAAATAAGAATTTCTTAATGCATTTATTTTTGCTTGATCTCTTTCAATTAGTTCGAGCTGCGCAAATGTTACAAAATTTTCGGTAAGCTTTTTAAGACGGTTAGCATCTTTCCGGATATATCCAAGCATTTCAAGAACTTCATCTTTGGATAAATTATTTAAATCTTTAATCAGAAAGTCGGAAAATCCTAAAATACCGTTTAACGGTGTGAAAAATTCATGTGGAAGTAGAAATGAAATACTGCCTCTAAGCTGATCTAATTTTTCGTCAGACTTTTTTTTAATTGAATCAAATTTTGCAACAGCAAGTCGGAATATTTTTTCAAGCTCCCTTGATTGAAACGGCTTTTGAATAAAATAATCGAGCTGCGATGTTTGGTAATTTTCAAATTTGGAGGAATCTTTTTCTAACAAAAAGATGAAGGGAATAGATGAAAGAAAGGTATCTTCCCGCCAGGAAGAAATATTTAATTCAAATTCATTTTGGAAAAGATTCTTATTACATATAATAACATCAGGCAATTTTCTTAAAGCCATCGAATAACCACTAACTCCCGACTCGGCAAAATCAAAAGAATTGCTCTCACTATTTAAAGCTTCCAAAATTTGTTTAACTGTCGATTGATCTTTTTCAATAAGTAAAATATTTTTCATAATTTCCATTTTTTTACAACTTTATAATAATTAAAAAAAATCATTTAGAAAACTTGCTGTTTATGAAAAACCACCCATCTTTTAGTCATAAAACTATTTTAAGCTGAAAAATACTTTCACTATATTGCAACTTAAATTTACATAATTCTAAAAATTATTCTAAAAAAATTTTACATTTTCGGAGATTAAATGATTAAATTTTTGGGTTCTTATAATGTTGTGCCTTCTTTACCGGAAAATTTAGAAAAATTAAGAGAGCTAGCATATAATATTCACTGGAGCTGGAATCCCGATGCGCGGGAATTGTTCCGAAGGCTCGACAGAGAGCTTTGGGATGATACTAATCATAACCCTGTTATGATTTTAGGGAGAATCAGCCAGGAAAGACTTGAGGAAATTTCGCATGATGATGGGTTCAAAGCTCATCTTCAGCGAGTTCATAATAAATTAAACGAATATTTAACTGAGAAAACATGGTTCCAAAAAAAATATAATTTTGACGACTCGTTCAACATCATTTATTTTTCCGCCGAGTTTGGATTAACGGAATGCCTTCAAACATATTCCGGAGGTCTGGGGGTCTTGGCTGGTGATCATCTTAAAGCTTCAAGCGATTTAGGAATTCCATTAACCGGTATTGGCTTGCTTTATAAGGAGGGGTATTTCCAACAATATCTTAACGCGGACGGCTGGCAGCACGAACGATATGAAATTAATGACTTCGATAACCTTCCTATGAAACTTGTCATGAATGAAAAGAACGAACCATTAATGTTATCAGTTAGGTTTACTGATCGGGATGTGTTCTTCCAGGTTTGGAAAATCCAAGTCGGCAGAATTTCTCTCTTCTTGCTGGATACGAACGTTCAAAAAAATAATGAAGTTGATAGGAAAATTCTTGAAACTCTTTACGGAGGAAACGTTGAAACAAGAATTCAACAAGAAATAATATTAGGCATAGGTGGGATTAGAACGATGCATGCTCTCGGTATTAAGCCGGCTATATGCCATATGAACGAAGGACATTCCGCATTTCTTTCTTTGGAAAGAATAAGATATGCAATACAAAATCATGGTCTTTCTTTTAATGAAGCAAAAGAGGTTGGTTACCATTCAAACGTTTTTACGACTCATACTCCGGTTCCGGCTGGCATTGATGTTTTTTCAAATGAATTAATAGAAAAATATTTTGGATCATATTATAGGAATGAATTAAAAATTTCGGATAAGGATTTCTATGCCCTCGGATCAATTTATAAAACAAACGGCTCAAGTGTTTTCAATATGGCGCACCTTGCTATGAATACTGCTGGTTATATAAATGGCGTTAGTAAACTTCACGGGGAAGTCTCAAAAAAAATGTGGGCTTCCGGTTACAAAAATGTTCCGTTCAACGAAATTCCTATTGGACACATAACAAACGGAGTTCATATTAGATCGCACATTTCCAGGGAGATGGAAGATCTACTTTTGCAATACATAGGTGAAAATTGGGTAACAAATCCTACGTCGTCAAATCTGTGGGAAAGGATCGACAAAATTCCCGACGAAGAACTTTGGAGAACCCACGAACGTCGCCGAGAAAGGTTAGTCGCTTTTGCAAGACGGCGTTTGATAAAACAGATTAAATCACGCGGCGGAAGCCAGGAGGAGCTAGCAATTGCTTCGGAAATTCTTGACCCGTCTGCTTTAACTATTGGGTTTGCAAGAAGATTTGCGACATATAAAAGAGCTACGTTGATTTTCAAAGATATTGAAAGGCTTGCGGATATAGTGAACAATAAGCATTACCCGGTGCAATTTATTATTGCTGGCAAAGCCCATCCAAAAGATGAAGAAGGAAAAAGATTCATACAGGAAATTTTCCAAATTGCTAAAGAGGAAAGATTCAGAAGGAAAATTGTCTTCTTAGAAAATTATGATATGAATGTTGCTCATTATTTGGTTGAAGGCTGCGATGTATGGATGAATAATCCAAGGAGGCCTCTGGAAGCTAGCGGGACTTCCGGTATGAAAGTAATTGCCAACGGCGGATTGAACTTTAGCATTTTAGATGGTTGGTGGGACGAAGGTTTTGATCCGGAAGTCGGATGGAAAATCGGTAATGGTGAAGATTATACAGACCCTGATTATCAAGATGAAGTGGAATCTAGGCTGTTA
Organism: Bacteroidota bacterium; assembly: GCA_021817845.1. Lineage (GTDB taxonomy): Bacteria > Bacteroidota > Ignavibacteria > Ignavibacteriales > Ignavibacteriaceae > FEN-1297. The sequence goes on from JAKAFW010000019.1 coordinate 50,330, forward strand.
TACAATACACTCGAGTCAAGCATTGTTCCATTGTTCTATTCACGCGGTGAAGACCGTCTTCCGAGGCGATGGATTCTAAAAGTAAAAAATTCTATGAAAAAACTTGGACCGGTCTTTAATACTCATCGAATGGTGGAGGAATATTTCGATAAATATTATAAACCTTCTTTTGAATTAAGGAAACAACTTTCTCTTTCACAGTGGCTTAAATGCAAAGAGTTAACTGCTTGGAAAGCTAAAGTAATAGAAAATTGGAGTTCAATAAAAGTCGTTAGCGTGAAAACAAACGATAATTCAAAATATATTTTTGTCGGGCAAAGTCTTCCGGTTGAAGCAGAAATTGATTTAGGTGGGCTAACTCATGAAGATGTGGAGGTTCAAATATATTATGGACCGATGGAAAATAACGACAATCCACACTACAATTTAACTGAAATAATGAATGCGGATCAAAAGAAAACAAAATCCGGTTTTTCTAAATATACCGGTAGAATAGTATGCAAAGAAAGCGGTCATCAAGGTTATACGATAAGAATTTTGCCTAAGAATGATCTATTGATTCACCCGTTTGAATTGGATGTCGTTTATTGGGCGAACTGACATTAAATTTTTTCAACAGAAATTATAAAATTATCTTGATTTATGTTGTTAGAAACATTAGATGTTAAAAAAAACGATATCGTGATATTCTCTCAAAATATTTTTGATCTCGAAAATAATTTCAAAATTATTTATAAGGATGATCCTGAAAATCAGATTAAGAATATTGGCTATCTCGGTGTTTGCGATTTTGTAAACGAATATAATCCTAAGAATCTTATTGTTTACAGACTACTTACTAACATAAAGGATTTTGAATTTTATCTTTCAAAATATGGATATGTTATTAACATTAACGGCACTCCGGAACTAATTTATTTTGATCCTGTCTTTGCAATTAAAGAGTTGGAAGATTATACGGAAGCGATTCATCATTACGATTTGAGGTTCCGTATACAGCAAGTTGGGTTAACGACGCTTAACCGGATAGGGAATCTTCCGAATTATGCTGAAATTTACAGTATTGATTTGCAAGCTTCTGAAGCTAAGTTCCAGAATGATAAAGCCTTTGTTGAAGCGATTTTCTTTGCTCCCAAGAAAATGTCGGAATCTCTAAACACCGGCCTTAAAATTGATAAACCAAAAGAAATAAGCAAGAGAAAAAATTCAACTAAGGCAAAAGATGAATTTAAAATTTTCAGCCATAATATTGCTGAGGACAAAGATTTTGACTACAAGCAAATCAAGGAGATTAAATTTAAATCTTCTCAAAATCCTCCCGAATTGACTAAACTTGGGAAAAATGCTGAGGAGCGTATATCAAAAACTAAAGATGTAGAAATTCCCAAATCACTGAAGAGTAGGAAAGAAGAACGAACTACCTTTGGAAAATTTTTAAATAGTAAGATGAAGAATATTGAAAGTAGAAAGAATTCTTCATCAACCACAGAAAGTGAAACGAAAAGCCAGGTGATTGATCTGTTTAAGTCAACTACTTCCATGAAGAAAGATTTTAAGGGGAAAGAAAATCGTCAAGTCGTGTTGAAACTTGATAAAAAATAAATAATTGAGTTAAAACAGAATCACACCAATCTCCCGTCACTTCTTTTCATCTTTCTTATTCTGTCGATTTTAATTATTTTTATAGTTAAAATAAATCACTAATTTCTTTACCCAGTGATGGATTTTATTAGAAACATTTAGGAGCTTTGATGACACTTTTACCAATTACATTAATCGGCGATAAGATTTTAAGAAGGAAAGCAAGCGCTGTAAAAGAAGTTGATGTTAAAACCATCGAGCTCATAAGGGATATGTTTGAAACGATGAGAAATGCAAATGGCATTGGTCTTGCGGCAAATCAAGTAGGCGCAGATAAATCTATTTTCATAATTGATATTTCTGTAATTGAAGGATATGAAGAATTAAAACCCATGGTATTCATAAATCCTAAAATTACTTACCGCTCCGAAAAAAAAGTATTTATAGAGGAAGGATGTTTGAGTATCCCGGATATTCGGGCTGAAGTTGAAAGACCCGAAACTATCAAAATGGATTATCAAGATACTGACTTGAAAGAACTAACTATTGAAGCAAAAGACCTCTTAGCCCGTCTTTTACAGCATGAATATGATCATCTTCAAGGTGTCTTGTTTACCGATTTAATAAGCGATGAGATGAAGAAGAAACTAAAAAGAAATCTGTCGAATATCAAACAAAGAAATATTGAATTTCAATATCCGGTAACCGAACATGTCGATTACCAGATGCAATTGTAGCTTGGTACTAAGATGAATATTGTTTTTATGGGCACTCCTGGTTTTGCAGTACCTTCTTTAAAGATTTTATTAGATAATAATCACAAAATTTCTGCTGTCGTAACTACTCCCGATAAGGAAAGAGGACGCGGACAAAAAGTAACTTTCACTGCAGTGAAAGAATTTGCACTCCGAAATAATATTCCGGTCATTCAGCCTGAGAAATTAAAAGAAGAAAGCTTTATCAATTATTTAAAAAATCTCAATGCCGACATTTTTGTTGTCGTTGCATTCAGAATTTTACCCCGTGAAGTATTTTCAATTCCGCATAAAGGAACTTTTAATCTTCATGGCTCACTGCTGCCAAAATATAGAGGGGCTGCTCCGATTCAATGGGCTTTAATTAACGGTGAAAATGAAACTGGCATTACTACTTTTTTTCTCGATGATAAAGTCGACACAGGCAGTATGATTCTTCAGGAAAAAATTAAAATTGACGATGAAGATGATTTTGGCTCGCTTCATGATAAGCTGAGTGTACTCGGAGCTGGGGCTGTTTTACAGACAGTTAACCTGATCGGACACGGGAATGTTGAACTAAAAAAACAAAATGATTCGCTTGCATCGCCGGCACCAAAAATTACAAAAGAGATATTGGAAATAAATTGGAATTTGCCTGCCGCAAAAATCCATAATTTGGTGAGAGGTCTTTCTCCTTATCCGGTAGCCTTCTTTCATCATAAAGAAAAATTAATAAAAGTTTTCAAAACTAAACTCTCCGGTACTGAAGTGTTAATGTCCGGCGAAATTAAACAAACAAAGGATAATCTATTTGTAGGCTGTGGTGATTCATCTATCGAAATTCTTGAACTTCAGCTTGAAGGGAAGAAGAGACTTAAGACGAAGGAATTTCTTCGCGGATTTAGCTTCGCTTAATCTCAGAGTCAGTTTAGTAATTTGTGTAATTGATGTTTTGAGATCATAAGAAAGGAATTATCATATCTTCAGAAGTAATTGAAAATAATAAATATCAATACCCTTATTTCCTATAGGCAATTTCCACTTTTAATAAATTACTGTAGGGCACTTCTAAAAACTATCTTTTATAAAAATTTAACGCAGAGAACGCAAAGAATTCGCAACGTTCGCAGAGAATATTGAAGTTTTTAGAAGTGCCCTGTATTGATTCAATTTCATCTAATTTATCTCGACGATACAAAATAAACCATGCCCGCAACCTATACCTTCCGGCAAATTCAGCTCAAGATTTCTTAATACGCACGCCAATTGTGGTCCCATTACACTTGCCCAAAAATTATCTACTGGAAATCGCTGATTATTCCTATATAGCCATGCTAACATTTTTAATTCTTCCGACAGCTCATCGTCAGATGACTCAATTAATTCCTTTATCATATTATTATTATTTTCTATTAATGCGCCGCACTGGTTCACAACCGTGTTCCACTTGTGCTGATATAATTTTATCCTTTCCAGGGCTACACATAGGCGTCAACTTAATATTTCTTCCAAACTCCCTAACCTTTGTAATCACTTGTATTTAACGTACTAAAACTATTTATTTATCCTCTACGAGGATAGTTTATTTGTTGGGTTAATTTGTTTCTACAATAATCAAACATCTACGATGTTTTTAGACCTCGTAGAGGTCAAATTATTGTAGGAAAAGGTTTATTTTACATTGGCAAATCCTCGTAGAGGATTAACAAATTTCCCAGTATTTGCGCTATTCTATTATAATATTATCCTCAATATTGTAATGTAACAGATCCTTAAGTTGACGCCTATGAGGGCTACAGGATACATATCTTGAAGGTAATCAAGAAACGAAAAGTCTGCTTTCAATTCAGCCACTCTGCCTTCATAGTCCCTATCAAAAAGTCTATTTACCTGATAACGTAATGGCTGAGGATGAGAATTATAAAAACCGGTATCAGTATGTCTTCCAACAAATATCGAACGATCCTTTGTTGTAATCTTCACCCGTTTATTTAATTTGCCTGCAACAATATTTATTAACTCTTTCACTGATGCGCTGTCCCAATATCTGACATAATAAGATTCAACTTCTTCAGGTTTTAATACCGCCGGATGATGCAGCCACGACATATTGTACGGAAGCATTTCCTTATCCTTTTCAACTCCAAAGCTTCTGTGTCAAGAAAACTAAAAAACATGATTTGTCACGCATAAAAAAAATCAACTAATTCTGAAATGTTAGATTCTTTTTGTGGAGAAGATTTGTAAATTACAACCTATAATTATTTCTTCTCGTTTTTAACGGATATCCTTTTAATCTTTCCTTGGCGGTTAGATGCATTTTGAAATACTTATGAACTATTTCTGAATATTTAAGAGTGTTTAATGAAATATAAAACTAACATCTTAGAAGCTATTGGTAATACTCCTCTTATTAAGTTGAATAAAGTAAACCGAGGCTTAAAACCTCAGATTTTCGCCAAGCTCGAATCTGCAAATCCCGGCGGAAGCGTAAAAGATAGGATTGGCGTTTCAATGCTTGAAGATGCCGAACGTAGCGGGAAAATAAAACCCGGCGGTACTATAATCGAAGCTACAAGTGGAAATACGGGGATCGGCTTGGCTCTTGCATGCGCTGTCAAAGGTTATAAATCTATCTTCGTTGTTACCGACAAAGTGAGCTCTGAAAAAATAAATTATCTAAAGGCTCTCGGCGGAGATGTTATTGTCGTTTCTAATGCTGTCGGACATGACCATCCTGATTATTATATCACGGTCGCAAGAAAAATAAATGATGAAACACCAAACTCGATTTTTATGTATCAATATTCTAATCCCGCTAATCCTGAAATTCATTATAAAACTACAGGTCCGGAAATATGGGAGCAAACCGACGGTAAGATAACTCATTTTGTCGCAGGTATTGGCACTGGCGGAACTATTAGCGGTGTTGGAAGATTCTTAAAAGAAAAAAATCCTAGCATCCAAATCATAGGAGCCGATCCTAACGGATCAATTCTTAAAGAATTTAAAGAGAAGGGAAGTATAGCAAAAGGAAACCCATATCTTGTTGAAGGTATCGGTCAGGATTGCCTTCCGAAGAATGTTCAGTTCGAGTACATAGACAAAATTTTTAATATTAGCGACATGGATTCATTCAACTTTGCCAGAATGCTTTCACGCGAAGAAGGAATCTTTTGCGGCGGCAGCACAGGAACTATTTTAGGTGTCACGCTTGAAATAGCCAAAGATCTTGATGAAAATGCCGTTATCGTTTTTGTAGTTTGCGATACAGGTGAAAGGTATTTAACTAAATTTCATAGTGACGAATGGCTAAAAGAAAAAAGATTATTGCCGACGGAAATTAGAACCCTTAAAGATATTTCAATCGCAAAGCGTAATGGTAAAAAAAACGAGCTTGTTTCTCTTAGTGCAAAGGATAAAGTTAGAGATGCTGTCGAAGTGCTAAGTACAAAAGGTTTCTCACAGCTTCCAGTTATTGACGACGGACAAGCAGTCGGAAGCGTTCGTGAGGCAAGATTAATGTCGAGCCTTTTGGGTAATCACAGCCTTCTTGAAGTTAATATTGAAGATATTATGGAACCAAGCTTTCCGACACTTGATGAGAGAACCGAATTGAATATTGTGAAAAAATATTTAAGCGACTCACCGGCGGTGCTTGTCACCGAATACGGTAGAATTAAAGATATCATTACCAGGTATGACATCCTTGAATATGCAAATTTATCATGAGTAAAATTTATATTTTATTATTTCATGTTATGCAGAAACAGCCGTTCGGAATAATGGAATAATGGAAAATACAGCTTAATTCCATTACTCCAATTTTCCCAAAAGTTGCATAACATCAGTTAATATCTAAAAGTTAATTCTGTTATAGTTCAACTATCTAAATTAAAGGAAATATATTTATGGGATTTTCGACCGACGCAATCCATGCAGGACAAAAACCTGATCCGGTTACCGGCGCAGTTATCACTCCTATTTATCAAACTTCTACTTATGCACAAGAGGAACTTGGCAAAAATAAAGGATATGAATACGGAAGAACTCATAACCTGACGCGACAAACTTTAGAAGCAAACATAGCAGCACTTGAAAAAGGGAAATATGGAATTGCATTTGGCTCCGGGCTTGCTGCTACGCATGCTCTGATGAGTCTTGTAAAATCAGGCGACCATGTTGTTATTTCTAATAATGTTTATGGCGGGACTTACCGTTTGTTTGAGTTAGTTATGAAAGACTACGGGCTAACTTTTTCCTGGGTTAACACCAGCGACTTAAAGAATATTGAATCCGCAATCAAACCTAATACAAAGTTGGTTTATCTCGAAACCCCTACTAATCCCATGCTAAACTTAACCGACTTAGCCGGTGCCGCAGAAATTTGCAGAAAATATAATTTGATTTCGATTGTCGATAATACTTTTATGAGCCCTTATTTTCAAAATCCTCTTACACTTGGATGCGATATAGTATTACACAGCACGACAAAATATATTAACGGGCATAGCGATGTTATCGGCGGTATTATAGTCACAAGCGACGATAAAATTCATGAGAGAATTAGATACATCCAAAATGCAGCCGGAGGCGTTCCCTCGCCGTTTGATTGCTGGCTGATTTTACGCTCTACAAAGACTCTTGCTGTTAGAATGGAACGCCACAATAAAAATGCAATAGAACTTGCAAATTTTTTAGTCGAATCAAAAATTGCAAAAAAAGTTTATTACCCGGGGCTTCCGGATCATCCGCATCACGAGCTTGCAAAAAAACAGATGCGTGGTTTCGGAGGAATGATCTCTGTCGATTTTGGAGATGTGGAAAAAGCCAAAAAAATCCTGAAGAATGTTAAAATTTTTACATTAGGTGAAAGTCTTGGCGGTGTTGAAAGCCTTATAAGCCATCCTGCAAGTATGACTCACGCTTCGGTTCCAAAAGAGGAAAGAGAAAAAATGGGATTAACGGACAGTCTAGTTCGCCTTTCCGTCGGCATTGAAGATATAGAGGATTTGATTGACGATATCAAAGAAGCTCTTAATTAAATTCATAAACATACAAGCAATAACCCTCCGATTTATCGGGGGATGAGGTGAAATCATCAGGTTGGGCTTTAGCCCTGATTTTCAAACCTATATTTATCGATAAATTTATTTCTAATGCGCAACAATTTAATATTCCAGTCATATCCTTCACTTTTTTATTCAATCAAATTCTACTTAAATTTACTCAAATAATATTTTAACAACTTTCTGGAGGTTTAAAATGAGCGATAATATAAAAAATCCAGAGCAGATCGACTCCGTTGACGATACAAAATATTCAATGGACACTCATCTTATTTATGGGAAAAACTTCACCAAAAAGTGGGACTATTCTCATCATGTACTTCCGCCTATATCCTCTTCCGTTATTTACCGGCTTGATTCTGTCGAACGAGGTGCGGAAGGATTTCACGAGTTTGCTAATTCACCTGTTACCGGTGAAAATGCTATGCCGATTTACATCTACGACCGGCTCGGCGAACCTAACAAAGATATTCTCGAAGAAAATTTAGCCTATGTTGAAAAAGGCGAAATGGCTGTTACTTTTGCTACCGGTATGGGCGCTATTGCGGGCATTCTCGGTATGCTGACTAAAACCGGCGACGAGATTATTGCTCATCAAACTCTTTACGGTTGTACTTATTCTTTGCTTACTAATTGGTATCCAAGGTATAATATTAAAACAATTTTTGTTGATCTTACTAATCCGCAAAATATCCAAAATGTCGTTACAGCAAAATCAAGAATAATTTATTTTGAGTCACCTGCAAATCCTAATCTTGATATAATCGATATCGGAGAAATCAGGAAGATTGCCGATGAGCTGAATAAAAATAGAAGCGAAGCTGAACGAATTAAAATTATTGTTGATAATACATTCGCTACTCCTTATTGTCAGCGCCCAATTGAACTCGGCGCAAACTTTTCTGTCAACTCATTGACAAAAGGAATCGGTGGCTTTGGCACTGATATGGGCGGCGTTGTAATCGGAAAGAAAAAATATCACGACATGCTTTTACTATACCGGAAAGATTTTGGAGCAGTTCTAAATAATAAAAGCGCATGGACAGTTAATACATATGGGCTACCTACTCTTCATCTAAGAATTCAACGACAAATGAATTCTGCTATGAAAATTGCAGAATTTTTATCTACCCATCCTCAAATTAAATTTGTAAATTATCCTGGTCTCCCCTCAAATAAATTTTATGAAATCGCACGTAAACAGATGCGTGACTTCGATGGAAATTTTGCACCGGGGAGCTTGATTTATTTCGTGCTGAAGGGTTCTACTCCCGAAGAAAGTAAGGAATTTGGCAGGAGGTTTATGAACTATGCGGCTAAAAATACTTATACAATGACATTAGCTGTCAGCCTAGGTCATACAAGAACTTTAATTGAACATCCGGCGTCAATGACGCACTCAATGGTCCCCTTGGGAAAATTAATGGAATCGGGAATAGATCCTGGAGGCATTCGCCTTGCCATTGGACTTGAAAATGTTAATGATATTTTGTCGGATTTAAAAGATTGTCTTAAAGCCATCTGACTTATTGAAAGGACTTTTATGAACAAGACGATGTTGATCGTTTTTGTTATTTCCATTTTGATTTCTGATCGGAATTTTGCGCAGTTCAGCGGTAATGAAAAGGATTCCGTCGACATAACTGTAATTGATTCATACGTAACACCTGAAATACCGCATACTTTTTTGCTTTCATTCTTTACAAGCGAAGCGTGCAAATCTAAAGTGGTTATCGACGGAAAATTTACTTATCCCGTTTCTGATGTTTTTACGGATAACCATAACTTAAAAATTGATTTGACTAAACTTCATCTTAAGGAAAAGGAGATTCCTTTTTATATTATCGTTGAAGATTCATCCGGCAATAGTTATAGGAGTGACATAAATACATTTGATTTGCCCGGTGATATTAAAATAGATGAGGGGGATTCAAATTTTTTATTGCTCTGTTTATTTGGTACAACGGTTTTTGCGCTGCCTGATCCAGTTTATGTCACCGGTCCGAACGGAAATTATTTTAGTTTAACCAAGGAGATTCCGCTGATTTCTTTCCGCTCTAAAAATTTTGTTTATCCGGCAGGTTATTTCTCGGCTGAATATTCCTATGTTTTCAATGCGGCAAGTAAAAATTTTTTGCGTATCGGATATAAGGAGTTATTTGAAGTCCCGGTTTTCCAATATATTTCTCCCGGTATAGATGGCTTTACTGACTTCAGAGGATTCAATGGGTTAAGTGCGGAGGTATCTATCGGATTATTCAGGTTGCTGAACACTTTTACGATTTACACTCGTTATAGGTATAATTTCAAACCGGGTGACAGCGGCAGTCAGTTTAGCGAAATTTCAATAGGGCTTTATTCAAGCTTTTTCTCGGTATATTTTTAATTTTGATTAATGTTTGAACAAACAGAAATATTAACTGTCTCAGAATTAACACGACAGATAAAACAAACGCTTGAAGAAGAGTTCCTCCAAATTACGGTGCAAGGAGAAATCTCAAATTTCAAACCGCATGTTTCTGGGCATTGGTATTTCAACCTAAAGGATTCCGGCGCAGTAATTTCTTGTACGATGTGGAAAGGATATAACAGCTCTGTCTTTTTCACCCCGCAGGATGGAATAAAAATTACGGTCATAGGCAGAATTACGGTTTACCCACCGCGCGGCAATTACCAATTTGATGTCCGCTCTATGAAACCCGCAGGTATTGGTGAACTCCAATCTGCTTTTGAAATTCTGAAACAAAAATTGTCGAATGAAGGTTTGTTCGATGAAGAATTTAAAAAGCCTATTCCTTCATTACCCCGCCGGATTGGGATTGTCACTGCCATTGACGGTGCTGCGTTTAGAGATATGATTAGTATAGCACGAAGAAGATTTCCACTTGTTGAATTGGTAATTGCACCCTCAAAAGTTCAAGGAAGCGGCGCTGCCGAAAATTTAGTTGAGAGCATAAAAACTTTGAATCGGAAAAAAGATATTGATGTAATTATTATCGGACGTGGCGGAGGATCGATTGAAGACTTGTGGGCTTTTAATGAGGAAATTGTTGTGCGATCTATTTTTGAATCAAAGATCCCCGTAATCTCCGGTATTGGTCATGAAATAGATTTTACTATCTCGGATTTTGTAGCAGACCTTCGTGCAGCTACACCATCCGCTGCAATGGAAATTGCTACTCCGGATAAAGCCGATTACTTTGCCTTTATAAATGATTTTCTATATAATTCCGGGCAAAACATTACTAATTTATTTGATAATAAAAAAAATAGGATTTTAGATAGCATAGGATCTTACGGGTTTAAAATGCCGCTTGATCTTCTCCGAAGGAAATCACAACAAGTAGATGGGATTGTTTATAAAATGTCTGTTAATTTTGATAAACAATTTTTAATGTTGAAAAATAAACTTTCGCTTCTCTCAAAATCTTTAGAATCCCATGACGTCAAAAAAACCCTGAAAAAAGGTTTTGTTTTAGTTAAACAGGATTCTAAATTTATTACTAGATCTTCAAAGTTTATTTGTGGAAAAGAAACTCAGCTTGAATTCTTTGACGGGGAAGTTAATCTGAACTCTTAGTTGAAAATTTAAATAAATAATTTGAAAATAATTTTTCCTGATAAAGCTAATGACTAAAAAAATAGCTAAAGATACATTTGAAAATAAGCTTGATCGGCTTGAGGAGATTTCGCATCTCTTAGAGAGCGATGAAATTGGTTTGGAATACGCTATGGCTCTCTATCAAGAAGGAATTGAACTTTCTAAAGATTGTATCTCAACTCTTAAAGTTGCCGAGTTAAAAATTACTCAGCTCAAAAAAAATCTTGATACATTAACGACAGATGAAGAAAATTTTTTTGAAGAATAGAAAGGCGGAAATTTGTTAGAATGATTGATCCCGAAAAGTATAAAGTTTTATCTAAAGTGAATTTTCCCGAGGATATTAGAAAGTTTGATCTTCCTCAACTTAAATTGCTTTCTTCGGACATTCGTGAGTATTTGATCGATACAATCTCCGAAATAGGCGGACACTTTGGAGGAGGTTTAGGAACTGTTGAACTTACTGTCGCTCTTCATAAAGTTTTTAATACTCCGAATGACCTTATCGTTTGGGATACCGGGCACCAAGCTTATCCCCATAAAATTCTTACCGGAAGAAAAGAAGCATTAAAAAATATTAGAAGGCTTAACGGTATCAGCGGTTTCCTTAAAAGATCCGAAAGTATCTATGATACCTTCGGAGCCGGACATGCTTCGACATCAATTTCAGCGGCATTAGGTATGGCTGTCGCTAGGGACTTGAAAAGCGAAAAGAAAAAAGTAGTTGCTATTATCGGTGATGGCGCAATGACCGGCGGTATAGCTTACGAAGCTATGAATAATTCCGGATTTGCTAAGGCAAATCTTATTGTTGTTCTGAACGACAATCATATGTCGATTGCCCCAAATGTCTGGCAAATCTCTAATTATTTTACCGAAATGATCGCTCATCCCGATTATAATAAATTTAAAGGTCAAATTTGGGAACTTACCGGCAAGCTGGATCACTTTGGCGACAGGCTGAGAAAAATTGCTGTTAGATTGGAAAACGGAATTAAAGCTGTAGTAACACCCGGAATGCTGTTTGAAGCTCTGGGATTTAGATATTTCGGCCCTGTTAATGGACATAATATTCACCAACTCATAAAAATATTTGAACAAGTTAAAGAGATGAATGGACCTATCCTTGTTCATATTTTTACCGAAAAGGGAAAAGGTTATAAACCTGCTGAAGGTGATGTGCAAAAGCTCCATGCTGCAACCCCCTTTGACAAACTGACTGGAAAATCGTTAAAAAAATCAAGTGCGTTACCTTCCTATACTTCTATTTTTGGGAATGCGCTGGTTGAGATTGTTAAAGAAAATCCTAATGTTGTAGGCATTACCGCTGCAATGCCTGATGGAACAGGATTGGATATTCTTCAAAAGAATTTTCCTAAAAATTATTTTGATGTTGGTATTGCCGAGGAACATGGCGTTACGTTCGCTGCCGGCTTAGCAACGCAGGGAATTATTCCCGTAGTGGCAATATATTCGACATTTATGCAGAGAGCAATCGATCAAATTATTCATGACGTAAGCATTCAAAACCTTCATGTAGTTTTTGTTCTAGACCGGGCAGGGCTGGTCGGGGCTGACGGGCCAACTCATCATGGAGTATTTGATTTGACTTATCTAAGAATGATACCCGGAATGGTGGTCATGGCTCCGAAAGACGAGTCGGAATTGCGCAATATGATTTTTACAGCAGTTAAATACAGCGAAGGACCCATCGCTATCCGTTATCCGCGCGGTAGCGCACTTGGTGTAGATATGAAAATTGGGTTTGAAAAACTTGAAATTGGCAAAGGCGAAATTCTTCGTGAGGGAAAAGATGCCGCTCTTTTAGCGGTCGGCTCTATGGTCGATTATTCACTTAAAGCCGCTCTTATTTTAGATAATGAAAATATTAGGTGCGAAGTAATCAATATGCGTTTCGTAAAACCACTTGATTACCAACTCCTTGATGAAATTGCCGAGTCACATTCAAAAATAATTACGCTTGAAGAAAATGCATTAGCCGGCGGTTTCGGAAGCGGAGTCCTGGAATATTTTGCAGAAAAAAATTATAAGAATTACGTGCTGAGAATAGGCCTGCCAGATCAGTTTGTTGAACACGGTACTCAGCAAGAGCTCCATCATTTGTTGGAAATTGATCCTGAAGGTATTGCTGGCAAAATAAAATTATTTTGTGAGCACTTAAATGCAAGTCATGAGGTTATTCTTTAATGGAAAAAACTAAAGTTGCCGTTATCGGTCTTGGAGGCATTGCACAACTTGTACATTTACCTAATCTTGCAAAATTAGATAATGTGTCTGTTACCGCTGTAGCGGAAATAAATAAGAGTCGGCTAAATACCATTGCGGATAAGTTTAATATAGTCGAGAGATATAAAGACCATACAGAACTACTCGCTAAAAGCGACGCTGAAGCCGTTATTATAGCCACTCCGACAAGCTTGCACAAGGAGGTTTCAATCGCATGTATGAAAGCGGGGAAAGATGTCCTTGTCGAAAAACCTTTAGCAAGGACCTACCAAGAAGCAAAACAAATTACGGACGCAGCAAAAAAATATAACCGGAAAATTATGGTCGGTATGAATTTAAGATACAGGCCTGATGCAATGATTCTGAAAAGTCTGATAAACGCAGGTGAAATTGGGCAGCCGTTTTACGCGAAGTGCGGCTGGATAAGAAGGAGAAGCAGCGATCAAAAATGGTTTACAAGAAAAATTGACTCAGGCGGAGGTGTAATAATTGATTTGACTATCCTTCTGCTTGACATTGCTCTTTGGGTTTTAGAATTCCCGCAGGTTGAAACAGTATCAACACAAAGTTTTTATCAGAATACAAAAGACGTTGAAGATACATCTATTAGCTTGTTAAGATGTAAAAACTCTTCGGTTATAAGCATCGAATCAAGTTGGTCTCTTTCAGTGGAAAAAGATCATTTCTATTTCGAAATTTACGGAACTAAAGGAAGTGCTTCTCTAAATCCTTTCCGGGTTTACAAAAAAATTGAGGAACAGATGATCGACCTAACTCCTTCACAATCCGACAACGCACTTACTCTATTTAAAAAATCTTATATGAATGAACTTAAAAGTTTTATCGGTGCTGTTAAAGGTTTAAATCCGGTTTTCTCATCTGCAGAGGAATCTCTTTCAAGGATGAAAATAATTGAAACGATGTATAAATCTTCTTCACAAAAAAAAGAAATAAAGTTGAGCCTATGAAAAGTAAAATACTTTTAGTTGATGATGAACGGGATATTGTTGAATTCTTACAATACAACTTAGTTCAAGAAGGTTTTGATGTCATCATTGCTTATGACGGAAAGGAAGCGTTAAGCAAAATTTCCAGCAAGCCCGACCTCATTGTCCTTGATATTATGATGCCCGTTCTTGACGGCTATGAAGTCTGCCGGAGAATCCGCGATACTAAGGGTTTTGAAACTACTCCAATAATTTTTTTGACCGCAAAAGCCGGTGAGTATGACGAAATACTTGGACTTGAATTAGGAGCTAGTGACTATATACAAAAACCGATTTCACCAAAAAAGTTAATTGCCAGAGTAAAATCTAATCTAAGAAAGAACGATGGTAAAAGCGAAACAGTTAAATCAAAAATTGAAATAGGACCCTTAGTTATTGACCGCGAACAGTATGTCGTTTATCTTAACGGAAAGGAAAAGGTTTTCCCCCTTAAGGAGTTTGAGCTTTTATATTATTTAGCAAACAACCCCGGGAAGGTTTTTAGCCGCGATACTTTATTGAAAGACGTCTGGGGTACCGATGTTTTTGTCGTTGATCGAACTGTCGATGTTCATATTAGAAAAATTAGAGAGAAATTAGATAAGAATTTTGACCTAATAGAAACTATTAAAGGTGTTGGATATCGTTTTAAAAGCTTTGAATAAAATCAAATCAAATCTTTCATCTGCCCGCATTTTCATTGCGGAATTTATTTCGATGGATCTTGCCCTATTTCTTTTACTCTGGTTTTATCTAAATGACCTCTCTTTATTGTTTATGCTAATTATTATTATAATCTTTTTAAGCCTCGTACTCCTATATTTTATTGGCGGTAAAAGAAATTCGGAACTTGAGGAAATTAAAGGAATCATTAATAATATCAGAAAAAATAAATTCTCAAATTCTAACGAAATAAAATTAAGCAAAAATCTATCCGGACTTCAGGAAGATATAAAGAAAATGTTTGAGAAAACTAAGAGCGACATCGAATATCTTCAACGCCTTGAAAGAATCAGAACAGAGTTCCTCGCAAATGTTTCTCATGAACTTCGTACTCCCATTTTTGCAATTCAAGGTTACATCGAAACCCTGCTTAACGGCGCAATAAATGACAAGAATGTCAATCTAAATTTCTTGGAAAAAGCGAATAACCATACGCTTAACCTAAATAACCTGTTGAATGATCTTATTGACATTTCAATGATCGAATCCGGTGAAATGAAAATGAGTTTCAGATATTTCAATATAAATGAATATTTGAGATCTCTTGTCCAAGAGCTTATGCCAATGGCGGAAGAAAAAAATATCCGGCTAATTTATCATCCTGTCAATGATAGGCTGCAACTTTTCGGGGATAAAAATAAATTAAAACAGGTCTTAGTTAACTTAATTCAAAACGCTATTAAATATACCGAACAGGGACAGGTTGAGGTCTTTGTTGAAGATGAGCCTAAATTCGGAAAGATCATTGTTAAAGATTCCGGACTTGGAATTGCCGAAGATGATCTGAGTAGAATTTTTGAAAGGTTTTATCGGGTAGATAAAGCAAGGTCAAGAGCAGTAGGCGGTACCGGGCTTGGATTGGCAATTGTTAAACACATTATTGAAGCCCACGGCTCTAAAATCGAAGTCTCAAGCAAAATCGATGCCGGCTCTGAATTTTCTTTTAGATTAAAAAAATGATTTAATTCCTTCCAAAATTCAATTTTTAATTTTAGTGAATAAAAATTCTCTGTAAATAATTGACTTGGAGTTCCCAATTTTATAAATTTGTATTCTAAATTTTAGGAAATGAGGTTAAAATGTATGCAATTGTTGATATTTTAGGACAACAATTCAAGGTTGAAGAAAATTCAAAGTATTATGTCCCGAAGTTAAAAGAAGATTTGGAACAGGAAATTACTTTTGAAAATGTTCTTCTATACGGAGACGATAGTGGAACTAAGATTGGTAGTCCTTATGTTAAAGGTGTAAAGGTTCAGGCGAAAGTTTTGGAACATTTACAAGATGATAAAGTTTTGGTTTTCAAAAAGAAGAGAAGAACCGGATACCAAAAGATGAATGGACACCGGCAGCAATTAACTAAAATTGAAATTACAGCAATAGGCTAAGGAGATTTAATTATGGCGCATAAAAAAGGTCAAGGATCGTCACGTAACGGAAGAGATAGTAATGCTCAACGACTCGGTGTTAAAAGGTTTGGCGGCGAAAAAGTGATTGCCGGTAATATCTTAGTTAGACAACGCGGTACTAAATTTCATCCGGGTGCTAATGTTCAAAAAGGCGGGGACGATACATTGTTTGCCGTGGCAGACGGCTTTGTAAAGTTTGAAACAAAAAAAGGTGATAGGAAAGTAATTAGCGTAAACCAAGCCTAAAATTTTCTTTATGTTACTTTTATTAAAAAAGTGGCTTGGAAGTAAAATAATTATCAAATCTTAATAGACTCCTCCTCATTATAATTCAATTTCACAATTTTCCTAGCACAGATTACTAATCTGTGCTGCTTTTTACTCGTTCTCAATACGTGTTTGTCCCAAACTTAATTCTAATAAAAAAGTAGACGAGATAGATGCTTTTGCGCGCTATAGTATTGACTTTTAAATCTTTGTTTTTTATGTCAAGATATTTTTATGATAAATTTCATTGCGTTTCATTCAAAATTCAACATTCATAATTCAAAATTGCGGCTTGCCTCGGTATGTTTTCAGTTAAAATAATCGAGTAAATGATTCCCATAATTTTACTATATTAGATTATGGAGATTAAGAAGCTGCATAATATCACACACGAGTCATCCACTCTTTATATTGCTCACCGGGGTGAATCTTTGTTTGCTCCCGAAAATACTATGGAGGCAGTAAATCTAGCATGGCAAAAAAATGCGGATGGAATTGAAATTGATGTGCACCTATCGAGAGATAATGAGATTATTGTTATCCATGATAAAAATACTAAAAGGACAACAGGGCTATCTCATTTAATAAGAAATAAAAATTTAGAAGAAATCAAGAAGTTTCATATTAAAAATACTTGCAATAAATCTAATCTGGTAATTAGGATTCCTACATTAAACGAAGTGTTAGATACAGTTCCTAAACATAAGCTTGTATTTATTGAAATAAAGTGCGGGATAGAAATTCTCCCGATGTTAAAAAAGATATTGAAAGAAACCAGGCGGGATAATTCTCAGATTAAAATAATCTGTTTTAATCTAGGTATTATTTCGACTATTAAAAAATATTTACCGCAATTCGAAGTTTTGTGGATTAAAAGAATTGGAATAGAAAAATCAATGCTTTATCTCGATGGGCTTTCAAAAATAATTTCTAAAATAAAGCAGAACAATATTGATGGACTTAATTTATCTTACTCAAGATTCTTAAGCAAAAATATCGTCGAGAATGTTAAATCAAATAAAATTAAGCTTTTTATATGGACTGTTAATGATACTCAAAAAGCTTTGAGGCTTATGAGCTTTGGAGTTGACGGAATTGTCTCCGATAAAGCAAGCTGGCTAAAGAATCATCTAGATGAATATAGCAAGCTTGAGCTTGGAATCAATAATAAGCGACGCAATATTTATTCTAATTCATTTTAAAATATTGATAGTATAGTATTGGCAATTTTTAGATCGAAATATCTTTCTTGACTTTTTATTTTGTCCATTTACTTGCGGCTTGCCGCGCTATGAATCATGAGCAAAAACAAAATAATAATTGGTATACATGGTCTCGGGAATAAACCACCGAAGGAAATCTTAAGTTCCTGGTGGAAAGCTTCCATATTAGAAGGCTTAAAAAAAAATAATTATTCCGCTAAGGATTTTGAATTTGAAATGGTTTATTGGGCTGATGTTCTAAATAAAGAACCTTTAAACCCCGATGAACCGAACAATAAAAATTCTCGCTATGTTTTTGAAAAATACCTGCCTGAAGAGAACCTAATTAAGGAAGAGTCACTAGGACTTAAACAAAAAGCTGCAGGTTACCTTGAAAAATATTACGGTAAATTTTTAGTAAATGAAATCATTTCGTTAAAACATCCCACACTGACTGATCTATTTATTCATTTTAATTTGAAAGAGCTGAAAGTTTATTTCTCTTCGCTGAACCTAAGATATAATGGAGATGAAAGGCTTGCAAGGGAAGTCATTATGACCCGGTTTGCCGAAACATTAAGGCGCAACCGGGGGAAAAAGATTTTACTAATTGCTCATTCTATGGGATCGATAATAGCACACGACGTTTTATTAGAACTTGACCCGGAAATTTCTATTGAGACTTTAATAACGATTGGATCCCCGCTTGGCCAGCAGTATATTGTTACCAATTATAAGCAAGAGACAGAAAAAAAATCCAAAGATAAATTTATTATCCCGGGGAACATTAAGAAATCATGGTATAATCTTTCCGACATGAATGACCTCGTAGCAATACATCATTTTTTAGGTGAGTTATATAAAGAGAATGGAAATAAAATCAAGGTGATCGATCTGCTGGTTCATAATAGTTCTGTAAACTCAGGCAACCGGAATCCTCACTTGTCTTATGGCTATTTGCGAACTCATGAAGTTGCCGATATAATCAATACATTTCTTGTTCATAAAAAATTCCGCCTATTTAATTGGTTAAAAGAAAAATTTACTACTTAGTTCATTAAAAAAATTAGTAGATTAAAAAAAGTACTTGACATAGAAAAAAATAATAATTATGTTAGCGGTTAGTTAAACGTTTAACTTAGAATGATGAATCCAACAATAAAAGATGTAGCTAAAATGGCAAATGTTTCAATCGCGACGGTGTCGTTGGTTGTGCATAATCATAAGAGGATCTCACAGGAAACTAAAGATAAAGTTTTAAATGCAATTGAACAGCTTAACTATCATCCATCCCATTCTGCACGCGGGCTTGTTAGAAGAAATTCCGGTAATGTCGGATTTGTTTTAACGGACGATCACTTTCTGAGGACTGAACCTTTTTACACTCATATTTTTATTGGAGCAGAATTTGAAGCTCATGAAAATGAACTGTATGTTCTGCTTACAACAATTAATTCTGACTTCAATAGTTCTAATAAACTTCCCCGTTTCATTTTGGAAAGAAATGTTGATGGAGTAATTATTGCAGGAAAAGTTCCTTCCCCTTTTATTGAAAAAATAAGTAAATATAATTTCCCTATTATTTTTGTCGACTATTCACCGTGTGCAAAGAAATTTTCTGGTGTATTGCTTGATAATATAAAAGGCGGTGAACTTGCTACTGAGCATTTAATTAATTACGGACATAAAAAAATTGCTTTTATCGGCGGAGATATCGAACACCCAAGTATCAGAGATCGATTGAATGGCTATAAAAATTCATTTGAAAAATTCGGTCTTAAACTTAATGATAGTTTAATTGAAATTGAGGAAGATTACCCGGGAAGAACTAATGGCTATAATGCCGCAGAAAGATTATTTACCAAAAACAAAGATGTCACTGCAATTTTTTCGTGTAACGATGCTATGGCTGTCGGCGCAATGCAATATATGAAAGATAATGGTATAAAAATTCCGGATGATTGTTCTATTATAGGTTTCGATGATGTTGTCTCGGATAATGCCATTGAACCTGCCCTTAGTACAATTAGAGTTCCTAAAATGGAAATGGGAACAGAAGCCATGAAGCTTATGGCACACATGATAAAGAATAATCTGAAAGATAATAGAAAAGTTTTATTGCCGGTCGATTTAATTATTAGAGAATCTACAAAAAGGATTTAGTTATAATTATTTTTACAATAAGGAATTCATGAAGGCAGCAATTTTCAAAGGACCTTACGAACTACATGTTGATGAGTATTCTCTTCCTAAGATTGAGAAGAGTCAGGTACTTATCAAAGTTGACTTATGCGGTTTGTGCGGTACAGATTTTCATATCTTTTCTGGAGAAGCGCCTTCTAAGCCTCCGGTTATTCCCGGCCATGAATATGTCGGAACGGTCGTTGACAAGGATTATCGTGTCGACGGACTTTCTATCGGTGATCATGTAGCAATTGATCCTAATATATATTGCGGAGAATGTTATTACTGCCGTCATGGCAAAATAAATTTTTGCACTAACCTTAAAGCTCTTGGAGTTACTCTTAACGGCGGTTTCGCTGAGTATTCAATTGTCCCTTCTTCCCAAGCATATCTTATTCCGAAAGATTTATCGTTTACGTCAGCCGCCTTTGCAGAGCCTCTTTCTTGCTGTGTGCATGGTATGGACCAAGCCTCAATTAAATTAGGCGAATCGGTTGGAATAATCGGCGGAGGTACAATTGGACTTATGATGCTCCAACTTGTAAAGATTTCCGGAGCCGGTAAAATAATTTTAATAGAACCTGTAAAACACAAGCGTGAAATGGCTGATAAGTTAGGTGCTGATTACACATTCGATCCTAATTCAGAAAACATCCATACTCAAATAGTGGAATTAACTTCGGGCGGTCCGGATGTTACTATTGAATGTGTCGGTAAGAGTGAAGCAACAAATTTAGCCTTGAAGCTTACTAAGAAAGGAGGTAGAATTATTGTATTCGGGTTGTCTGAAAAGAAAGACACAATGACCATCAACTTGCAGAATTTTTTCCATAAAGAATTGAATATAAAAGGATCATTGTTAAATCCATTTACTTTTGCCCGCTCGGTTGAGTTAATTGCTTCAAAAAAAGTAAATGTGGAAGCTTTCAATCCGGTACTATTTAAGTTAGATAATTTGAGAAATGTTCTAAATGATCAACGAGATTTTTCTGTAATAAAATATCAAGTATCACCAAACTAAACATAAGGAGCTAGCTTATGAAAAGTACAAAATACGTCTTAACGGCGTTGACTATTTTTCTGGTGGGATTTTCATTTTTACCTATTGAATTGTATGCCCAGGAGATCAATACATTCAATACTATAGGTGGATTTGAAAGTAGCCTGCCGTCATACTGGAATATAGGGAATCAACCATCAGGCTCAACATTGACCTGGGCAACAGATCAATATAGATCGATGGGACATTCACTGAAGATA
>JAKAFW010000092.1:0-3823 GCA_021817845.1 Bacteroidota bacterium
TAATTTTTTTATATCTCAATTTCCTTCGGATCGGAATCGGATTCAACAATCATCCACTCATTTTCGCTCCGGTCAAAATCTGCAATCTTTTCCAAAGGCACTTTTAAATATTTGCCTTGTGCAGTAACTGCAACATCTCCGTTACTTAAAATAATTTCTCCTGTTCCTTCAAACATTCTGCTGTTTTCATTTGTAATTCTACCTACAACTTTTAACTCTTCGTTCAACGGAATCGGTTTTTTGAATTTTACATTCAAATCAATTGTAACACCCCATACTTCTGTTTCATATTTATTTAAGATAGCCCTGCCTATAGTTTCATCAAGAATTGCAGATGCTATTCCGCCGTGCAATCTTCCCGGATAACTTTGATGTTCGTTTGAAGGAGTGAACAACGCAATCAGTTCTTGATTTTCAGTTATGTAAAAATGGGCATGAATGCCAAATTTATTCTTCAATCCGCATACAAAACACAATTTTGAATTATGTTGTTTACCAATGATTTGATGTTTCACTCATATCTCCATTTGTCTAATCAAAAAATAGAAAGAATCCCGCGTGTTCGCTATGTTGATTCAAAATAATTTTTTATAACGGATTTTATAATTAATTTAGTACAAATTTTTAACAGAATTATTTCATTTAATATATGGATAGCAAATGAACATTATTAAGAGCGAAAAACTTTTTGAAGAAGCAAAAAAATATATTCCGGGCGGTGTAAATTCTCCGGTACGTGCTTTCAAATCGGTCGGAGGAACTCCGCGGTTTATCTCTAAAGGGACCGGTTCTAAAATGTTTGATGTTGACGGCAACGAACTGATAGATTACATCGGAAGCTGGGGTCCGCATTTATTCGGTCATAACCCTCAATTCATAAAAGACGCTTTGATTAAAGCGATAGAAAACGGAACAAGCTTTGGAGCTCCGACAGAAATTGAAATAAAAATGGCTAAGCTTATCACAGAACTTGTCCCCTCAGTAGAAGTGGTTAGAATGGTTAATAGCGGCACAGAAGCTACTATGAGTGCCGTCCGAGCTGCGCGCGGTTACACAGGCAAAGATAAAATCATAAAGTTTGAGGGCTGCTATCATGGTCACGGAGATTTCTTTTTAATCAAAGCCGGTTCCGGCGCATTAACATTTGGAGTGCCTACCAGTCCAGGTGTTACTAAAGGAAATGCCGCAGATACTTTAGTAGCGGATTTCAACGACATAAATTCTATAAAGAAATTAGTAGCACAAAATAAAAATGAAATTGCCGCGGTAATTATTGAAGCTGTTGTTGGCAATATGGGAACTGTCCGTGCGGATAATTCATTTATTCAAGAGCTGCGTACAATTTGCGATGAAGAGAAAATTGTATTGATATTTGATGAGGTGATGACCGGATTCCGTTTAGCGCAAGGCGGCGCTCAAGAAATTCTTGGAGTTAAACCCGATCTTTCAACATTCGGGAAAATTATTGGCGGAGGTTTGCCAGTCGGCGCTTACGGCGGCAGGAAAGAAATTATGGAGATGATTTCTCCTAGCGGTCCCGTTTATCAGGCTGGAACATTGAGCGGTAATCCTTTAGCAATGAATGCCGGCTATGCATCATTAACTTATATTAAAGATCATCCGGAAGTTTATAAAACACTCGAAGAGAAATCTGTTTATCTAGAAAATGGAATTAAAGATGGAATAAAGTCGGTCGGGAAAAATTTTCAATTCAATCGTGTAGGTTCTATGATGACATTCTTCTTTACTGAAGAACCTGTAGTTGATTATAATTCTGCCGTAAAATCCGAAACAAAACTTTACGGCAAATATTTTCATGAAATGTTGAACAGCGGAATTTACCTTCCGCCGGCTCAGTTTGAAGCAATGTTTGTTTCAACTGCACATACAAAAGAGGATTTAGATAAAACCATCGCGGCTAATCTCAACGCATTAAAATCTATTTTATAGTTTAACCATTGGGCTAATAAATGCCGTTTTTGTTAAAATATTCTGAATACTTTTTATCTGACCCGACTATATGGTTTGTCAGCCAATCTTTCAAGAAATTCAATAAAGTTGGGGCAAAATCATTTACCCCATTTTTATATTTATTTATATACTCTTTTAGCTGATCAATCAAAAGAGTGTGTTGCTGCATATGAGAATTTGTTTTCGGATAATTATATAGAGCAAAATATTTTTCTTCTGAGCTGAAGTGAAAAGCTGCATACTCTACTAAATCAATAAGAATTTTCTCAATTACATTTTTTTCGCTACCATCTGTTATACTACCGTTAAGTTCGTTAATAATTGCTATCAGTTTTTTATGCTGACTGTCAATTTCACGCACATTAACCGAATAATTATCATCCCATAATATAAGAGCCATAACACCTACTCATTAATTCTTATGCAATTCCTTTGCTGTTAAAAAATGCGGTGTATTTTTTATCGGAACCGGCAATGTGTTGTGTAAGCCAGTCTTTCAAAAAATTCATTAGGTCCATACTCAGAACGCTGCCGCCATTATTATAGCTTTCAACTAATTTCTTTACTTGATCTACCAGATCAGCATGCTGTCTTTTATGCACAATTGTTTCCGGGTAGCCGTACTTATCAAACAATTTTTCCTCAAAGCCAAAATGATAAACCGTATAACTGGCAAGTTCATTCAATACTGTGCCTAAAATTTCTTTTCCTTTACCTTGCTTCATACCATCGTGTAGATTATTTATAAGCTCTACCAATTTTTTATGCTGTAAATCAATATCCTTTACTCCTACAGAGTAGCTGTCATTCCAATTTAAAAGCGCCATGTAATAATTCCTTAATTTTTAGTAGGTTAATTTTTGCCGGAGAGAATATGTTATTAACGTTAGGTTTATTTACAATTTCCGGGAAAAGCCCTCGTTTAGAAATGTTAAAATATTTGTTTTATTATCGAATAATTTCAAAATTATTTTAGCCCCGCTTTTGTTTGTGCATAGCCATGGGTTTCAATTAGATTATTTCAAATGAAGAATAATTTTTAGATTTACGATAACAATAGTCTGTGAAATTAATTGATGGCATTTATTCCTTTATATATAAAACTTTATAACTCAGGCGAGCTTCAAAAAAGAGCAGAAGCGGCTGAACAAATATTAAAATCATGCAAAAGCTGCCCGCGCGGCTGCGAAGTTGACAGGACCAGCGGCAATACCAGTTTCTGCCAGAGTGGATTTCTGCCGATAGTTTCATCGTACACTGCTCACTTTGGAGAAGAACCTGTCCTCTCCGGTTCGCAAGGTGCGGGAAATATTTTTTTCGGCAATTGCAATCTGCGTTGTATCTTCTGCCAAAATTTTGAGATCAGCCAGAACTGGAAAGAAGAAAAAAAAAATGAGGTTACTCACCAACGCCTTGCAGATATAATGATCGAACTTCAAGATAAGAGTTGCCATAACATTGGACTCGTTTCTCCCACACATTTTTCTGCGCAAATTTTAAGGTCAATTTCAATTGCGGCAGCACAAGGATTACAGTTACCCATTATCTACAACACCAACGGATATGATTCCGTAGAGATGCTTAATCTTTACGAGGATGTGATTGATATATATTTACCCGATTTTAAATACGGCAGTAACCAAGCCGGAAAAACTTTCTCAAATGCAGAAGACTATTTCGATCATACACGAAAAGCAGTAAAGGAGATGTTCCGTCAAGTCGGTGATGAACTTATTTATGATGGTGATGTAGTAGTCCGGGGATTAATCATTCGTCACCTTGTTCTTCCGAATAATTTAGCCGAATCGGAAAAAGTATTTCAATTTATTGCCGAAGAGTTAAGTCCCAACGT
>JAKAFW010000020.1:0-70341 GCA_021817845.1 Bacteroidota bacterium
TAACAGAGGCTAGTCTAATTCCATCTTTTATAAAAATCTCTGTTATCTGCTGGGTGGAGAATTTAGGGGGGTCTTTATTGATATATTTGTTTTCATAAATTTCATTCAGAGAATTTTCTACAAAATTTTGATTGAACCCCAATATCTTGGACACTTCTTTAATTATTTTTCGTTTATTTTCATTGCTCTGTCTGTCTACTCCAACTAAAATTAGAAATCCCCTCAAATAATTACTTTTATCCAGATCAGTTAAAGTCATACCATACACTCCTATCTAAAATATTGTAAGTAGAACGGAATCGTTACAAAAGATTAAAGTAGAATTGTGTAGATGCTTTATTTCCTTATATAGTAAAAAAATAAATTAATCTTTTTCCAGAACTAATACACCAAAGCTTTTCGAATGATTTTTTCCGCCTAACATTCCTATTAAATAAACATTATGATTGGTAGGATCAAGAGCCATGGTTCTTAAACCTTTTGATGTTGCAATATTATCTACTATTTTGAAAACAATAGGGGAAATTTCTTTAATAACAGTCAATGTACCCTCACCATTTGAACTGAACGCAAGTTTAGTTACCGGGTCAAAAGCGCAGGCATCCACACTACCTCCTATAGGTAATGTTGTAATAATTTTTCCGGTAGCTGCATTTAATATCGTCATTAATTTATTATTGCAGCCTGAAAACAAGATCCCATGACTTACGTCCATGGCTAAACCTGTTGGTTCTTTACCGGGGGATAAAGGATACTCTGCAATTTTCTTAAGTGTTATGGCGCTGAATTCTTCGATTTGGTTTTTATTCCCGAGATTAACAAACATTAAGCCTTTATTATTCGAAACCGGAAATTCGGGTCTTCCATCGAGAATAATCGTACCTATAACTTTATCTGTTTCAGCATCAATAGCAGTTACATTGTCGCTGATTTCATTAAATGAGAAAACTCTATGAGTAAAAGGTTCATATACAATAGCATCGGGACCTTTTCCTGTCACATGTAGAATATCAATTGTTTTAAGAGTTTTCAGGTCGAAAACGGTGACACTGCTATTCTTACCGTTGCTGATAAATCCTTTTCCAAACTCATCAGCAAACGCAATTCCGTGAGCACCCTTAAGATTAGAAATTTCACCTACGACTGTATTAGTTTTTAAATCAATCACATTAACCTTAGTATTATGAGATACATACAATCTATGCACCGGAACATCAACTGCAGTATAATCCCACCAGCCTTTACCGCCAAGCTTGATTAAGCCGGAAACTTTATACCCTGAAGTTTGTGAGAATAATATTGCAGGGTGAAACATGAAAAGAAGACAAAGAGACAAAAATAATTTTTTCATAAGACCTATAATGTTTTTAATATAATATTGACGTAATAAATTGATAATTTTTCTAAATAGTAAAGGATAATACTGGATTAGAACAATTTTTCAAGTTTATCTATTTGGTCAGAATACTTATTAACAGTTTGTCTAAATTCGACGGAATTTAATTTGCCTTTAAGAGATTTAATTTTTGAAACTAATCTTTCAAATTCTGCTGCCTGCTTGTTTCCATGCTTAGAAATAATAACCGGTTTAAGTCCCGCCCAAGTTTCATCAATATCGCCAAGCCTTCTATTAACTGCAATTGAATTATTACCTTTTGCTTCCAATAAAATTTCTCGTCCAAGGTAATCCAACCGGGATACTGCGGGCGGTATTTTGTGACTAAAGTGATTTTCAAAGTCTACTCCAATTCCAGTAATTTGGTTTGCAGCAAAAGCGATCCGTTCTCCTTGTTTTGCAGTAAGATCTTTGTTTAGTTGCTCGACGTAAAATGAATAGAAGTCTAATAACTGAAGAGATAGTTTATTATGAATAACTTCGCTACGATACGAATTATATAGGTTGTTTATTTCATCTATTTTTAATTTTATTTTACCCCAATTAGCGGATTGAGCATAATCTACTAAGTCCTCGGCTGCTTCTCCAGTACTATAAATAGCTTTAGGCAGTGGCTGGGCTTTAATTTGGATATTATAGAAAATGACAAAACACATAAGTCCCAAAATTCCAAAGGACTTTTTCAATTTTATTGCTTCAAATTTAAATTTCATACAAAACTCCTTTAATATGATAAATATTATTTATTTTGTTCACATAACAAATGTAAAGATATAATATGAAACGAACGTGAAAATTAAAGTACATTATTTTTAAAGAGTTGGAGTATTTCTATTAAAATCTACCAAACCTAATTATTAGCAATTACCAGAAGGCGAGAATGAGAAGCGGAGCCTTAGGGAAATGTATTTCCAATCTGTGGTTACTTGACTGCCGTCAGAGATATTTTGAACGGGAACAAAAAATAATAATATGATTTTAGGACTTTGGGCCTAAAAGGGAAACAGATCTAACATATAGATATGGAAAGAAATAGGTTAGCATAAAATTTATTGTTTGGGAATTGTGAAATAAAATGTAGTTCCTTCACCAATTTTTGAATCGACCCAAATTCTACCACCATGGTTTTCAATAACACGTTTTACAATCGCAAGTCCAATGCCGGTACCTTCGTATTTAGATTCACCGACTGCTCTTTGGAAGGGCATGAATATTCGATTGATATATTTTTCATCTATGCCAATACCATTATCTTTAATATGAAAGCGATACACAGGCAATTCATCTTTAACTTCTTCATATCCAATTTCGATTGTGGGAGAAACGTTATCATTATATTTAATTGAATTGGTAATTAGATTTTTCCAAACTTGTGAGATTTGGGTTTTATCGCAGTAGCATGAAGGAAGGGGGTGTTTTATAACCAAAGATACATTCTTTTGTTTAATCATATACTCTAAGTCAGTCGTTATTTCAGCAAGTATATTATCCAAGGAAATTGCTTGTTCGGGAATTACAGTTTTGCCGGCACGAGCAAATTCTAATAGGTCATTAATAAGCAAAGCCATTCGTTTGCCGGAAGAAATAATAACATCAATATTTTCTTTTGCTTCATCATCTAATTTATCTTGATAATCTTCTTTCAGAATTTCTCCAAAACCAATAATCCCATTAAGTGGCGACTTTAAATCATGGGCAACAATAGATGAAAAGTTTTCAAGTTCTTCATAACGGCGATGAATCTCTTCAATCATAGCATTAAAGGCTATAATTAGTAAACCGACTTCATCTTTTCCCTTTGGCGCGAGGTGGACCGAAAAATCTTTTTGCGTAATTTTTTCTGCAACTTTGACTAATTCTAAAATGCGTTTTGAAATTTTTTGCATCGTAAGGTATATGACAATAATTGAAATTAGAAATGCCAACAAAGAAAGGCTTATGACAACGAAAAGGATATTTGCCCTGCTTTTATTCACGGAGGATTTAACCGATCTTACATTAGCTTTTACGGTATCATAAATAGCTGTCACTTCTTTGTTAATATTTGATCCGTATGGCTTATCAATTTCTTCCATTAAGGAGACAGCTTCAGGATTAGCCTGGATTTTGTTTAGTCGAAATATTTTTTGGGAAATAAGGTTTATGTGATAAACATCTTGCAGTGCATATTGAATTTGCCGGCGCTCTAACGGAGTTAAATTGAATTGATTTAGTTTATTGATTTTATCATTTACGATATTTTTAAGACTATCATAATTTTCCATATAAATGGATTTACCGGAAATAATATAATCATGGGAAGACATTAAAAGATCGTTTATACTTGTTTGAAGTTCAGCAGATAATCTTTGTTTTTGAGTTTCTCTTTCTAATTTTTTGATATTGCGATTTGTATTAGAAAGCTCAAAAAGAAATAGTGAGCTAATAATAACTAATAACATAAAAACGGCTAAAAATGCAACGCCTATTTTTTTAGTAATGGACATTTTATTTCCTTTTTAAATAAGAATTTTTATTTTTTTTATATAGTAATATTTGATGATAAAGCATCTTGAAGAATATTTAATAAATCACTTTTTGTAAATGGTTTGGATAAGTAGTGAGTACAGCCCGCTTTTATGAACTCTTCCCTGTCGCCGTCCATTGCAAATGCAGTTAAAGCAATTATAGGAACTTTAGTATATCCTTTTAATAGTTTTATTTCCCTTGCGGCATCTAAGCCGGTTTTACCATACCCAAGGTTTATATCCATTAAAACTGCTATATATTTTTTTTGTTTAGTCATTTGAATTGCCACTTCGGCTTTAGTACAAGAATCGATTTTATAGTAATTCTTTAAATACAATGTTGTCACAGATGTAGATACCGGGTCATCTTCTACTAATAATATTTCAGGAGTTAAATGATTGTTTTGGTTTTCTATATAATTATTGGTTTCTTTTGCTAAATTTTCTTCTTTAGTTGTTTCAAAAACTTGTTGAGGCTCCGAAGTATAATTTACAGGGAGCGTAACAATAAAAATAGAACCACTGCCAACTTCGCTTTCTACTGTAATGGAACCGCCTAATTTTTCCGTTAATTTTTTGCTTATAGTTAATCCTAAACCGGTACCTTCAAAGGATCGTGAAAGACCTTCACTTGCTTGACGGAATTCATGAAAAATAACTTTTTGATTTTCCTTGGAAATGCCAATACCAGAATCAATAACTAGTATTTTAAGCAGGAGTTTCTGCTCTTCTTCAATTAAAAAAAGTTTAACAATTATACCGCCGTGCTTAGTGTATTTAATTGCGTTGCTTACAAGGTTATTTAAAATTTCATAGAGGAATTGTTTGTCAAGATTAATTTTCAATTTTTCAGAAGTAGTATCTAAATTCAAATAAATTCCCTTTTCTTCAGCTTTAACTTTCCAAAGGTTTATTACTTCTTTGACAATTCCGATTACATCAAAAATACCAAAATGTACATCAAGCTTTTCTGCATCAATTTTAGAGATTTGAAGAATAAGATTGAGAGTATTAAGTAGCCTGTTTCCGCTAGTATTAATGGTTTCAACCATTTCCAAAAGTTGAGTATTTGCTAATTCTTCTTTAAGAAAATCGGAATAACCTAAGATACCGATAAGCGGTGTTCTAAGTTCATGGCTCATATTAGCAAAGAAATTGCTTTTAGCTCTGTACATCTCTTCTGCCTTTTCTTTGGCAATGATAATTTCCCTTTCAGCTTTCTTTAATACAGTAATATCAATTATTGTCAGAATAACATTGTTAAAATCCGAATCAAATTTTGGGAAGATTGCTTTAAGTAATATCTGAATTTTATCACCGGTAAACGATTTGTTTAGCCATTCTATTTCAAATGTTTCCTTTCCTTCCGAAAATGCAATTATCAATTCTTTAAAAGTTCCATATGATTCCGGCACAAAGATTTTTTCTACAGAACCTAAAATATCTTCTTTATTTTTTGTTTTATAAATTTGCAATGTCTGTTTATTTATATTAACAATCTTTATTAGTGATGCAGCTTTACTAATAAACGATGGATTTTGCAAAATATATTCTCTTAAATTATTTATTCCACTCTTTTCTAGGTCTGTTATTGCATTTTTTAATTCGGTAAAATCCGCTTCCCAAATTGAAACCGGGGCATTATTAAAAATATCTTTGAACTTGGTTTCACTTTCAATTAGTTTTTTCTCATTTTCTTTAATTAGAGTTAAATCTTGTGCAATAGTTATAGCATGCGGTTCACCATCAATATCTATTTTTTTTGTCGATACCCGGCTTGGTACAAACCTTTTATCTTTAGTCAGCCATATAGTTTCAAAATCTTTGTACTCCCCATATTTTATTAGCTTGTCCGTAAAAATTTCTCTGTCATCCGGATTTGCCCATAAGCATATTTCTTCTGTAGTCTTGTTTATGACGTCTTCTTTTGTATAATTAAGAATTTTTAAGGCGACATCATTCATTTCAATT
Source organism: Bacteroidota bacterium (assembly GCA_021817845.1). Lineage (GTDB taxonomy): Bacteria > Bacteroidota > Ignavibacteria > Ignavibacteriales > Ignavibacteriaceae > FEN-1297. Next base: position 5,875 of record JAKAFW010000020.1, read on the forward strand.
ATTTTCCCATCAGTTAATCTGGTAATTGCAATACCATCAGGACCAGCAAGAAATGCTTTCGAGAATCTTTCCTCACTCTTTTGAAGTTTCAATTTTGATCTATTTAATTTCGAAATTTGTTTTAGATGAATAAAGTAAAATGAAAAAATAAATATCAATCCAAAAGAGCTCAAAACCCAATAAGTAATGGTAGCATTTTTTATATATGCGGTATTTGCGCTTACATGATGTTGAATTTTGGCTTCGACTTTTTTATCTAATAAAAATAATAAATCCATAATTCTAGCTTTAATAACATTTTGTCTTTTTATAGCCAGATTGTATTTTATTTTATTTTTAGCTCCGGAATTATTTAATGACATAATAGAATTTAGAATGTCAAGCCTTTCATTGACCAATACAGAAAGAGAATCACCCTCCCTTTTGAATATTTTGCTATATAAGCCGTTACTTGCTATAAATTTGAGTATGGTTTTAACCCGGTCAGAATCATTATGTAATTGTAATCTATTTAGATAATCATTTTTTGGATTTGATAAAAAAGTTTCAGATGCTTTATCAAAATCATATTCACGGTTGTTAAGATTGTCTAACCTGTTTTGTACCATTATATCATTTAATACGATACTATGGTTTTTAACGATATTATTATTATTGTTATAGTTTATAACGCCTAATAATATTAGACCGATAAAGGATACAATGAATAAGGAATCTTTTTTCATAATTTTCTAAAGCTACCCTTTAATAAATAAAAATTGATTTAATTATACTAAAATATATGATATGGCTATTTTATTTAAATAATTGACAAAGCTTAATAAATTTTCCCAGTAATATGTGATTTGCAACATGGGCTGAATCATAGTTGAGCTAATCTACATGAACCAAATTAATAACTCACAATACGCAGGCCACATGAAAAACTTAGCCATCAAGGCACCAAGATATACAATCTTAACAAAGTTTATGCGTGTCTACCGGAAGGCTTTCCTTAGTGTGAACTTTGTGTCTTCTTGGCGGATTTTTCATTTCTACGTAAGGTAAATTAATAAGTTATTATAGCTATTTTTCAAATGATAAATTTATAAATTGAAAATGAAAACAAGGTGAAAATTTAAATTTAGTCATTTTAAGCTGTGGAAAACGCAAAAGATCACAGCTACATGGTTAATCGCCTGCAACGTATATTCTCAATGTAGGAATATTTCTATTGAATTTTGCCAATTAGTATATGTTATATTAGCGAGAATGGGCAGTGGCTTCACCGAGGAGCAGTACCAATCGGGGGTGGCAGACCTGCTGGTATGCAGTGATGTTTTGAATGGGAACAAAAAATATTTATTTATTCCTTGACAAAACAAATTATAAAATTTAGATTAGAATTAGCTCTTTCGAAGGGTATATCCCTGCCCTTTGAAGCAAACAGAGTTAAGCCCGGTGTCACCCCCATCGCCGGGCTTTTTTATTTTAGAATAGGAATTATTCTGTCATTAGAAGTTTGGAATAAGTCTTTCAAACCAAAACTAAAAATTTTCCGAAGGAATTTAAAGCGGTAATCTCAATCTAAAAAGCCCATAGATATTTTCTACTGACTAGCTGTACTTTGCATCGTTAATAATGTAAGCAGCTCAGATTCATCGTCAGTCAAAAATGATTGATGGATTGTTTCATTATTCTTAACATTCTTAAATTCTTTTTCTGATATAGGAAGAAGGAATATTTTGACTTCATTGCCGGTAATCTCAATGACTTCTTTTTGTTTTAACATTTCTAGAATCTCATTAAATTTCTTTTTTGTCCATCCGGACAACATGCCGATTAATACTTCTTTATTCAAAATGACTTTGTGGTGAGTATAGATTCGTTCACGTTTTTTATCATCTTGTATTTTCATAATTAAACTCCTAAGATTTAATCTTTAGGTAAATATAGTTCTAAGGAAAGGCAATGCCTAAGTTGCGGGTGTCCAAAATTATTACAGGTAGTAAAATATTTAAAATGTTTTGGTAATTATAATAATTTTTCCTTGATAAAAATCAGTCTAATATTTAAGTTTGATATGACTTTTTCAAAAGGTTCTCCCCTGCACTTCGAAGAAAAAGAGTTAGGTCCCGATGGTCGCCCGATCATTGGGCTTTTTTATTTTAACTTTGATATTATTCGGTAATAATTATTTATAAAAAATCACACAAGGTGATGTAAACTAATTAGAAAGAATAATTGAATAGAACGGATATTCCTTTCTCATTAAGAAATGGAATAATAGAAAATGAAGATGGAATATTTTTGTTTATTAATTGATGATTATTATATCGTTTTGATACGATTTTTCCAAAACAATATCCAATTGCAACACCCAAAGGTAAATCGCTATACCAATGCATATCGTTTTGGACAAGGCTAATACCCAAAGCGCCAATTAAAATATAGCTTACTGGTCTAAGCCATTTTACATTAGAATAATTTTCATTTATAACAGTTAAGAATGCTGTCAAGCTTGTAATATGCCCCGATGGATAAGAGTAATAATTTGGTTGGAAGTGTTGGTACTCGCCCAAATCGGGAAAGATATCCCATTGTCCGCCTTGTTTTGTAGAAACAGCAGGGCTTTGTCTTCCGGAAATCCTTTTTAAGACTTGAACAAAAAGGCCGGAAGATATTATAGCTTCAATACTTTCAAAAGATGTTTGAATGGCTTGATTATCCTTTGCAAAATAACCGTATATGGCTGTTGCGCCTGCTAAACCGAGTTGCCATTTTGCTTCGCCAAGATTAACGGTAAAATCACTTATCTTTAATAAACCCGGATTTTTTTTGAATATCATTTTTGAATTTTCCCAATTTCTTTGATCCGTAAAAATTAATCCAGCGGTAATTGATGACAATATCAAAACCGGTTCAATGCTATTCTTGTTTATTATTTCTTTTCCGAAGCTATAAAAATCTAAGGGTACATTAGTTATTAATTTATACCATTTGGGTAAATAATTTCTTTCAATAGATGAATCTTGTGATGTCCCGTCTTGCAAGAATGCCGCTAAATTTTTATGAAAAGAATTACTACCTAAATAAAGGGTCTCTTTTTGCTGTGCGTTAGTTGTCGGATGTATTAACAATAATATCAGAGCTAATACAAGTATTTTATTAAAAATAGCCAAGATTAATTCTTCTTCTGAATGATTTCTGCTTCAGCCTTATTGACTATTAGTTCGAGTTTTTCATTATTAGGATTTAGCTTCAGAGCCTTTTTCCAATACTTAATCGCCTCTTTTTTCATACCCTTTTTATAATAAGCAACTCCGGCATTAATATTCGCTTTCTCAATATTATTATCTAAGGAAAGCGCTTTTAAGCTGTATTCTAAGGCTTTATCATAATTGCCCTTCAGTATATATTGGTAGCCAGTATTGGTCAATTGCTCCGCTGTAGCAATTTCTTTATTCAGTCCAAAACCTTTTTCTGTATTTGATTCATTGGAATAATTTTGATCGACATAATTTGAGTTTTTTCGAATTGAAAATTCTAGCCCCAAAGTAATCGTATTAGAAAGAAATTTTCTAATCGGCTCGTTAGAAAAGTCTTTTTGTAAATAATAACTGATAATAAATGCAATATTATTACCAAAATCCTTTTTTACTCCTATCATAAAATTATTAATTACATCACTCCTTGTAGTAAAAGGGTTATTACTCAATGTTCTATTAGAAAAGCCTAATGAGCTAATTATATCTTCAGCTTGAACTTTAAAACCTGAACCCAGATTATGCATTAAAAATGCGTCAAGAAATTGCCTGTCGAATTTATAATTTAAGTTATTTGACTTACTTTCTATAAATCCAAGTTTCATACTTGCCGTTGTAGCTTGATTAATTTGATACGTCCAGCTAAGAGCCACATAATTATAATTATCCTGTTGTTTATTTAGCGACAAGGTAAGCAGGTGAGAATAGTTTCTTTGAATAAAAGAATATTCTAATGAGTATAGGGTTTTACTGCTTTTGAGCCAATTTAATTTAAATGAGCCAGAATACTGACCGAACGTTGCAAACCTATATACCGATGAACTAGTAGTAAGAATATCCGGCTGATTTGAATGGATGTAAAAACCACTAATCTGTCCTTCCAGGTTTGGTGAAAAGTAATGTGATAGATTGGCGCCCACTCGATTAAAATTAGTATTTAGAAATGAAGTTGAAACAAATTTCTCTATTCCGAAAAGATACTGTACTGTTACTTTTGTATCAGTAGAAAAAGGATATGAAAAAGAAATAGCCGGGTAAATGGAGGAGGAAAGATCGGAAGTGCTTGAAGATAATTTTAAGACATTAGAATCATACTTGTTTAAATTGAACAAAGAAAATTTATATCCAAATCTGTTTAATGTATTATTTGATTTGGAATCGTAGTATCCGTCCTGAGCATAAACAAGCAGAGGCATCAAAAAAAATATAGGAAGAAGTTTTAATTTTAATGAGTTCATAGTTAATGTTTGTCCAATTATTTAATATTTTAAACCCGGGACAAGGCGTTTGAAAGATTATCTGTTTATACCTTAATAAATTATTTCAATGGTTACCGGTTTCTTCTCCATTGAACTGATGTATAGAACCTCCGGGACCGTCAAGGTCGGGACCTTCTGCTACGCCTTCGCCTGCCCCTTCGGGACCTTCAGTTGATATATCGGTTAATGAAGATTTTGCTGAATTAACCATGACGAACTTTCCTAACGTTGCTTTTTCATTTATGCCATTTACTTCTTTAACTTCTGTTGCCGCTTCAACATTAGCTTGCCCTAAATCGCTATGCTGAACATCAACATTCAATCCGGATGCAACTTCTAATAGATCATTATCAGTTATTGCTTGCGCTTGTACTTTCGAAGTAAGTCCAAATAAAGCAGCTGCAAATAATACAGCGACGATTTTCAAAGTATTTTTCATCTTGTCACCTCCTTTCGAGAGACTTGATATTAATGTAAAATAGACAATCCTCTTATTAGCCTTGTTTGCCGGGTATAAATAATTTTAAGAATTTATCACTTTGTGCTTCTTTGAGTATTATATCGGCAAAATTCTAAATCAACTCAAGTGCCTAAAAACTTCCTTAGATTTTAATAGCTATAATACGTTTTCTTTAAACCGAGCAAGAATAATATGCGTTGGCACGAAAATAATTCAGATTAAAACATCTTAAAACGATTCTAAGGAACTTTAATATTCATTTCGGTACATTTGGAAAAGATTCTTTTGGTTGATGGTGTTCCAGCTTACCGCAGTTTTTTTTACATTGAAACTGAAGGTGATTAAATCAGTTGTAACCTACACACAACATAATATGCCGAAACTGACGAGTGTTCTTTCAATTTTTCCTCCAGTAAAACAAAAAATATCTACCAACAATATTAATTAGTGAAGATGAAAGGAATGTGAAAACGGACTAGAATCTTTAGAGGAAAAGTTTTTACCCTATTTCATAATTGAGTAAGAGCGGATTAAATAAATAATGATTTGCGTATTATTTATAAAGGATAAATAATAGGTAAGTTTATTACATGATGATTATGGGGCACAATAAAGAAGCGCGCATTCTGACTATTCAAAGATTAAGAAGGAAAAATCACCTTAAATATGGTTCCCTTTCCCAACATGCTTTCTACGGTAATTGTTCCATGATTCATTTCGATTATTTCTTTAGCATTTGTCAATCCCAAACCGCTTCCGTTTATTTCAGCCCGAATTTCATTGGATCTGTAAAACCTTTTGAAAATATGAGGCAGCTCTTCCGGTGAGATTCCCTCGCCTTTATCTTCAACTGTTACTACAGCTTTTTCGTTTTCAATTTTATTAAGCGTTACCGAAGCTTCCGTACCGGTATTAGAATATTTAATAGCATTATCGATTAGATAAATAAAAACGCTTTTTAACTTTTCTTTATCGGCTTTAATCTCAACTGCATCGTTGATTGATAAGTCTATCCTTACATTTTTCTTTAACGCAATTTGATTGATAGATTGAACGCAATCTGTCAGTAGTTCGTCAAGTCTTCTATCTAAACTGATTGCCGAAATTAACTTAGCCGTTTTCGCCATTTGGGTTATCGGTTTAAATGCTGCCTTCGAAATGACATAAGCAGTAAACCCTGTAATAATTAAAACAAAAGGAATAATAATTAAGAAAAGAATTTGAAGGTCATGAAGGTCAGAATAGATAAAATCAAGAGAAGCGGCAGTTTCCAAAACGTAAGGGGTATTGTCTTCTACATCAACGAAGCTCCAATAAATTCTATAGTTTTTATCACTTATATGAATAGTCTGAAATTTAGAAAACAGACTAGCATTTTTTGAAATACCTGCATTATTATTTAGTTTCAATAAAGAATCAGCGAGTAACTTTTCCCCTTTAATAGTAAAAAGTTGGAGTCTAACATCATAAAGACCTTATTCTGAAATATTCTTGAAGTCAATGTTACAAATGTATGAGCTTGTGAATTGAACTAATAAGAAAGTAAAAAGACAATAAAATAAGTACAATGCCTAATCCATAATTAACTTTCTTCATCATCTCATTTGATATTAACTTTTTTGTCCAATGTAAAATATTTGCGAGCGCAAATAAGTATGAAAAAAGGCCCAAACCTCCAGTAATGAGAAAAAGCAAAATAGTATTTGTGGCAAAGTTTGGAATCAATTCAAGGCCTCGTATAAATTTTTCTCCTATTAACCACCAGAGAATCATCATTGGATTCGTTACTGCAAGCGAGAATCCGATAACAAGAGATAATTTTTTATTTTTTAAGGTGGGGCTTTTTAATTCATTCATGTTAGCTTTTGCCCCATCTTTAAAAGTAAAAAATGCAAGCAGCCATAGTATTATTGTTGCAACCAAGCCAAAAACTGCAACAACAATTTTTTCTTCTAAAAAGGGGGCTACGCCAAACATTGCAATAAAGCCATACATTACGTCTGAGAAAACGGAACCGAGAGCTACCATGTATGCTGCCGCACGATGATTATTCAATGTACGTTTTGCTATTTCAATTTGAGTCGCACCGATTGGAATAGCCGACATGAATCCCATAACATATGCTATAAATAAAAACCAAAATGTATTCATATATGATAAGTTTTTAGATTAAAATTGTTACGGCTATTTCACAAACGATGTGCTATTACGTCTGCGGTATTTGCGTGCATTTTCCAAATGATTTGCCGATTCTGAAACTATTTCATCTATATCAAGTGATTCAAAACAGCGCACGGTTTTGCAGGTTTTAGCTAATTTGTTAATGCAAGTAATATTCCTACATGGGCTTGGGGCAATAAATGCTCTTGACGGCGCATCCTGGTTTGCTGCAAAGAAACCCGGGGTTTTTGAATCGTAAGCGTATATATGAGATGGCGTTCCTCCGAAAATTGAAAATACTGCTGTCTTATTTATTAAACTATTACCGTCGCTGCTTGAATATTTTCTTGCTGCAGCTAAGTGAAGCGGACCAGTATCGCCTGTAATGTAAATATCTGAATAATCAATAAGCGCTGTATATGCGTCAAGTTTGAATCCGGCTGGCACGATTACAACTTTATCTCTATTTTCTGCCGGCAAAGATAGCAAAAGCTTTTGTTCGATATTTTTTTCAATATACCCGGAACCCAATAAAATTGTACAGTTAAATCCAACAAGCCTTTTCAATAAATCAAGCTGAAAATTGAAAGGTATTCTTGTATATTTTGCAGAGGCTTCGGGATTAAACATTATTACCGGAATTTCACCCGAAACATTATTACTTATTAAAAATTTGTTTGCCGTTTCTAAAGCTTCATCTGAAAGGTAAATGCTTGGTCCTTCAAAGTTGTCGTTAAATCCGGAGGGTAAATAATTCCGAAATAAATCACTTATAAAATGGTAGGCACGGTATGATATATTATTAATGGATTTTGCAAATTTCTCATTCCTTACTAATTGGGCAGTAATTAACGAATAATTAATCACGCTAATTTTACCATATATTTTTGCATCTATCATCGGACTGTAATTAACAGCAAGGTCATATCCTTTGTTTTTTATAAGTAATGATAATTCTGATAAATCCTCTTCGGTTGGGAAAGGAGCACCTATGAATATTGGAAATAAATTTGAAATATCATGATTGCCGTTAAAAAAATCCTTCGTGGATTTTTTAATTACATAATCTATTTCTGCTTGTGGAAAAATTTTCCTTAGAGCGGTTATGCCGCTTGAACAAATAATTGCGTCGCCAATATTCAAGTCAGATACCACAAGAATGCGGTTGATTTTTTTTGTCCTTTTGATTCTCCAAGCTGCTTGATTGGTAAGGAAAAATAAAAGCGCTTTGTTACCAAGTAAGTTTTTAAAGATAATATCAAGCATTTTAGCGCCTGATGACGGGAAAAAATCTGTCACAATACTGCTTAAATGAAAGAAATTTTTGTATTGTATCTTTTTATCCATGAAAAATTAATATTTGTCTTATTACTATTAGTCGGGACTATTTCCGTTGTCTTGCTGATCTTGGTTTACCTGCTTTTTATCCTTATAATTATTAAAAGTATATCTGACATTAAGCATCACCGTCGGAGACTGTCTTGTAAAATAATTATAATTATAAAAATCCACACCTTGTGATGTAAACTCACGTTTTCCGGTGCGGAATAAATCTCCAATTTGTAATGTCAAAGATAACTTTTTTTCAAACAAAGTATGCTTTACAGCCAGGTCGGTCGTAAAAAAACCTCCCCAGGTGCCTTGTGCAGAAACCGATGGGCTGAAATATCTTGTGTTTATTTGTAGATCTGTCTCCACAGCTAATTTAAATACATTATTATTCTTTATGCTCCAGTTAACGCTTTCTCTTGAAAAAGATTCATTGCTTATTGCTCCCGTAATTCTGTAATCATATATGTCACCCATTAAATTAAATTCCCACATTTTAATTGGATTAAACAGAATCATGAATTCTCCGCCCAATGAATAATCAGATCCAACATTGGCAATCGAATTTAACGTTACGTTTTCTGCATAAACAGAATTAATGTGCTCTATTTTATCGTGAGTAAATCTATAATAAAAGTCATTTGAAATCGATGCACTGCCTAGAAATGTTTGATATCCCAATTCATAAGAGTCAATTAATTCTGGTCTAAGATTAGGATTACCGATCCGAACATTATTTGCGTTAAACCAAGTATAAAAGGGTTCCAGATCGCCGCCGTCAGGGCGTTCAATTCTCCTGGTATAACTTGCCATAATTTGCGTTCCGCCGGCTAAATTTAATGAGGTGTGTAATGAAGGGAAAAAATCCCAGCGACTTAGCGAATAATGCTCATTTGTCTCTGCTAATTTTACCAGCTGATAAGTATATTCTGTTCTTACTCCCACTTGCGCCGCTAAGCTATCCCATTTATCCGCATACATTGAATAAGCTGCAAACCTCGTCCGGTTGAAATCATTTGTATTACTGAAAAGAGGTTGAAATTCATATACATTATTAGTCGAATCATAATTATATAGCGCGTTTATATTTTGTCTTAGCCTGCTAAAATATTCAGCTCCGGCAGAAAATTTCTGAAGCTTAGTAATAGGTAATGTGTAATCTAGCTTACCCCTTATTTCGCTTTCGGGACCTAGCTCGGTTGTCTCTGTGCCGTTAATCTGAATGTTATTCTGTGTTGAACTTGTTAAAGCTGCTTCATTTGAATTATTATGATGGTAGAATACCTCTGCAGTTATCTCGTGCCCGTTAGTCCCAAACTTATGCTGATAATTTGCATTTACAGCATAATAAGTACCATAATGGTTTCCGGTAGTGTTACTTAAATAATGTAATTGCTGTGGTGTTGTATTTGTCCATTGTATATAATTTAGAATTGAATTCCTATGGAACTGCCCTGACCCGTATCTACCGCTTAAAGATAAATTATCAAAATCACTTAAACTAAAATCAATACCCCCTCTGACCCCGGAATAAATCCTTTGCCAAAGCATATTCCCGGTCGAATTAAGATACGACGTGCTATCTCCAATTATGAATTGCTTCTCTTGCAGGTTTTTGCCGGGGAAAGAACGCCGGTTAAAATACGCACCGAAATCATAGCTTACCGAATGTGTTTTGTATTGAAATAGAAAATCACTTCCGTATTTATCGTATAACCCGCCCATTATATTTACAACACCGCTTAAACCTAGATCACTATTTTTCTTAAGTACTATATTAATTATTCCTGCGGTTCCGCTTGCGTCATACTTTGCTGAAGGATTTGTTATGAGTTCAATGTTTTGAATTGAACTCGCTGGTATCTGCTGCAATGCGTCCTGTGCACTCATTACGGAAGGGCGACCATTAATCAGAACAGTAAAGTTTGTGCTTCCTCTAAGACTAACATTTCCATCTATGTCAACACTTACCGAAGGAATATTTTGCAGAACATCAGCTGCTGTGCCTGAAATTGCTGTTTGCATCTGACTTACATCAATAACTTTTTTATCGAGCTGATAGGAAATCGGAGACCTTTTCCCTTCGACTACAACATTCTGTAAAGTTATTGCAGTCGGTTTTAGATAAATGTTTCCTAAATCCAAATTAAGATTTGATTTTGAAATAGAAATTTTATCGATCTTTTTTCTTGCATAACCAATAAACTGAATGTACAAATAATATTTGTCCGGCTTAATTCCTTTTAAGATGAATCTTCCTTCTTTATTAGTTACCGCACCTGTAATTTGCATGCTGTCTTTTTGTGCAAATAGTATAACATTTGCAAACTCAACTGTCTTTTTTGTTGATTCATCAAAAACCTTGCCTGAGATTGTACCGCCGCCTTTTATATCCAGTCTTTGTTGACTAAATAATTGATTTGATAAAATGAATGAAATAATTAAAGTAATACCAATTCTAAACATTGATTCTCAGTATAAATAGAATGAATTAAATTTTTACCTAGAAAGTCTAAGCGCGATACTTTTCTGCAAATTTTATCTGCGCATTAAAGTGCATAATTAAATCCACACAGAAATTATAATTTAGTCATTATAGATGAAAATAAGATGAAAAATGGAATTCAAATAACATGATAGCAAAATTATTTTTCACCCTTAGAAATGAACATAATCTTGACCCCAAACATCCTAAAAAATATTCACTGGGAGTATAACGCTGAACACAGTATTTTCTCCCACTTCGCTTGACACGGTAATTTCTCCTTTATGCATATCTACAATCTCTTTAGCTATTGCAAGTCCTAATCCGTTACCGCTAATTTCTGCGCGTGTTTCATTAGATCGGTAAAATCTTTTAAATATATAAGGCAATTCATGCATCGGTATTCCAGAACCGTTGTCTTCAAAGATAATCTTAATTCTTTTACTATCGATGATTTCGAGCTTAACCGAAACAGACGAACCGGAATTTGAAAACTTAATTGCATTATCTATTAAGTTTACAAAAACACTTTTCAATTTTTCCTTATCTGCCTTAATTTCAACAGAATCACTGATTTGCAAATTTAACAGCACGTTTTTCTTGATTGCCTGGCTGTTCAATAATTGAATACAATCGGTTAGTAATTCATCTAATCTCACTAAAGTCAAATTCAATTTGATTTGTGATGAATCCAATTTTGATAATGTTAAAAGTGAACTTGTCAGTTTAGTTAATCCATCAATCTCGTTAAGTGAGCTTTTGATGCTTTCCTTTGCTTCAGTATCAGTTAATTTTCTTTCTAAGATCTCAAGTTCTGTTTGTATTACAGTTAAAGGTGTTCTTATTTCATGGGAAGCATCAGCGACAAATCTTTTCTGACTTTTAAAGGCATCGTCCAATCTTTCGACCATTTCATTTAAAGTTTCCCCGAGCGCTCTAACTTCATCTTTAGCTTTAGGAAGCTTAAGCCTCTGGTCTAAATTATTACCGGTAATTTTTTTTGCTGTTTCAGCCATGAGAGTAACCGGCTTAAAAGCGGCTTTAGATATGAAGAAAGCCATTATACCTGTTAAAACCAATCCTAATGGAATTATAATAATAAAAATATAGAATAGCCTGTCAAGGTCTTCGTAAGCGTCCCTCATTGAGGCAGCGGTTTCGAGCACATAGAGTGAATCCTGTCCGGTTTCAAAAGGTATCCATAAAATTTTAAGGCTTTCTTTTTGTATGTGAAACTTTGAATAGAGAGAAACTTGTTTTTCAGAGTGATTGAATTTTATTTCCGGTATTTGTGAAAGAATTGAATCGCTTAAAATCTTTTTATTAATAGAATTAAATAGTTGAAATCTTACACCGCTAAGACCTTTAGCTCTGACAGATCTAATTTCTTTTAAGTCCAGTTTTCCATCTGTACTTAGTTCTTCAGTAATTTCTGTTTGCAATGCAACACTATAACTTTTAAGGTTAGCTTCAAGCTTTTGAAATTCTGCATGTTTTGTGCTTTGAAAAATAATGAATGAAAATACGCTAAGCATTACTCCGAACACCAAAGTATAAGCAAAAATTATTTTTGATTTTATTGAAAACATTTATTCGTCTCTGTCTGCAAAAATATAACCGGAACCTCTTACAGTGTGAATTAGAGGCTTATTAAATTCCTTATCTATCTTTTGCCTAAGAAATTTTACGAAAGCTTCGATAACATTACTGCGTGGATCAAAGTTCATATCCCACAATCGCTCGGAAATTAATTCACGAGATAAAATTTTATTCGGATTCATCATGAAAAGTTCAAGCAGCGCAAATTCTTTTGTTGATAGCTGGATCTCCTTTCCATCACGCTGAGCGTTATGAGTGTTTAAATCTAGTTTAACTCCGTAATACTCAAGCACGGAAGAGCGGGCTTCGCTTTTTCTTCTGGTAAGAGCGCGCATTCTTGCAAGTAATTCGCCGAAGTGAAACGGTTTTGCAAGATAATCATCCGCGCCTTCATCCAATCCTTTTATTTTATCCGAAACATCGTCAAGCGCCGTAAGCATTAAAACCGGGGTCAGAATATTATTGTGGCGCAAGTTAGCGCATGTTTGCCATCCATCCTGTCTGGGAAGCATAATATCGAGAATTATTACGTCATAATCATTTATTGTTGCAAGTTCTTCACCCGTAACACCATCTGCAGCGGTGTCAACCGCATAAGATTCAGCTCTCAAACCTTTGGTAAGTGCGGCAGAAATCTTTCTATCATCTTCAATTAAAAGTACACGCATACACTATCTCTTTTTTACAAATATAAAGAGTTAATATGAAAATTAAATGAAAATTCATTTCGGTTAAATCATCAATTAGGAATGTGCTCTATCCGTTTAACAATTTTAGTGTTAAAAATAATAGAGATACTTTATTTTGAATACACCATTCCTTTCGGCGATATGCATTCTTTGAGGTAAAAGATTTCCGGCAGCATCAAATTGATCGCTCCGGTTATCAAGTTCATTGTAAGCAAAGTAAATCCAGCTTTTGGGCTGGAAGTTATAAGAAAAGAGCAATCCAGAAATTAATTGTTCCATGTGGTTCGTAGACGAATCAAAAAGATTATCAATATAGACTCTGACATTAATATTATTAATTGGAGTAATTGACAAAAACGGACGTGCGTTATAAGTAATATCTTCAACTCCCCCGGATGGGTTCCCCTCAATGTACATATTGTAAGAAGTTCCAAGTTGTAATACATCTGTTGCATTCCATTGAAAGTATGCTCCGAACCATGAATAGAACGCAATATAATCTCTATTAAAGTTATAAGTTCTTGCATAACCTCCGTATAAATTGCCATTCCACTTTGCACTTGTGCTAAACCACCCGTTGTAGTCAATCTCATATGAATCGTATTTTATTCCTTGATCCTTAGATTTACCCGCAATCAGCGTAATTTCATAACCCCAATTGCTCCGGAATTGCATATTAAAGTCAAGGACTGCTGAATGGTCCATATATCCTTCAATATTTTTATAGTTGAAAGAAAATCCGCCCAACAAAAGTATCTGGCTAATGCTTCCTTCATCAAAGTACCAAACAGGACCGGTAAGTGAAGTTAGCTCTGATGTTCCAATCCATGGGACATAACCAATCTGTTGGATATCAAAATTATTGCCGATATATTTTGATCTTGCTAGAACCCACCATTTACTTCCAAGCATTGTAAAACCGGCCGAAGCTGCATAATCACCCTCGGAATTTTTGAAAGACCTGCCAATTTGATAAGAAAGTTGCCAATCCGATTGCCTGAATGCACCGTCCACATCGATAACTCCATAAGTTGTATCTAAAGTTTGCTTGGCAACGAATAAAGCTCCGATAGAAGAATTTTCATCAAACTGTTTTTTAATTCTTGCCGAACCGAACACTGCACGAGGTTCAGTTCTTTGAGTTGTATCATCCATATAATCTTTTTTATCAGTGAGTGCTAAGAATCCACCGTATTCCCAATCTCCGATTCTTCCGAAAGCTTTTGTTCCAAGTATTAATGGGACTTCGCTGCCATCTGGTAATTTCTCCCCGATTCTTCTTGAATAAAATAATTCAAGCGGACTATAGAAACCTGTATTCACCTCTTTTCCGGCAGCCATAAATACTTCATTTCCTTCAGTGAAAAAAGGACGGCGTTCGCTGAAATGTGTTTCGTATCTTGAAATATTGAATTGGTATGGATCGGCTTCAATCTGTGCAAAATCGGGATTGGCGGTCAACTGAAATTTTAATTCCGGCGAAGGGTTGTACATTATATCTAATCCGGCATTCGGATCAATTTTATATTTGTTGTTTCCTTCATATGTTGCCTTTGCGAGCCCTACCGGATAAATTTCCAGATTTAATCCCTTAACGCTTGGCTTAAAATTATCGAAAATCAATTCGCCGAATTTTGAAACTCTTTGACCTTCATTTTTTTCGTATTTGTTCCAATATAGATCTTCAGCATTTGATGGAATATAACGGTCAAAATCTAAACCCCATACCTTTAAATTTTTATTATATTGAATAGATTTATAAGGAATTTTCATTTCTGCCACCCATCCCCAGCTGTAAATTTTAGTCGCAGCAAACCAAATACCATCCCAACTGTAATCTCTGTTCCGGGCGTCGTCTAATAACCTTGCATCGCTTCTAACACCGGAAACAGAAACGATAAATTTATAAGCAGTTTTATTATCGTCGAAAGTATCCAGCATAAAAGAAACATATTCTCCGGTGATATTGTCTAGTGTTCCTGTAAAAGGCTGAATGAAATTTTTATCTTCATGGCAAATAATTAAACAATAAATAGCGTCTTCGGTTGTAAGAACTTTTGCAACAGTAGACCAAGTCGGCGTTTTATCATAATATGGCGATAGCTGAAAAAAGTTTGTAGCCGAATCGGCATTGCTCCACGCTGGATCGATCACCCCGTCAATTTTTATTTCTTCATTTGTCCTTCTTAGAATTAATTTTTTGCCGTGATTGTCATTTTTGGCAAAAGCACCTGCAAATAAAATAATTATTAAAAACAATAATTTTTTCTTCATTAAACTTTTTCTTTCATTCGTATTCTTACTTTTGACTGAAAAAATAATATTTGGTTACCGTAAAGCCTATTAGAAATAATATTTGCTGACTTACCTATGCAAAGCTTATTATATTCTGAAAAAGTTTAAACTGATTATTGATGAATGGGAAATATTGTTTTCTTACGGTTGAATTAGTTGATAACCTTATAGGAAAATGTGAAGGAATCTATAGTCTTGCCGTCTATATCTTTGCTTTTTTCTTGAACTTAAACTTAATCTTGAACTTGAGCGCTACGGTGTACTTTTCGAAACCGTAAGTTTATTGAAAAAATTAGATTATATAGAGTTTACAAAATTATTCCACTGCCGAGGCATAAATCACTTTGATAAAAAACCGCAAATTGACCGGGGGCTATTCCCTGATCCGGTCTATCTAATTTTATCTCCGCAGTATCATCGTCCGAAAAAGTAAGCTGACAAGAAAACATTTTTGCCCCATGACGGATTTTAACTTTTAGGCCATTTGTCGATGGTCTTTCTTCTGAAATCCAATTAAACTTACCTGCAGTAAAAAAATCCTTTTCTCTAAGAGCTTGATCTTCTCTTGAAACATAAACAAGATTCTCTTTAACATCCTTTTTTACCACATACCAGGGACCGCCGGATAAACCAAGCCCGGAACGTTGCCCTATTGTGTAAAAATAATACCCGTTATGATCACCTAATTTTTTACCTGAGCCCGAATCAATTATTTCGCCCTTTATTTCGCCAAGATGATGTTTCACAAATTCATTGAACTTAATTTGTCCGAGAAAACAGATTCCCTGACTGTCTCTTCGATCCATCGTCGGCAATTGATATTGATGAGCTAAATCTCTGACCTCGCTTTTATTGTATGAGCCGATCGGAAACATGGCTCGCGATAATTGCCGCTGCGAGAGGTAAGCCAAAAAGTAAGTCTGATCCTTAATTGGATCGGGAGACATACTTAATTGATATTTCCCATTTTTCAATTCAACTCTCGCGTAATGTCCGCTTGCTACTTTTTCAAATGAAGAATCGATTTTATCGTAAAACTGTCCGAATTTAATTAAGCTGTTGCAGAAAATATCCGGATTAGGCGTCCGTCCTTCTTTTATTTCGGAAATTGTGTATGTTACAACGGTCTCCCAATATTCAGTCTGAAGCGGAATAACTTCCAAAGGTACTCCAGCTTGTCGGCACGCTCCTCTGGCATATTTAAGGTCTTCTTCCCATGGGCACTCACCTAGGAAAGAAAATTCATCTTGAAGCCATATCTTTAAATAGAATGCTGTAAGATCATGACCCTGATCTTTTAATAATCGCATTGCAACGGAGCTGTCAACGCCCCCGGAAAGTAATACCGCAATTTTCATGTTAGCTGTTTGTTTAATTTTTCCTAGACAAAAATAATGAAAGCAGGGGTAAGTTTTTGGGGAAAAATTGTGGCGCAGAAATCTTAGGCTTTTTTATCTCTTTCGGTGGACAGAGGAGGATTTCTTTTAGTCGCTTTTAGTTTTTGCAATACACGGCTATACACTTGATCATTTACATTGCTAAGAAGAGTCTTTTCAAGTTGAACTGAATTACTTAACTTGCTAAAAAATCCCATACATATTTTACTTCTCCTATCACACACTTTTGCTAACCCGTTATATCTTCCGTCGAAAATTCCGCCTTCTAAAATTTCGATTTCTGAATAATAAATTACAACTTTCCTCTTCGAAAAAAGGAAATCTGTGCATGTAATTTTTTCTTTGTCAGCAGAAATGTTATAAGCAAGAATTTTGTACATCGTCAAATATTGTTTGTTAATGTAGTAAATCAATAATGCAGTGATTACAAAAGGGAAAAGATATATTAACGAATAGTTAATGTTAGAAACTGCGGAAATTAAAAAAGCAAAAAGTATTATAGTAGCTGGGATATTTCCGTAACGGTAAATAGCTCTATAAAAAAAAGAATACGAATAATTGGTTATATTATTTTCGGTTATTGTCATTACATTCCTATAAAAGATTGCTCGCTAGCTCGGCAAGCTCAGAGCGTTCTCCCTTTTCAAGATTAATATGAGCGTAGAGTTTCTGTCCCATAAAGTGGTCGATTAAATAAGTAAGCCCATTTGATTGTGAATCAAGATAAGGATGATCGATCTGGTAAATATCTCCGGTAAATACAACTTTAGAACCTTCGCCGGCACGGGTTATAATTGTTTTAATTTCATGCGGTGTTAAGTTTTGTGCCTCATCTACAATAAAGAAAATTCTTTGCAGGCTCCTTCCGCGGATATACGAAAGCGGTTCGATAACAAGTTTCTCCTCCTTAACCATATTTGTAATTAACATGCTTTGTTTATCGGTTTCGGTAAATTGATCTTGTATGACGCGCAGATTGTCCCACAGCGGCTGCATGTAAGGTTCAATTTTACTTTGAACGTCGCCCGGGAGATAACCTATGTCTCTGTTACTTAGGGGGATGATCGGACGCGCAATAAAAATCTGCCGGTAATTTTTTCTCACGTTCAAAGCGCTTGCAAGTGCAAGAAGTGTCTTTCCAGTTCCAGCTTTTCCGGTTAATGTGACTAAAGAGATATCTAAATTTGTTAAAGCATCAACTGCAAAAGTCTGTTCAGCGTTGCGAGGTTTAATTCCGTATATAATATTTTTATCAACTTTCCTAAGGTTTCCCATCTCTTGATCAAGATAGGCAAGCACAGATCTGTTTGAATTTCTAATAATGTAAAATTTATTCGGGACTGCGTCGCTGTTTAATTTTTTTAATACTAACTTTGCGGGAATTTCATATGGAGGCTGAAATAATTTAACGATTATCTCATCATCAAAATCTTCCACTATTTCTTTACCGCTATAAAGCTCTTCTACGCTGTTGATTCGGTCTGTTGTATAATCTTCAGCAAGAATGCCAAGTGCTTTCGCCTTCATTCTAAGGTTAACATCTTTTGTAACTAAAATTATTGTCGATCTGCCGTTAACTTTCTTATTCCATTCAAAAGCAACAGAAAGAATTCTATGATCAGGCGTGTCTTCCTTAAATATTTCTTTAATTTCATTAGCAATACCGCGAGAAATAGCGATTCTTACTTTGCCTCTTCCTTTTCCCATTGAAACTCCGCCGTTAAAAAGCGCAGTCCCAGTCATCGAGTCCAAGGTTCGTGCAAATTCTCTTGCGTTAAGGTTTATTACCTGACTTCCTCTTTTAAAATGATCTAATTCTTCGATAACAGTCAGAGGAATTATAACATCGTGTTCCTGGAATTGGTTAATGCATGTGGCATCGTGAAGAATCACGTTGGTATCAAGTATAAATGTTTTTAATCGTTTGATTGGTTTCTGCGGTTGGGAAATTTTTTTTATTTTCATTCAAAGTGCTCTTTTATTTCGGTGCAAATATTATGATTTTTAACTGTCTTAACAAGTCTCATAATTTTTCTGGCTATTAAATTTATATTAATTCCTCCTTTACAAAAATTCTTTTTAAATTACATTAAGAAATGCTTTACTTGAAGTGAATTTCATCACTAAGTTTTTCGTTTTGTGAATTGAAACTATAACCTTTATGATTTATATTTGTTAAAAATATTTATGATATTATTTAAAGAGATTAACATTATTCGACTTAAGGCAGACGGTGAAATTATAAAGAGTCTATTAGCATAGCCACTCCACGAGTGGCTATTTTTTTGTTTGAATGGAAACTGACTAAAAGGAAAATTGTAAGAATGAGCAATGAAAGAAAGGTCGCAAAATTAATTTTAGAAGACGGAACGGAGTTTTCCGGCTTTAGCTTTGGGTATGAAAAAAATACAAACGGTGAAGTCGTCTTTAATACCGGAATGGTTGGCTATCCGGAAACAATGACCGATCCATCTTATCGCGGGCAAATTTTGGTTAGCACTTATCCGTTAATCGGAAATTATGGCGTCCCCGGATACGAACGAGAAAATAATTTGTTAAAATATTTTGAATCCGAACAAATTCATTGCAGAGCATTAATCGTTTCGGATTATTCTGAAAACTATTCCCACTGGAATGCCAAACGCTCTCTATCAGATTGGATGATTGAACAAAAAATTCCGGGAATCACCGGAATAGATACAAGGATGCTGACCAGACGGCTTCGCGATCAAGGCACAATGCTGGGAAAAATTATTATTGAAGAAAACATTGAAATAGACTTTGAAGATGTGAATCAATTAAATTTAGTCGGCGAGGTAAGTGTTAAAGAACCGGTTGAATTTAAACGCGGCTCCAAGAAAATAGTTCTGGTCGATTGCGGAACAAAGAACAACATTATACAAGCTTATCTAAAAAGAGATATTACTGTTTTAAGAGTTCCTTACGATTATGATTTTTCTAAAGAAAAGACCAACGGTATTCTAATTTCAAACGGGCCGGGTGATCCGAAAATGTGTACTTCAACTATTGAGAATGCAAGAAAGGCAATGACTAAAGGGACTCCGATTTTAGGAGTTTGTCTTGGCAGTCAAATTATGGCTCTTGCTGCCGGCGCAAATACTTATAAATTGAAATATGGACATCGCGGGCATAATCAACCTTGCAATGAAATGGGAACGAAACGATGCTATATTACTTCACAAAATCATGGTTATGCAGTTGATTCCGAAACTCTTCCCGAAGATTGGCGCGAGTGGTTTGTGAATGATAACGACGGAACAAACGAAGGAATAATTCATATCTCTAAACCTTATTTCGCAGCTCAATTTCACCCTGAGGCATCTCCGGGACCTGATGATACAGAGTTTATTTTCGACATGTTTTTGAGGGCATTAAAATGATCAAACGTGGTAAACCAAAAAAAGTATTGATTCTCGGTTCCGGAGCTTTGCAAATCGGGCAAGCGGGAGAGTTCGACTACTCAGGAAGCCAGGCTATCAAAGCATTAAAAGAAGACGGCATTATTTCCGTACTAGTAAATCCAAACATTGCAACTATTCAAACTTCAGAAAATTTTGCTGATAAAGTTTATTTCCTACCAATCAAAACTGAGTTTGTAGAAAAGATAATACAGAAGGAAGAACCCGATAGCATATTACTGCAATTTGGCGGGCAGACGGCTCTAAATGTTGGTGTAGAGTTATATGAAAAGGGAATCCTGGCAAAGTATAATGTAAAGGTTTTAGGAACGCCGGTAGAAGCTATTGAGGCTACTGAAGATAGACTTTTATTTGGGAATAAAGTATCAGAAATAGGATTGAAAGTTGCGTTAAGTAAAACGGCTACTAATGAAGCCGAGGCTCTTATTGCTGCGAAAGAAATCGGTTTCCCTGTCATGGTTCGAATTGCCTACGCGCTTGGCGGACTTGGTTCAGGAATTGTAAATAATGAGAAAGAACTTTTAGAAAAAGCACACCGAGCGTTCTCTTTTACAAATCAAATTTTAATCGAAGAATCTCTTTATGGATGGAAAGAAGTCGAATATGAAATTGTCCGGGACAAATTCAACAATTGCATTACTATTTGCTCTATGGAGAATGTTGACCCGATGGGAATTCATACCGGCGACAGCATAGTAATTGCACCGGTACAGACCTTATCTGCCCATGAAAATTTTAAGCTTCGCTCAATTGGCATAAAATTAATTCGTCATCTTGGAGTTATTGGCGAGTGCAATATTCAATATGCGCTTGATCCTAATTCGGACGACTATAGAATTATAGAAGTGAATGCAAGATTAAGCCGTAGCTCTGCTCTTGCTTCTAAAGCCACCGGATACCCCCTTGCCTTTATTGCAGCTAAGCTCGCGCTTGGATACGCTCTTAACGAAGTTGAAAATATTATTACGCGCGAAACGTCTGCTATGTTTGAGCCGGCACTCGACTACGTTGCTCTTAAATTCCCGCGTTGGGACTTACAAAAGTTTCGTCAGGTAAGTACTCAGCTTGGTTCCGAAATGAAATCAGTTGGCGAGGTGATGTCTCTCGGCCGAAGTTTTGAAGAAGTGCTTCAAAAAGCAATTCGCATGCTTGATATAGGTATGAAAGGATTTACCGGCAACAGCTTAATTTTTGAAAATTTAGATGAGGAACTTTCTAAACCAACCGATAAAAGAATTTATGCAGTCGCAAAAGCACTTCAAGACGGTTACTCGGTAGAAAAAATTCATCAGCTTTCTAAAATTACCCCCTGGTTCATCTACAAGATGAAAAATATTATTGACACCGAAAAAAAATTAAAAGGCTTAAAGCTTCAAAAAATTTCCAAACCCTTAATGGAAGAAACAAAGCAAAATGGTTTCAGCGATTTGCAAATTGCTCAGCTCTCAGACTCAAAAGAAATGGATGTAAGAAAATACCGAAAAGGATTAAACGTAATTCCTGTAGTAAAACAAATCGATACTCTTGCAGCTGAGTATCCGGCACAAACAAATTATCTCTACTTAACTTATCATGGCAAAGAAGACGATATAAAATTCGGCGATAAAAATCAGATCGTTGTGCTTGGCAGCGGGGCATATAGAATTGGCTCTTCTGTCGAGTTTGACTGGTGCTGCGTTAACGCCGTACTTACTTGCAATAAACTTGACTACAAGACAATCATGATTAACTGTAATCCGGAGACCGTCAGCACCGATTACGATATTTGTGATAAGCTTTATTTTGAACAATTGACTTTTGAAAGAGTTCTTGATATTTACGATAAAGAAAACCCCGAAGGTGTTATTATTTCGATGGGTGGGCAAATTCCCAACAATCTTGCTGTAAAGCTACATGAAGCAGGAATTAAGATTCTCGGCACCTCTCCTACGCAAATTGATAATGCAGAAGACCGCCATAAATTCTCTAAAATACTTGATAGACTTGAAATTGATCAACCGGATTGGGAAGAGCTGACAAGCTTGAGCGAAGCAAAGGAATTTGCAAAGAAGGTAGGTTTCCCTGCCTTAATACGCCCAAGTTATGTCTTAAGCGGTGCGGCAATGAGTATTGTTTTATCGGATGCCGAGCTTGAAGAATATCTTGATAAAGCTGCTAGTATTAGTAAAGAACACCCGGTAGTTATCAGTAAATTTATTACGGAAGCTCGCGAGATTGAAGTTGATGCTGTTGCCGAAAACGGAAATTTATACTGCTATGCAATTTCGGAGCACGTGGAAAATGCAGGCGTTCATTCAGGCGACGCCACTATTGTACTGCCGCCTCAACGTACTTACCTTGAAACAATGCGGCGTGTAAAAATGGTTACTAAAGCAATAGCAAAGGAATTACAAATAACCGGTCCCTTCAATATTCAATTTATTGCTAAAGATAACGAAGTAAAAGTTATCGAATGCAACTTGCGCGCTTCAAGAAGCTTTCCCTTCGTTTCCAAAGTCTTGAAAATAAATTTCATAGACTTAGCAACAAAGTTAATGATGGGTGAAAAGCTTCCCAGGATTGATAAATCTTCTTTTGATGTTGATTATGTGGGAGTAAAAGCTCCCCAATTTTCATTTACAAGATTAAAAGGATCAGACCCGGTACTTGGGGTTGAAATGGCGTCTACCGGTGAGGTCGCTTGTCTTGGTGATGATTTTAACGAGGCTTTTTTGAAGAGTTTTATCTCAACCGGATTTAAAATTCCTAAGAAAGCTGTAATGCTTTCAACCGGAACCCTAAAAGAAAAAGCAGAATTTCTTGAAGAAAGTAAAAAGCTTTTTAATCTTGGTCTGAAAATCTACGCGACAAAAGGTACTGCTGAATTCTTAAGACAAAACGGAATTGACGTCGAAATTCTCTCTTGGCCGCTTGAAACTGATGAACCAAATGTCATTACTTATCTAAATGAAGGCAAGATTGATTTGGTAATAAATATTCCGAAGAATGCCGAGAAGGATGAGCTCGATAACGATTACTTGATCAGAAGAAAAGCAGTTGATATGAATGTTAATTTAATAACAAACATTCAGGTTGCTAAAAGATTCGTAAAGTCCTTTTACCGGTATAAAATTGACCAGTTGGAAATTAAAAGCTGGGATGAGTATAACTAATCCACGTTTCACAAAAGACCGTGCGGAATGATGGAATGTTGGAGTAGCGGAATAGACTAATTTTTTCCATTATTCGAACATTCCATTACTCCAAATGCAAATCTTGGATCTCTTTATCAGCTACTTTCGTAAGGTGAGTAATTAAGTAAAATATGATAAGTAAAACTAAATTATGATAATATTCTTCTCCATTTTTTTCTCGTTATACGGAGCAATAAATTATTATATATTTCTCCGCGGCTGGCAGGCACTTTCTGGATATCCTCATCTTAGGATTTTCTACACAATCATTTTTATCTTTGTCGCATTATCTTATTTAATTTCAAAATTTTTAACCAGATATTTAACACCTTTTATTTACGATATTTTAGTTTGGGTCGGTTCCTTTTGGTTCGCATTTTTCGTTTACTTTTTACTATCTGTTTTTCTGATTGATATTCTTCGACTTTTAAATTTTCAATTCCACTTTTTCCCTTCGTTTATTACCAATAATTATCTTTATGTAAAGCACGTAACAGCACTAATCGTTTTTCTTATTGTTTCAACGATTGTTTTGGCGGGTTACATTAATACAAGATATGTTATTGTGAAAAATTTAGAGCTGACATTACCGAAGAAGTCAAGCTCGCTCAATAGTATGAATGCCGTTTTGGTTTCGGATATTCATTTGTCCCCGGTCAATGACGAGAAATTTCTTAAAGATATTGTTGATAAAATAAATAGACTAAAACCGGATATTATTTTTATAGCAGGGGATTTAGTTGACGAAAAGGCATCTCTCCTGAAGCAACGAAAAATAGGACAAGCTTTATTAAATCTTAAATCTAAATTTGGTACTTTCGCATGCACCGGCAATCACGAATACATTAACGGCGCCCGGGGCAGCATAGATTTTATGCGAGAGATGGGATTAAACGTACTGGCAGATTCCGTAACAAAAATTAACGACTACTTTTATGTTGCCGGAAGAAATGACCGGGCTGTTAAACAGTTTGATGGTAATGGTAGAAAACCTTTAGAAGAAATTTTATCCGGCGTCGATAAAAATTATCCGGTAATTTTATTGGATCATACTCCCTTCGGGTTAGATGAAGCCGAAAAAAACGACGTTGATTTACAACTATCAGGGCATACTCATTACGGACAAATGTTTCCTGCAAATTATATTACTAACATGGTATACGAAATTAGCTTCGGCTATTTGAAAAAAGGCAACGCTCAATATTACGTTTCATGCGGTGCTGGAACCTGGGGGCCACCGGTTAGAACCGGAAGCAGATCAGAAATAGTCAATCTTAAAATCAAATTCTTGTAAACTGTAACTTTAAATTATAACCTTTTCTAATCACTTATCTTCTTAAATATTATATATTGATCGCCGTACTTAATCGGCTTAGTAAATTCGTTATTCCTAAGCTTCAATATTTCGCGCTGGATATAATTGGGAAAAAGTCTGATATCAACTTTACCCAGCAACCCATTATTACTATGTGAAGGATCAACTGAAAATTTTAAAGCTTGTTCGCCAAAATTTTCATTATGGCTTAAAGCTTCGTAAATCCTTTGTGCAGTCTCTAAAGTATCGCACAATATTTCAGCAAGGTTTATATATACTGGGTCTTTAAAGTCTACACAAACTCTTTGATTGACCCACATGCTTACGGGTCTATCTTTTATATGCGCCGGAATGTATACCCATTTTAAAATTGATTCCTGTGCTAATGAATCCCACTCTTCATTTCCTGTTCTATTCAATATGATAGCTCTTTTTACTGTCCCGTTTTCCAAAATCAAAAGTTTTAAATTTAAAGCAAAGTTTGGAGAATAAATGGATAAAGGTATGGGAGGAAGAGGATATTGTTTTAATAATTCAGGTGAACTAATTTCTCCGTCAAATTGGTTCATCGAAGCACAACCGGCTAAAATAAATATAGAAAGAATAATGATAATATTTTTCATAACTACCTCGCCTCAGCATTAGTCGTTAGAAAATATTTTAAATTATGTCAAAATTTACTTTCCGAATATATTATTTATAAATTTTACCTACTTAATTAATACAAAAATAATAGATCAATTCAAATATATTTTTTAACTATTTATCCCATATCTGTCCAAAATAATATTTTACATTACATCCCTACACATAGGTGTCTACTTAATATCAAAAATAAATAGTGACCATTTGTAAGAAATCTATTTAACGGCATAATAGCAGCCCACGAATTTATTCGTGGGAAAGAAATAGCGAAAATTCCTTTGAACCGATTCATCGGTTTCTCAAATGCCGTTGATATAACGAGTTAAAGATATAAATTCTTGTTCGTATCTAAATATTAAGTTGGTGCCTATACGTTTTCACGGGAATGACCTTTTTAGAGCTGACTCATTTATTTTAGGCAGACGTGATATTTCTATTTCTTTATTGAATCCCATATTACAATTTAATATGTTTGATTTAATCAAACATTAGCTCTTTTTCTCTATATCTTTTAGCTTAATAGCTGATTTCTGTTAATTCTTCGAATACCCTTCAAAAAAAGGAAAACAAATTAAATCTAATTTCTGAATGCACTGTGAATACACTCTGAACGCACTTCAATTGCCCTTATCTTATACTTATCCTCTATATTAACCCCTATCCCTTCCTTAATAAAACTATAGAAATTCTCTCCTTATAGCTTAATCCGTAATTAACAATTAATTCATTCATTTGTATTGAGGGAAAACGATATAGGTATAGTTCAAATCGGATGGAAAGCAGTGATAACTAAAAAGAAGCAAATAAGACCTTAAAAATGTGGCTTTAGCGAAAAGCAGAAAACTTAGTTCATTATCCTTTATAATCTTCTTTTAATTTTTGGAGTGCCTTTTCAATGTTATTATATTTCTCTATTCGCTCTGCTGATGAAGGCGGCGCAACCCTTTCTTTGCAGTCTGTTAGCATACATTTTTCACAAGTGTCATTTACGATTCTTAAGGGTATTTTCGGGTCGTCCAAAAATTTAATTTTCTGTCTAAGATTTTCATCTATTTGAAAGCCAATGGTCAAGCTTGATAAAATATTCTTCTGGAGATTCCCTTTTTGTGCAACCGAAATGCAAAGATACTCATCATTCGAATCATGAAACTTGGAATGTATTATCCCTGCTGTTCTGCCGTTAAATTTCTTATCTTTCTTTAAAATCATTTCCATTTTAGTTAAGGTTTCAAAGGAGACCCATCGTCTGCAATAATGTTCATTGGCTTGATAACCGCCGGGATTACGTCGTGTGTTTAACCTTAACTCGTTTGAAAGCTTGTATTCTTTAGAAGAGGCATCATAATTAAATCTAAGAAAAAATAGTTTATTTAATCCAAAATATTTTGTTGAAAGATTTGTAATCCTTTGAAAAAACATCTCAGTCGTTGCGTTGTACTTGTTAATCAATGCAAGAAATTTATTCTCGTCCCACTTATTTCTCTGAAAAAAAGCTTCCAAATCTGAGACTAACAAATTACTGTTTATCATCAGTGAGGTTGAAAAATAAGAAGCTTTGAAGTAATTAAGTAAATGGTCAAAAGTATTAAGCCTCATGCTTGAGTAAATGAAGCTTCTGTCTTTAATCCCAAGATAAATATAAGCCAACTCTTTACCGGCAACAAAAGCTCTCTGCGCTTCCGACAATCTCTTGTTCAGCAATAATTTATTCTTCTTCTGTTTTAAAACAACGGCTCTTAACTCCTCAAGATCAGGGCAATGATTAAGGGAAGATTCATCAATCTCATATTTATATTTCAATTCTAGGATTGCCTTAAGATGGCTAAACTCAATACGCGGTGATTCAGTTATCTTATTTTCTTTCATGAACTTTTTTACGGCAACTTCAATCTCGTCGAAATAGTTATCATTAAATTCTTTGAAAGTCCTTAACGCTGTACGGCTAAAATTATTTTGACTTTGTTCCGAGGTTTTCGCCATCTCAATAAAAGCGGCAATTAAAGCGCTTAACTGTGGCGAAGAATTTGCCATCAAAAGAATCAATTTATTTATATCAATTCCGTAATGGTCCAGTGGAAGTTGTTCGAGAATATTTGACTCCAAAAAATCTTCTATAGGAATAAGATTTCTCATTAGTTTTAATGAAACCATTTTATCGTAAGAAACACCAAGCGCATCCGCCAGTAAAGCTATCTTATCAGCCTTCGGATATTTCTTCCCACTTTCGATCTCATTTAAGTATGAAACAGATAAACTGCTTCTGGAAGCTAATTCGGAAAGCAGCATATTCTTATCCTGCCGCATTTGTTTCAGTTTCAACCCGAAAATCAATTTTATATAATTTCCTTTAGTCATCATCATTCTATTTTAAGTTTTTACTTATGTAATATACCAAAAAGAAAATATAAATTTAGCAAATAATCGTCATTAGCGAAATTTCGCTTGTTTTTTTTAATTACGGTTAATATATTAGCCACAAGCAATCGGGAATTATTTATCCCACTATAAACAAAATTATTTTAGGTGAATATGTGATAGTTAAAAATAGGCTCATCGATATTCTTCCATATCAAATTGAAAACTTTCCGCGATTGGATGCGCTCTGCGATAAAAAAAATGGTGCGTGGCAGAAATACAGTACGCTTCAAATAAAAGAAATTGTAGACAAATTTAGCCTCGGCTTACTCGACATGGGTTTCCAGCAAGGCGATAAGTTTTCTATTATTTCACCAAACAGAACAGAATGGACATTTGTCGATCTTGGAATCCTGCAGATGGGCGGTGTAGATGTTCCGATATATCCAAATATGAGCGAGAATGATTACACTTATATTTTTAACGACGCACAAGTAAAGCTAGTGTTTGTTGGGGACAAGGAGCTATATAATAAAGTAAAGAAAGTTATTCCCAAAACTAAATCTGTTCAGGAAATTTATACTTTCGATGAAGTTCAGGGCGCAAAACATTGGAGTGAAATATTAGCGCATTCCGATGACGCTATGAACGATAAATTAAAAGCCATAGAACAATCACTCAAAGAAGATGATTTAGCAACAATAATTTATACTTCCGGCACTACCGGAATTCCCAAGGGAGTTATGCTTACTCACTTAAATATTTTGAGCAATATTCTTTCGCTGCATACCATAATTCCTATAGACAAGTCGCACCGGATGATTAGCTTTCTCCCTATTTGCCACATCTTTGAACGTACCGCTATTTATTTCTATTTATCCGTAGGGGGCGCCATTTATTTTGCCGAAAGCATGGATAAGATTGCAGAAAATTTGTTGGAAATAAAACCAAATTATTTTACAACAGTTCCCCGTCTTCTTGAAAAAATATTTGAAGCTATCATGTCGAAGGGAAGAGATCTTAAAGGATTAAAGAAATCAATTTTCGGCTGGGCGGTAAATTTAGCGAACCATTACGACCCGATGGGTAAGAATAACTTCTTTTATAATTTTAGACTCAAAGTCGCACGTGAAATTGTATTTAGCAAGTGGAAAACAGCACTCGGAGGCGAAGTTAAAGGTATAATTAGCGGCGCGGCTTCACTTCAACCAAGACTCGCAAGAATTTTTACCGCAGCAGGCATTCCTGTAAGGGAAGGCTATGGACTGACAGAAACTTCCCCGGTTCTTACCTGCAATCGGTTTGAGGAAGGCGAATATTACCTCGGAAGTGTCGGCCTTCCGATTCCGGGCGTTGAAATAAAAATAGCGGAAGGCGGAGAAATTTTTGCAAGAGGTCTTAATGTTTCTAAAGGCTATTACAACAAACCTGATTTGACAAAGCAAGCCTTTGATGAAGATGGGTGGTTCCACACAGGCGACATTGGAGAAATAGTAGAAAGAAGATTTTTAAGAATTACAGACCGTGCAAAAGAAATATTCAAAACCTCCGGTGGAAAATTTGTTGCGCCACTGCCAATTGAGAATAAAATGAAAGAATCATGGTTTATTAAAAATATAATTGTAATTGGCGATAACAGAAAGTTTACTGCTGCTTTAATTGTGCCGGACATTACTTTCGTCTTTAACTGGTGCAGAAAAAAAGGAATGCAGGTTAAAACTTATGATGAAATTAAAAGCTGTGAAACAGTTAAAGAGAGAATCTGGAAGGACATTCAAAAATACAACAAACATTTCTCCCACATCGAACAAATTAAGAAATTTGAATTAACATCCGAGGATTGGACAGTTGAAACCGGAGAACTCACTCCTACCCTAAAATTGAAAAGAAAAATTATTTTAGAAAAATATAAAGAGGTAATTGAAAAGATTTATTCCGAATAGCATTAACTAATATAATTTAATCATTAAACAATAACGTAATAATTATGAAAAGAACCATCAAACAAATCGCAGTTTTGGGGTCGGGGGTTATGGGCTCCCGCATAGCAGCTCATTTCGCCAACATTGGCTGTAATGTTTTCTTATTGGATATAACTCCTAAG
The DNA here is from genome assembly GCA_021817845.1 of Bacteroidota bacterium. GTDB lineage: Bacteria > Bacteroidota > Ignavibacteria > Ignavibacteriales > Ignavibacteriaceae > FEN-1297. The sequence continues at coordinate 35,825 of JAKAFW010000020.1, forward strand.
GAATTAACCGAAGCTGAAAAAAAAGAAGGTCTGTCACTTCAAGATAAAAAAGTAAGAAATAGAATTGTTAACGACAATCTGAAAAATGTTCTTGCCGCAAAACCTTCCCCTATATATCATCAATCATTTTCTTCAAGAATTACTACCGGCAATTTTGAAGACGATATGAAAGTTCTTCAAAATGTAGATTGGATTATCGAAGCCGTTGTTGAGAATCTTGAAATTAAAAAATCTACTTTCGAAAAAGTTGAAAAGTATAGAAAACCTGGCACAGTAATAACTACAAACACTTCTGGAATTCCCGTTCATTCCATGCTCGAAGGAAGAAGCGAAGATTTTCAGAAACATTTCTGCGGTGCTCATTTCTTTAATCCGCCGAGATATTTACAACTTCTTGAAATTATTCCAACTCCTCAGACAAATCAAGAAGTTGTCGATTTCTTGATGCACTACGGTAGTCTTTACTTAGGAAAAACTACAGTGCTGTGCAAAGACACGCCAGCTTTTATTGCAAATAGAATCGGAGTCTTCAGCATTATGGCTGTGTTTAAGCTTATGAAGGAAATGAACTTAACGATTAAAGAAGTCGATACTTTGACAGGACCTTTAACCGGTAAACCAAAGTCGGCAACTTTCCGCACTAGCGATGTTGTAGGTATCGATACTTTAGTAAAAGTTGCTAACAACGTTTACAAAGATTGTCCAACCGATGAGGCTCGGGAATTATTTACAATTCCTGATTATGTCAATAAAATGGTAGAAAAAAACTGGCTCGGGGATAAAACAAATCAAGGTTTCTATAAAAAAGTCAAAGGTTCCGGAGGTGAAAAGGAAATTCTTGAGCTGGACTTAAACACTTTTGAGTACAAACAAAGTGAAAAGCCAAAATTTGCCTCCGTTGCCGCTGCTAAACCAATAGAAAGTTTACGCGATAGAATTAAAGCCCTACATGCCTCAAAAGATAAAGCCGCTGATTTTCTTCGAATGCTTTCTTTCAACATTTTCCAGTATTCATCAAATAGAATTCCGGAAATAACAGATGAGCTTTATAAGATTGATGATGCAATGCGAGCTGGTTTCGGATGGGAGCTTGGTCCGTTTGAAACATGGGATGTCCTTAACGTAGAAAAAATGGTTAAGCTCATGGAAGAAGCAAATCTTCCTCCTGCAGCTTGGGTAAAGGAAATGATTGCTAAAGGATTTAAATCTTTTTACCATATTGAAAACGGCAAAAGGAAATTCTTCGATCAGAATTCTTTTTCGTATAAAGAAATCCCCGGCAGAGGTAATTTTATTGTTATGGAGAACTACCGCTCGAATAAACCCGTTTGGCAAAATTCAGGCGCTACTTTGCACGATATTGGCGACGGAATCGTTAATCTCGAATTTCAAACTAAGATGAATTCTATCGGTACAGAAATTCTTGAAGCTATAAACAAATCGATTGAAATTGCAGAGAAGGATTATGCAGGATTGGTAATCGGTAATGACGGACAGAATTTTTCTGCCGGAGCAAATCTGGCAATGATGTTCATGCTCGCTGCGGAACAGGAGTATGACGAAGTTGACCTTGCCGTTAGGACCTTTCAAAATGCAACTATGCGGATTCGATATTCAAGCATTCCTGTTGTAGCTGCACCTCATGCACTTGCGCTTGGCGGCGGTTGCGAAGTATGTCTTCATGCAGATAAAGTTCAAGCCTCGGCGGAAACTTATATCGGTTTGGTTGAAGTTGGAGTTGGAATTATTCCTGCAGGTGGAGGTTCAAAGGAAATGGCTTTGCGCGCATCAGATAATTTTGCCGAAGGTAATATAGAACTTCAAGAACTTCAGCAGCGCTTTCTAAATATTGCTATGACAAAAGTCTCTACTTCAGCCTATGAAGCATTCGATATGGATATATTTAAGAAAGGGCGCGATCTAATAACCGTGAATCCAAATAAACTTATCTATGATGCTAAACAAGCAGCGTTGGCTATTGCTGCCGAAGGTTATTCGCAACCTCTACCTAGAAATAATATTAAAGTTCTCGGTCGATCTGCACTGGCGACTCTTTTACTCGGCGCCTATTCGTTCAGAATGGGAAACTACATTTCCGATCACGACAGGAAAATAGTTGAAAAGCTTGCTTATGTAATGTGCGGGGGTGACCTCTCGCAAGGAACTCTCGTGAGCGAACAATATCTGCTTGATCTTGAACGCGAAGCGTTTTTAAGTTTAATCGGCGAAAAGAAAACTCTTGAAAGAATTCAAAGCATTTTAACTACAGGAAAACCGCTCCGTAATTAGCGGCTCGGCTTAGAAATAAATAAAAATATTTTATCAATTAATAAGAAGAAAAGTTATGAAAGAAGCATATATAGTAGCAGGGTTTAGAACGGCGGTTGGGAAGGCTAAAAAAGGAGGCTTTCGATTTTTTAGGTCTGACGATCTTGCCGTAGAAGTTATTAAGCATTTGTTAAAATCTGTTCCGCAATTGGATCCGCATAGAGTTGATGACTTGATTGTCGGCAACGCCGTCCCAGAAGCGGAGCAAGGATTGCAGATTGGAAGAATGATTGCCCTCCAATGTTTGCCAATTGAAGTTCCGGGCGCAACGGTAAATAGATATTGCGCTTCTGGAGTTGATACAATCGCCACGGCAATTGCGCGCATCCGTTCCGGAATGGCAAATTGTATTATCGCCGGAGGTACGGAATCTATGTCCATGGTTCCCACTACCGGATGGAAGCTTTCACCTAATTACAAAATTGCTGCTGAGCATCCGGAATATTATTTAAGTATGGGACTGACTGCCGAGGAAGTCGCAAAGGATTATAAAATTTCCCGTGAAGATCAAGATGAATTTTCTTATCAATCTCACATGAAAGCGATCAGCGCAATTCAAAAAGGATATTTCAAAGATGAAATTGTCCCTATCGAAGTTGAAGATGTTTACCTTGAAGGCGGAAAAAAGAAATCAAGAAAATTTATTGTCGATACCGATGAAGGTCCAAGGCAGGATACAACTCTTCAAGCACTTGCAAAGTTGAAACCGGTGTTCGCAGCAAACGGAACTGTTACTGCCGGTAATTCTTCCCAAACATCTGACGGAGCAGCTTTCGTAATAGTGATGTCAGAAGATATGATGAAGGAATTAAATCTCAAGCCGATTGCACGAATGGTGTCTTATGCGCTTGCGGGAGTCGATCCGCGCGTAATGGGAATCGGTCCCGTTGCAGCAGTTCCTAAAGCCTTAAAAATGGCGGGGATGAAATTAGAGGATATAGACCTAATTGAATTAAACGAAGCATTTGCTTCACAATCGCTGGCAGTTGTTAGGGAGTTAGGAATCAATAAGGAAGTTCTTAACGTTAACGGCGGCGCGATTGCGTTAGGACATCCTTTAGGCTGTACCGGTGCTAAGCTTACGGTTCAAATATTGAATGAACTAAGAAGAAGAAAAAAGAAATACGGTTTAGTTACCGCATGTGTGGGCGGCGGGCAAGGAGTAGCTGCAATTTATGAGCTACTTAATTAGTCAATAAAGATTCTTAATTAAAAATATAAGGACAAGTTTTATGGAAACAGAAACAAAAAAAATCGAAGCGTTGAAGGGTGGAGAATTCTTAACCAAAGATTCCGATCCGCAATCGGTCTTTATCCCTGAAGATATTTCGGAAGAACAAAAATTAATGGCAGATGCAGCACGAGAATTTGTAGAAAAGGAAATTTTGCCTAAGCTTGATGCAATTGATCATCAAGAACCCGGGTTGACTGTCAGCTTAATGGAAAAAGCCGGCGAGCTTGGATTACTCGGAGCGGCTGTTCCGGCAGAGTATGGAGGGCTCGGAGAAGATTTTAATACAAATACTTTCCTTTCTATGGAAATCGGCGCAAGCCACTCATTCGGAGTTTCCTTTGCGGCGCATACCGGAATCGGAACTTTGCCTATTCTTTATTACGGCACTGAAGAACAGAAGCAAAAATATCTTCCAAAACTTGCCTCCGGTGAAATGAAAGCTGCTTATTGCTTAACCGAACCAACTTCCGGTTCAGATGCGCTTTCAGCTAAAACAACGGCTAAACTTTCAGATGACGGCAAATATTATATCTTAAACGGTCAGAAGATGTGGATTACAAACGGCGGCTTTGCGGATATCCTTATAACGTTTGCCCAAGTTGACGGCGATAAATTCACTTGCTTTGTTATCGATACAAAATCGGAAGGCTTTACCCGCGGCAAAGAAGAAGATAAAATGGGAATTAAAGGTTCTTCAACTCGTGCACTTTTTCTTGACAACGTTAAGGTTCCTAAAGAAAATATTTTGGGCGAGATCGGCAAAGGGCATTACATAGCATTTAATGTTTTGAATGTAGGAAGATTTAAATTATGTGCAATGACCACCGGCGGTGCGAAGAAATTTATTTCAATTGCTGTTAATTATGCAAACGAAAGAAAACAATTCGGTAAAACAATCGCAAGCTTTGGCGCTATTAAATATAAGCTTGCGGAGCAGGCTATCAGAGTTTTTGTTTCCGAATCTGCAACACTAAGAACAAGCGGTCTGATAAAAGATAAAGTGAGCGAATTATTGGCCAAAGGTTCAAACTACAGTCAGGCTGTAATAACTGCCGCTGAAGAATATGGAATTGAATCAGCAATGCTGAAAGTATTCGGTTCGGAAATGCTTGATTATGTGGTTGATGAGGCTGTTCAAATATTCGGCGGATATGGTTATTCCGAAGAATATCCTGCTGCCAGGGCTTACCGGGATTCAAGAATCAATAGAATTTTTGAAGGCACAAATGAAATCAACCGGTTATTAACTGTTGATATGCTTGTTAAACGCTCTATGAAAGGTCGACTTGATCTTATGGGACCTGCAATGGCTATTCAAAAAGAATTAATGTCTGTCCCTTCTTTCGGCGACAAACCTACCGGACTTTTAGCATTAGAGCTTGAAGCAATTAGAAATGCAAAGAAAGCAATCTTGATGATTGCAGGTTCTGCGGTTCAAAAGTTTATGATGAAGCTCGGTGATGAGCAGGAAATTATAATGAACGTAACCGATATGCTTATCGAAGTATTCACTTCGGAGTCGGCAATTCTAAGAACACAAAAGCTTTCTTCGAGAAAAAACGCAGAAGAGATTCTGCCTTACGTAGAAATGACTCAAGTTTATGTAAGCGATTCTCTCGAGCGAATAAATCTATACGGAAAGCACGCAATTGCTTCCTTTACCGAAGGTGATGAATTAAAAATGTTGATGCTTGGCTTAAAGCGTTATATAAAATTTGATCCTGTAAATACTACTAAACTTAGACGCGATATTGCCGGAAGATTGATCGAAGCAAATAAATATTGCTTTTAGCTTTCATCTAAATTTGAAACAACCCGTGAAATTCTTTCGCGGGTTGTTTATTTACCTTAAGTGATAATAAAATCTCTTCAATTATTTTGTCTTGATTATGCACATAATTATACACATATTTATTCCACAAAAAAGTGAAAAGGAGTAGGTATGCAATCAATTCAGCCAAAAAATAAGAAAGAAAGACTGAGCTTTTTCGTTAATCAAGATATATCGGAAAAAGTTAATATAATATCTAAACAAACTAAGCTTACTGTAAGCGAAATTGCCCGGAAAGCCCTTCAAAATTATATTGAAAAAATTGAGAAAGATGAAATTGAGAAAGCGCTTGAAGAGGGCTATAAAGTGAACTATAAATATTATTTGAAAGCTCAAGAAGAATGGAAACATGCAGATAAAGAATAAAACCGGAATCGTTGAACCTCTTCTTCGGGGGGATATTTACCTCGTCAATCTTGATCCTATCGTTGGAAAAGAAATTGGGAAAGCCCGCCCCGCAGTAATTATCCAAAATGATATTGGAAATAAGTTCAGTCCGGTTACTATTATTGCTCCGATCTCAAGTGTAAAAGAAATAACGAAACCGCTTCCTATCATGATCTTTCTTGAAAAAGAAGAGGGCGGCTTGAGAGAAGACAGCTATGCTGATTGCGGGCAAATCAGAACCATTGACAAAATTGAAAGACTAGTGACCAAATTCGGAAGTTTGAGTAAAAACAAAATGTTCGAGATAGACAATGCAATTAAAATATCTCTTTCACTAAAATAATCATTGCTACAATTTGTTTTAGATATTTGCCCCAATTGTCCGAGGTTCACAAAAAAATAACAAAAGGATTATCTTATGTCGGAGAATATATACACTCAACCAATGCTTAAAGAAGGTTCGCTTGATGGGAAAGTAATTTTAATTACCGGAGGAGGAACGGGGCTTGGTAAAGCTATGGGACAATATTTTGCAGAGTTAGGCGCAAATTTAATTATCTCTAGCCGCAAGCTTGAAGTTCTTGAAAACACCGCTAAAGAAATTGTAACTAAAACGGGAAGAATTGTTTTGCCGGTTCAATGTGATGTTTCTAATTATGAGCAGGTTGAGAATTTATTAAAGGTTTCTGTGGATAAATTCGGTAAGGTTGATTCTCTTGTGAATAATGCTGCGGGAAATTTTATAAGCCCTACTGAAAGACTTTCTAATCGAGCTTTTGATATAATCGTTAATATTGTTCTTAAGGGAACTTACAATTGTACTTTAGCTTTTGGGAAGGATTGGATAGCAAAGAAACAAAGTGCGTCTGTTCTAAATATTGTTACAACTTATGCATGGACCGGCTCGGCTTACGTCGTTCCCTCTGCCGTTGCTAAAGCAGGAGTTCTTGCGCTTACAAGATCGCTTGCAGTTGAATGGGCAAAATATGGAATTCGCTTTAATGCTATTGCGCCCGGACTTTTCCCGACTAAAGGCGCTTGGGATAGATTGCTCCCGGGAGACCTTGCTGAAAAATTAAACCCGGTAAAAAAAGTTCCAGTGGGAAGAACCGGCGACCACCAAGAGCTCGCTAACCTTGCGGCTTATCTTGTTTCCGGTTTCTCTTCTTTTGTAAATGGCGAGGTAATTACTATCGACGGAGGAGAATGGCTAAAAGGTGCCGGACAGTTTAATATGCTGGAAGCTATTCCGGGAAGCATGTGGGATGAAATTGAAAAATTAGTCAAAAACGTAAAAGGAAGTTAAAGATTTTGAAACCAACCAAAAATAAAAAACTATTCAAACATACTCATGATGTAATTGTTCGCTTTAATGAAGTAGATATGCTTCATATCCTAAATAACGCAGTTTACTTTAATTATTTTGAACAAGCGAGAATTAAGTATGCAAAAGATTTGGGTGTTCTGCCGAAAGATGGAATTGCACTTGACGGCTCAGCATTTTATATGGCGATGAATGAAATTAATTATTTGAAGACTGCTCTCTTTGAAGACAAGCTAAGAATATACACGCGAGTCTCATATATTAAACACAGCAGCTTTAGATTTGAACATATAATTGAGAACATTAAAACAAAAAAAATTATTGCAGAAGGCGCCGGAGTACTTGTCCATGTAAATCCAATAACTAAAAAATCTATCCCTCTGCCGAAGGTTTTCTTCAATAAAGTTGTTAAGTTTGAAAAAGAAGTAAATATTATTAGCGAATAATTTTATCAATACTTTTAATTTTCAAACTCATGATCATTTTTACCGCTTTGGCAGTAATCATTTACATTTTCGATCTGATTCTTTCCATCCATATGTTTTTTATCATGTTTTTACTGCTATAACAGTAATATGTCTTGCTTCTTAATAATAATTATGCTAATTTCACATAAAAACAAAAATATTACTGTTATAACGGGAACTTATATGGATTTTGAGAAAAAAATAGCAAAGATTGTTAGATTTCACAGGATGAAGAGCGGACTTAATCAAAAACAATTAGCCGATCATGCAGGAGTTGGAAAGACTGCCGTTTTTGATATCGAAAAAGGAAAAGAATCAGTCCGCCTAAATACATTGATGAAAGTATTAGAAGTTCTAAATATAAAAATAAAGTTTGAAAGTCCTTTAATGAATGTAATGGAAGATGAAAATGAGAATAGCTAAAGTATACAATTTTGGTAAATATGCCGGTGATTTAATTGAGATAGAGAAAGCAAAGAAATACAAGTTTGTTTACAGCGATAAATATGATGGTCGAGCCGTCTCGTTAACAATGCCCACCACAAAAAAGGAATATGAGTTCAATAATTTTCCGCCGTTTTTTGAGGGACTTCTTCCTGAAGGGATGCAGCTTGACGCACTAATTCGTCAAACCAAAACGGATAGAAACGATTTCTTTTCACAACTTGCATTGGTAGGGAAAGACCTTGTCGGTTCTGTAACAGTGGATGAAGTTGTATGAATATTTGCCCTATTACATATAAACCCTGCGGCGATAAAAAATATTCGGAGGAAGGTTTAAAACTTTTATCTCGTAGTCTTACCGGCTTAAATGATATTCCCTATACACAAGAAGAACAAATAAGGGAAGCAGCAATAAGGGCTGTTAAAATGTCCATACAAGGAATTCAACCTAAGTTAAGTGCTAAATTAAAAGTAAAAGAAAATATGTTTGAGATTGTGGATGCAGATGGAAAATATATATTGAAGCCACAAAATATATACTATCCTGAGCTTCCTGAAAATGAAGACTTAACCATGCGACTTGCCAAATATGCAGGTCTTGAAGTTCCCCTTCATGGGATGGTTTATTCTATTGATGGTAAGCTGACATATTTTATAAAACGCTTTGACAGATATGGAAGGAAAAATAAATATTCATTAGAAGATTTTGCACAGCTTTCAGGTAACTCAAGAGAAACTAAGTATGATTACAGTATGGAGAAGCTGACTGATATTATTGAGAGCTATTGTACATTTCCTCTTATAGAAAAATTTAAATTGTTCAGATTGACGTTATTTAACTTCCTGGTCGGCAATGAAGATCAGCATTTGAAAAATTTTTCGCTGATAACTCGTGGAAATAAAATTGAATTATCTCCTGCCTACGATTTGATTAATACAACCATTGCCTTGCCAAATGTCCGGGAAGAAATAGCTCTGCCCCTAATGGGCAAGAAGAAAAACCTTTCGAGGAAAGTATTAGTTGATTATTGGGGTAAGGAAAGATTAAAGTTAAATCAGAGATCTATCGAGCATGTCCTTGAAAAAATCAATAATGCCAAGCTGCATTGGAATGAGCTTATACTAAAAAGTTTTCTATCTAGCGTGATGAAAGAAAAATATTCAAGGCTTATAGATGAGCGATATAAGATTTTGTTCGGATAGAACAAAAAAGTAGCCGAATCAATAAAAGACAAACTTGTAATTTGGGAAGTTACATGCAGTGGCTTTCAACTTGGAAAAGAATAGATGGGCACGCACCTATCTTTTATTCTTTATAAATAAATCTTTTCTAACTTATAATTCATAAAAATTTGTCTTCAATTTTATTCAGCAGCGCATCCATCATCTTGTTGTTTGTGTGGATTAAATTTTTCTGCCTCAATATATCTTCAACGGTTTGAACATATTCATCCGGTATTAATTCGCTCTTCCCTTCAGCAACCATTTCACGCAATGAACTTTCCGTTACTTCAAAGTGGAATTGAAGAGCGACAATTTTATTGTTATAAATAAATGCCTGATTCGTGCATGCCTCGCTTTCTGCTAGATGGATTGCGCCGTCAGGAATCTCGAATGTGTCCCCATGCCATTGAAATACTTTCATTTTCTTAGGAAATGAAGCGAATAAAAAATTATCCTTGGAATTTTTGATAAGCTTTACGTCATGCCATCCGATTTCTTTATGTTTATTTGGGTAAACTTTCGCCCCCAATACAGCCGCAATAAGTTGTGAGCCAAGACAAATTCCAAGAACAACTTTACCAGCATCGATTGCTCCGTTTATGAATATTTTTTCTATTTTAAGCCATCCGTATTTCTCTTCATCGTAAACGCCCATCGGTCCGCCCATAATTATTAGCCAATCAAATTCACTCAAGTCTGGGAGCCAAACCTTCTCATAAAACCTTGTATATGTTAAAGTAAAATTTTTCTCCATAATCCAGTTTTCAATAAAGCCCGGACTTTCATGGGACTCATGTTGAAGAATATGAATTCTCATTTTCGTTCCTTGCATTTAAGCCTTTAATAACTAATAAAATCGTAAGATTAAGTTAAGAAAAAGCAAAATTAAGAGCCAAGATTTTCCGCATGCTTCATTTCTCAAGCTAATTTTAAATTCTTATATTTGCAGTACAATTCAGCTAATTTTAACTATTATATGGACACTCTTCAATGAAAGAGCCAGAAGTAAATTTAAGCCTAGCCCTAGAGCATGGCTTTACCGAAGAAGAATTTGACCGGGTAAAGAAAATATTAGGAAGGATCCCAACATTTACAGAGCTTGGTATCTTTAGTGTAATGTGGAGCGAGCATTGCAGCTACAAAAATTCTATCGCACTACTAAAGACACTGCCAAGAAGCGGAGGGAAATTGTTAGTAGGTGCCGGTGAAGAGAATGCGGGCTTAGTTGATATTGGCGATGGTTTGGCTGTTGCCTTTAAGATTGAAAGCCATAATCACCCTTCCGCAGTTGAACCTTATCAAGGAGCAGCCACAGGTGTTGGGGGAATTATGCGAGACATTTTTACAATGGGTGCAAGACCCATAGCCTCATTAGATTCGCTTCGGTTCGGTTCATTGGATGATGCCCATACAAGATTTTTATTTGATGGTATCGTTAGGGGAATCGGAGATTACGGAAACAGCTTCGGGGTACCTACGGTTGCAGGCGAGGTTTATTTTGACGAATCATATCAAGGAAATCCTTTGGTTAATGCGATGGCTGTCGGCATCGTGAAAATAGAGCACGTTGCAAGTGCAATAGCAAGCGGTGAAGGCAATCCGGTTATGATTGTTGGCTCGTCAACAGGACGGGATGGGATTCACGGCGCGACTTTTGCTTCTGAAGAAATTTCGGAAAAATCAGAAGCAAAAAGACCCTCGGTGCAAGTCGGTGACCCATTTACTGAAAAACTTTTGCTTGAAGCTTCGCTTGAAATAATTAAGAACGGTTGGCTTATCGGAATTCAGGATATGGGTGCGGCGGGAATTTCCTGTTCAACAAGTGAAATGAGCGCAAAAGGAAATTCCGGAATGAAAATTAATCTAAGTAAAGTTCCTCTTCGAGAAAAAGGAATGACTGCTTACGAAATTATGCTTTCCGAAAGTCAAGAACGAATGCTTTGCACTGTTAAAAAAGGATTTGAAGACAAAGTTAAAGAAGTATTTGAGAAATGGGACCTTCATTGTGAAATTATCGGTGAGGTGACAAACGACGGTTTGCTCCATATTGATTATGAAGGAGAGAACAAAGCTGTTGTGCCGGCATATGAATTAGTGCTCGGCGGTGGAGCGCCGGTTTATTACCGCGATTCGAAAGAGCCGGAGTACCTGAAAGAAGTCCGTACTTTTGATTTTTCAACCTTACCTGAGCCAAAAAATATTTCTGAAACATTCTTGAAAGTTTTCTCATCTCCCAATATCGTTTCTAAGCGATGGGTTTATGAGCAATATGATTCTATGGTAAGAACCAATACGATTGTCGGTCCAGGAAGCGACTCTGCTGTAATTTATATTAAGGAAAATAATAAAGCCCTAGCGGTTAAGACGGATTGTAACTCAAGATATGTTTATCTAAATCCAAAGGAAGGTACCAAAATAGCCGTCGCCGAGTCTGCGAGAAATATTGTTTGTTCAGGTGGTGTGCCTTTGGCTATTACAAATTGTCTGAACTTTGGAAATCCCTACAAACCGGAAATGTATTGGCAATTCAAAGAAGCAATTAATGGAATGGGAGAAGCTTGCAGATTTTTTGACACACCTGTTACAGGCGGTAATGTCAGCTTTTATAATGAGTCCCCAAACGTTGCCGTTTATCCAACCCCAACTATAGGAATGGTTGGATTGATCGAAAATCTAAACAACATTACAACTTCTTTCTTCAAAGACGAAAATGATTTAATATTTATTTTAGGCGAAGACTTCGAGGAACTTGGCGGCAGCGAATATGTAAAAGTTATTCATGGAAAAGTAGCAGGCGATTCACCCAATATAAATTTAGCAGTTGAAAAAAATTTACATAATACTCTTCTTCAATTAATAAATGAAGGATTGATTAAATCTGCGCATGATATTTCTGAAGGTGGAGTAGCCGCATCTCTTGCTGAATGTTGTATTATCAATAAAGAAAAATTAATTGGAGCCGAAGTTACTATCCCGGTTAAATCACGTGAAGATTTTTCAATTTTTTCAGAAAGTCAATCGAGGATAATAATTTCAATTTCAGAAGGGAATAGAAATAAAGTTGAAAAAATCTTAGAGGGAAGAAATCAACCGTTTTATTTCGCAGGGAAAACAGGAGGGGAAAAACTTATGTTCAATAAAAATTTTACTTTTGAATTGACGCAGCTTTCAGATATATATTACAACACAATTTCGCGAATCATGAATGAATAAAAAATCGATTTTACAAAGAATTTATGAATCGAATTTATATCGTAAGTTTAGAAAGTTAAAGTTAATACTCCAATATATTCCGACTTTCAAAAAAATAAAAAGCTTTGTTGTGTATTACTTCGGGGGGCTAATACAACGCACGGATGAGCATCATGCTTATTTGCTTGCCGGTGGACTTGCATTTTCTCTTTTTGTCTGCATTATTCCTTTCGTTCTAATTATTTTTTCGCTGCTTGGCAACATATTAAATTCACATAATATGCAATTTCAGATAAATGCTTTTATCGACACAATAATTCCTTACGATAATTATTCTGAACTTGCTAAAAAATTAATTTTTTCCAGGATAAACGAAGTAATCCAATATAAAAATATTGCCGGGATAGTAGGAGGCTTCGGTCTGTTATTTGCCGCGAGCGGTTTGTTCAGCAGCATGAGAACCATTCTGAATAAAGTGTTCGGGGCGAAAGGGGATGAATCTTATCTCTGGGGCAAGCTAAAAGATTTTGCTCTTGTCTTTATGGTAATCCTAATTTTTTTACTTACCACCATTTTGACGCCCCTGTTAGATGTCGTTAAAGAAATTACAGAACAATTCAATATCCTTCATTTTTTATCGGTTGGAATCTTTGAACATTTCATTATTTCTGTTCTATCGCTGGTTTTAATTTTTATAGTTTTTTCAATCTTGTATTTTACTGTTCCTGTAATAAAAATACGGAAAAGCGTAGTTTTTATTAGCGCTTTTTGGGCTGCAATTTTGTGGGAAGCAGCCAAACAGGGATTTGGTTTTTACCTAAACCACTTTAAAACCTGGGGGGAAATATACGGCACATATACTTTCCTTGTGGTAATTGCATTTTGGATTTATTATTCTTCTATCGTATTTATAATAGGCGCAGAAATCGGCAGACTTTATGGCGATAGAAAAATACTGTCCCAGGATAGCAAAAAAAAATCCTAATTTATGTCACAAGCTCCGGAACCACATCCGCAAGTCGAACATGAAGCATCATTTGACGGCTCATAACTTGAAGGTGAGTATCCTCCCAAAGAATTCATACTGGCACTGAATGTCGATAATAGTTTTTTGTTATTTGAAGATTTGCATTCCGGACAAACAACTTTTTCATCTGTATTAGTAGTTCTATGGAAAACATCAAATTTAGTGTTGCACTCGGTGCATTTATATTCGTATACAGGCATTAGATTTCTCCTATAATTATTTTAAACTTTATTGAATTTAATTTTAAGCATGCTTTTCCCGATTTTTCAATTATTCTCTACGTTCGTTCTTAATAATACCATTAGATGATTAAATTAGTCGTTGGATTCTAATTAAAAAATTAACTTGACAAATGATACCTTTGTCGTTATCTTTAATCAGACAATAAAATCTGATTACAAAATGACAGTTATCTTTTCTAAAAAATGTGAATATGGATTGCAGGCGGTTCTTTATCTCGCAGCAAAGAATAATTCCGTTGTTATTAGCTCTGAAGAAATTTCTGACAAACTAAACATACCTAAAGAATTTATATCAAAAATATTGCAAGGTTTAACAGAAAGCGGCTTGGTTTATTCTAAAAAGGGCAAAAGTGGCGGATTTGCTTTGGCTAAAGAACCCAAAAAAATAAGGTTGATAGATATTGTTACTGCAATAGATGGATTAGGAATGTTTGATAATTGTGTGTTAGGCTTTCCGCAATGTTCTCCCGACCATCCTTGCCCACTGCATGAGAAGTGGGGTGCATTAAGAACTAATGCTTATAATATGCTTACTGAGGAAACCCTTGACCAACTGAAAGAAAAGACCCTAAAAAAAATTGGATATATTGGACACAAATAAAATTTTTTGATATTAAATCGGATAAAAACATCCTAAATGAAAGAGAAGAAAAAAATCATTCGTAATGGTGAAAAACCGGTACAGCAATACCGGTTTTATGTCCAAATTGCCTTTGCGCTCCTTTGCGTGTGGATTGGAGTGCAATTCTATCTTTTTACACGCTTTTTAGAATCCAATGGAACTGCCACTTTTTATAACCGTCCTCCGGGAGTAGATGGTTTTTTGCCTATCAGTTCGATGATGAGCTTTTATTATTTTGTATCTACCGGTCATATCATTCGGTCGCACCCGGCTGGATTATTTATTTTTGCTGCTATAGTTTTGCTGTCTCTTGTTTTTGGAAAGGCATTTTGCAGTTGGCTATGTCCGGTGGGATTCCTCTCGGAGCTAATCGGAAATTTTGGAGAAAAAATTTTTAAGGGAAAAATAAAAATTCCAAAATGGTTAGACTATCCGCTAAGAAGTTTAAAATATCTTATGCTCGGATTTTTATTTTATGCTGTTTTTGTATTGATGGATATGGTGGCTGTTAAAGCATTTCTCGAAAGTCCATACAATCAAGTTGCGGATTTGAAAATGTACTATTTCTTTGCAGATATTTCAAAAGCATCGTTAATAATTCTTGCGTCACTTTTTGTTCTTTCGGTGGTAATTAGAAATTTTTGGTGCCGGTATCTTTGTCCTTATGGAGCTCTTCTTGGACTTATTTCGTTTTTAAGTCCCAATAAAATTAAGCGCAATCCTATAAATTGTATTGACTGTGGCTTATGCGCTAAAGCCTGTCCGGCTAAAATTAAAGTCGATAAAGTAATCACCGTTGTATCCGATGAATGCAATTCTTGTTTAAGCTGCCTTGATGCTTGTCCTGTTGCTGATACTCTCGATCTGAAATCAATATATACAAAAAAGAAAATTTCTAAAGTAAATGTAGCAATAAGTGTCGTACTAATCTTCATGGCAGTAACAGGAATTGGAATTGTGACCGGAAATTGGCAAAACGATATTACTAAACAGGAGTATTTGGTTCATTACAAAATGATGGATAGCTATGGACATCCGACAGGTACCGCGGCTGTAAAGGAGTTTAAAGAAGAATCGAATAAGAATGAGTCATTAAATAAAAATAAACCAGCGCAATATAATATTCGCGAAAAGTAAAAAACGGAGCAGCATCGTTTGAAGCTCCTTATTTCAGTACGATTGTTAATCCAATTAATATGATGGAAGCCGAACATCAAACCGCCGGAGATGTTTCAGCTCAGATAAGAGCGCTTACTAGTAATTTCGCTCTTCCACCCGAAGCTTGTAATACTTATTTAAGTCTAAGTTCAAGTTTAAGAACTGGTTAAGGTATCATATTGTTTGTCAGAAACTGTTTACCTTTTTTATTAGGCGGTAATAAGATAACTTTGATAGAAAATTTATATTCACTTTATTACATCAAGGTTATATGGCGGAGCACAAAAGTCTTCATTCAATTTCACACGATCATTTTCACAGTATGATGGTAACCCAAATTATTAGAAAAGATAGTTCTGTTGCTACTGAATTTCTTAGAAATATTGAGGACAAGGTAAATTATACTATTCACTTCTATGACCAAGAGCTAGTAAACCATTTTTATCTCGAAGAGCAAATCCTTCTGCCTTTACTAAAAGGTATTTCCAAAGAAATAGATGAAATATCTAATAGACTTGTAGATGAACATAATTTTATAACTGAATTAGTCGATGAGCTTAAATTCAAAACTGATCTTGAAAATAAACTTGACAGAATATCCAAAGTTCTTGAAGCACATATTCAGTTTGAAGAAAGAGTGTTTTTTCCTAAAATCCAGGAGACTTTAAGTGAAGAAGAGCTTGCCGCTCTTGCCCATAAGCTTCACGAAAACGGTTATGAGAATATTTATAAGTATTAATTATTAGACTTCTTATCTGCAAATTTTCTTTTGTTTATACCCTCTGTGTATTTATTTTTACCAATAAAAAAATCATTATGAATGAAATAATTTTAAATATTTATTTAATAATAAATAACGGTTATGTCATAGGGTTTCGCGCTGTCGGGTACGAGAAAGAAGGCGGTGATGATAATAAAATTAGTTTTCTAAAAAGTAAAGTAGAAGATGATTTTTCAAAAGCATTTCACTTTGATGCTCCTGTAAATAGAAAGGGTAAGTTTATGAAGTATCCAAAATTTGCTAAGCTTGAAAAACAAGGGATGCAATATCAATTATTTGAAGAGATATTTGAAAAATTTGAAGTGCCGCAGAATCCTTTAGTTTGCGTTACTCCTGTCGTCGATGGAAAAATCCTTGTCGGAGCTTAATACGTATGGATTCTAATTATATAAGCTTATTTAAGTTGACAACAGAAACTATCTCGGGTTTTATGATAAATTTTTATGGAGCGATGAATGAAAAAGTTGGTAATATTTTTTTTAATCTTTTACACTTTATTTACTATGGGAGAATCTAAACTCGAATTTGCTGGGAATATAAAATCGCATACGATCTCTGGAGACACTGTATCGTTTGTATTGAGCAATGCTTTGCTTAATGTATATGTTGTTGAAAATAATATAATACGGTTTCGATATACTGACGATAACGAATTTTCCAAGGCTCCTTCTTATGCAGTAATAAATAGCGCTTTAAGAAAAGTAAATTTTACTTTTACGGATAAGGGCGAATATTTCCTTTTATCTACTAAAGAATTAAATATTGAAATTTCAAAGAATCCATGCCGCATATCTATGTACGACAGCAAAATGAATTTGATAAATAAAGATGAAAAAAGCTTTGGGGTTAGTTTTGATGAAGGCAAGGTCAAATGTTATAAAAAGCTATTTAATGATGAAAGTTTTTTTGGCTTGGGAGAAAAAACAGGCGGCTTGAATAAAAAAGGATCACAATACACAATGTGGAATACGGATCATCCTGCTTACGATAATACTTGGGACCCGCTTTACGTTTCAATTCCTTTCTTCATCGGCGTTAGAAATACTAAAGCTTACGGTATTTTTTTCGATAATACATACAAATCATATTTTAATATGGGCGCAAGTAATAACCGGTTTTACTGGTTCGGTGCAGACAATGGAGAAATGAATTATTATTTCATTTACGGTCCGGAAATAAAAAAGGTTATCACGTCCTACACTGAGCTTACCGGGCGAATGCAGCTTCCGCCAATGTGGGCGCTTGGCTATCAGCAAAGCAAATGGAGTTATTATCCGGAATCAACTGTTACAAGAATTGCAAAAACTTTTAGAGAAGAGAAAATTCCATGCGATGTAATTTATCTCGATATAGATTATATGAATGGTTACCGTGTTTTTACATGGAATAAAAATCGGTTCCCTAATCCTGTTAAAATGCTGAATGATTTAAAAAATGAAGGTTTCAAAATTATCCCCATCATCGATCCCGGAGTTAAAGCCGATACTGGTTATTTTGCTGCAAAAGAAGGTCTTTCAAAAAATCTTTTTGCAAAATATCCTGACGGAGATGTTTATCAGGGTGAAGTCTGGCCCTCATGGGCTTACTTCCCGGACTTTACAAAAAAGGAAGCGAGAGACTGGTGGGGCGAAAAGCTTTACGCTTTGCTTAAAGATGGTGCCTCTGGCTTCTGGAATGATATGAACGAACCGTCAGTATGGGGACAGGCTTTCCCGGATTTGGTTCAGTTTAATGATAATGGCTATGGAGCATCACATAAAAAAATCCATAATGTTTATGCGCTTGAAGAAGCCAAAGCAACATTTGATGCTTTCCAAAAATATTCTCCTAACGAAAGGCGTTTTCTGCTTACACGTGCCGGCTTTTCGGGGATTCAAAGATATTCTGCAGTCTGGACGGGCGATAATGTGGCTAGTGAAGAACATTTAAAGCTTGCCTGTTTAATGCCGCTTGGTATGGGATTAAGCGGAATTTCTTTTGTCGGTTCCGATGTAGGCGGATTTATAGGTCTTCCATCTCATAGACTTTATACACGGTGGATGGAGCTTGGAGCGTTTACTCCTTTTTTCCGCGGGCATTCGGTTATAAATGAAAACGATAAAGAACCATGGGCGTTTGGTGTTGAAGTTGAGAATTGGGTAAGAGATATAATTTCTCTTAGATATAGACTTCTACCGTTTTTTTATAATGAATTTTATAATTCAAGCATCTCGGGATTACCGATAATGCGCCCGATGTTTTTAGATTTTCAAAACGATAACGAATGCTATTCTGTTGAATCACAATATCAATTTATGATCGGAGACAATTTATTGGTGGCTCCGGTTGTTAGCGAAACAGACAATTTCAAAAAGTTGTATTTGCCCAAAGGAAAATGGATAGATTGGTGGAACAATAAAGTTTATAACGGCAATCAATGGATAATTGTCGATGCCCCCGTTTATCAGATTCCTTTATTTATTAAAAAAGGCGGCTTCATTCCAATACAGGATGTTGAGCAGTTTACAGGTCAAAAGAAAATGGAAGAACTTGAAGTTGTTATTTTTCCTACTGCGTCAAGTAATTATTCTTTGTATGAAGATGACGGGATAAGTTACGATTATAAAAATGGTAAATATTCAATTACAAGCTTTGAATCTAATTTAAGTGACACCAATGGCGTTATTTCAATTAAACATGATTACAATAAATTTAATTCCGGAAGAAAAGATTATTTACTAAAGATTTTAAACACCGGAAATGTCTCGAATGTTTTTGATAATAAGACCAAGATGCAAAAATTTTCCAGTCAAACGGAATTAAGAAATTCCATAGCCGGTTTCTACTTTGATGAACGGGCGAAAATCCTTTTCGTAAAAGTAGCTAATGAAAAAAACATAAAAGTTCAATATGATTTTTAACTATAAAACATATTTAGAGTAGATTTTATGAAAGTCACTAAATTATTTTTAAGTTTTTTATTTTTAATAATATTCATCAACAAATTGTCAGGAGCAGTTTTGTTTATAAGCGATCAAAGTAAATCGCATGCAACCATTGTTGAGACAGGCGATAAGTCAAAAAAGAAAGATTTAGATAAATATTATTCGACAAAAACATTGGGCTCGTTCGTTGAGAACGGGAAAACTTATTTCAGATTGTTTTCTCCCGATGCTGAAAAAGTTACGCTGATAACTTACCGACATCCCTGGGACTCTACAGGCAGCGAATATGAAATGAAGTGCGATAATGAATGCGTTTGGGAGACTTCAATTGAAGGTGAGCAATATGGTTTGTTTTACGGTTATAAAGTTTTTAATCCCAACTTTCCGGATACAAAAAACGTAATCTGTATAGATCCTTACACAAAAGCAGTAGCTTCCTATAATACGTATTTTACTCCTCGAAGATCAATCGTAGTAAAAGAAGGAAATTATAACTGGGAAGGAGATCATTGGATCCAAAGAGATTGGCGCGACTTGATAATTTATGAAATGCATATCCGCGATATGACGGCTGATCCGTCATCCGGTTCTGATAAACCTGGCACCTATCAAGGCTTGATTGAACATGGGAAAACAGGCGGAATAGATTATATAAAAAAACTTGGAGTTAATACTGTAGAACTTTTACCTTCACAAGAATTTGCTAATATTGAAATCCCCTATAAAGATTCCCTCGATGGAAGATATAATATCTGGAACCCTTATGAAAGAAACCATTGGGGATACATGACAGCAGCTTTCTTTGCACCCGAATCATATTACAGTGATACTGCAAAGAATTTGGAATGGAATACATGGAGCGGAACTTCCGGTAGACAAATAAACGATTTCAAAGATATGGTAAAGGCATTTCATAAAGACGGAATCGGCGTGATTATGGATGTTGTTTATAACCATCTTTCCGAATATGAACTTGGAAATCTTAAAGAGATTGATAAGGATTATTATTTCCGCCTCGATAAAAATGGAAATTTTATTAATCAAAGTGGCTGTGCTAATGATTTAAAAACCGAGCGACCTATGGTAAGAAGATTAATCGTAGACAGTATTCTCTACTGGATGAAAGAATATCATGTTGACGGTTTCCGGTTTGATTTAGGAAAATTAATTGATTGGCAAACAGTTGAAAAAATTATTTATGAAGCAAAGAAAATTAATCCGTACGTTGTAATAGTCTGCGAACCGTGGGGCGGTGGTTATGATCCGGAAGGTTTTTCTTTGCGCGGTTGGGGAAGCTGGAATGACCAGATAAGAAACGGAATTAAAGGCGAAAATCCAATTAATGGTCTTGGTTGGATCTTTGGCAAGTGGTTTGGTAACAATAACCCCGGTAGAATTAAAAGTTATGTGAACGGAACTCTAGTTCGCGATAAATTTGGGTTATTTCTAAAGAAAGAACATTCTGTGAATTATCTTGCTTCGCATGACGGCTATACGCTCGGGGATTTTATCCGTATTGCTACCAAATCTGTTTCTCCTGATGAAATTATTAAAAATGTAAACTCTTTTGTAAAACTTTCTCCGCTTGAATTAAAATTAAATAAACTTGCTGCTTTATTCTTGCTAACGTCTCAAGGAATAACGATGATTCAGGAAGGAGATGAATTTGCAAGAACAAAAGTAATTCCTTATAACGAAAACATTCCAGATCCCAATAAAGGAAAGATTGATAATAATAGCTACAACAAGGATAATGCCACAAATTATATTAATTATAACCATGCTGAAATAAATTCCGATCTGGAAAATTATTTTAGAGGGTTAATAAATCTCAGGAAAAAATATCCTGTTTTTAGAAGAGCTAAATATGAGGATGTAAAATTCTTTAATGTAACTGATAATCCTTTTGCGCTTGGTTATAATGTTAAATATGACGGTGAAAATTTCATTGTTCTCTTTAATGCAAACCCTAACAAGGAAGAAGAGTTTATTTTACCTGAAGGTAATTGGGAAGTACTTGTAAACGAAGATAGAGCCGGTATTATTAAACTCGGCGAAGAGTCGGGAAATGTTGTACTTAAGCCAACATCCGGTATGGTCTTGATGATGAAATAATTATTAGGATGCTGAAGCTTTTAGCGAATGACCTTTTCCGGCAGCAATCTTTCTGCCCATTGAAGAAATAGAATTCTCCAGACAATCGGGACATTGTAATGGATTATCTTTCACGCATTTCTTGTTTGGATAGATAGCATATTTTTCGCGGTAAGGATTCGGAGTAAAGTTAGGCATTATTACATTGGCTCCGACTTGTAATCCCTTTTCTCTTCCGTATTCATCAAGTGTTGCAATCGCAGTAGTTGCAGGTATGTGGACATTCTTTAAAACTATTCTTGCTACAGCCATAACTTTTAATGTTAAGTTAATGTCGGCATTTTTCTGCTTGCGGTACGGTGTTTCCGGTGAGGCAATAAAAGGACTGAAAGATGCCATGTCAAGGTCTAATTCCCTGCACAAAATAATATCTTCTGCTATATCCTTTATGTTTTGCTGGGGAAGCCCGATAATATTTCCGCTACCTATTTGATAGCCAATTGATTTTAAATAAAAGAGATGGTCGATTCTATCTTGTAAGCTTTGATTAAGATGATAAGATGCATAAAGTTTTGGGTTAGCGGTTTCATGTTTTAACAGGTAGCGGTCGGCTCCCGCAATTTTCCAAAGTTTGTAATCTTCAAAATTTCTTTCTCCCAGGCTTAAAGTTATTGCAACATCTAACTTTGCTTTAATTGAAGAAATAATATCCGCAATGATTTTCCCGGTAAATAAAAAATCTTCACCGGATTGCAGAACAATAGTTTTTATTCCCAAATCCGAAATCGTTTGAGCAGTTTGAATAATTTCATCTTTACTCATCCGGTATCGGTCTAAGTTTGTATTACTTTTTCTGAGACCGCAGTAAAGGCAATCCTGTTCACAGTTATTCGAGAACTCAATTATTCCGCGAAGATAAACTTCATTACCACAATAAATTTTCCTAATCTCATCGGCTTTGCTGTAAATCGATTGAACTTCATACCAATCCTCGGTTTGAAGAAGAGAAATAATATCATCTTTACTAAATTCTTCCTTATTTAATATATCAATTACCATCTTAATTCTATTTTCTTAAACTTACACTTACACTTGAACTTTCTTAATGCTCAAGCCCAATAATATTTGTCACAAATACACATCTCTTTCGCCGTTGTCAACTCTTTCAATCATCTGTTCTGCCTTATTTCTAATCGTTCCTTCTAATTTATTTACTTCATTCTCAAAAAATTCATATGCGATTTCTTTAGTGTTATTAGAAGCAAAATCATTCAAATATTCTTTGAATGTAGCCATAGCGTTAGGAACGCAAATCTTCCCGATGTTTGCTGACTTAGCAAGTTCCATAAATCGATCGCCTGTTCTGTTTGATCGATAGCAGGCTGTACAAAAGCTAGGCATGTAACCAAGAGTTGTGCAGTCCCTTACAACTTCATCCAAACTGCGATGATCGCCAAGTTGAAATTGTTCAAGGGAATGCTCAGCCAAGCGTTCGCGAGATTCTTTATAACTTCCCGGGGCTGTCCTGCTTCCAGCGCTAATTTGTGATACTCCCACGGAAAATAATTCTCTTCTCAATTCAGCACGTTCTCTCGTAGATAAAATTATTCCTGTGTAAGGAACGGCAAGACGAATAACAGCAATAATTTTTTTAAATGAAATATCATCAACAAGATACGGGGGATTAATTGCCGCTGGCGCATTCAATGCAGGTTCTAATCTCGGAACTGAAATTGTGTGAGGGCCCACACCGTATTTAGAGTCTAAATCAAATGCGTGAGATAAAAGTCCGAGTGTTTCAAATTTATAATCGGCTAACCCGAATAGCGAACCTATCCCCACATCATCTATACCTGCCTGCAATGCCCGGTCCATTGCAAATAAACGCCATCCAAAATCAGATTTCGGGCCTTCGGTATGCATTTGTTTATATGTTTGATAGTGATAAGTCTCCTGAAAACATTGGTAAGTTCCGATTCCAAAGCTTTTTAGCTTCTTAAAATCCTCAAGAGTTAGCGGTGCAACGTTTACGTTCAGCCTTCTTATGTTGTTTCCGTTAAAATCAATTTTGTAAATTCTTTCAATTGCTTTTCCTATAAAATCTACCGCCGACATCTTAGGATGTTCGCCAGCAACGAGTAAAATTCTTTTCTGACCTTGATGAACTAAAATTCTTGCTTCTTCTTCAATCTCGTCCAGGGATAAAGATTTTCTCTCAAGTTCGTGATTATCTTTCCTAAAGGCGCAGTAAAGGCAATTATTAACGCAAAGGTTGGTAAAATAAAGTGGGGCAAAAAGGACTAATCTATTTCCGTAAATAATTTCTTTTACTTTTTTAGCTATTTTAAATAGCTCAGCCAATAATTCCGGCGACTCAATATTAAGCAGAGCGGTGCTTTCCAGCAGGGTAAGTCCTTTAGCCTCAGAAGCTTTACTTATAACATCAAGCTGAAAATGTTCGTCGTGAAGCTTTTCATTTTGTAGTAGTGAGTTGATATAATTTTCATCTATAAAATACATTTTCTTTCCTCAGGATAAATTTATCTAATCAAAGTTTTATCATAAAATTTGCTAAACTTTCTTATCTAAAAAGTTAATCGTCAATAAATATACCATCCTAATTTGCTAATTTCATAAAAAAACATTAACATTTTTAGCAATCATTTCTAATAAGAGAGAAGATTTTTCCTAAATGTAAGTAGAAAAACTTAAGAAAAAGCCAAAAACGGGGATTATTTTAATCTTAAAGTATAATCCTTATGGAACACTTTTTGACCTTTCGAAAAGAAAAAATATTTATGCGACAAGAATTTGACTCAATTGGTACTTTATTACTGCCTGATGATGCAGTTTACGGCATACATGCGTTTAGAGCCTTAGATAATTTTCCAATGACAAATGAGCGTGTCAATCTTCATCTAATAAAAGCATATTTGCTAGTTAAAAGCGCAGCGGCGGAAACCAATTATAAGCTAGGGCTTCTATCAAAAACAAAGTATGAACCAATCACTAAAGCAATAGATATTTTAATTCAAGAAACTGAAAGCGCGATTAAACGGGAATCCTTTTCGATTTTTGAAAAGATAATCGTAGATCCGTACCAGGGTGGTGCAGGAACTTCTTTGAATATGAATATAAATGAAATTATTGCAAATACCGCGCTGCAGTTGAAAGGGTTTAAATTCGGAGCTTATGAAGTTATTAACCCGATTGACGATGTAAATATGTCCCAGTCGACAAATGATACTTATCCCACGGCATTTAAAGTTGCAGCAATTTATTTATTGAGGGAGCTGACAGAATCTTTTGCTGCATTACAAAAAGAACTTCAAGAGAAGGAAAATAAGTTCGGAGGAGTGTTAAAATTAGGCAGAACACAATTGCAAGATGCAGTTCCTATTACTCTTGGACAAGAATTTGGCGCATATTCACAGGCAATTGCACGCGACCGTTGGCGTCTTTATAATGGCGAAGAGAGATTACGATCTGTAAATCTCGGCGGTACAGCAGTCGGAAATTTTATTTCCGCAGAAAGAGGTTATGTTTTATCGGTCAATACAGAATTAAGAAAAATTACGGGGCTTCCGATAGCAAAAGCTGAGGATTTGATTGATGCGACTCAAAATCTTGATGTTGTTGTTGAAGTGCATGGGCTAATTAAATCGGGCGCTATTTCACTTATAAAAATTTGCAACGACCTAAGATTATTATCAAGCGGTCCGCAAGGAGGGATTGGTGAAATAAATTTACCTCCTATGCAAGCCGGCTCAAGCATAATGCCGGGGAAAGTCAATCCTGTAATTTTAGAAAATGCCATACAAGTAGCAGAACTCGTTAAAGGGCATGATGTTGTAATATCTAATTTGGCAGGAGCAGGAAATCTTGAACTCAATTCTTTTCTCCCCCTTATTGCTCATTTGTTTCTAAAATCTATGGAAATGCTTAGAGATGTTAATTATAATCTTGCACAAAAATGTATCTCCGGAGTTACAGTTAATGTCGAAAGATGTCGCCAGAATTTATTAAACTCGACTGCTACTGCCGCATCCCTAATAACAAAATTTGGCTATGATAAAATTGCAGAAGTAGTAAAATATTCTGAAACGAAAAAAATTCCTTTTATTACCGCTTTAAAAGAAAAAAGGATTCTTAATGATAAAGAACTTTTAGAATTTCTATCAAAACAAATCGGGGTAATAAATGAACAGCGCTCCTAATTCTGAAAGAAGACATATTGCCTTTGTCGGCAGAAGAAACGTTGGTAAATCTTCTTTGGTAAATGCCTTTATCGGGCAGGATTTGTGTATAGTGAGTGAAGTTGCGGGTACAACAACTGACCCGGTAAAGAAAGCAATGGAACTTCTACCATATGGTCCAATTGTTCTTGTTGATACTGCGGGAATCGATGATGCAGGTGAGATTGGTGAAAAAAGGATCAGCAAAACGATTAAGGCAATTTCATCCTCAGATTTTGCAATTGTGGTTTTAGATGCACGCGAACAACTTTCGCCAAAAGAATGGGAATTATTTACCTATCTTAATAAAATTTCAATCCCTTATGTTATAGCTGTTAACAAAATTGAGTTTGGGGTTAACCAGATCCTTCTTTCTGAAATTAAATGGCTTAATGGTACGCACTTTGAGGTTTCGTGCGCTGAGAACGTGGGTATTGATACTTTAAAACGAAAAGTAGTAAGAATGCTTCCAAACGAAATTGGTCCCCCTCTTATTTCCGATCTGGTAAGTCAGGGTGATGTTGTTGTTCTTGTTGTGCCGATTGATCTTGGTGCTCCTAAAGGAAGGTTAATTCTTCCGCAGGTTCAAACGATAAGAGAAGCGCTTGATGAAGATACTATCGTTATTGTCGCAAAGGATAAAGAACTTCGCTCGGTGCTTTGCAATTTAAAAAATCCACCGGATATGGTAATAACAGACAGCCAGGCAATAATGCGTGTTGCCGCCGATGTTCCGGAAAATGTTAAGCTTACTACTTTCTCCATTTTAATGGCACGGCATAAAGGCGATCTTCAAACTTTTGTTAAGGGGTTAAGGGCAGTTGATGAGCTAGAGGATGGGGATAAAATTTTGATTGCCGAAGCTTGTTCTCATCATGCGCAAGAAGATGATATCGGAAGAGTAAAAATTCCCAGGTGGCTTCGACTTCACACCAAAAAGGATTTGCAGTTTGATGTTAACAGCGGGATTGAATTTCCAAATAATTTAACGGATTATAAACTTATTGTTCATTGCGGCGGGTGCATGCTGACCCGGCGCGCTATGCAAATGAGAATAAAGGAATCGCAAATCTTTGATGTACCTATTGTTAATTACGGAGTTTTAATTTCGTACATGCATGGGGCAATTCCTCGCGCACTCCTTCCATTTGATGAAGCGGTTGAAGAATGGGAGAAAAAGTAGAAATTGATGTTATTGACTAATGATATGCAATCTTTGGAGAAGTGGAGTTATGGAATAGACTAATTTTTCCCATTATTCCAACATTCCATTACTCCAAAGGTAAATCCTGCTTAAGGTGACAGTAAAATTAAAAAGAAGAGTGAGGAAGTACCAGTGGAACTCCCGGCATCATCAAAATATATAATACCCACATTGTCAAGCCAACAGAAATAGGGATGGAAAGATTATCATCCGCAAATCCGAAAGAAATATTTTCTACAATAGCTCCAACCGCTGAAGCTATAATCCCAATATAATATTCTATTGCCAATCCGGAAATCTTTGGTGTAAACATTATTACTAAGCAGGCACTAATAAAAAACGCAATGGTTCCTTCCAGACTTTTGGAGAGGAATTTGTGCTTGCCGAATTTTCGTCCGATCAAAGCAGCCATTGAATCGCTAACAATCAAAATTGTAAATGCTGTTATAAAAAATACTTTCGGAAATATAATCGCACAAATCAAAGCAGAAATGAAAACATAAGTTGCGCCATTCAAATTTTTTTTCTTATTATCTACTTCGTGACGGCGCAGAAGAAATCCGAAGAATTTATAAAAGAACTTTCCGAAATCAGGGTTGAAATGGCGGCTTAAATCAAGGAATATTGCAAAAGCAGTAATAATGCTCAATATAATTATTGAATCGGTGTGGGGAATGAAATAATAAAGAATAGGGATTGAAAGAGAACAGAGATGAATTAGTTTTCTAACTACTTCATCTCTGTAATTAATAGTGCCTTGGTCAATTGGAGTCATCTTGAAGTGTTGATTCTTTTGGTTTTCTCTGTTCGATTAGTTTCTTAACATGTTCGGGAATTTCGTCAACATCCTTGATTATCTCACCGTTGCCGTTTTTATTCACAGGCGGAAGTTCTTCACCTTTAATTAGTTTGTCAATCTCATCGCCGTCAAGAATTTCTCTTTCAAGTAATTCCTTTGATAACCTGTGAAGTAGTTCAATATTCTTCGTAAGAATTTTTTCTGCATCTTGCATTGCTGCCGTAACAATTGCTCTTACTTCTTCGTCAATATCAATTGCAGTTCTTTCACTGTAATCCTTGTGTCGTTGAATTTCCCGTCCTAAAAATATTTCTTCTTCCTTTGCACCGTAGCTAAGAGGACCCAGCTTGTCGCTCATTCCCCATTCGCATACCATTTTGCGGGCAATGCTTGTAGCTTTTTCAATATCATTTCCTGCGCCGGTTGTATAGTGGTTGAAAATAAGTTTTTCTGCAGCACGACCGCCAAGTGCATAAGTTATAACCGATTCAAGATATTCTTTCGAATAAGTATGTTTCTCATCTATCGGCAAATAGCTTGTAACGCCGAGGGCTCTTCCGCGTGGAATAATTGTAACTTTATGAACCGGATCGGCTTCAGGAAGCATCCTTGCAACAAGAACGTGACCAATTTCGTGATAGGCAGTAGTTTTCTTTTCCTCTTCCGAAATGATCATACTTTTTCTTTCCATCCCCATCATCACTTTATCTTTGGCTTCCTCAAAGTCTATCATTTCGACTTTCTTTTTATCTTTTCTTGCAGCCAAAAGCGCAGCTTCATTTACGAGGTTTGCTATGTCGGCACCTGCAAGACCAGGCGTTCCTTTAGCAAGTACTTCGAGATTCACATCAGGATCAAGAGGTATATTCCTTACGTGAACTTTAAATATTCCTTCTCTTCCTTTAACATCGGGACGGTCAACAACTACCTGGCGGTCAAACCTGCCGGGTCGTAAGAGTGCAGGATCAAGAACATCCGGGCGATTTGTTGCGGCAATAATTATCACACCGCTGTTTTGTTCAAAACCGTCCATTTCAACAAGAAGCTGATTAAGTGTCTGTTCTCTTTCATCGTGCCCGCCGCCAAGTCCCGCGCCTCTATGTCTGCCCACTGCATCAATTTCATCTATAAAAATTATACATGGCGCATTTTTCTTCCCTTGATCGAAGAGATCTCTAACGCGGCTAGCACCGACACCTACAAACATTTCGACAAAGTCTGCTCCGCTTATTGAAAAGAACGGAACGCCTGCTTCGCCGGCAACAGCACGAGCGAGAAGAGTTTTGCCGGTTCCCGGAGGTCCTAGCAACAGGACACCGCGTGGAATTTTTCCACCCAACTTTTGAAACTTGGTAGGCTCTTTTAGGAATTCAATAATTTCATGCAGCTCAAGTTTTGCTTCGTCTGCCCCGGCAACATCCTTAAAAGTAATTTTTTGATTAGCTTGAGTAATTAATTTTGCTTTACTTTTTCCGAAAGAAAAAATTCCTCGTGTACCGCCTGCACCGCCTTGCATTCTCCGCATAACTAAAAACCAAATCCCGATAAGAAAAACCCACGGTAAAAATC
This sequence comes from Bacteroidota bacterium, assembly GCA_021817845.1. Lineage (GTDB taxonomy): Bacteria > Bacteroidota > Ignavibacteria > Ignavibacteriales > Ignavibacteriaceae > FEN-1297. The sequence continues at coordinate 64,911 of JAKAFW010000020.1, forward strand.
CGATTAAGATATTCATCCATTCGCTTGATTCTTTATCAAAAGAATAGTTGATGTTTTTGCTTTGCCAAATTGCTTCTTGATCTCTTATAATTGGTTCCGGCAGGTAAACTGATATATATTTAACCTTTGTACTCCGACCGTCAATTGTCATAGCAGTATCTGTCTTGAGTTCTGCTTTGAAATAATAATCGTTAACGTCCGACTTGATAATTTTCGCTTTCAATATCTGGTCTGAATTAACTAATTTTTCATATACACCGTATGAGACGGTTGTATAATTTGTGGTGTTGGTTTTGAATAACTGCATAATAATTACTGCGGCTACAATGACCGCACCCCAACCAAAAACCATTCTGATTACTTTTGACCAATCGAAATTATCATCGGGTTTGTTTGGCCCCATACCTTTTGGATTTTTTTGTGGTGGCTTATTTTCTTTGTTGTTTTCAGACATAAAAAATTTAAGTTTGTTAATATCCATTATTTATTAATCTCCGTCACTTAAAACATAAATTGATCTAAGATTCCGGTACTTTTGTGCATAATCCAGTCCATATCCTATTACAAATTTACTTGGAATTTCAAAGCCAATATAATCAATTTTTACATTATATCTAAGGCTTTTAGGCTTTAGCAGAAGCGAGGCTACCCTCATGCTTGCCGGTTTGTGAGGTGCAATAAGTTCTTCAATATATTTCATTGATAAACCGGAATCGACTATGTCTTCAACGATTATTATATCTCTGCCGGTTACATCACAATTAAGCTCTTTAATAAGTTTTACAGTGCCGGATGAAATTTTTGCATCACCGTAACTTGATAGCTTGAAAAAGTCTACTTCACAATCTATGTTAACGTTTTTAATTAAATCCGACAGAAATAAAAATGAGCCGTTTAGAACTCCTATAAAAACCGGTACTTTTTCTTTATAATCGTTAGAGATAATTTCTCCTAGTTCCCGGATCCTTTTTTGCAAAACTTCTTCGGTTAAAAGAGGAACAAAACAGTCACTTCCGATTATTAGTTTCTCATTTACGGTGTTATTTAGCTCATGCATAATTCGTAAACCTTTTTTGTGTTATTTGTTATCTTAAATCTGTCGTCTATCCTTAATCCAACTACCCAAACAATCTTATTCCCGTTTGTCAGCACAAGTTGACCCTTCTTTTTTGAAGGTGGAATTTTTTGCTCAGCTAAAAAGTCGGAGATATTTTTTGTTCCTTTCATACCAAGCGGATAGAATTTATCTCCCGGTTTCCATTTCCTTATGGTAAATGAACTCTTGATTTTATCGCCCGAAATATATTCTCTCATTTTGTTTGAAGTATACGCCGGAGAAGTATTTATAATCTTTTTAATTGAAAAATCTTTACCATTGACTTTGATTGACTTCCCTAAGTTTAATTTGATGGCGATTTCTATTTTTGGTTTCTCGTTCCGGTGAATTAAAATTACATTTCTTTCCCTTATAGCGGACAGATTTTGCGAAAGTTCTTCCTTTTCGCCGGCATGTTTTTCGATCAAAAGGAGAATCTTTTTTAAGTCGATAAAAGAAGGCTGAATAAAGAAATATTTTTCTAACCCAAGTTTTATGAATTCCGCTCTTATTTCTTTTGCATTTGCACGTAGACTTTCTATTGATAATTTCAATTCTCCGTTTTGATACTTTACCACCGAGTCGAAGGAATTAGTTATCCCGGACTGAATGTATGAGTGAATGTCCTTAAATATTTCCGATGAATGTAATATAGTTTCTTCCAATGCCGGATTGAGTTTTTCTTTAATTGCCGGAATAATCTGGTTACGTAAAAAATTTCTTTCGTAGTTGCTGTCTAAATTTGAAGGATCGATTCTATAGTTGATTTTATTTTGCTCAAGATAAGAAAGTATTTCTTCTTTCGTTAAGCTAATTACCAGGCGAATAATATTTCCGCGTCTGAAGGGAATGCCGGAAATTCCCCTTAAACCAGCGCCTTTAATTAAATTGAGCAATACTGTCTCGGCATTGTCGTTGCAATTATGCGCAGTGGCAATTTTGTTATACCCGTACTTTTTGGATATCCGTTCAAATTCGGAATATCTGATTTTTCTTCCGGCTTCTTCGATTGAAATCTTATTTTTCCTAGCAAAGGATTTGACATTTTTCACGGAAGCATAAAAGGGAATTCCGAAGTCATTTGCAAGCCGGCGGCAAAAATTTTCATCTTCAACTGCTTCTTTACCGCGCAGCAAATGGTTTATGTGGACTGCGCCGATTTCAATCTTAAATCTTTTTTTATATTTAGATAAAAAATTAAGAAGGAATACGGAATCAGGTCCTCCGCTTAATGCCACTAAAATCTTATCACCTTCTTGGATTAAACCTTTTTCATCTATAAACCTGGTTACCTTTTGATCAATCTTTTTCATTCATTATTCTCTCGACATATTTTCCTAGTACATCGAATTCAAGGTTAACCGTATCGCCTGCTTTTCTTGTGGAAAAAATTGTTTCTTCCCAGGTGTGAGGAATTATTCCTACTGAAAAAGTATTGCCGGATAATTCCGCAACAGTCATGCTAATGCCGTCTATTGCAACCGAGCCTACATAAATTAAATATTGTCTAAATTTTTCCGGGAATGAGATTTTAACAAAATGACTGTTGGATAATTCCGTAACATCTAAAATCTCACCTGTAGTATCTATATGGCCTAAAACGAAATGCCCGCCGAGCCTTGCATCGACTTTAAGAGATCTTTCAAGATTAACTTTGCCCCCGGTCTTAAGCTCGCCAAGGTTTGTTTTCTTCAATGTCTCTTCAATCGCCTCAACGGAAAAGGTATTATTTTCTAATTTTACTACCGTTAGACATGTACCATTAACGCTAATGCTTGAGCCGATTTCAAGATCGTCCAATACTTTACTTGCGGAAATAATCAACCTGTAGCCAAGACCTTCAGGGATTTTGTTTTCCAACTTTCCAATTTCTTCCACTAGACCTGTAAACATTTTAGCCTCTTAAAAGTTTTGTTTTAATAACTCATGTTGCGCTGAACCTGAACCTCGCAGTGATGGAATAATGGAGTGATGGAATAGATTATTTGTTTCATTATTCCAACATTCCATTACTCCAAAGGGAAATCCTGCGTAAGCTAAGTTAAAAATATATTGTTCTAAATTCGTGTTACAAAAATAAATATTTTAAGCTAAGAAGTTAGGCAAGTAAGAAGAATTTTTATTTGGACAATTCAATCAAAACATCGTCGCCGACTTTTTCTACATTATCAATATTTATTTGAAATGCTTTATGAATATTTTTAATTCCAAGGTTGCTGAAAGTATCGACTCCCCCTCCTAATATTTTAGGCGCAATAAAGAGTGAAATGTCGTCAAACAGATTTTCCTTTATAAAACTTGACAAAAGCTTGCCTCCGCCTTCAACTAAAAGGGAAGCAATATTTATGCGTCCAATTTCCTCCAGGGCACTATGCAAATCTATCATTTTTTTTTTGTTTTCTTTAGCAAAAAGAATCTGTACGCCCATAGATTTTAGCTCATTTAACTTAGCAGTCTTCTTTATACTTTTTTCTGATGTAATGACGATTAGCTTTTTATCGGCGTTGTTTTGGAAGATCTTATAGCCGGTTTTTAATTTAAGATGTGTGTCAAGAATAATTCTTCTGGGATTCCTACCTTCGATCAGTCTAACTGTAAGCCTTGGATCGTCTTTTTCAACTGAGCCTGAGCCGACCAATACTGCATCATACTTTGACCGCATTTGATGGACTATTTTTCGTGAGATAGATGAAGATATCCATCTTGAATTTCCGTTTGTATCCGCAATTTTCCCGTCCAATGTCTGCGCGGCTTTTAAGGTAACGTAAGGAATTTTTTTGGTAATATATTTAAAGAAGAATTTATTTAACTCGGTACATTGCTTTTCAAGCACACCAACTTTTACATCAATCCCGGAAGCTTTTAATTTTTTTATACCACGCCCGCTTACTAGCGGATTTACATCAAGTGTACCGATTACCACTCGTTTAATTTTCTTCTCAATTATCTTATCCACACATGGCGGGGTATTTCCGGAATGACTGCAAGGCTCCAAATTAACATACAGAGTTGAACCTTCAACGCTTTCATGTGAAGATTCAATTGCGTTTATCTCTGCATGGTTCTTGCCATACTTTTCATGGTAACCGACGCCTATAATTTTATCGTTTTTAATTATTATACAGCCAACAAGCGGATTTGGACTTACATTCCCCATCCCTTTTTTTGCAATCTCAATCGCAAGTTGTATGTAGGATTCATCGGTCAACAGATTAAATGGTCGTTATTTTATTGATAAAATTTCAAAGTCTAATATTCCGGCTGGAGCTTTTATTTTGGCTTTATCACCTGATTTTTTCCCAAGAAGTCCGTGCCCAACAGGTGAGGTTATAGAAATTTTCCCTGCTTGAAAATCTGCTTCTTCCGGAGAGACCAACATGTATTCAAAGGTTTTTTGATTACTCAAATTTTTTACAGTTACAACGGATAATATGTGCACTTCGTCTGCTGCAAACTGAGAAACATCAATAACCCTTGCCCTGGAAAGTACACTTTCAAGCTTACTTATTCGAAGCTCGAAGAGTCCCTGTTCTTCCTTGGCGGCATCATATTCTGCATTTTCGGAAAGATCTCCATGTGCCCTTGCTTCGGCAATTTTAGCAGCAATGGACTTTCTTCCCCCATTCTTCATATCCTGAAGTTCTTTTTCCAGCTCTACGAGCCGTTCCTTAGTCAAATAAACAAAATTTGTATCGGACATATCGTTAACTCAAGTTGTTTAATTAGGTTTAAAAAAAATTGCCACCGCTTTTTTAGCAGTGGCAAGCGAAAATTATAAAATTTAATGAATGATGTCAAGAAAAATTTATTGGGGAAAGAAGGGGAGAAATGGAATGTTGGAGAATTGGAATAATGGGGTGGTGGAATAATGGAATAAATTAGTCTATTCAATCACTCGGCTACGAACAGGCAGTAACCTCCGAGGTTTAGGAAAACCTCGGAGGTTTAAGTTATGTGAGCTGAGAGATAAGCCTATTCGTGGGATTTCTCCTCCCTTCGGTCGTCGAAATGACAAATTCTTGTGTGTCATATCGAAGGAGTCCCGCATACGGGATAAATCCTCGACTGAGATATCCCATGTTCAACTCGTGAACTTGCGCTATTCGTGGGATTTCTCCTTTGATGACTCAGTCGAAATGACACTGATATATGGGATTTCTCCCTCCGGTCGAAATGACACTCAAATATTATGGGATTTCTCCCCGCAGACGTAATGGCACTAACATAGGATTATTATTTATATTTACGATAAGCACCTTTCTTTGTCCTTCTGGGATATTGCCTACCGGGTCTTTGCGGAATAATTTTCCTCAGTATTTTCTGTTTCAGTTTTTC
>JAKAFW010000021.1:0-69871 GCA_021817845.1 Bacteroidota bacterium
GTGGCAATGATGGCCTGTTAACCAATGGCTTTGAGAATACAATGGTAACTTCTGAGGCAGCTCATACAGGGATGTATTCTCTAAAATTCGATTTACCTGCTAATCGTGACCCGCATGATGGCTTTGTAGGTACGAAAAGATTCTTATTCAATAATACTTCCTCAAGTAATTATTACCCTGCAAGCAAAGCATCTTATTCTTATGGAAAACAATTAACGAATGTTAATCCGGGCGATATTTTGCGCATCTCTGTTTGGATAAAAGCGGATAGTTTACAGCCGGATTCGGCAGATGCAAATCCGACTACTTGGGCTGTAGGATTTACTCCTGGATTCTTTAATGGAAATGGCAATAATATTGGATATAATCCAATAAGCCAAAATGATTACCAGTTCAAATTCCCTCATGTTACCTCTTTCGATTGGACACAATATTATTTAGACGTTAAGGTCCCAAGTGATGCTAGTGTTAATGCATTGGAAGTAAGGTTACATATTTATGCAAGATTCACCGGTAAAATTTATTTTGATGATTTATCGGTTACTAAATTAAATGTTCCGGATATTAATATGGTAGGTGGATTTGAAAGTAGCCTGCCGTCATACTGGAACATAGGGAATCAACCATCAGGCTCAACATTGACCTGGGCAACAGATCAATATAGATCGATGGGACATTCACTGAAGATAACCAAGACAGCAACAAGCGATACAGCTGCCTGGGTATCAGATAATATGGCAGACATTTGGTCACAAGTAAATAATGCGAACGTAGACATATTCTTGGGCGCATATATCAAGACACAAGGTGTAAATACAAACCCGACAAGTGATGATCAACGCTGGTATGTAGCCTACACATTTTATGATAGTGCGGGGGCGTTGATAGGTCAGACAAAACTTCCTATAGATCAGAGTGTAGCAACAAGTACTGGCTGGATGGCAGATACGAATGCCCCAGGTCAGACAATATTGCCAAAGGACTCATGGAAAACTATAGTAAGTTTTGTGGCAGGCAAGAATGCTACAGGTACGGTCTGGGCAGATGACTTCATGTTAGTAGGACGGAATGGCGCCTGGGCAGGACAGGATTGGAACACAGGATTAGGAGTTCCGACAGGTTGGTATTATTGGTTACCGCCGAACGGTGGCAATGATGGCCTGTTAACCAATGGCTTTGAGAATACAATGGTAACTTCTGAGGCAGCTCATACAGGGATGTATTCTCTAAAATTCGATTTACCTGCTAATCGTGACCCGCATGATGGCTTTGTCGGTACGAAAAGATATTTGTTAAGTACAATAAATCCCGATATTAAGCCAGGAGACATTATAAGAATAAGTGTCTGGATAAAAGCAGACAGTTTGCAACCAGATTCAGCAGATGCAAATCCAACTACTTGGGCTGTTGGGTTCACTCCTGGATTCTTTAATGGAAATGGCAATAATATTGGATATAATCCAATCAGCCAAAATGATTACCAATTCAAATTTCCTCATGTTACCTCTTTCGATTGGACACAATATCACCTTGATATACAAGTTCCTAGCGATCCGACAACAAACAGTGTTGAAGTTAGACTACATATTTATGCCCGCTTTACAGGGGAAGTATATTTTGATGATTTAAATATTACAAAGCTTCCAACACCTGATTTAAATGCGGTAGGTGGATTTGAAAGTAGCCTGCCGTCATACTGGAATATAGGGAATCAACCATCAGGCTCAACATTGACCTGGGCAACAGATCAATATAGATCGATGGGACATTCACTGAAGATAACCAAGACAGCAACAAGCGATACAGCTGCCTGGGTATCAGATAATATGGCAGACATTTGGTCACAAGTAAATAATGCGAACGTAGACATATTCTTGGGCGCATATATCAAGACACAAGGTGTAAATACAAACCCGACAAGTGATGATCAACGCTGGTATGTAGCCTACACATTTTATGATAGTGCGGGGGCGTTGATAGGTCAGACAAAACTTCCTATAGATCAGAGTGTAGCAACAAGTACTGGCTGGATGGCAGATACGAATGCCCCAGGTCAGACAATATTGCCAAAGGACTCATGGAAAACTATAGTAAGTTTTGTGGCAGGCAAGAATGCTACAGGTACGGTCTGGGCAGATGACTTCATGTTAGTAGGACGGAATGGCGCCTGGGCAGGACAGGATTGGAACACAGGATTAGGAGTTCCGACAGGTTGGTATTATTGGTTACCGCCGAACGGTGGCAATGATGGCCTGTTAACCAATGGCTTTGAGAATACAATGGTAACTTCTGAGGCAGCTCATACAGGGATGTATTCTCTAAAATTCGATTTACCTGCTAATCGTGACCCGCATGATGGCTTTGTAGGTACTAAAAGATATTTATTTGATTCAGCTCAAACAAATCTTTATTCTTCAAATGTTTCAAATCATGATATTTCTCATTTAACTGGAATAAATCCTGGAGATATCATTAGACTTAGTGTATGGGTAAAAGCTGATAGTTTACAGCCGGATTCTGCAGACGCAAATCCAACTACTTGGGCTGTAGGATTTACTCCTGGATTCTTTGAAGGAAACGGAAATAATATTGGTTACAATCCAGTCATGCAAAATGATTATCAATTCAAATTCCCTCATGTTACTTCATTTGGTTGGACACAATATTATCTTGATGTGACTGTTCCGAGCAGCTCCAATGCTCTGGAAGTTAGACTTCATGTTTATGCTCGATTTACAGGTAAAATATATTTCGATGATTTAGAGGTTCAGAAAATCGGAGTTACTTCTGTAAATAATAATCATGAAATGATGCCTTCTAATTTCCAGGTATTTCAAAATTATCCGAATCCGTTTAACCCAACAACTACAATTAACTTTGCTTTACCTCAATCCTCAAATGTTAAGATCGTTATCTATGATATGCTAGGTAGAGAAGTTAGAACTCTTGTGAACGGTGACCAAGTTGCCGGTGTTCATAGTATAGTATGGGACGGACGTAATAATTTTGGATCTCAGGTTGCAAGCGGTACATACATTTATCGAGTTGTTGCTGGAAGCTATTCAGCAGTAAAGAAAATGATAATGCTCAAATAACCAAATACTATAAAGGGAGTGCCTCCTGGTACTCCCTTTATTTTTAATTCTTATGCAATTTTAAGTTTAACCAGCGCGTGTAAATTATATGAAGAAATTTTACTTTCAGCTTATTAATGTCCTGATTATTTTTTCCTTTACATCTTTCTTTACCTTGACTAATGCAGGTACAACAGGAAAAATAGCGGGCAAAGTGATTGACTCTCAAACCAAAGAGCCATTAATCGGTGCGAATATCGTTATTGTCGGCACTTCGATGGGTGCGGCTTCGGATATAAACGGAGACTATTTTATTATCAATCTTCCTCCGGGCGCTTATCAAATTAAAGCAACTGCAATTGGTTATGCTCCGGTAATTATTAATAATGTAAGGGTCTCGGTTGACCAAACTACAAGGCTCGATGTTGTAATGGGCGAGCAGGCGGTTCAAATAAAAGGTGTTGAGGTTACTGCTTCTAGACCTATCGTACAAAAAGATTTAACTTCAACGCAGTCTAATATTAGTGGTCATGATATAAATATGCTCCCGGTTGAAGATGTTCAATCGGTTATAAATCTTCAAGCAGGTGTTGTAGATGGACATTTCAGGGGCGGCAGAATTGGTGAAGTTAAGTATTTGATTGACGGTGTTTCTGTTAACGATGTTTATTCGGGCGAATCAACGATGGAAGCTGATGTTAATAGTGTCCAGGAATTGCAGGTAATTACAGGAACTTTTAATGCTGAATATGGGGAAGCCTTATCAGGTGTCGTAAATCAAATAACAAAAATTCCTGAAGATCATTATTCCGGAAGTCTTTCGGCTTATTCAGGTGATTATATCACCAATAGAACTAGTTTGTTTCAGTATATGGGAGGACTTAATCCTGTTAGAACTTATAATTTTCAAGGTAGTTTGAGCGGTCCTGTGCCGGGAACAAATAAGTTCGTGAAATTCTTTGGCTCCGGTCGATATTTAAATGATGACGGCTACCTTTATGGCAAACGTGAATTTAATCCGTCTGATTCATCAAACTTTACAGCAAATAATCCGAGTCAGTGGTACGTCGGCGCAACTGGCGACAATGCCAATGTTCCTATGAATTACAATAAACAATTATCTCTGCAAGGGAAACTTCAATTTAAAGTTGGTCAGGGAAAAGGAATTATTCTTGAAGGATTATACCAAGGTCAGGATTACAGAATATTTGATAACCAATTTTTACTGAACCCTGACGGAGATTATACGTATCATCAAAAATCTTTTCTCGGAAGCATAAGTTATACTCAAGTATTTAGTTCTTCGGCATTTTTAGATCTATTAGGCTCAACTTACTATTCACAATATAAACAATATGTTTTCTCTAATCCATTGGATCCTCGATATGTCAGCCCCGAAAGAATGCGCGATGTAAGCGGTAACGCATTTTTAACAGGAGGTACGCAGAACTGGTCATTTTCTCATAATACAACTACTTATACTGCAAAAGCCGATTTTACGGATCAAATTAATTTTACAAACGAAATTAAATCAGGTTTTGAAGCAGATATTCATACTTTAAACTACCAGGATTTTCAAATTTTAGTAGATGCTATTACTAATTATAAGCCTGCCTTACCATCACCCGGTTCTTTTGATTATAATATTTATCAAAGTCACCCTTATCAATTAGCATACTATCTTCAAGATAAAATTGAATTGCCTTATCTTATTGTAAATGTTGGCGCGAGGTTCGATTATTTTGAACCGGACGGTCAAGTAATCAATAATCCCGACAGTGTTTCCGCTCTTGACACTTATTATCCACCTTTCCCTAGTCAATATTTTCATAAGGCTAGTGCAAAATACCAGCTTAGCCCACGTATCGGAATTTCGTATCCAATGAGTGATAAAGGAGCAGTTCATATTTCTTACGGACACTTTTTTGAGGTTCCACCTTTCCAATATTTATATAATAATCCTAATTTTAGAATTCCGCTTTCCGGAGATTTCCCTTCTCTAATAGGAAGTACAATTGGAAATGCCGACCTTAAACCGCAGGAAACAACGATGTACGAGATTGGTCTTCAGCAAGAAATTATGCCAAACTTAGGTGTTAATGTAACGGCTTATTATAAAGATATACGCAATTTACTTGGGGTAGCATTATTTGTAAAGAATAATTTCAAAAAATTTGCAGAATATATAAATACTGATTACGGTTCTGTCACAGGACTTACAATTTCATTTGATAAAAGATTTAGTGACGGTTTGGGCGCTAGTCTGGATTATACTTATCAAGTTGCTAAAGGAAATGAATCTGACCCAAATGATGCTTTTAATAAAGCCCAAGCTTCTCCCCCAATTGAAGCCAATACTCAGTTAGTGCCTCTTGCATGGGATAGACGGAATTCAATTAACTTTACAGTAACAGCCGGCATTCCTGATGACATAATAGGCAGTATTGTAGGGCAGTTGGGTACAGGACTTCCATATACTCCGTCTTATCAAAATCAAAGAACCGGTCTGGAAAATAGCGCAAACAAACCAACTTTCTTTAATGTTGATCTTTACATTACCAAATATTTAAAGTTAGCCGGTCTGAATTTATCTATATTTTTAAAAGTTTATAATCTTTTCGATACTGCAAATGAACTAAATGTTTATACGGATACTGGAAGGGCTGGATATACTTTGGCAGAAACACAGGATCAATCTCCTCCGCGAGGTGTGAACACAATTCAGCAATATTTTATAAGACCTGATTTTTATTCCGCTCCGCGTCATGTGTTATTAGGAGCATCGTTAGATTTTTAATCTGAAATTTGAAGGTGAATAAACGTGAAAACTTTTTCTATTAAAATATTTCTTTTTGCTTTTTCAATTTTACTATTATCAACTTTGAAAAGCTTTGCACAGGTAATCGTTGACAAGAATAAAGGAAATCACCAAAATACTAAAATGGGTTTGATGGACGGAAATCTTGTTCAAACTGTATTTTATAATTTTGGTGAAATTGCAGACTGGCAAAACCAGCCCACACTTAGCGGCGTGTGGCCCAAAGGAACAAACCACACTTATGTTGACGGTGTTGCAATTATTGTCTCTGCCGAAGCTACTGATAAGCAAGGAAATGTCTTCCATCCGCTTGAAACTAATTATTATGAATATACAAGATATAACCCCCAGACCTTTGTAACATATGGATGGTGGCCGCTTCCGGGATATGCCAATCCTTATCAAACAAGTGTTGCCCGAAGTGATGATCCAAATACTTGGCCCTCATCGTGGCCTGACAGACCTGCCGACTGGGCTGGTTATTGGGATGGTTTTTTTGGCAAAGGTGTAATGAATGCCGATCTGGAAACTTATTTTGTTTTTGATGACAATGAAGATAGATACTATATAAATACTCATCACTTTTATCCTGATGCCGATGATACTACTAGAGGCGGACTAGGTATGCAGGTTAAGGGGCGTGGCTTCCAATGGTCACAAGTTCTTGCCGAAGATGTAATTTTCTGGTATTATGAAATAACAAACATGGGAACAACCGATTATCCGAAAACCTTATTTGCGCAATATGTTGACTGGGGTATCGGTGGTCATGATAACTCATCAAATAATGCAGGCGATTACGATCAGTTGTTAAATATTTCTTATGCCTACTCAACTGTCCCGTTTGGAAGTCCGGGGCATTGGAGTCCTGTTGGATTAGCGGGTTATGCGTTTCTTGAAAGCCCTGGAATTGATTATGATAATATCGATAACGACCATGATGGATTAACTGACGAAAGAAGAGATAATAATGCAAAAGTATTTATCACGAATCCAAATCAAGATCCATATTTAAGAGACGTAGCACAGGATACAGTTAGGTTTAGACAGTTCTATGGTTACTCCTGGCAGCCGCATTGGGATGCAGATGAAAATGCCAACTGGAAATCTTACACGGATTTGAATCATAATGGTAAATGGGATCCGGGTGAACCTTTAAATGATGATGTAGGTACCGATGGTATCGGACCTCTTGACCCTGGTTATACTGGTCCTGATGCTGATGGTTCTCAGGGTGATGGTAAACCGGAACAAGGAGAACCCGATTTTGGTAATCTTGATAAAGATGAATCAGACCAATTAGGTTTAACCGGATTTTCAATTTTTGCCGTTCATACTTATGACCTTAATAATGATGAAAGAAATTGGAATGCACTGTCTCAACTCCCAACTCCTCATGGGCAGTCACTTGTAGGCGTTAATCTTGCGAATTTCTTTTCCAGTTATTTATTTCACATGGAAGGACGCAATACATATTCTGTGGAGACTGGTCAACTGGAGCAAACAGGTAGCACTCAGCGCTTTTCTATGGCGTTACTATTCGGCATAAATACGGATGACCTTTTTAGAAGAAAAAATACAGTACAAGCAATTTATAATGCAAGTTATCAATTTGCTAAACCGCCTGCCAAACCTCTTGTAAAGGTAGTTGCTGGTGACCATAAAGTCACTTTGTATTGGGATGACGGTGCTGAAAAATCTTTTGATAGGTTCTATCAGCGTGTCAATTTTGAAGGATACAGAATTTACCGTGCTACGGATCCTAATTTCCTTGAAGATCAAATCATTACAGATGCTTATGGTAAAGCTACATTTCGACAGCCGATTGCCCAATATGATTTAATAGATGGCATTACCGGTCTTTTCCCAATTTCAGTCAATGGTGCAATGTTTTATCTTGGAGATGATTCCGGGTTAAAACATTCCTATATAGACACCACAGTACAAAATGGGCAGACTTATTATTATGCCGTAGTCTCGTATGATCAAGGATTTATAACCACAAATATTAATGGAGTTCAACAGGGAATCCCACCGGCGGAATGTACAAGTATTATCAAGACCGATGTTAACGGTAATGTCAAAACTGATGTTAATACTGCGGTAGTAACTCCAAGAGCACCAAGCGCAGGTTATGTTGGTCCGCTGCTTCAAAATATTGTTGACAGTGGTCCTGGTACGGGAACAATCGTACCAAATGTCCTTGTTCCGGATTCAATAAAAAATTATAATACTTACCGTCTTGAGTTTATTGATCATTCGGTATTTCATACCGATCCATACCCATATTACAGGTTAATTAATTATTCAACAAAGGATACGTTGGTTCCTCCGACTGTTTTTGATGGTAATGAAGCCCAGCTTCCTGTAACTGACGGCTTTAGTCTTGATGTCACGAACGACACATCTGTAAATATTGATCCTTCTAAAACGAACTGGGTAGTCGGTAATAGTAATTATATGGTTCAGACTGGGTTTGATTCAAGGTATGCTGCAGCAAATCAAAGCGCTAGAGTGAATTTTCCTGCAGATTTTGAAGTAATATTTAAAAATCCAGGTCAAGGCGATACATCGTATCCAACATCCAGTTTCAATGCCCCGATAGTATCTAATATACAAATAAAAGATTTGACTGACGGTATCGATCATTTTCAATTTAAATTTTATGACAATAATAATAATGGTTTATTCGATTTGGGCGACGCTATTTTCTTGGTTGCTGGAGACTCGATCAATCATAAAGCTACTAGTTTCCAGAATCTGCATGTTAGTTGGTCGTTCTCTTTAGTAAAAGACACAACTATCCCGGATAATTTACAAAGAGCTCCTCAGGTTGGGGATATTTTCAAACTCTCAACTACCAAACCATTTAGGACAGGTGAATATTATCAGTTTACTACTAGATCGTCATATTTTGATAAATCTAAATTTTTAACTGATCTCAATAATATTGCCGTGGTTCCAAATCCTTATCCCGGTGCTGCTTCTTGGGAACCATTAACTAATACGGTCGGTCGTGGAGAAAGACTAATTTATTTTACTCATCTACCGGCTGTTTGTACTATTAGAATATATACTATCAGTGGTAACCTTGTTCAAACTTTACATCATAACGGTTCGTTAACGGATGGACAGGAACCTTGGAATTTAGTATCGAAAGATGGAATGGATATTTCTTTCGGTGTCTATATCTTCCAGGTTGATGCACCCGGATTAGGAACAAAAATAGGACGCTTTGCAATAATTAAATAGGATTGCGAACAAATAGAGATTACGAGGCAAATATGAAATTAAAATTTTTACTTACGTCAACTTTAATATTAATAATAAGTGTTTATCTTTTCCCGCAAAGTAAAAATGTTTCGAAGGTTGGAACAACGGCAGCTACGTTTTTGGAGATAGGTGTTGGAGCTTCCGCTAGCGGAATGGGCGGCGCTTTTGTCAGCATGTCAGGCGATGCTACTTCTTTATATTGGAACCCTGCCGGGATAGCGCGGTTGGATCAGAACGAGGTTATTTTTACTCATACAAACTGGATTGCATCCACAAATCTTGACTATGCTGCTTTAGTCCTTCCTCTTGGGGAACTGGGCAATATCGGTTTAAGTTATACTTCTCTTTCAATGCCTGATATGCCTGTCACTACTGTGGAAATGCCTCAAGGTACAGGAGAATATTTCAGTGCCGGTGATCTTGCTCTCGGACTTTCTTATGCAAGAACCATTACGGATAGGTTCTCAATTGGCTTTACTGCAAAGTACATCCAAGAAAATATTTGGCATGAAACAGGCACTGCCTTTGCTGTTGATGCAGGTACTTCATTCAGAACTGATCTATTGGGAGGAATGGTTATTGGTGCTTCAATTTCTAATTTCGGTACTGCTATGCAGCTTAGCGGTATTGATACAAGAACTTTTGCAAGAGTCGATCCAACTAAACTCGGAAGCAATGATCAGGTACCTTATAATATTGAACTGGAATCATGGAATCTTCCTCTTTTGTTTAGAATTGGTGTGTCTGCTAGCCCGATCAATACGGAAAGTTATAAATGGACAATTGCAGTTGATGCGCTACACCCTAATGACAATTATGAAAGTATGAATGTAGGCACTGAATTATCATATCATGGGTTCTTGTTTATTAGAGGTGGTTATCAATCTTTATTTCTACCCGATGGTGAAGGAGGTTTATCCTTTGGTATTGGAGTAAATACAAAGGAACTTTTTAGCAACGAAAAAGTGCGGTTCGATTATGCTTATAGAGATTTCGGAAGATTAAGTGGAGTACATTATTTTTCAGTCGGCATAAACTTCTAAATTTCTAAACGATTAAACGATGGATGAAAGATTTGAACAGAAATATTGTCCTTTTTGGCTTATTATTTTTTTTAAGTACAACTTTTATAGTGGCAAATGTCCATCCGGCGGATAAAGATTCAACTTCGATACTTGATTTTGATACGGCTTTCAAATCAAAAATTGGAGATGAGGTCCTTGCAAAAGTAGGAAACAAAAATATTACTGTTAGGGAGTTCATAAGCGGTTATGAATTCGGACCTGCATTTTATAAAAAAATCAAAAATTCAAAGGATGTTTATCTTAAGTATTTGCTTGACGAAAAGCTTCTTGCCCTTGATGGCTATTCGGAAGGTTATAATGATTCGGCAAGAGTAAAAGAACTTTATAAAGCTATTCAAAGTGACCTTACTACCGAACAACTATTTAAACAAGACATTCAAAAAGATGTAAAAATTTCTAAGGGAAAAATTGATGAAGCTGTCAGAGACAAACAGTTCACTTACAATATAAAATGGTTATATGCTCCGAACAAAGATTCACTTTCATTTTTTGAATCGGGATTAAGCAACAAAATTAGTTTCGATTCACTTTATAAAATGCAGTTGAATGATTCTGTTTTCTATGATCAAAGATCAATGAAAATTGATAAGTTCAAATTGTCCATCAGGAATCCGCAGTTAGCTAAAGTTGCTGATACTCTTAAGGTAAATGAAATATCGGCACCGGTAAAAGCTCCGGATGGGTGGTACATTGTTATGATAACCGACATCTGGAAAAATGAAATCGTCACCGCTACGATGTTGCAGAAAGATGAATATGATGCCAGCACAGCGTTAGAGATGCAACAAATGGATAGCCTTTCTGATGCCTATGTGCATAATATGATGTTGAACCATAACCCTGTTATACAGGCACGGGCTTTTGATTTGCTTCGTTCTTATATGGGAAGTTATGAACTTCCTCCAAATCTTTATAAAAAGTGGAATCTTGATAAACGAATGAAGAGCGAAGTTCAAAATTTTGATTCGTTGAACGATGAGAACCTGGGAAAAATCCCGCTTGTAGTGTTAAATGATACAACGTTTACCATGGCAAATTTTATTAACTGGTATAGACTTAGAGATGAATACCTAAAATTTAACCAAGCTAATTTCAATTCTTTTTCGGCCTCGTTGGAATCTTTAATCTGGCAGATGGTTCGCGACAATCTATTGACAAGAAGAGCTTATGGTAGAGGTCTTCAAAATATGGAGATTGTTAAACAGCAGTCTTCATGGTGGAAAGATAAAATAGTTTATTCAATTATGAGAGATAAGATTGCTAATTCTGTTGGGCTAAATATAGAATCACCTGCTCAAAGAATGAAAATATTTGATAAAAAACAAGAGATTGTTGATAAAACCAACGAAATATTAGACAAGTTAAAAACAAAATATAAGATATCAATCAATAAAAAATTATTAAATAAAATTACGGTTCAGGATGATGACAATCCGCATGCAATTGATACATATATCGTAAGGAAGGGAGGAATATTCCCTCATCCTGCATATCCCTCAATTGATTTTAACTGGCGCGAGTGGCATTAAAACTTGAATTGATAAATATGTCCATGAAAAAAAAAGTAATTGTCCAAATATTTTTAAGCCTTGTTATTATATTCTCCGGCATTTCATGCAGCAGTCGAAATGACAGGAATCCTGATCATCTGATTTACTGGTCGAGTAATAATACCCAGGAAATCCAGTTTGCTAAGTATGTTGTAGACAAATGGAACGAAAAGAACAGTAACGAGAAAATATCATTCCAGCCTGTACCTGAAGGCCAATCGAGCGAAGAAATAATATTAGCTGCAGTCGTTGGTAAAACCACTCCTGATATTTATTCTAATATGTGGGAAGGAAATGTGGAAGATTATGCCAAAGCTGGAGTACTTGTTGCGCTTGATACATTGAAAGGTTTTAAAAAATATATTTATCAAAGATGCGACAGTGCTGTTATAAAAGAAGTAACTAGTTCTGACGGACATATTTATCAAATCCCTTGGAAAATTAATCCTATTATGATGATTTATAATAAGAAAATTATTCAGGGACTTGGGCTATCAGACGCTCCTAAAAATTACAGCGATTATTTTAAGGCTTCAAAAGAATTCCGGGATGAAAACACTGACAAAAACGGATATGTGCGAAAATGGTTTGGCTATTGCGAAGTTCAAGTTACTTGGTGGCAGCGTTTTTTTGATTTCTATCCATTATATCTTGCCGCTTCGGGCGGAGCTCCTTTGATTAAAGACGATACTGCGGCATTCGACAATAAATATGCAATTGAGGTTTTTGCTTTTTTGCAAAATCTTTATAAGAAAAATTATTTTACAAAAGAAAGACTTTCGGTGGAGCAGGATGTTTTTTTGTCAAGTACTATTGCCTCAAGATTTACTGGTCCTTGGGAAATTGCTCATACGGAGAAATTTAAACCTAAAGGTTTTTCTTATGATTTTTCAACGATGCCTGTCCCTGATGATCACGCAGGACCTGTATATACTTATTGCGATCCGAAAAATATTGTGATATTTAAAACTTGCCCTAACCCGGAACTTGCCTGGCGGTTTATAAAATTTATGACTGACGAAGAAAATGATCTAAAGTTATTGGAATTTTCGAATCAGCTTCCCAGGAGAAAAATGTTGGATGAAGATACTTTTTTTGCAAATTACTTTAAGGAAAATCCGAAAATGCTGGAGTTTGCCAAACAGTCTAAATATGTCAGAGGAACTGACCCATATCCTAATCTAACTGAAGTATTTGATATTATTTCTCAGGAATATGAAGAAAGTGTTGTGTACGGTAGGAAGTCACCGGCTGAAGCTATCCATGATGCTGCAAAAGAAGTTAATCTTCTTTATCTGAAATAAAGTTAAAGATGATGAAGAAAAAATTAGTACCATATTTATTAGTATCGCCTTACCTAATCTATTTTTTGGTGTTTGTCGCCTTCCCGGTAATTTTTTCTATCGTCCTGACTTTTAACTCTTGGAATATAATATCTCCGATGAAGTTTAACGGAATAAATAATTATATAAGACTATTTCACGATCAATTTTTTCTTAAATCATTAGTCAATACTTTAATTTTTTTAGTAATTCATATTCCACTTCAAATCATTGTGGCACTTTTCTTAGCTATTGTACTTAACCAGAAAATTAAATTTTTGGGATTTTTCAGAGCTGCCTTTTTTCTTCCGGTGATTGTGTCGGGAGTAGTGGTTACGATTATTTGGCAGCAGCTCTACGGTTTTGATACCGGACTTTTTAATAGAATACTAACCACTATTGGTTTGGGCAGGGTTGGTTGGCTTATCGATCCTGCGTGGGCTATGCCTTCGATAGCAATAATGGCTACATGGAAAAATGTCGGTCTATATATTATTCTATTTTTAGTCGGGCTTCAAACAGTTCCGGCACATTATTACGAAGCCGCTGATCTCGAAGGTGCTAATCGTTTTCAGAAGTTCTTTAAAATTACCCTTCCGATGATTAACCCGACAATTTTTATGGTTGTTATTTTATCAACTATAGGCGGATTTTCATTATTTATTGAACCTTATATTATGACCGGCGGAGGTCCTCTAAATAGCACTCTTTCCGCTGTGCTTTATATATACAAACAAGGTTTTTTCTTCTATAATATGGGCTATTCCGCGACGCTTGGTTTGTTTTTTGCGATGTTAATTTTATCTGTTATTATGATTCAGAAGAAATTTATTGAAAAAGAATAAAAATTTATGAAGAAATTTCTTTTTTACATATTCCTGTCCTTTGCTGCTTTGGCATTTATATATCCATTCGTCTGGATGGTGGTAGCTTCATTGTCTCCTGAAAACCAAATCGGAAATTTAACTTTTATTCCTACTTCATTGTCGTTTGATAGTTATACAGCAATGCTTAGTAAGATTCCGATTGCAAGAGCATTATTCAACAGTACTTTTGTTGCATTGTGTATAACTTTTGGAGTTCTGGTTTTTGGTTCCATGGTGGGATATGCCCTTGCAAGATTGGAATTTAAAGGAAGGAATCTAATATTCTTTATTATAATCTTTACGATGACCTTGCCTTTCCAGATTACTTTAATCCCACAATACATTTTAATGGTCAAATTCGGCTGGGTTGATACTTATTGGGCTTTAATAGTCCCATATCTGATGAACTCTTTAGCTATAATTATGTTTCGCCAATACTTTAAAACATTACCTCAGGATATAATTGATGCAGCCCGAATTGACGGTTGCGGTGATATAGAAATAATCTTCAGAATACTTTGGCCAAATTCGATACCGGCATTAGTTACTATAGGAATAATCACGTTTATGGCTTCATGGAATGAAGTACTGTGGCCTCTTATCGTTATTCGTAATGAACACTTAATGACTTTGCCGCAGCTTGTTACATTATTCGCGGTAGGCGGCGCCGCTGAATCACAGCTAGGTGTAAAGCTCGCTGCTGCTACTTTGCTTGCTCTGCCGATTGTACTGGCTTATCTATTCTTTCAAAAATATTTTATTCAAAGCATGGCCTCTGCTGGTATTAAAGAATAAGGAAAATTATATGCACGTTGAACGAATTAAAAAAATATTTAAAGCAAATCCGGATAAAGTTGTTCTCCAATATCTTGATGTCGGCAGACCCGACCGAATTAAAAATATTATTAACAGAATAAATTCATTGTCAGAAAATGAAATTCAAACAGAATTGGCCGGTTATATAAAAAATTTCGGTTCAAGGCACCAATTCTTTAAAGATATCCTTTTAGAAAATTATTCGCATATAGAAAAATTTCTGAATGATACTAACAGTATTACCGAAGAGAAAAAATTATTACTAGGAGCTTACTTCTCGAAAGAATATTCAATCGAAGCTGCTTCGTTATTTAATCCCTCGATTGTCCCTCATCCCGACCAGGGTTCCTTAAAGCCAGGAATGGTACGCTTTATACTTAGTCTGCGTGCAACCGGTGAAGGACATATATCTTCAATTGAATTTAAGTCCGGAATTATTGACGAGAATAATGATGTGCACTTTGATTCTGAATCAAGGTTCTCAACTTTGCCTAAAAAAAATGACAATAGAAAATTTACGAGGAAGTTTCTAGCAGATAATCTGCAAAGTAATAACGACAAATTTATTAAAAAGTTCCCGGAAACTTTTACCCTCTCTGAAGCAAAAAATATCTTAAATAGAATGGGCGAAGATGATGCTTCAATTTATGCTGGCCCGATTCAACAAGTTTGGGATTTGTTGGATTCTAATTATAAAATTGAATTCCCTGAAATCACTACTATATCTGAGCGGGTAATTTTCCCAAATTCTAATTATGAATCACATGGAATGGAAGATGTACGATTCGTTAAATTTATCGAAGATAACGGCAGTTCAAAGTACTTTGGAACTTACACTGCATATAACGGCCTTTCTTTCCGAACACAATTAATTGAGACAAAAGATTTTAAGGAATTTGAAATTCATACTCTTCACGGTTCGGGCATCCAAGATAAAGGAATGGCATTATTCCCAAGAAAAATTAATGGTAAATATGTCATTACCTCTAGACAGGGCGGTGAAAATTTACAAATTATGTTCTCGGATAATCTATTCAAATGGGAAAAATATGATTTGCTGCAATCCCCTGAAGAATCTTGGCAGTATATCCAGATGGGTAATTGCGGTTCCCCGATTGAAACAGAAAAAGGCTGGCTCCTTATTACTCATGCTGTAGGTGCTTTCAGACGATATACAATCGGAGCAATGCTTCTTGATTTAGACAACCCTTCTAAAATATTAGGCAGTCTTAAGAAACCTCTTCTTGAACCAAATGAAGAAGAAAGGGAAGGATACGTCCCGAATGTTCTTTATTCCTGCGGATCACTTGTTCATAACGGAGATCTGATTATCCCGTATGCAATGTCCGATTCAGCAACAGGTTTTGCAAAAGTAAAATTAACTGAATTATTAGATGAGCTAACAAATGCTAAATAAAATTATTAATTATTTAAACCAAATATGGTGGGTAAATTATGGAAATTATTAGATACAAAGAGAATCCTATTTTAACTGTGGAAGATGTCCCATTCAGAGTAAATAGTATTTTTAATCCGGGTGCAATTAAATTTAAAGATGAGTATCTACTGGTTTGCAGAGTTGAAATGCCGAATGGACGATCTTCCTTTGTCCTTGCGCGAAGCAAGGACGGGATTAAGTTTACTGTTGAAAATCAACCCTGCCTTACGCCTAAAGATCACGGTGATTACTCTAAATATGTAGAATGGGGAATAGAAGATACACGTATTTCAAAAATTGAGAGTGATTATTATTTGACGTACACCGGCTATTCTAAATACATGCCTCTTGTTATTTTATCAGTGACAAAAGATTTTAAAACATATAAAACGTTCGGACCAATTAGCGTTCCTTCTAATAAGGATTGTGTTATACTCCCTGAAAAAATAAGTGGATTTTATTGGAAGGTTGACAGACCGTCAGCTGAAAACCGTAAAGATATCTGGATAAGTAAAAGTCCTGATTTAATTCATTGGGGAAATTCCCAATTTTTGATGGAGCCGCAATCCGGTACCTGGCAAGCCGATAAAATAGGTATTTCAACTCCGTTTATTAAAACTAAAGAAGGTTGGCTCGCACTTTATCATGGTGTTAGAGGTTTTGGAATTTCTTCTATGTATAAACTAGGAGCTGTTTTACTCGATCTTGAAAAACCTTGGGTTGTCAAAGGGAAGAGCAGTGAACCTATATTGGCCCCCGAGAAAGATTATGAGAGAGTTGGCGATGTAAACAATGTAGTGTTTTCAAACGGCTGGATTGTTGAGGATAATGGCTCTGTAAAAATTTATTACTCCGGTGCAGATACTAACATCTGTCTTGCTGAAACTTCGGTAAATTATTTACTTTCCATCTGTAAATAATTATTAAACTTAAAGGCATTTTATGAGAAATAATTTATTGAAAATATCTTCATTTAAACTCTTTTCCCTTTTCTGTTTCATGGCAACTTCTGTTTTATTTCCGCAGCAAAATGGAACGAAATCACTGGTCAATACCTCTCACCTTGACCATCTTTATCAGCAAATAAATGTTGATGGTAAAGAGATGGGAATCATTCATATTTATTCGAATTATCCTGATTATAAATATGTTGACGCGCCAGGCGAAGGTATAGCCTGCGTTGACGATATTGCTCGAGCTGATATTTTTTATATAAAGTATTATGAAGTTTCTCATGACTCCTCTGTTTATAATAAAATTAAAATGTTGACGAACTTTTTACTCTATATGCAATCAGATAATGGTTTCTTTAACAATTTTATTTTCGGAGATTATTCAAAAAACACAACATATAAAACAAGTGTTGCAAAGCCAAATTGGTGGAGCTGGCGGGCAATTTGGGCGCTTGCTGAAGCAGATAATTTTTTCTTGAAATATGATAAATCATTTGCTGCCGCAATTTCACCTCAGCTTGAAATAGCAGTCAAAGTGACAAAAAAATGGTTGGTCAAGAATGAGTCTGATTCAACTCAAAACTTCAGTGGCTTTAAGTTGCCTACGTGGCTACCTTTAGGGACTGCCGCTGATCAAGCTGCTGTAATTGTTAAAGGATTTCTGTCATATTACAAAGCTACTAATGATACGTTAGTCAGAAATGAAGCGATCCGATTATGCACCGGAATAGAAGGAATGCAGGCGGGAGATGCTTCTTATTTACCTCATTATGCTTTCTTAAGCTGGCAGAATACATGGCATATGTGGGGGAACAATCAGGCGGAAGCTTTAATCGATGCAGGAATAATGTTGAATAATCATGAATATATAAAAAAGGCGCAAAAGGAAATTTGGGATTTTTATCCTTACCTAATCAAAGCTAATTATATGAGCAGTTTTACGGTTGAGCACGTCAAAGATACTGTGGTATACAAGGACAGCGCAAAGTTTGGCCAGATCGCCTACGGAATTAGCCCAATGATATTAGCTAGCTGTAAGTCATACAATGCTACAAAGGATGTGGCATCAGCCACTGTAGCCGGGCTTTTAGGTTGTTGGTTCTTTGGAAAAAATCCCACTGGTAAACCGATGTATAATATCAAAACAGGAGTTTGTTTTGATGGCATAAATAATGAAAATGAAATCAATATGAATAGCGGCGCGGAGTCTACTATCGAAGCCCTATTTTCTATGTTTGCGATTGATCAAAATCCTATTGCTAAAAAAATTGTGTGGAATTATTATAACGAACATATAGGCGTTAATTCTAAATAAATAATTGAATATATGGGGATAGTTTAATGAATCATTATGAACACCCTAGTAAAATATAATCTTTTTATGAAAATATTTTTCACTATAATAATTATTTTGATTATGAATGAAATTGGTTTCACTCAGCAAATAAATATTAATCAAATTGAAAATATGCCGAACATGCCTGCACCATATTTGATGCGTAATTGGAAAGATGTTGCGCTTGGTTATGATTCGTTGGTTTTTGATTTGAACTTGCAGGGGAAATATCTGCCTCTTGTTTGGACGGATAACAACGCTACAAATTATTCAGGTCCCCGATTTGGACTTCACACAGTTGTAGGAACTACAGCGCCAACTTCTGCAGAAGCTATAAATTGTATCCCTGCATTGGTAGGAGCTTCTTTAGTAGGAATTGATAAATCAAATCAGAACAACTATAACTGGGTTGAAATGGCTCAGGACTGGTTTAATAAAGTAAATGGACAAAACGTTTATAAAAATCAGCCTAACGATTTAACTAATGATGATTGGTGGTACGAAACAATGCCCAATGTCTTTTTCTACCAGCTTTACTCTTTATACCCAAATGTTGGCGACTTTCATAGTCAGTTTATAAGTGTAGCTGATCAATGGTTGAAAGCTGTTAATGCAATGGGTGGGAGTACAACGCCATGGCAATTACCCAACATGGATCATCGAGGCTGGGATATTCCTACAATGACGCCAACTGACGCTACACCGCATGAACCCGAAGCCGCAGGTGCTATCGCATGGTTGCTATATAATGCTTATATAAAAACTGGCTCTGCTAAATATCGCACAGGCGCCGAACTTGCTATGGAGTTCCTAAATAATTGGAACAACAACCCCGCTTATGAAATTCAGTTGCCATACGGAGTTTATACAGCCGCAAGAATGAACGCGGAATTAGGGACTAATTATGATATTACTAAATTAATAAACTGGTGTTTTAATATTACTTCTTTAAGAAAATGGGGTGCCATGTCAAATGCAAGTTATCCAAATTATGCAACTTGGGGAGGTTTGGATTGCGACGGATTAATTGGCGAAATAAATTATAGTAATAATTATGCATTTGTAATGAATGGATTCGAACAAGTTGGCGCTTTAGTTCCGATGGTTAGATATGACCCAAGATTTGCAAGAGCCATTGGTAAATGGGTCTTGAATGTAGCAAACGCTTCACGTTTATTTTATTCTAAATATTTGCCTGCTGCTAATCAGGACACTGCAAGTAAAAGCTGGGCAGACCAGTACGATCCAAACTCTTATATTGCTCATGAAGCAATGCATCAGTATTCATTAAATTCAAGTTCTATATCGCCCTTCGCTTCCGGTGATGCTGAAAGCGGCGGCTGGGGATTGACAAATCTTTCTCTTTATAGTTCATCACACGTGGGGATTCTGGGCGGCATAATAGACACTACAAATGTAGAGGGTATTTTACAGCTTAATCTTTTGAAAACGGATTATTTTCACGATACCGCTTATCCAACTTATCTTTATTACAATCCTTATCTAAGTGATCAATCGGTTATAATAAATGTCGGCAGTAATACTGTTGATATATATGATGCAGTATCGAAGACTTTTATAGCAAACGGAGTGGCTGGCTCGACAAAAATTACTATACCGGCAAATTCTGCGGTGATTGCTGTCCTTGCTCCTGCTGGGGGAACACAAACTTATAACCTTAAGAAATTTTTAATAAACGGAGTTGTAGTTGATTACCAGTCAAACCATCTTGTCTCAAATTATCCTCCGCGAATTAAATCCTTGTCTCCGTCTCCAGGTACTATTTTAAAAAGTGACACAGTCAAAATATATTGTACTGCTGTCGATCCGGATAGCGATACTATGGCATACACATGGAAAACATCCGCAGGTTCGATAATTGGAACTGGAAACCAGGTTAATTGGATTGTGCCAAATTCAGCAGGGAATTATGAAGTATCTTGTATTGTAATTGATAGTTATGGACTGAAAGACTCTGTATCAGATACTTTAGCAGTTTTAGATTCTATTTATTACCGTCCTGTGATTAATAAAATTTCTGCTTCTCCACGGAAGATCAATATCGATTCTACTTCAATCTTTACATGTTTTGCAAGTGACAGCAGCAATTATTCATTGTCATACTCTTGGTTTTCCTCAAGCGGAATTATTTCTGGTAGTGGTTCTTCGATAAATTGGACAGCCCCGAATACACCCGGCAATTATTACATGCGATGTTCAGTTAGCGACGGTCACGGAACTATTGTAACCGATAGTCTCGAAGTTGAAGTAAGAGATTTATCTGCCCTTACAACTGGGGATTTAATGGCATATTATCCTTTTGACGGGAACGCAAACGATGTTAGCGGTAACAATAATAACGGAACAATTAACGGTGCTATATCAACCAGTGACCGATTTAGAAATTTAAATAGAGCTTATTACTTCGATGGAAAAACAAGTTATATCCTTGTTCCGTCATCTCCAAGCTTGAATTTCCAAAATGCAATTACTATAGATTTTTGGATGAGGATTTCTGCTTTTAATGGAAACGAACAGTATGTCATATCTCAAGGCAGCTATAATAGTAGGCTAAAAGTTTCGATTATACCGAATAATCTCCTACGATGGACAATAAAAACAAATAGCACAATAAATGGCGGAATCATTGATCTTGATTCGGAAACAAAATTGTCTACAGGTATCTGGTATAATGTTACAGTTCTTTACAGTGGCTCTGATTATGAGATTTATCTTAACGGAAATCTTGATTCATTTTCTTCATGGTCCGGATCACTTCTCCAAACAAATATTGCTTTAACTTTTGGGCAGGAGCTACCTAATAATAATTCAAATAATTTTAACGGATCTCTCGATGATATAAGAATTTTTAATTATGCACTTACACCGCAGCAGATTTTAAATTTGTACAATTTAAATACTACCGGCATCGCGTCTAATTCGAATTTAATTCCTCAAGAAAATGAACTGATGCAAAATTATCCAAACCCTTTTAATCCAAGCACCGTAATTTCATTTCAGCTTAATAAAAGTTCTAATATAAGTTTGAATGTATATAATATGCTTGGACAAAAAGTTGAAGTGTTAGCCGGAGGATTTTTTACGGCGGGTAGCCATTCTATTACCTGGAATGCAGGTACTTTTGCAAGCGGGGTTTATTATTATGAGTTAAAAACGAACGCACAACGATTTATAAAAAAAATGATATTAATAAAATAGGAAATAAATTGAAGAAAAAATATTTATTACATGATAATTGGAAATTTTCCTTAAAAAAAACTCAGGAAATAATACCGGTTGAGCTTAAAAATAAGATAAAGGAAGGCAAGTGGCTCAAGGCTACGGTTCCGGGAACTGTCCAAACAGATTTGCTCAATCATAAGTTAATTCCTGAGCCTTTTTATTCCGACAATGAAACTAAGCTTCAATGGATCGGAAAACAAAATTGGACATATAAAACTTCATTTAACCTCCCTGAAGACTATGATCCTTCCCAAAAGATATTTCTTGTTATGGAGGGAATTGATACTTCGGCGGTAGTAATATTGAACGGAACCATGCTGGGGACTGTGGAAAATATGTTTCGTCTATATAAGTTCGAAATATCAAAACATATTGTGAAAAGAAATAATAACCTGGAGATTCTTTTTATCTCTCCGGAAATATATGCAAAACAAATTGAGTCAAAATATGGCAAGCTTCCTGTTGCTTTAAGGTCCGAAAGAGTCTATATACGTAAAGCACAATATTCCTTCGGCTGGGATTGGGGCCCGACGTTTTTAACTCAAGGGATATGGAGACCAATTTATTTGCTCCAAATTGATGAATATTGTTTTGAAAATTTTTCTTTTAATACAATCTCTGTCAGTGAACAAAATTCAGAAGCTAAAGTAAGTATTAAAGCAAAACTAAATAAAGCAATTTCCTCAAGCCTAAATATAAAGATAAAAATTTGGGACTTAAATTCCGTCTATGAATTTAATGAAACTATTTCCGGCACAGACCTTTTCCAAAAGGAATATGATCTTGAGAATATTGAACTTTGGTGGCCCAATGGCTACGGAAACCCTCATCTTTATAGTTTGCAAATTCAACTTGTGGATCACGATAATATTTTAGATGAAATAAATAAAAAGATTGGAATAAGAACTGTAAATTTAATCTTGAAAGAAAATGACAAGAACACATTTCGTTTTCAAATAAACGGATATCCGGTTTTTGCGAAAGGCGCTAACTGGATTCCGGGAGATTCATTTTTACCCCGTGTAACTGCCGCTAAATATGAAAAGCTCTTATCGCTTGCTAAAGAGGGGAACATGAATATTCTTCGTGTTTGGGGCGGCGGAATTTATGAAGATGATATTTTTTATGAACTTTGTGATCAGCTAGGTCTAATGGTATGGCAGGATTTTATGTTTGCATGTGCTTCTTACCCGGAGCACCGGGAATTTATTGAAAATATTTCGGAAGAAATAAAACAAAATGTTTCCCGGCTTAAAAATCATCCAAGCATAATTATATGGTGCGGCAATAATGAAAATGAATGGATTTGGCATAGAGCCTTTAATAAATCATATAAAGAAATGCCGGGCTATAAAATATATCATGATGTAATTCCTACAATCTTGAGTGAGGCCGACCCAGACCGACCTTATTGGGAGTCAACTCCTTTTGGTCATGACGAAGATCCGAATTCTGAAAACAGCGGTAACAGACATCAATGGGATTTGTGGAGTAATTGGGTCGATTATAATAAAGTCGGAAATGATAAAAGCCTTTTTGTGACTGAATTCGGATTTCAAGCTCCGGCAAACCCGGATACTTTTTTAAATGTTTTACCGAAGGAGGAAAGGTTTCCCCAAAGTAAAATTTTTGAATATCATAATAAACAAGTTGAAGGACCCGAAAGGCTTGTAAAATTTCTTTCTTCACATCTTCCTTTTACGAACAAATTAGATGATTTTATTTATTTGACTCAATTAAATCAAGGTTTTGCATTGAAAAAATGCCTGGAGCATTGGCAGGCACGAATCCCAGAAACTAACGGTTCTATAATCTGGCAAATAAATGATGTCTGGCCTGTATCAAGCTGGTCATTGATTGATTCAAGTATGATTCCCAAGTTATCCTATTACTTTGTGAAGCAAGCTTTTAATCCTCAAATTATTCTATTTGAGCGGAAAGAGAAAAAAGTTTATGTGAGTATACAAAATAATTCTTTTGAAAATTTTTCCGGCAAGGTAAAAATTCAAATTGTAAGTCTACCAAAGGGAAAGGTTCATGATGTTGCTCTTAAAAAAGTAGTTGTGGAACCTGGTGAGAAACGTGCGATCATTTCTGTCCAAGATTCCGAAAATAATCCGGGTGAAAATAATATTTCGATTGTTTCGTTGTTTAACAATGATGGAACTCTTGCACAGCAGAATTATTTTGTTGAAGAAGAGTGGAAGCACCTTCGCCTCCCAAAAGCAAAGGTCAAATATAATTTCGTAGGTAAGGAATCAATTATACTAAAAACGAATAAACCAGCATTCTTTGTCTCACTAGATAGCCCGGGAATTATTTTTAGTCAAAACGGGTTTATCCTTCTTCCCGGAGTAGAAATTAAACTGAAATTAACTGAGACTTCTATAAAAAATAATAAGGTAAGATCTGTTCATGTTTCTTATTTGAATGAACATTTATCCTAATATCAACTAATATTTTTAACTGAAATTTATTTCGGAGAGTTTATGAAATTTAAAATTTTTCTAATTGTTATTTCACTATGTTTTGTCTCTTTTTTTAGTGTGTTAGGTCAAAACAAAACAAAAGAATTAGAGAAAAAAATAGATGTACACTTTAAGGGTAATTCTCAGATCGAAGTCGGAAATCCTTATGTAGGCATAGAAATGCACCATAGTTCATTTCTTCCTGAACGAATTAGTTTTTATTACCCTGTAGCCAATAGCATTGATATGAGCACCGATTACTTCAAACGCGATACTACTTACATTATGGCGCTTGGACTAAAAATAGGCGATGAAAAAAAACAATGGATTGGATTAAAACCTACTCCGTATATTCTAAATCCATATTCGGTTAAGTTTAATGACGATAATAATGAAAGGAATATTTCTGTTTCTTATGAATTCTGCAAAACCAAACCGGCAATGATTATAAAGTATGTCATATTAAATAAAAGTAAAACAACAAAACCATTCGAGTTTTATTCCCATCTAGAAACTTCTTTAAAAACGAGCCATACTTATGCTTTAATTGACAAAGCTTGGACAGAATATGATCCATCAACCGGAACTATTTATTCCAACTATGAAAATGAAGGCGCCCAAAACGCTCAGGTGTTTGTTTCTAATGCAGGGTTACTTCCAGAAAGTTTTTCCTCGGAAGGAAGTATGGATTATTCATCCCATCCTTCAAATGATTATTGGTTTAATCATAGCGGAAATTTAGATGGGAAAATATTCTCAAATGGAAATCCGGGAGTTCCGGCAGCTGTATTTTTATATGAGAAAAATCTAAAACCCGGGGAAGCGATGACGATTATTCAAATCGTTGGTTCTTCAAAGCAGAGTGAAGGAAAAGAGATTGTCAATTATTTGCAAAAGAATTATCAAACCGAAATTAATGATTACGAAGATTATGTCTTGTCCCAAGTAATGAATGGAAAATTTTTGACCAATGATAAATCTCTTGATCGTTCCTATCTATGGGCGAAAGCTATCCTTGCGGTGGATAAACATTATATAGACGGACAAATCAGACCGATGCCGTGTCCTGCAGAATATAATTTTTATTTTACACATGATGTAATGCTCACTGATTTAGCCGCTGTTAATTTTGATCTTCCTAGAGTTAAGGAGGATTTGCTATATACAATTGAACATGCTAACTCGGATTATGTTATTCCACATGCGTATTATTGGAAGGATTCTTCTTACACAACTGAGTATGCCGAATCCGATAATTGGAACCATTTCTGGTTTATTATCAATGCTGCAAGCTACCTACGTCATTCGGGAGACTTGGCTACTCTTGAAAAATTGTATCCTTATTTGACCAAGAGCTTAAACCTATCTCTTGAAAATAGGAAAGAAGGATTGATGTGGGAAATCAGACCCGATTGGTGGGACATAGGCCATAATTATGGGCCGCGTGCTTATACAACAATTTTAGAAATAAAAACCTTGCGCGATTATATTTATATCTCTTCAATGCTTAATAAAAATATTTCTAAGCTTGAAGATTATGAAAATATTACTACCTCATTAAATAAAAACCTGGTTGATAAATTATGGGATAACAAATTAAATTATTTGATGAATTATTATAATCAGGGGGGAGAAGATACTCATTATTATATAGGTTCTCTTCTTGCAGCTCATTTCAATTTACTCGGCAAAAAATATCTTAATAAATTAGTTACTTCTGCAAAAGAAAAATTACTTGATCCAAAAGTCGGCGTATATGATGTATTCCCAATGGATTTTGAAAAACTTAATTCGATATGGAAATTTTTAGACAACGAAGAAGGGGCACCGTACTATTATATCAATGGAGGAATTTGGCCTCATGGCAATTCCTGGTATGCACTGTCTCTTATTGCCGATAATAAAAAGGACGAAGCTTATAATTTTATTAAAAAAGTTATGACAATCAATGGAGTGATGAACAGTCCGAATGGGCAGCCGGCAATGTATGAGGTCAGAATCGGAGATCCTCACAATCCAAAAATTTACGGCACTATTGATAAACCAGAATTTATGTGGGCAGGTGCATGGTACATCTATTCTTTATATCATTTATTCGGAATACAGGAAAATGATTGGAATATCCAGCTTAACCCTTATCTAAATAAGTTAAATAGGTCAGCAGATTTTACTCTAACGGCAAACGGTCAGGAGTTTAATGTCAATATTACAGGGAAGGGAAATTATGTTAAGTCAATTAATTACGGTGGAGCCGAACTCCCGACCCTTGTTGTCCCTTCAGAAATAAAGAATATTAAAAACGTGAATATTATTTTGGGTGATGTTTCTTCACCTTATATTAAATCTACTAATGCGCTTTTATCTGTCTGCTCTTATGATAAAATTACTAAAAAGATTTCCTTTACGCTAAAAGCTTTCTCAAATTATAATAGCAAAACAGAAATAATTTCCCGGGAAAAGCCCGTTAAAATATTTGTTGACGGTAAATTATATGAAAATTGGAGTGCTATGAAAAATGGTAGAAATTATTTGACAACTATAGATGTCAAAATAAAAAGAGATGGTAATAATTTACAAGTTGAATTTTAATATATTCAACACTGATTTCACTTTATTAGGAACAATATGTCAAAAGTTCAATTAAAAAATATATCAAAGTCGTATGAAAGCGGGAACTATGCAGTAAAAGATATTAACTTTGAAGTAGATGACAAGGAGTTTGTAGTTTTGGTAGGTCCATCGGGCTGCGGGAAATCTACAATCTTGAGAATGATTGCCGGCTTAGAAGAAATAACTTCCGGCGAATTATTTATCGAGGATAAAAAAGTTAATGATATCTCACCGAAGGACAGAAATATAGCGATGGTCTTTCAAAATTATGCCCTTTATCCCCACATGACTGTTTATGAAAATATGGCTTTTGGACTGAAGCTACGAAAGTTCAGCAAGGAAGAAATTAAGCAGCGTGTTTCCGAAGCTGCAAGAATTCTAGAGCTGGAACCCTACCTAGAACGTAAACCGAAGGCTCTATCGGGCGGACAAAGACAACGCGTAGCTGTAGGTAGAGCTATTGTCAGAAAACCGAAGGTATTTTTATTTGATGAGCCGTTAAGTAACCTTGACGCAAAAATGCGGGTTCAAATGCGCACAGAGATATCCAGGCTTCATAAGCAGCTTGAGGCAACAATGATATATGTAACCCACGATCAAACGGAAGCAATGACAATGGGAAATAAAATTGTTGTACTTAAGGATGGAGTAATAAACCAAATATCATCGCCGCTGGATTTGTATAATTTCCCTGCGAATAAATTCGTTGCTGGATTTATCGGAAGCCCGGCGATGAATTTCCTAAAAGGTAAAATAGTTGAAGATAACGGCTTGAAATTTATCAGTGAAAAGGGGAGTTTAAGTATAGGAATACCGGCAATTCAAAGTGAGAAGTTAACTCAGTACTTGAACAAAAACGTTTATGTTGGAATACGCCCGGAAGATATATATGATGAAACCAACTATGGTCAAATTTCAACGTATGAAAAAATAAGTGTGGAACTTGATTTGGTGGAACCGATGGGGAATGAAATTTATTTATACTTCCAGGTTGAAGGAGTACAATTTGTGGCACGCATACCTGCCAGAGAAATTCCAAAACACGGAAGTATGAAGAATCTATTCATCGATATTTCAAAAATCCATTCCTTTGACGAAAAAACTGAAACTGCAATTAGGTAAAACTTTATTTAATTAACCCCATGTCGAGATAAATATGAAGTATTTCTCTATCAAGTGAACGCCCCAATAAGAATACGTCGGCATGGCGGAAAAATCTTCATGGGTTAATACAAACTCGAACTAATCCATGGCTAAAGAGACAACTCTTTTAATTCCTTCCATCAACAATAAGCGGCTTAATCAAACAATTTAAATATACAATATACAATAAACCTTTAGAATTAACTTATGAGAATAAATGCGGGGAAGTAAATATTTCTGCAGATGATTATAGTATTATTCAATCCGTTTCTAATCTAATTGATAATGCAATCAAATATACTCCTAAAGGATTTGTTAAGGTAGTTTTATATAAAGAAGTCGAAGATAAAATTACACTTGATATAATTGATAGCGGTATCGGCTTATACTTTTTCAGTATCAAAAGGAAATCACATACAGCTTATTTTGATGGATATATCGGTTAAAGGGGAAACAAACGGATTACAATTGACCAAACTC
The DNA here is from genome assembly GCA_021817845.1 of Bacteroidota bacterium. Lineage (GTDB taxonomy): Bacteria > Bacteroidota > Ignavibacteria > Ignavibacteriales > Ignavibacteriaceae > FEN-1297. Next base: position 28,476 of record JAKAFW010000021.1, read on the forward strand.
ATAAGAGAAATAAAAGAATACCCAGAGATCCCTATAATTGCGGTTACTGCACATGCATTTAAAGCGGACAGACAAAAAAGCATTGAAGCTGGCTGTAATGATTATCTCTCAAAACCTTTTACATCAAAAGAATTAATGGAAAAGTTTCGAGCTTTATCTAAAAGTTAATAAGTGTAGAGATTTGTTAGGGCTAGAACATTAGCCATCGGAAAGGTTGAAAGTATTTATTTATCCTCTACGAGGATAGTTTATTTGTTGGATTAATTTGTTTCTACAATAATCAAACATCCACGATGTTTTTAGACCTCGTAGAGGTCAAATTATTGTAGGAAAAGGTTTATTTTACATTGGTAAATCCTCGTAGAGGATTAACAAATTCCTCATTCATTGTTGGTAATTAATTATCTGTATAATCAACATTTAGAATTATAATTAGTCTAATGAAAATTTTCATAGATAATGTAAAAATTTACATTTATGTATATTGTCATTTGTCTAATATTATTAAAACAGAAATAATGATAAATCTAAAAATTCGGAATTAATAATAATAAAATAAATTTTGTCATTTAGAATTGCGGTAAAAGGTCAGAGAATGTTAGGGCAGATTTATTAAAAAAACATTTAACCTTGAATAGGCTATTGGCTGTGCCCTCTATAAATAGGGACTAAGGAAAGGATAAACACCCCCGGCGTAAAAAAAATAGTTTATTTTTTCTTGGTAGATTATTTTTAATTACTTAATGATTATCTAATTAGAAGCATAAAATATTTTTTATCGATGAAAGATTTTGCTTGACAAAATAAAATTAATATTGTAGTTTAATAATGTAAACGTTTACAAATTTGATTTAAAATATATGTCTATAACAATTAAAGAAATAGCAGAAAAAGCAAATCTATCTATCGCAACTGTTTCAAGAGCGCTAAACAATTTAGACAATGTCAAGCCGGCAACCCGCGATTTAGTCCTTTCCATAGCTGGCGAATTAAATTATAAACCAAATGTTATCGCACGGAATCTTGTTAAAAATACTTCGAACATAATCGGAGTCGTTTTACCACAAATTGATGGAGAATTTTTTTCCGAAATTATTCATGGTATTGATGAAATTGCATACACTGGCGGTTATCATGTTATAGTCGCAAGTTCACATAGTCAGCGTACCGTAGCTCAATCTATTATAAATTTTATGGGTGAAACAATTGTTGGCGGAATGATTATTCTAGCTCCAATGATAAATGATCAAATTCGGGAAATTATAAAGGGAACATCTGTTCCGACAGTTATAATAAATGGTCGAACTCATTTAGACAATATAGACACGGTCAGTATAGATAATTATCAGGGCGCTTACTCTATGACTGAGTATTTAATAAAAATAAAAGGTTATAAAAAGATAGCTCATATTAAGGGACCTATATTGAATACTGACGCTTCTATGAGATATAAAGGGTATATAGCAGCATTAAAGGATAATCACATCCAAATTGATGAGAGTTGGATTATTAATGGCGAATTTACTGCTGAAAGCGGGGAGAATGGATGCCGTAGATTATTGAGTCTGAATGAGAAACCTGAAGTTATTTTTGCAGGAAATGATATGATGGCCTTAGGGTGCTTTCGTGTTGTAAAAGCCTTTGGAATGAAGATTCCAAATGATATAGGTGTCGTCGGCTTTGACAATATCATGTTGTCGGAGTTTGCAAGTCCAAGATTAACCACTGTTCATGTCCCAATCTCTGAAATTGGTAAAACTGCTACTGAGATTTTATTAAAAAGAATGAAAACAACTTCTGATAACAACTTCAAACATCTTAAAATTTCGACCGGTCTTGTTATCGGAAATTCTTGTTAACAATTGTTAGCATTGTAAATAAAATTGTACTCTTAAATAAAATTATTTCTAAAACAAAACGAAAGGATCGTATTATGAAAAACAAAAGCTACTTAGTGTTTTCCCTCCTTTTAGCTTTTCTATTTTTCGGCTCTTTAGGACTGGTATCTGCTCAAACAGCACATTCAGATCCCCCAATCCTCAATGTGGTCTCAACTTCTGCGCCAATGAAAATCGATGGCATTCTGAACGAAACCGATTGGCTGAAAAGGTATGACTATCTTGTGTTTGGTGCAAATGCACAACCAGGGGATGTAATATATACGGTAACAAGCGGAACTACTGTGGACTCCGGTTATGTAGATACCTCTACTTGCTATGTTAAATTCTTGCATGATGGACTAAAGCTTTATATCTCCTTGCAATCGAACGACAAGTCTATTTGCCGGAGATCTACTGGATGGGAAGGCGATGGTCTTTTTATGAAAATCAAAAAGGCAAATGGTACCCCTGTCGAATTCCATTTATTTTGGAATAAAGCCGGAGTAGGTGCGCCTATAGCCGTTGAAACAAACGATAACCCAAATCCATTTGATTCCACTAGTTTCCAAGGCGCAGGTGTTGTTTTAGACCATGGTATTGTTAATGATAACAGTGCACCTGACTCGGGATATACAGCAGAAATGATGATTGACCTTTCTAAATTGGGTTATACCAATCCTTACGGCGATATCCCTGTATTAGTAAATATTTTTGATCCGAATGGATTTACTGATAGTGTATTAACAGGAAACTATTATAAAAGTTGGTGGGGAAGTGAATGGGGCGGAGATGGAAGTGCTCCTAATTATAGAATCTTACGATTATCCGATCCACCTCTGAAAGTCGCTTATGAAACAAATACACCTATTACTCTTGACGGTAAATTGGATGAACCATTCTGGAAAAATGCGGATAGTGTTGTTATTGGGCAAGGAAGTAATTTAAGTTCTGGAGGGTTTTACCAACAATGGGCTAATCATCCAAAAGCTCATCTATTCCCGAGTATGATGACTGTAAAATTTATTCATAAAGGCACGGATCTCTATGTCGGAGCTACTTCTAACGATATATCGGTCTGTCAATGGTCCCCGGGTTGGGAAGCTGATGGTTTATTCTTATGGATGACTAATAAAGGTGAATATAATCCTAGTCCTTCTAACAGAATGGAAATTCATGCTATGTATTTCGGCGATTCTGTTGGGACAGGTATCCAATTTCAATTAAGCTCAACCGTGCCTGTGGGCGCAGCGGAGGGAGCTTCTTTTGAACCGGTTGGAACTATTACACATACAGAAATTGGTGGTCCGGATAAAGGCTATTCGTTAGAGGTTGTGATTCATACTGATCAATTTGGATACTCTGTTGGGGATACTGTGCGATTAAGTGCAGTAGCTTGGGATGTTAATTATGGCGATGCGAAATCATTTAGCTCTGATACCTCTACTTACGCTCCACATTGGTGGGGAACTCAATGGGCTGATAATACTTTTGAAAAATATGATTTATATCGAGAGGTTGTTCTTTCTACACTAACTGATGTTAATGAAAAAATTGGTAAGGAAATTCCGCAGACATATACATTGTCACAGAATTATCCTAATCCTTTTAACCCTTCAACAACAATTGAATACTCTTTACCTAAGGAATCAAATGTAACCATTTCCATTTATAATTCTCTTGGTCAGTTGGTAAAGACGCTTGTCAATAATGAAGTGAAAGCCCCTGGAAATTATCGTTATTCTTTTGATGCTTCAAAACTCTCAAGCGGTGTTTATTTCTATCAACTTAGAACAAATAATTTTGTTAAAACAAACAAAATGCTTTTATTGAAATAAGTAAGTAAGTCCTTTTTAGGAGCGAATCATATTTGATTCGCTCCTTTGTACTAAATTTTTTCTTAAAATTTGAAATTATTTTACAAAAAAAATAAAAAGTTCTGAAATGATATCTAAAAGCTTAAGTTTAGCATTAATTGTATTGTTGTTAACTGCCGATATTTTTGGCGGTCAAACAGGAAAAATTTCCGGTATAATAAAAGATAAAAAAACCGGCGAACCTTTAGTCGGTGTAAACGTTGCTCTTGAACATACGTCAATGGGCGCTGCTACTGATATAAACGGTTACTATGTTATCTTAAATGTCTTTCCAGGCGATTATACTATAAATATTTCGATGATAGGTTATCGAAAGGTAAAAATTAAAGGCGTTGTGGTTACGGCTGATAAAACGACACCTATAAATATTCAACTTGAGCAGGAAAGTGTTGGCCTTAAAGAAATAGTTGTTACAGCTAAAAAACCGGTAATAAATCGTGACCTGACATCCAGCGAACTTACCGTTACCAGTAAGGATATTAAAAATCTCCCTGTAGAAAGTCTGACTGATGTTCTGAATTTAAAAGCTGGAGTTATAACCGATGCTTCCGGCGGAATTCATATTAGAGGGGGTAGGGCTAGTGAAGTAGGATATTTGGTAGATGGAATACCGGTTACCGATAATTACTCCGGTTCTCTGGGCTCAACTGTTGATGTACAATTTTTGCAGGAAGTCAAGGTAATCAGCGGCGTGTTCAACGCAGAATATGGACAAGCAATGTCCGGAATTGTTGATTTAATTACAAAGCGGGGTGAAGATCACTTTGAGGGGAATATTAATGTCTCTACAGGCGACTATCTTTCTCAGGCAAATAATATCTTTTTAGGAATCAATAGATTTAATCCTATCGGTGTTTCGGATATTAAAGCAGATTTAGCCGGTCCAATAAAAATTTTTGGAAAAAGAATTAGCTATGATATAGCTGCCAGAAGGTTCGGTAATGAAGGATGGCTTTTCGGACAAAGAAGATTTAATCCGACAGACAGCTCCTGGTCAACCAATAACATTTATCATATTCAAGCTACCGGTGACAACAAAATTGTACCGCTTAATTCATTTCTTAACTATAATTTTCAAACCAAATTAAATATTGATGCGACTGGAAGCTTAAAACTTTCTGATCTTTTTTTGTATGATAATACAACTTCCCAATTTTATAACCACTTATTTAAATATGATCCTAACGGCGAACCGGCAAATTATAATCGGTCGTTTAACAATATTTTTTCTGCTACCTATTTATTTTCATCAAGAACCTATTTAACTCTTAAACATTCTTTTAAACGCAGCATTTTGCAAACTTACGTTTATCCAAATATTAATGATCCCCGTTACGCCGATCCTCAATTACTGAAACAATTAACAAGCTTCAGCTTTCTAACCGGCGGCACCGATATGGTTCACGATAAAAGAATTAGTGACGTAAATACTTTTAAGATTGATGTAGTTAGTCAATTGGATGAGGTAAATGAATTTAAGACAGGGGCAGAATTAGATCTGAATGTTATTAATTTAGACAACAAAACTGCACTGTATCACGATACAACTACAATATTTGATTTTAATAGTTTCTTGAATGACGGAAAATTTGTAGATAAACCTCTAAGCTTTGCTTATTATATTCAGGACAAGATCGAATATAAAAGTATTATAATTAACGCCGGCATTCGATATGATTATTTCAATTCTTTTGGTGACATTCCTACTGACCCAAGAGATCCTGCAAATTCACCTAAGATAAAAGCTAAACCCCAGTATCAATTTAGCCCAAGGCTTGGAATTGCTTTTCCTATTTCGGCTGAAGGCACTATACATTTTAGTTACGGTCATTTTTTTCAGGTTCCCCCTTTTGAATACATGTATGCGAATCCAACCTTCAAAGTCGGACCTGGCGGTCTTTATACTTTAATGGGAAATGCAAATTTGAAAGCTCAATCTACAGTAGCCTATGAATTGGGTATTAATTATGTATTCTTTAATTTGATTGGTTTAGAAGTAATCGGTTATCACAAAGATTTTACAAATTTGCTGGGCACAAAAATAATGAATACATATATAAGCAGTGATCGCTATGCTGTGTACAGCAACATGGATTATGGTAAGGCAAAAGGGATAACGATCTCATTATTTAAACAATCCACCGATAAAGATCATTTTTCGGTTTCCCTGGATTATACGCTACAAGTAGCCGATGGTAACGCATCCGACCCAAATGATGCCTTCATTAAGGCTCAAGGCAATCCTCCGCAAAAGCCGAACATACAGGTTGTTCCTCTTAATTGGGATCAGACACATACAATTAATCTATCTCTTTCGTACAATATTCCTAACGATTTAAATTTAGGTATAACCGCAAAATACGGAAGCGGTATGCCTTATACTCCGACAATTCAATCACAAACGGCAAGCGTTGAAAATAGCGCCCGTATGCCTTCACAAACAAATGTCGATTTACAGTTTAATAAATATATTTCATTCGGAAATTTTGCTTTTCAACTTTTTGTGCGTGTTTTCAACCTGTTTGATGAAAGAAACGAAATTAAAGTTTACACTGATACCGGCAGAGCAACTTATTCATTGGCAAGTCATTATAACCCCGAAAATCAAGGCGCTAATACATTGTCTGAATTTCTCATCCGTCCGGATTTCTATTCGGAACCAAGACGTGTGTTAATTGGATTAAGTTATAACTTACCATTTTAATTAGAAGGCATTTCCATGAAGAAAATTGTTTTTTTACTTTTTATAATTTTTCTTTTGAGCACAAATGAAATTTTTTCCCAAATAAAAGTTCCGCCGGATCAAAGAGGAAATAGAAAGTATAGAAAAGAAGGAATTCATAACGGTAATTTAGTTGAAACCCTTTTCTATAATTTTGGTGAAGTTGCTTGGTGGGGCAGGCAGCCCTCCGGTGTTTGGCCAAAAGGTTCCGGGCATAGTTATATGGATGGTATTACTCCCGTTGTCGTTGCGGAAATTAAGGACGCCAATGGGAACACAATCCATAAAGATGAAGCAGGCTATCGTGAGTTAATGCCCATTTCCGCCCAAGGGGTCGAACAAGGTTGGCAGCCAAGACCCAGCTATTTTAATCCTAATCAAGATAATATCGCTATGAGCGATAACCCTAACTCCTGGCCCTCCAGCTGGCCCGGACTCGACCATAGCTGGGATGGGCAATGGGATGGCTATTTCGGCAAGCGTGCGAATGCCGATCAAGAAAGTTTTTTTGTTATGGATGACAATTGTGATGATCGCTCTAACTTTTATCCTGATTCTACCGACCATACGCGAAGAGGATTAGGGCTAAAATGCGCAGTAAGAGGATTTCAGTGGTCTAACGTTATGGCGCAGGATATAATATTCTGGCTTTACGACATTACAAATGAAGGCACAACCGATTATGATAAGATTATTTTTGGTATGTATGTAGATACCGGTATTGGAGGACCTAATAGTTCAAATGAAAACTCGGCATCATTTGAAAGAATAAAATCACCGGTACCCGGCGTTCCCTATAGTGATATAACTTATAGCTGGAATGTTACTGGCTTTGGCGATGGTGGTTGGGGACCCACTGGTTTTGCAGGTTATGCATTCCTTGAAAGCCCGGGTAACGAATGGAATGGTATTGATGACAATGGAAACGGAATAATCGATGAATCAAGAATGAATGGAATTGATGAAAATCATGATTGGGACCCAAAAACTGACGATGTTGGCTTAGATGGTATTCCTGGAACCGGAGACTTTGGTGAAGGCGACGGCAAACCTACTTCAGGCTGGCAAAAACCTGGTGTCGTTCCGGGTGCGCCGCTTGGACCGGTTAATAAATATGGATTGATTGATACCGGCGAACCGGGCGAGCCGGGCATTGATAAAACTGATTTAGGTGAATCAGACCAAATCGGATTGACTGCGTTTTATAGCTTTTATATCGGCTCGGGTGTAGCATTTTATAATGATGACTTAATTTGGGATAAGATGTCTTATCATCATTTCGATACCGGTCTTCAAGATGGTAATATAGCATTTTTATTTGGTTCGGGTCCATTTACGCTTATGTCAGGCGCTACTGAAAGATTTTCTTTAGGGCTGCTCTTTGGACAGAACCTAGCCGCTCTCGAACGCACCAAAGAAGTTGTGCAAAGAATTTATAACAACAACTATAATTTTGCCCGTCCTCCTAGCAAACCTGTTCTTACCGTTGTACCTGGTGATCATAAGGTTACCCTATATTGGGACAATTCTGCTGAAAGTTCTTATGACCAGTTTTTACGCGCAAAAAACTTTGAAGGCTATAAAATATATAAAAGCACAGACCCTGGATTTTTGGATAGCTACACCATCACGAATGGCTATGGCGATTTAAGCTTGTCTAAACCTGCGGCTCAATTTGATATTGTAGATTCGGTTCAAGGATTTTTTCCCCTAATGTACCAGGGCGTTAGTTATTATATGGGTGACAACAAAGGTTTACAGCATTCATGGGTTGATACTAGTGTTATAAATGGTCAAACATATTATTATGCAGTTGTTTCTTATTCTCCCGGTAATGCTGCAATTGGCTTGTATCCTTCGGAGTGCACCAAAATTATTGTAAGGGACCTTGCAGGTAATATAAAAGTGGACCAAAATACGGCGGTGGTAACGCCTGGTGTAAGTGTTGCCGGTTATGTCAACGCAAAATTGCCTGATGGAATAAATCATGTCTCAGGCTTTGGCACCGGTCTTGTCTCGGTAAATATTATCGATCCGACAAAAGTAAACAACCAATCTTATGAAGTATATTTTAACGATACTATTCATCCCGATACAATTATATATTCTTTAGTATCTATTACTGGCATCGACACTACTACCCTAATTAATGATTCTCAATTTTTAGACGGCTCTGATTCTAATCCATTAGTTAACGGGTTTAGGTTATCTGTTACTAACGATTCTATCGGTTATAATGCTGAAAATTCCGGCTGGGTTAGCGGTTCTTCAAATTTGTTAATTCAGGGCACGCAATTATATGTACCGCCTCCGGGCACTGCAAATTATCCTGTTAGCTATGAAATCAGAGTAGGGCAGCCGGATTCTTCATGGTTATATGGCTACCGGGCTGCAACTAACTTCCAGGTTTGGGATAAGTATAATAATCAAAAAGTGAAATATTATTTTTGGGACACAACCGCTTCCAATATTAATGGAAATATTCATGCCGGGGATTATATAACCGTTTGGCAGCAGTTCGGTTCATTATGGAAACAAATTTGGAAATTTACTTTTGTTCCAACCCCTAATCAAACGGTAATACTACCTGCTAATGGAGATGTTGCAGAGTTAAAAATTAATACTCCGTTCAAAAGTGGTGACGTCTTTAAATTTACTACATCCGTTCCTACGGTAGATATTCCTAAAGCAAAAAACGATATGAATAAAATTGCAGTTGTTCCCAATCCTTATGTGGGCGCAGCAAGATGGGAACCGCAGAGATTAACATCAACCGGTCGCGGCGAAAGAAGAATTTATTTTATTCACTTACCGCAAGTAGCAACTATCAGAATCTATACAATTAGCGGAGACCTTGTTAAAACTCTCTATCATAATTCTAATATGCTTGACGGGCAGGAACCTTGGGATTTAACCTCTAACGGAGGAATGGATATAGCGCCGGGGATTTATATCTACCAGGTAGATGCACCTGGAATTGGGACTAAGATTGATAAATTTGCAATTATCAAATGAAGGCAAAAAAATGATCAGAAAAATTTTATTTATTGTTATAAGCCTATTTGTTTTCTTTGATACAAGTTTCTCCCAGGTTTTTTCCGGGACTACCGCCGCACAGTTTCTGAAAATTGAAGTAGGGGCAAAGTCTATTGGAATGGGCGGCGCTTTTGTTTCAGTCGCTAATGATGCCTCAGCTTTGTATTGGAACCCTGCCGGTATTGCTAGACTTCAAAATAATAATGCTATGTTTTCGCATACTTTCTGGCTTGCAGGAACCAATCACGATTTTGCCGGCGTCATTCTTAAATTAAGCGATCAACAAGCGATTGGTTTCAGTTATACATCGCTAACTGTTGGAGATATGGCGGTAAGAACTGAAATGTTTCCGGATGGAACGGGCGAATATTTTAATGCCGCTGATTTTTCAATCGGTTTGAGCTATGGTTTGAATCTTACCGATATGTTTAGCCTTGGTTTTACCGGTAAATATGTTGGCGAGCGCATTTGGCACATGTCTGCATCAGCAATGGCTTTTGATGTAGGGATTTTATACACAACACCTGTGCGGGGTCTAAATCTTGGAATGAGCATTTCAAACGTTGGTTCAAAAATTCATTATACGGGAAGGGATAATTTCATTAATTATTCTTTTGACCCAAACCAACACGGTAACAGCAGCAATATCTTTGCATCTATTCAAATGGATTCATGGAATCTTCCGATGATTTTTCGCGTAGGGCTGTCTATGAAATTTATCGATAACGACATGAACAAACTTACTATGAGCGTAGATGCAAATTATCCGAACGATTATAATGAGTATCTTAACTTAGGTTGTGAGTACGGTTTTATGAAAAGATTCTTTCTTAGAGTCGGCTATAAGTCGTTATTTAAATTAAATAGTGAAGAGGGGCTTACTGCCGGAATCGGTTTTGTTTATTACATTACAGATGAAAATCTTTTAAGATTTGATTATGCCTATGCTGATTTTGGGCGGTTGAACGCTGTCCACCGAATTACTGCTTCTTTCGGGTTTTAATTCTGCTTAATAAAACAAAAATTTAAATGACTATACTATAGGAAAATTTTTCTGATGAAAAAATTCGAAACAGAATACGGCTATTTTTCGGACTCCGGAGACGAATATATAATTAAAAATTATAGAACGCCTAAACCGTGGGTTAATGTAATCTCAAATGGAAAATACGGACTGATTATTTCCCAAGCCGGCGGCGGTTTTAGCTGGGCTGAGCATTCTGAATTTAACAGGATTACAAGATGGCACCAGGATTTGGTGAAAGATGATTGGGGAAAATATCTCTACGTAAAAAATAATAAAACAAAAGAAGTTTGGAGTCCAACTTTTTTGCCTGTTAAAAAAGAGCTGGAAAATTTTGAATGTATACATGGCTTAGGCTATACAATTTTCAATTCCGGTTTTAAAGGAATAAATATCTCGTTCAAAATGTTTGTCCCATTCGACGAAACTTTAGAAATATGGGATGTAAAAATTGAAAACACAACTAACGAGGAAGTCGATCTTTCTTTTTATACTTACTTTGAGTGGACGCTTGGTTCTTCTGCCGATCATCATCGTGAATTCCATAAAACTTTTCTTGAAACTGAATTCGATGAAGAGCTTAATGCGATGGTTGCCGGGAAAAGATTATGGGAAATTCCATTGGGCGATCGAGGTCATTGGAATATCGATTATCCATTTAGAGGTTTCATTTCATCGAATCAAAAAATTACAGATTACGATGGGGATAAAGAAAATTTTATCGGAAGATATGGTGACCTTATAAATCCAGACGGCGTTGCAAATGAAAAATTAAATCGTCAACTCGGTTGCTGGTCGGATCCTATTGGTACAATAAAAGTAGACGTTAAAATTAAGCCCGGCGGCAGGGAAAGGATTGCGTTTTATTTAGGGTTGAACGAAAACAAAGAAGAAATAAAGAAGGCTCTAGAAAAGTTTCATAGTCCCTCAAATATTGATAATGCATTCGAAATAGTAAAAGAGAGATGGCATAAAAATTTAGATACTTTAGTTATCGAAACTCCTGATGAAGCAATGAACTTGCTTGTAAATAAATGGTTAAGGTATCAAGCAATATCAGGAAGACTGTGGGGAAGAACCGCCTACTATCAGCAGAGCGGCGCTTACGGATTTCGAGATCAGCTTCAGGATAGCCTCGTCTTTTTGCCCATCGATCCTAAGATTACGGAAAATCAAATTAAGCTTCACGCAGCTCATCAAAAATCTGATGGAACAGTTTTGCACTGGTGGCATCCTATTTCAGATACCGGTCTTGAAACAAAAATGACTGACGATCTTTTGTGGCTGCCTTTCTTGATGATCCATTATCTCAAAGAAACAAATAACTACTCTCTCTTTGATGAAGAAATAGAATATTACGACAAAAAGGATATTAAAGAATCTATCTATGTTCATTGCTTAAAAGCGATCGATAAAGTTCTTTCAAGATTTAGCGAAAGAGGAATACCTCTTATCGGCGCAGGCGATTGGAACGACGGTTTAAGTGCAGTCGGTCTTGATATGAAAGGTGAATCTTTCTGGTTGGCTGAATTCTTATACTACATCTTAGTTCACTTCGTTGACATAAGTAATGAGAAAAAAGATTTTTCTTCATCTGAAAAATTTCACAAGGCTGCCGGAGAATTAAAAGCTTCATTTCAAAAATATGCGTGGGACGGGGAATGGTTTGCAAGAGCCACTAAAGATAACGGCGAAGTTTTGGGCAGCTCCAAATGTGAAGAAGGAAAAATTTATCTGAATGCTCAGACGTGGGCAGTCTTAAGTAAAATTGGAGAACCGGATAAAAATAAATTAGCTATGGAATCGCTTAAAAAATTCTTGTTGAAGAAAAACGGACCGCTGCTTCTTTATCCCGCTTATACCAAACCCGATAAATACATCGGATATCTTTCAAGATATGCTGCAGGCAGAAGAGAGAACGGCGGCGTTTATACGCATGCCGCAACATGGGCAATCTGGGGCTTCGCAGAATTGAAGGATGAAATACTGCCTTATGAAATATTCAAACAATTAGCCCCTATTTACAACGGCATGAATCCCGAAGAATATCAAGCTGAACCCTACGTTACTCCCGGCAACATTGACGGTCCCGATTCGCCGCATTATGGTAGAGGCGGATGGACCTGGTACACAGGCTCGGCTGCCTGGTTCCAAAAAGTAATTGTCGATTGGATACTCGGAATAAGAGCGGAAAAAAGCGGTTTGGTAATTGACCCACGCATTCCGAAAGAATGGAAACAATATTTAGTAAAAAGATTATTTCGCGGCTCGGTATACATTATTAATGTTTACAATGAAAATCATGTCTCCTCTGGTATAAAGCGCATTGAGGTTGACGGAGTTACCATAAAAGGTAACCTTATTAAGCCTTCGTCCGGTAAAGGGATTTTCAATGTTAACGTATATTTAGGGCAGGCTGATGAACAAAATATTGACTCTTATTCTTCGACAAATACTCTTCGATTAAGTCCAAATGAAAAGTAAAGAAAAAAATATTCTTTCACTTAACGGCAATTGGTTTTATGTAAAAGATGCCGGGGAAAATTTAACGGTAGACGACCTTCGCAGCCGGCTAACCAAGAACTCTAAACTTGAAAAGATGCGTCTGCCGTTGAACTGGGAGCTTGGCGGCCTGCATAACTTTAGCGGAGCTGTTTGGTTTGTAAAATATTTTAACCCGCCGGATGATGAAATAGATATCGCAAACGATACCGTAAGCGGTAATTTGAATCTCCTTAAATTCATGGGCGTTGATTATACCGCCGATGTTTGGCTGAATTGGAATTATCTTGGCAAACATGAAGGCTACTTTGCACCTTTTTATTTTAACGTAACCGGTCATATTCTCAACAAAAATGTTCTTGCTGTTAAGGTTTCATCTCCTTATGAATTACCCGGAAAAGTTTGGCCGGACCGAAAACAACTTATAAAAGGGATATTTAATCATCACGACTGCAGGCCCGGCGGCACAAGCTTGCAATTTGGACAAGACCAAAACACCGGCGGAATTTGGAACGATGTTTTACTTTATTTTGGTTATAAAATTTATCTTGAGAATATAAAAATTACTTCCGCTCTCACCGTTTCAAAAAATAAAGCGGCTGTATCCATAAAGATTAAATATTTGTCGGCGGAAAGCAGTACGGAAAAAATAAAAATTAATTTTAAGATTACCTCGCCTGATAACGAAACAAAAGTTTACCAAAAGTTTTTTCAATTTGGCGCCGTCAAAGGTGAATTAAATTATCGCATGGAAATTAATGGCCCACAATTGTGGTGGAGTTGGGACTTAGGCAAACCCAATCTTTACCGCATAACAATTTCTTCCGGAAGCTTTGAACAATATGAACAAAATTTTAGCATACGCCATCTTAATTTAGACGGGAGCAGTCAATTTTTCATTAACGGTAAGCGGCTATTTCTTAGGGGGACGAATATCATCCCCGCGCAATTTTTAAGCGATCTGACAAAAGAAAAAATTAAAAAAATCGTTTCTTTAATAAAAGAAGCAAACATAAATATTGTTAGAGTTCATGCTCACGTAAACAAAAAAGAACTTTATGAAGAATTCGATAAGCAGGGCATCTTAGTATGGCAGGATTTCAGCCTGCAATGGACTTACGACGCTTCGGAATCATTTAAAGCAAATGCGATTAGGCAGATTAAAGAGATGGTTAACCATCTTTACAATCATGCTTCGATTGCTTTCTGGTGCTGCCATAACGAACCCGGTGAACAGATTAAAACTCTTGATCCTTTTTTGGAAAAGGCAGTGCTGTCCGAAGATACATCACGTATAGTTCGAAGAGCCTCAAATTACGAAGAGCATCCCTACGACGGCTGGTACTGGGGAAAGAAGGAACATTTTATTGCCGCACCTATGGGACCGCTTGTTACAGAATTCGGCGCGCAAGCGCTTCCGAATCTAAAGTCGTTAAAAAGAATTATTCCAGGTGAAAAATTATTTCCGCCGGATTGGAAGGCATGGGAGTACCATAATTTTCAGACCGATCAAACATTTAACGTAGCTCAAATCGAAACCGGAAACTCTTTAGATTCTTTTATAAGGAATTCCCAACAGTATCAAGCCGGACTAATAAAGACGGCAATAGATTTTTACAGACGGGAAAAAAATGACGGTATAACCGGGATATTTCAGTTTATGTTTATCGATTGCTGGCCATCAATCACCTGGTCGGTTATCGATTACTACGGTGAAAAGAAACCCGGTTATGAGATTTTAAAATCGTCGTATAAGCCTGTTTATGTTTCCGTATTCTTGAAACAGAGCAGATATTTTCCCGGCAAAAAACTTATGATAGATATATCTTTAATAAACGATCTTCATAAAGAATTTGATAAGTGCAGCTTGGTGTTCTTAATAGATGGATTAGAATATAAGAAGATAACAGATATTGCCTTAGAGGCAGATAGTAAAATATTTTTTTCACTGGAAAATATCAATTTAATGTTGCCGGAAGAAATAAAATCGGGTAAGCATAACTTCAAAGTAGTTTTAAATAATAAAAAGAAAAAATCAATATCCGAAAGTTCTTTCGAGATCGAAGTTGTAGAACGATTCTAATAGAAAATTAGAATTAAAATAATCAGTTAAGGAACACTCATATGAAAAATATAATAGCCGTATTGGTTGCTTCATTATTGCTCTGCATTCCGGTAGAAGCGCAAACGTATAACTTTTTTACAGATAGTCCTACCAATACTTCGTATGATTATAGCTGGGGGTTTTATAAATCACCAAGTTATCTCCAAATAATCGGTCAGAAATTTCCCGTCGATACAAATTATAAACATTCAGGTACAAATAGCTTAAAGTTAAGCTGGTCATCGAAAGCCGGCGGCAATTGGGGAATTGCAGTTGCAGAAGTTGGTACGCCCTGGCCTACGCACGATGTTACCAAAGTGGATAGCCTCATCTTTTGGGTTTATTCTCCGAGTCCAATTGATTCGACAAAACTTCCCCTGCTTTACCTGGAAGATAACAATAATCTGCATACTCCTACAATACAACTATCTCCTTATGCGCCAAGTATAAAAGCTAACATTTGGACAAAGATTAGCGTGCCGGTAAAAGTCTTCGTTCCCGGTCCTAACAATGTTAATCTTACTATTATTAAAACGATTTTCTTCGGGCAAGATGCGGCTGATGATTCGACCCATACTTTATACCTGGATGATATAAAGATGATCGCGGCTACTGCTGCCGATACAACTCCGCCGGTAATGCCAACCGGAGTAATTGCCAAAGGATACGACATGCATATTAATATCTCATGGATTCCAAATACAGAAATAGATTTGGCGGGCTACAATGTATATCGATCTGACAACAATTCTGTTAAACTTATAGGAACCGTTACACCTGATGAACATATCTTTACGGATTTTATCGGAACAGAAGGAGTTAAAGAAACTTACCGTGTTTCTGCTTTCGATCAAAGCCAAAATGAATCTCCGATGAGTGATTCTGTTTCTGCATCTACTTTTGCGATGAACGACAGTCTGCTGCTTGATATGGTAGAGGAAGCCGCTTTTAGATATTTTTGGGATTATGGTAATCCTGTTTCGGGCATGGCACGGGAAAGAACTAATTCCGGCAATACAGTTACAACCGGGGGAACTGGTTTTGGAATAATGGCGCTGCTTGTTGGCGTTCAAAGAAGATTTATTACAAGAGATCAAGCCGTTCAACGAATGATACAAATTCTTAGTTTCCTGGCTAATAAAGCCGACAGGTTTCACGGCGCTTTCCCCCATTGGATGAACGGTGAAACAGGCAAAGTTATTCCCTTCAGCCAGTATGATGATGGAGGTGATTTGGTTGAGACTGCTTTCTTGATGCAGGGACTACTAACGGCACGTCAATTCTTTAATCAAAATAACACCAACGAATATATTATTAGAACCTTTATTACCCAATTATGGCAAGACGTTGATTGGAAATGGTACATGCAAGATTCTACCGGTAATTTCCTTTATTGGCATTGGTCGCCCGATTATGGATTTAAAATAAATTTTGCTTTGGTTGGACCGAATGAAACGATGATTACATACTTATTGGCAATTGCATCACCTACACATCCAATACCTGCAAGGTTGTATTATGATGGTTGGGCAAGCAGTTCCAATTATGTAAACGGAAAATCTTTTTACGGATATAAAATATTTGTCGGGTGGGATTACGGCGGTCCGCTTTTCTTTACTCATTATTCTTTCTTAGGATTTGATCCGAGAAATAAGAAAGATAAATTTGCTAATTACTTCGTTAATAATCAAAATATAACTCTTATTAATCGTGCATATTGTATTGCTAATCCTAAAGGTTATGCCGGTTACGATGCCGATACATGGGGCTTAACAGCGTCAGACGATCCTCTTGTAGGGTATCTGGCTCATGAACCTACTAACCAGAACGATAACGGAACAATAGCTCCGACTGCTGCTTTATCTGCAATGCCTTATACTCCCACCGAATCAATTGCAGCGTTAAAAAATTTCTACTTTAAATACGGCAGCAAGCTTTGGGGTCCTTATGGGTTTAGAGATGCTTTTAATGTTCAGCAGAACTGGTATGATAACAATTACCTTGCAATTGACGAAGGACCAATCGTTGATATGATTGAAAATTACAGATCACAGCTTCTGTGGAATAATTTTATGGCAAATGCCGAAATAAAAACAATGCTGGATTCTGTCGGTTTTGTAAGTGATATAACAGGTATTCAAAAAGAAAATTTAGTTCCAAAAGAATTTGTTTTAGAAGGTAATTATCCCAACCCGTTTAATCCAAGCACAACTATAAAATTTCAGCTGCCTCATAGTCAGAAAATTTCGTTGGTAATTTTTAATATGTTAGGACAGGTGGTTAAACATCTAACAAATAGTATTTTGCCTGCCGGCGAAAATATGGTAACCTGGAACGGCACGAATGATAATAGCGTCGTCGTCCCCTCCGGTGTTTACATTTATTCTCTTTCATCGGAAGGTAAAATGTATAACAGAAAAATGATAATGCTAAAATAGAAACAATAAATAATTTTTAATTTAAAAGTCACGGGTAAATTGAATTTAAAAGCCTGGTTTCCGAATATATATTTTTCTTGCTCCAAAATATTTCCGCTCGTAGCTGCTATATTTATTATTGGATGCGGAGGCGGGAATAAGCAAGAAACGGTTATCCAATTCTGGGCAATGGGCGCTGAAGCAGAGCATGTTCAAAAGCTTACGGCTGAATTCGAAAAAGAAAATCCCGGGATTAAAGTTAAGGTGCAGGCAATTCCGTGGACGGCAGCGCACGAAAAATTAATAACCGCTTATGCAAGCGAAACTACACCGGATATTGTGCAATTGGGTAACACATGGATTCCCGAATTTGTAGCGCTTAATTCCCTTGAAGACCTTGGGAAATGGGTTAAAAGGTCTAATGAAATTAAGGAACAGAATTATTTTCCGGGAATATGGCAGACGAATATTATCGACAACCATTTATACGGCATTCCGTGGTATGTTGATACAAGAGTTCTCTTTTACAGAAAAGATATCTTAAAGGAAGCAGGTTATTCCTCGCCGCCCAAAACGTGGAAAGAACTTTTTGATTTATCGGAAAAAATTAAAAAAAATGAAAACCGGAATAATAAATACGCAATTTTTCTTCCCACAAACGAATGGGCGCCTTTTATTATTTTCGGTTTACAAGCAGGCTCTACGATATTAAAGGATAATAACACGCTTGGTAAT
Organism: Bacteroidota bacterium; assembly: GCA_021817845.1. GTDB lineage: Bacteria > Bacteroidota > Ignavibacteria > Ignavibacteriales > Ignavibacteriaceae > FEN-1297. Next base: position 46,770 of record JAKAFW010000021.1, read on the forward strand.
TTTAGCGGTAAGAAGTTTAAGGAATCATTTAGTTATTTGATTAATTTCTATAAAGAAGGATTAGCTCCGATTGATATGACGCAGGTATCAAACATTTATCAGGCTTTTGCCCAGGGATTTTTTTCGATGTACATAACCGGTCCCTGGAATGTAACTGAGTTTAAGAAACGCCTGCCAGAAGATATCCAGAATAAATGGATGACCGCGCCTCTTCCATCATACGACTCAGTTTATCCCGGTAAATCATTAGCCGGCGGCTCAAGCTTTGTAATGTTCAAACTTTCTAAGAATAAAAATGCAGCCTGGAAATTAATTGAATTTCTTTCATCAAGAAAAAGCCAGACCGAATTTTATAATTTATCTTCGGATTTACCGGCGGTAAAAAATGCGTGGGACGATTCATCGCTTAAAGACGATAAATATCTCAACGCTTTTTATGAACAGCTACAAAATGTTGTACCTACTCCAAAAGTCCCGGAGTGGGAACAAATCGTTTCTTCAAAAGTTCAGCAGTACGCTGAATATGCAGCAAGAAATAAAATGACGATTGACGAAGCGTTAAAAAATTTAGATCATGATGTTGACATAATCCTTGAAAAAAGAAGATGGATATTAAGCAGAAGATGATTTACCACACTCAATCTACTCGTTTGGAATAATGGAATTGTGGAGTAATGGAATATTGGATTGGACTCCATTATCCCAACCTGCCTGGCGGCAGACAGGCATTCCATTGCTCCAAAGGGTTAAGTTTGTGAACGTGAATTAATAATAAAAGCATAATGAATTGAATAACAAGAATAAAATATCGGCTGCATACTTTTTCCTAACACCGGCGTTGCTTGCAATATTTATCTTCTTTCTGCTTCCGGTTCTGGCTGCATTTGTAATGAGCTTTACGGATTTCGATATTTATTCGCTTGGCAATTTCCGGTATGTGCAATTTGTCGGCTTTAAAAATTATTTGCAAATATTATACGATCCTCTTTTTTGGCAGGCGTTGAAAAATACTTTTTACTTTGTAATTGCCGGAGGTCCGCTTTCCATAGCGGTATCGCTGGGTGCGGCAATATTGCTAAACTCTAAGCTTGTAAAGTACAAAGGTTTTTTCAGGCTTGTTTACTTCATGCCGGTGGTTACAACTTTGGTTGCCGTTTCGGTTTTATGGAGGTTTATATATCATCCTAAATTCGGAATACTAAATTATCTGCTCGGTTTCATTGGTATAAAAGGGATTGACTGGTTAGGCGACCCAAATTGGGCAATGCCGGCTATCATCTTTATGGCTGTGTGGAAAAATTTCGGTTATAACATGATAATATTTATTGCCGGGTTGCAAAACATTCCGGAAGATTTATACGAAGCCGCAAGCATTGAAGGCGCTTCAGCCTGGCAGCAGTTCAAAAATATTACTTTGCCAATGCTTGCACCTACCACTTTGTTCATTACAATAATTACGATGATCGGCTACTTCCAATTATTCGCAGAGCCTTATGTAATGACCCAGGGCGGACCTCTTAACAGTACTTTGAGTATTGTGCTTTATATGTACCAGGAAGGTTTCAGATGGTGGAATATGGGCTATTCCTCGGCGCTGGCGTTTATTTTATTTTTTATAATTCTGATTGTAAGTCTTATTCAACTTAAAGTTCAAAAAGAGACAGCGCTTTGAAAAAAATTATTTTATATATAATCCTAATAACAGCGGCAATTTTATGCTTGCTTCCCTTCGTCTGGATGATCTCGACATCGTTTATGGCTACAGGGCAATCAAATGTTTATCCGCCAAAATTTTTTCCGGATAAGTTTACGCTTGTTCAGTACAAAAATTTATTCGCCCGGTTAAACGTCGCTAAATATCTCCTTAATAGTTTGATATTATCTGTAAGCGTAACCATTGTTTCTTTATTTGTTAATTCAATGGCGGGCTATGCTTTTGCAAAGTACAAATTCTCCGGACAAAAAAGTCTGTTCAAGTTATTGTTAAGTTTTATGATAGTGCCTGCGCAGGTAACAATGCTGCCTCTCTTTTTGATGCTTAAAGAGATGGGACTTATAAACTCATATTTTGCCGTGATAATTCCAGGCATGGCAAGTGTTTTTGGTATATTTTTGATCAGGCAGTATTTACTTGCTATTCCCGATAGTTTAATTGAAGCTGCAAAGCTTGACGGTGCATCCGACTTTCAGATTTACTTTACTCTCATTCTTCCGCTTGCTAAACCGATTCTTATTACGCTTGCAATTTTTACTTTTATGGGAACGTGGAATGATTTCCTTTGGCCATTAATCGTAATGACGAACGATTCCATGTACACTTTGCCGGTGGCTTTAGCAAACCTGATGGGTGAACATAACCAGGATACCGAATTGATGATGGCGGGCTCCGTTGTTACTATTCTCCCAATTCTATTGGTTTTTATTGCTCTTCAAAAACATTATTTGAAGGGGATAATGATGGGAAGTTTAAAAGGATAATTTTTAACCGAATTAATTTTTGTCAAATTATGAATAATAAATTTACCTTCGTTACGAAAATATTTCTTATAAAATATTTTTGTGTTCTCTTTACAATTTGTTTTGTCGAAGGCTCTTTCGCTCAAACAAACCAAATCGAATCAAAGATCGATTCTTTATTATCCAGGATGACGCTGGAAGAAAAAATCGGACAGCTTAATCAATTTGCCGGAACGAATAAGCAGAGGGACGAATTGGTTGAAGAAGGAAAGGTCGGTTCATTTTTGGGTATAAAGGGTGCGGCTGAAATTAACCGGATTCAAAAAATTGCCATAGAAAAATCGCGGTTAAAAATTCCGATCATTTTCGGAAACGACGTCATTCACGGATACAAAACAACATTCCCAATACCGCTGGCGGCTTCATGCAGCTGGGATACTGAATTGGTTAAGTCGTCTGCCGGTATTGCCGCTTTTGAAGCTGCATCCGAAGGTACAAACTGGACTTTTGCGCCGATGGTGGATATTGCCAGGGATCCGCGATGGGGAAGAATTGCCGAAGGCGCGGGCGAAGATCCTTACCTTGGCAGTGCAATGGCTATAGCTTTGGTTGAAGGTTTCCAGGGGAAAAATTTAAGCGATAAAAACACAATTGCAGCTTGTGCAAAACACTTTGTTGCTTACGGTGCGGCGGAAGGAGGGAGAGATTACAACACTGTTGATATTTCCGACCGTACATTGAAAGAAATTTATTTACCGCCGTTCAAAGCCGCTGTTGATGCAGGAGTCGTAACAATTATGAGCGCTTTTAATTCGCTTAACGGAGTTCCCGCTTCTGCTAATCATTATACCATAACCGATATTTTGAAAAACTCCTGGCGCTTTAACGGATTTGTTGTCAGCGATTATAATTCGATTGGCGAATTAATCAACCATGGAATCGCCGGCAATAAAGCGCAGGCTGCACTAAAAGCCATAACTGCAGGCGTTGATATGGACATGGTTGGCGATACAATAGAAGGTTATGTTTATGAACCAAACCTTTCGAAGTTGATCGATGAAAAAAAATTATCCATAAAAGTTATTGATGCATCTGTAAGAAGAATATTGCGTGTTAAATACCGTCTCGGATTGTTTGAACATCCTTATGTTGATACTTCGTATTTTAGAAACAATTCACTTGCTTCTTCATACAAAGACAGCGTTGCTCTTCGCCTGGCGGAAGAATCTATTGTCTTATTGAAGAATAAAAAAAATATTCTTCCGTTAAAGAAAAACTTAAAAAGCATTGCGGTTATTGGTCCGCTGGCAGATGATTATTATGATCCCTTAGGACCCTGGGCATGCATGCCAGTGCCGAAAAATGTAGTTACTGTGCTTCAAGGTATTAAAAATTTAGTTCCGTCTTCAACAAAGATAAAATACATTAAAGGCTGCGAAATAATCGGCGGCGATAAAAAAGAATTTGATAATGCCGTAAAAGCTGCCGGTGAATCCGATGTTGTAATTCTAATTTTGGGCGAATCAGCCGGTATGAGCGGAGAGGCTGCCAGCCGGACTAATATCGACCTTCCGGGTTTTCAAGAAGAGCTTGCCGAAACAATATTTAAGGTTGGTAAACCGGTAGTTGTTGTTTTGATGAACGGGAGACCGTTAACCATAAATTGGATCGCCGAAAATATTCCATCGGTGCTTGAATGCTGGTTCTTAGGCGATCAAACGGGAAATGCGATTGCTAATGTGTTATTCGGAAATTATAATCCATCCGGAAAATTATCCGTATCTTTCCCGAGATCGACCGGACAAATTCCGGTCTACTATGATCATCTTAATACTGGCAGACCTTTTCAGGAAAACAACAAGTACACCAGCAAATATTTAGACTCGCCAAATACTCCGCTTTTTTCTTTTGGCTACGGCTTAAGCTACACAACTTTTAAGTACGATTCGATAAAAATTTCTGAAAACAAAATTAAAATTGGAGATACAACTTCCGTGTCTGTTGAAGTGATGAATACCGGCAAAGTCGCGGGTGAAGAAATAGTTCAGCTTTATTTAAGAGATTTAGTTGCAAGCGTAAGCCGCCCTGTAAAAGAATTAAAGGGTTTCAAAAGAATCTATCTTAATCCCGGTGAAGAAAAAACAGTTACGTTTTCTATTACTCCGGCAATGTTAAAGTTCTATAACATCGACATGAAGAAAGTAATTGAACCCGGTAAGTTTCAAATAATGATAGGCGGAAATTCTAACGCCGCTTTGTCTGATTATTTTTACGTGGAAGAATAAGAATTATCATTAGAAAAAAATACAAAGACAACTTTTAATAAAGAAGAGATAATATTTATGAAAATTATCAACTTACTGTTTGTTTCATTTTTAATGATGAATATATCTCTACCGCAGTCGTCATACGATAATCATGTTTTTTTTGATAATAGTTTGACAGATACGGCTTATTATTATAGCGCCGGAGAAGTTATAAAACCGGGTGAGCTTGAAACTATCCGCGGTAAAATTCCGGTTGAAAATAAAATCTCTTTTACTCCTCCAAATTGTTTAAAGCTAAAATGGATATCGCGCACGGGCGGAGATTGGTACATGAAGATAAATGCGGATAGATGGAGGGGAAGAGATATTTCTTTTACCGGCGATACATTAAAGATGAAATTTTTTTCATATAAAGAAATTCTCGGTGAGGTTTTGCCAAGCATATCAATTCAAAACTTAACCGGCGCTTCAACTCAACCGCTCAGGTTAAACAAAGTTGTAAAATTTATTCCGGCAAATGAATGGACGACAATTAACATTCCATTTGATAAATTTGGAAATTCAACCAAACCTATCGATCTAAAAAAAATAAAATCAATAACATTCTCACAAAGCATAGATGATAACGAAGTGCATACATTATTTATTGATGAGATTTTAGTATATAACGAAACTTCTCCCGAAGAGACACGATCCGCCACTGTGTGGGATTCCGGAAAAAAGGAAGAGCCAAAAATCCCGTCCGGCTTAAAAGCAAAAGGTTATGCAAGACATGTCGATCTTTCCTGGAAGGCAGAGATCAACAAAGATATTTTAGGAATTGCTATTTACAGATCGCTTGATGGAATTAATTTTAAGAAGATCGCACTGCAAAATCCCGGGTACAATAGGTTTTCCGATTTCTTAGGTAAAGAAGATGACACCGCTTTTTATAAAATATCGGAAGTAAGATATGATGGAAAAGAATCCGGTTTTTCAGAAGTTGTAAAAGCAGCAACATCTAAAATGTCCGATGAAGAGCTTCTTTCAATGGTGCAGGAAGCCTGCTTTAGATATTTCTGGGAGGGCGCTCATCCGGTTGCGGGGTTAGCTCTGGAAAGTATTCCCGGCGATAAAAACCTGGTTGCAACAGGCGCTTCCGGTTTTGGAATAATGGCAATGCTTGTCGGAATAGAAAGAGGTTTTATAACCCGTGCACAGGGCGTTGAAAGAATGCTGAAGATAGTTAAGTTTTTAGAAAAGGCTGATAGATTTCACGGAGTGTTTCCGCATTTTATGGACGGCAGAACGGGAAAAGTAATTCCGCTGTTTGGTAAATATGATGATGGCGGTGATTTAGTTGAAACTTCTTTTTTGATGGAAGGTTTACTAGCAGCCCGGCAATATTTCAACCGAAATGTTGATTCGGAAAAAGAAATCTTTTCTATAATTACAAAACTTTGGGAAGATGTCGATTGGAATTGGTATAGAGGAGATAAGCAAGGCAACTTCCTTTACTGGCATTGGTCGCCGGATTACGGCTGGAAAATAAGCCATCCTTTGGTTGGCTGGAACGAGACGATGATCGCTTATTTGCTTGCGATAAGTTCTCCGACTCATCCGGTTCCCGCTTCACTTTATTATAACGGCTGGGCAAGCCAAAGTGATACCGCTGTTGAGTACAGACAAAACTGGTCTAAGACGATGCAGGGCGATCATTATAGTAACGGTAATTCTTATTATAGAATTAAGCTAAATATCGGTGAAGGCACGGGAGGTCCGCTGTTTTTCACTCATTATTCTTTTATGGGTTTTGATCCTCATGCGCTTACCGATAAGTACACAAACTATTTTGAAAATAATAGAAACATTGCTCTCATCAATCACGCATACTGTGAAGATAATCCCGGCGGCTTTGTTGGCTACAGCGATAGCTGCTGGGGATTGACTGCAAGCGATGATCCATGGGGTTACGATGCACACGATCCATCGCTCAAAAAAGATAACGGAACGATTACTCCTACGGGTGCGCTGGCTTCATTCCCTTATACTCCGGTTGAATCAATGAAAGCATTAAAATATTTTTATTATAATTTGGGCGATAAACTTTGGGGTAATTACGGATTCCGGGATGCATTTAATCTTACTCAAAATTGGTATGCAAATATTTTTATGGGGCTTGACCAATCGCCCATAGTTGTAATGATTGAAAATTACAGAACGGGTTTAATTTGGAAATTGTTTATGTCGAATAAAGAAATACAGCAAATGTTAAGTAAACTTAAAGCTTATCATAATTAGTCTAAAGTAATAGTCAGTTAAAAAGTTTGAAAATAAAATGAAAAAAACAATATTTTTTCTTTCGTTCAATATTATTTTTAATGTATTGATTGTAGCGCAATCAGTTGATAAACAGTTGGCTAAAGCTGGTAATGAGATCATCACTGAAAATGAATTTAAGGAAAGGTATGAACTTAGTCCTCATCCGAGGACCTCAAATTCGCTCGATACTGCGCTTGTTAAGAAGGAATATTTATATACTTTAATTGCTGAGAAATTGCTCGCTCAAAATGCAAGAGAACTTCATATCGACACAACTCAAGAGATTAAAGACATTATGAGCTATTTCGAAAGAATGTACGTTAGGGACGCCTATTATAAAATCGAAATAAAAGATAAGCTGAAAATACCCCAGGAAAAAATTTTGGAGGGTGAAAACCGTTTTCTTAAAATACTGCGTGTTAATTTTATAAATGATGATGATGAAAATGGAATAAGACTAATTTATAATGAGTTAAAAGGTGGTGCGTCATTCGATTCTCTTTTAGTCCTAAGACCGGAAGATAGTGAAGATCAAGCTGTTTTTGATTCTGTAAAATTCGGAATGCTACCGGAGTTCCTTGAAGATACACTGTATGCATTACAACTCGGTCAATTTACTCGGCCTATACAAATTGTAAATAAGTGGTATATATTTAAACTTTCCGATGTCATAGAAGTATCTGGACCTGATAGAATTGATCTATTAAGCAAAGTCCATACTATAATAGAAGATAGGGAAATAAAAAAGCTTCAATATAAATTTTATTTGAAATTCTTTACTAACTTAAAAGTAGATGTCGACCGGACTCTATTTGATGAAATATTAAATAAAATATTGATTGTCTTTGATGAAAAAAAATCTATTGTTCCTCAGCCGAAAACTAAAACTGCGGTATTGACCGAATCGGATTTTAAGAAAATAGAAGTATCGCTTGGCAGTAAGTTAGATTCAATTTTTATAAAGTTTAAACATGCTCCTGAAACTGTGAAAGAGTTTTTAACTCAATTTCAGGATAACGGTTTCCGCGTAGACTCAATTGACTACAATACAATCGGTACAAAATTTAATTCTTATGTTAAGAATTATATACAAAGTGAGCTATTGGCACGTGCAGGTTATAAACGTAGCCTTCAAAATCTGCCGGATGTTAAAAAAGAATTGAAGACATGGGAGGACTTCTATTTATCAAATGCAATGAGAAAAAAATTTTATGATTCAGCTTCGGTTAGCGATGAACAGGCTTATGATTTTTATACAAAAAATTATGATCTGATAAATTCTTCGGAAGAAGTAAATATTTTGGAGATTTTATCCGACAATTTGGATGTAATTAGTAAAGTATTAATGGAACTAAAAAAAGGTACAGATTTTAGGGAACTCGCAACTGAATATACAATGAGGGATTCATTAAAGGATAAAGGCGGTGAGTTTGGATTTTTCCCAATTACGGAACACGGTGAGATCGGAACAGTGGCAGCTAATTTGAAAGTAGGTGAAGTATATGGCCCGATTAAAACCCCGGAAGGTTATTCGCTGATTAAGTTAATTGGAAAGAGAGAAGTGAAGAAAGTAAAAGATAAAAGATTTGATGAAATCAAAAATGATATAAAAGATATTTTACGTACTAGGATAATGGATAGCAAGCTGCAATATTACGTTGCTGATTTGGCTTTGAAATATGGCGTTAAAATTAATCAAGATATGTTAAATTCAATTCCGGTTATGCAAATTAACATGATGGCATTCCGTATGATGGGCTTTGGAGGTAGGATTTATGCCGTACCTTTTGAACCATTATTTGCTAATTGGTTTAATATTTATTTAATGAAAAAGTCCGGGTTATTACCATGATATTTTTGTGTATCTCAATTATCCGCTTCCATTAGAAAGACAATAATTCAAGTAAAAAAGTAATCATTTTATAGTTTTCATAGGAACAATATGTCAAAAGTTCAATTAAAAAATATATCAAAGTCGTATGAAAGCGGGAACTATGCAGTAAAAGATATTAACTTTGAAGTAGATGACAAGGAGTTTGTAGTTTTGGTAGGTCCGTCGGGCTGCGGGAAATCTACAATTTTGAGAATGATAGCCGGCTTAGAAGAAATAACCTCTGGAGAATTATATATCGAAGACAAAAGAGTTAATGATATTTCACCGAAGGACAGGAATATAGCAATGGTCTTTCAAAATTATGCTCTTTATCCCCACATGACTGTTTATGAAAATATGGCTTTTGGACTGAAGCTACGAAAATTCAGCAAAGAAGAAATTAAGCAGCGTGTTTCCGAAGCTGCAAGAATTCTAGAGCTGGAACCCTACCTAGAACGTAAACCGAAGGCTCTATCGGGCGGACAAAGACAACGCGTAGCTGTAGGTAGAGCTATTGTCAGAAAACCGAAGGTATTTTTATTTGATGAGCCGTTAAGTAACCTTGACGCAAAAATGCGGGTTCAAATGCGCACAGAGATATCCAGGCTTCATAAGCAGCTTGAGGCAACAATGATATATGTAACCCACGATCAAACGGAAGCAATGACAATGGGAAATAAAATTGTTGTACTTAAGGATGGAGTAATAAACCAAATATCATCGCCGCTGGATTTGTATAATTTCCCTGCGAATAAATTCGTTGCTGGATTTATCGGAAGCCCGGCGATGAATTTCCTAAAAGGTAAAATAGTTGAAGATAACGGCTTGAAATTTATCAGTGAAAAGGGGAGTTTAAGTATAGGAATACCGGCAATTCAAAGTGAGAAGTTAACTCAGTACTTGAACAAAAACGTTTATGTTGGAATACGCCCGGAAGATATATATGATGAAACCAACTATGGTCAGATTTCAACGTATGAAAAAATAAGTGTGGAACTTGATTTGGTTGAACCGATGGGGAATGAAATTTATTTATACTTCCAGGTTGAAGGAGTACAATTTGTAGCGCGAATACCTGCCAGAGAAATTCCAAAACACGGAAGTATGAAGAATCTATTCATCGATATTTCAAAAATCCATTTCTTTGATGAAAAAACTGAAACTGCAATTAGGTAAAACCTTAAACTCTATTAGAATTTAAATCCAAGAGAAACAGTATTGCCGGTACCTAAGCCGTATTGAAATGGTGTGAAAGCATAATCAAAGTCTAAATTTCCCCACATTATACCTAATCCGGCAGTAAAGTTTTTTGAAATATAATTTGATTGATAACCCACTCGAAGTGCTATCATGTTATCATAAGTTACTTCAGCGCCAAGATTGAAATGAGCATCGTTTGTGGGCGTATATTTTAAAAATTCGGCTGCAAGGTCAACTCCGATTTTATTGCCCGGAAGATGAAACTGGTAATTTGGACCAATTCTGATTTCCGTCGGTAGTTTAGTATCTTGATTTCTTAGTTGGTTCATTGAGCCAAGATTTCTAATTACGGCAACTGCACTTAAGCCTTCTACCGGTGTTTTATAATTTAATCCGAAATCAAATCCCCAACCTGTGGCTTCATCAACATATAAACCTTCGTATAGATATTTTACTGTAGCACCGAATGAGATATTATCTGCAATATGAAAGCCTGTGCTGATGCTTCCGAAAAAATATTCTGCATTAAATGAAGCAATAGGATCGGTAGTTGCTTGAGTTCTAATCGGAATATCATTTATTGAGGTTACATTTAGACCAAGTGCAAAAGGGATTCCATATATATCTGTTTTAGCACCTAAGATTTCGCTCCGTACTCCTTGTATCCATTCATTATGCATCAATAAAATTTGATTACCTGATGTCCCGCTTAAATTTGCGGGATTATAAAAAAGAGAAGTCACATCGTTCGAAGCAGCAGCTCCGGCATCGCCCATTGCAATGTTTCTCGCACCAAAGCCAAGCTTAAGAAATGAGAGCCCGCTGTTGCCTGCAGATTGTGCTAATATAGAGGTTGTAGCAATTATTAAAATTAAAAGAGTCTTACGCATAAATTATCCTAATAAATCCTTGTGAAAATTCTAATCTAAATTTTGAGCCTAGTATAAACCTAAACATTTCCTTGAGCTTAAACTTGATTCGTTTTAATTCAAAGTTAAAAGTTAATATTTAATCCGATTACGTTCTCATCAGCCGGAGAATTTTGTTCAATAACAAAAGCATAATCAACACCGATGGTAATATTCCCAAATTCCTTAAAGTATGAAAATCCAAGTGAAGGCCTAGCTGGATAGTCTGAATTGCTTAAATTAAATTGATCCAGTCCGCCTCTTAAATACAAACCTTTGTAAATATTGTACTCAATACCGCCTCTTAAAATATTTGTACCTCCGTTACTGCTTTCAAACTCTATCGCGGCGATAATTCCGTAATCTTTATTTGAGTAGCTGACGCCGATTTTCTTCAATAGTGGAAACTTATCCACTGTATTAGTTCCGCTTTGTTGATATATAGGAGTGCTATCCCAAGTATACTTACTGTTCAAGTCGGTAAGCATAAAAGAAACATTCCACTGGTCGTTAACCCTGTAAAGAGCTCCAATATCAAGCCCAAAGCCGGTCGAGGAAATTTGCTGGTAAAGCTTGTAGTAGTAAAACTTAAATGACATTCCTAATGAAAACTTCTTAGAAAATCTATTTGCAAGAGCAATGAAGAATTGATTTTCGCTCGTTGACAAATTACCTGTCTGAAATCCCTGTCCGTCTCTCCCGTCAATTTGACTAACACCCGAATTTATAACACCCAAACTAATTCCTGCGCTTGATCTTACTACTTTATTGCCCAATGAATCGGTTGAATAAAAATCAAATCTTCTCGTAAAATTTAAGAAGTTCAGCGAACGGTTAAGCGAAAGAAATGTATAAGATGTCTGAAAAGAATTATCCTTCTGGAAAACTGTCAGCGCCGGATTATAATATGAAACCAAATTACCTTCCGTTACGGCAGACATTGCATTGCTCATTCCTATCCCGCGTGCGCCAAATCCCATACGGCTAAATGCTCCCGGCATTGTACTTATAGGACTAAACTTCGCCTGAGCCTGAATAAGACCCACCGAAAAAAGAAAAGCTACTATAAATAATTTTTTCAATTAGTCCTCTATTGAACAACTAAAATTTTTCCGTAAACCGGTGCATTAGAGCCTGCATCAACCCGGTAAAAATAAACTCCGTTAGGAACGATATTTCCGTTAGCGTCTTTGCCGTCCCAGTAATCAATTACTCCGTTTGAATTATCCACAAGGTGAGACGGATTTCCGCGTTGCGCATTTTCAATGACTGTTCTTACTATATTCATACTGAAATTGAAAATCCTTATAGTTACGGGAACGCTCTGTCCGCCGGTACTGTATTTGATTTTTAAAATGTCAGTCCTTGGATCAAACGGATTTGGAAAAGCGTATGATTGCGACTTCGATGAAACGGGCTGAGAAGCATAAAAAACTTTCCAAGTTCCTGACCACATATTGCCGCTGGAATTTTCGTCGATTCTTGCTAAGCCATCAGATGTTCCCACCCAGACACTGTTGCCCTGGAAGGCTGCAGAATATACCGCAGGACTCGTTAATGAAATATTAGTTGATGCATCGATTATAGAATTGGGTAATACCCAATTTATACCGTTATCTTTAGTCCTGAATGCTCCGTCATCGGTGCATGAAATAACTTCTCCGCTGTCGCCGAAAGCAAAGTTATGAGCTTTTTCTCCGCTTAATGATGTCTTCCAATTGAGTCCGCCGTCGGAAGAATAACTGACACCATAAAATTCTGTAGAACCGTCAGCTTGCCAGGTAGCGCCCCATACTGTGCTATCGTATTGATTAAACCCCAGAGCGGTAACAAAATTTCCGCTGATTGGATTATTTTCGTTCGTGTGAGTAAACTTTACCCAACTCATACCCCCGTCTGTCGATTTATTTATTCCGTCAGCAGTTCCTACATAAAGAGTTGAATCATTTGTCGATATAACTGAGAATACTCTGTAATTCAAATTATCACCGGAACAAAAAGTTCCTGAGACTGGTTGTAAACAAAAATTTAATGTATCTGTTGGTTTAATTGAGTCAAGATTATCCGGCGGTAAAACAACTCTTTGCCAGGTTTGCCCCATATCAGTACTCTTTCTTAAGCCTCCTGCAAAAGTTGCAATCCAAATTGTGCCCGGTGTAAATGCTATATCATAAATTATATTTTGAACATCTACTGTAACTGGAAGCGCACGCAAATTATTAATTCCGTAGGTAACTATTGAATCGCTCTGTTTATCAACCGGCTGTGGTATCGAAATCCAAGTCTTCCCTCCGTCTGAAGTATATTTTAATCCGCTTCCGGTAGGGAGGTCTTGACCATTATCTGTTGTAGTGTGCGCGGTAGCTGCCCAAAAAATTCCATTATTGTATCCAATAGCAGAAACGCTTTCCGATCCAAAAGTTGTTGTACCTCCGAAGTTTGTCCAACTTGTCCCTCTGTCGGTTGAAACACTAACTCCGTTGTCTGTACCGAGCCAAACAGTATCGCCTTGAATAATCATATCGCTGATGCTATTGTTTGACGGAGTTCCGTTTGCCTCTACTTTTCCCATTTCCCTGTCCTGTGTCATAATAAATGAATGAGGGGCAAATTGAGAAAAAGACTCTTTTATAATTAATAATGAAAAAAGAATCGTTATTAGAATTTTTAATTTCATTGTACAACAACGTTGTGAATAATTTTATTGCTCAACTTACCACTAAAATTTTTTGCTTGAAATTCAAACCGGTAAGTTCCTTTAGTAACTCCTTGAGGAGGAAGCACTATATAGGTGGAATATATTCCGTCTCCGGCTATCTTGTCTCCGAACGTCCCATCGTCATGCAGTAGGATTGGATTGGTTGAAGACGGATGCCCGTCCGGGGGAATAAATGAATTAAAGAAAACAGATGCTACATCCCACAAACCAACGCTGTCTTGAACCTTAACCGATACAAAAAGCGTGTCATTCAGAACGCCTATTTTTGCAGTATCCGGGCAAACTAAATTAGATATTATTGGTGCCGGATTGTTAAGACCGTTGTTATATTGAAATGAATGAATTCCAACGGTCGCCGTATTTCCATTTATATCTGTAACATAATATTTGATTTGATACGTGCCAGAAGGATAATATTGGGTCATCGGGAAAGTTGATATGTAAATATTGAATCCTGGATAAGACTCTATTGGTAATGCTGTCTCAGGATTTAGCACTATTGGCGCTGTATTTAAAGTCGAATTATCAGGACCGATAATATCGCAAGAGACTGAACTAACATCAGAGCTCTTTTCTAAAGATATTCCGAGATGATATAAAGAGTCACTTGGCGAATATGAAAATGTGGCAGCATTGCTCATGCTTATAACTTGATAAGCAACCGGTTGAGGATCGACTATAGTGTTGTAATCTTTTTGGCATCCCCAAAAGAATAAAGGTATAATAAGCAAAATATATTTTTTCATTTGTGGAAATATTGTCCTATACCTAAACATGCTCAAGGTAAAAAAAATTATACTCTTAATCATTTAGGTACCACAATCGCAAACGGAGTTGCTGAAAAAGAAATTATCAATATAAAAAAACTTAAGTAACCGAGAAATTTCCTCATTACATCGAGTTCTTCTTCATCATGAACAGGAGGATGTTTAAGCTTTATTACAATTAACAGAACCATTGCCCATAAAAGCCAGCCAGACCATCCGGTGGAATAACTTAAATCAAATATTTCATCCAATAATCCCATTATCCCAAGTGCAGCTAAAATAACAAATGAAATTAAGGCAATATTAAAATGTCTTTTCTCACCGAACATTGCGTATGCAATATGGCCTCCGTCAAGCTGTCCTATGGGGATCATGTTCATAGATGTCACAAATAACCCAAACCATCCTACACACAAATAGGGATAATGATAAATCTCCGACATAGGCGGGAAGAATTGATTGCTGTGTACAAATATTATTTTGAAAAAGGAAAATAAAATAGTGTTGCCGAAAATTAGATCCAATCCATTCTTGCTGTAATCAGGAGAAAAATAATCTGGATGTATTGCTAATAAATATTCGATGCCCGGAACATGAGTAAATCCATATACCAATACTATTAAACATGCTACGAATCCTGCAAGAGGTCCCGCAATACCGATGTCAAACATAGCTTTTTTTGACGGGATAATTGATTTGGTTTTTATAACAGCACCCATTGTCCCGAAGTTTAGAAAGATCGGAATCGGAGGAAATGGTATGTAATAAGGTAGGGTCGCTTTTACCTTGTGATACATTGCAGCAAAATAATGTCCGAACTCATGAAAGGAAATGATGAACATTATTGAAATAGAATAGGGGAGGCCTTTTAGAATAAACGACATTTGATAAGGACCAGGCTGACCGCTAATCCACTGTGCTCCTGCTAATGTGGTTGTAATAAAAGTAATCAAGAACAATGCTATATGGAGAAGATAATTATTTCTATCGCGTTGCGGTGCTTGAAGCAACCCGTCTTGATCTTCATATGTATTTGGGTAGTTATTTGGCATTTTTATAAATCGAAATTAAATCCAAGAGAAGCGTAGTTCTCATTCAAATCGTAATAAAGTCCGTGTATGCTTTTCCCTGAAGTGTAAGATAATAGGATACTGAACCCTTTCCCGTCGTATGATCCGAATTTTATTCCTGCTTCAAAAATATTATTACCGGTGTATTTAGCAATCTCGCTTAGCTTAAAATCATCAGCAAGAAAAGGAGTAATATTATTTCCGGCTAAGTTAACTATGTAATAATCAAACCCCGCTTGATAAATTTCTTTGCCTATTGTTGTAGGTATTCGGTGGAATAAATATGTGAACCCTCCGTAAACACGGAAAGTATTTATTGCATAGAAAGGTAAAGCTTCGATAAATTCCCTGCTGTAGACAAAAGGTACTCTGCCGTTGCGCCATACGGAATTTTGTCCGTCATAGCTTCCATCAACTAAATGCGCGCTGATATGACTAAGTCGAATTCTAAACCCGTATGTTTGGTTATCCTGGATAATTTTATAGCCGGAATTGATCCCAAAAAAATAATCTATAGTCTCAACCGGGAAACGGAAATTATCTTCACTTCTTAATCGAGTGAATGTGAAAATATCTGCCCCGAATGAAAGTGTCGAATTCCCTTTTTGTACCTGATAAATATCCGAGGTAAGTCCGGCGTCAAGTCGTATTTTTTTCTCACCGAATAAATAGGAAAATCCGTCGCGGGCTTCAAGTATATTTGCAGTGAATGGTTTAATATTTAATTTATTTGGAAACCAGGTCTCAGAAGATTGTGCAAATGAAAATTTTGTTATTATAGCAATTATTATAAGGATAAAGGAACATTTCCGCATTTATATTTTTTCCGCTTTGTTGAATGTTTTTTTATTTAATTTTTGTTTAATCAGCTTATTATAGCCATACTTAAATTTTGATGTAAGACTTATAAAAGAATAATAATTAGTTGGAAAAGCAAACGAAGGCTCAAAGTAACAATTTACAGTGCAGCCTTGACAGAATTCAAATTTCCCTTCCATTTGTTTGTAGTACTTTAATTTCTCCGACTCGCGGATTTCTTTTATCGGTCTGTCAATTGGAATCCTTTCGTTTTCAAAATGATAGCAGGGAAGTATTATTTCATTATTCGGAGAAATTACAACCACACGTGAGACTGCCTTACAACTTGGATCGTCAATTTTGTTTCCTCCGTCCCTTCTTAGTTTTATGAACCCTTTATTCATGTAGACATCAATCTTGCCGTCAATATAATTCTCAATATAATCCATCGCATCATTTGAAAGTCCCGGATTGCCAAAATATGAGAATACCGGGTTGACAATTAAAAGAAGTCCATATCTGGAGGCAATCTCGTGCATACGTGGAAGTTTCTTGTAGGTTTCGTTTGTAACAGTGAATAAAATATCCGGGTATTCACCTAGCGACTTTGCAATCTCAATGCTCTTCAAAACGCTTCCGAAACAATTAACTTTTCTGATTTTGTTATGTTCTTCTTCATCGGGAGAGTCTAAGGAAAAATGAAGGAGATTAATTTTACCGGCTAACTTCTCTGCAAATTTCGGATAAAGTAATCCATTGGTTGTAATGCTCGTCTGCATTTTTAACCCCTTTGCAAACTCCGCCATTAAATGAATCTCTTTATGAAGAAGTGGCTCCCCGCCTGTTAAGTCAATAAACTTTACTCCAAGCGCGGCAAGTTGTTGAACATTGGATTTGAAATCTTCTAACTTTGCGAATGGTGTGTCTTTGAAATTTTCATGAACACCAAAATGGCAAAACTCGCAAAAAGCATTGCAGCGATAAGTTAAATAATAATTACACAGCAAGATCATCTGTATTCTCTTTCCTTCCAGATAACTTTCCGGCTGGCTGCAATTGCAAATGGGATTAACACTACGTAAATAATATAATATACTTGAAAGTTGAAAAAATATTTTAAATTCTTCTGGATGCCTAAGGCTTTATGAACCGGGTACAAAACTAAATAGTCAATAGTTATTTTGAAGACTAGCAAATATAGCCACACCGGAGAGAAAAATAAAGGCGTAAGCAATAAGCATAAATTTGTTAAAAATCCCCAAACAATAATTGAATATCCTCTAATAGGAATATCAAGTCCGCCGACCGACCACCGCTTTTTCTGGCTGTATAGTTCTCTCAAATTTTTGCATGGTGTCGAAGTGATTAAGCTGTTTTTATCAAGGGGGAAAATTATTTTATATTTTTTCAACTTGTAAATCGCTTGCAATAAGTTGAAATCCTCCGTAACGCTGAAAGGAAGATTTTCATATCCGCCTGCTTCAAAGTATACGCTTTTACGGTATGACATATTATTCCCTATACAGCTTACCGGTTTCTGAAAATTTATTGTTCCTGCAGCTGCAGTTAATAAATAAATAAAATCAATTGCCTGCATTCCGCTAAAACCGTCATAAACTGATTGGGTTGTAAACCCGTTTACTATTGCAACGTCTTTTTGATAATAGGAGGCAATATTAGAAGCCCACTGGGGATTTACTTCACAGTCTGCGTCAGTTGTTAATATTATTTCACCTTTTGCAATCTCAATTCCGTTTGCTAATGCGTTTGTTTTCCCTTTTAACCTTCCGATTTCTTTTTTTGTTACTATCTTCTTAAAATTTGATTTGCCCGAGATGAATTCGTCAATTAACTTTCCTGTTGTATCGGTTGATTTATCATCGACAAGAATTATCTCTAATTTCCCTTCGGGGTATATAAGATTATCAAGTGATTTCAGACATCGTAAAATATTCTCTTCTTCGTTTCGAGCGGCTACAACTATCGACGCTTTCGGAAGCTCGTTTTCACTCAACTGGGAAAATTTTTTCCTTATGCCTATAATAAAAAGCACAGATTGAATAAAATATCCGCATACTGCAATTAAGAAAATTATTTCAAACATTCGGCGGGGTTCCCGATTTCAAATCCTTTTTTATTCACTTCTTCCATTATTAATTTTATCGAATCCACAATGATTCTTTTCGACCTTCGGCTATCGTGAAGAACTATGATCGAATTATTCTTTATATATTTATTGACGGCAAAATTAACAAGATTTATATCATTTCGGTAATCATAAGTCAACAGCGACCACATTACGTTCTTTAATTTTTTTTCTGCCATAACTTTTTGTGTTCGAAAATTAAATCTCCCGTGCGGAGGTCTAAAATATTTAACCCGGTAATTATGAATGTCTTCAAGTATCCGGTTAAATAAATCAATCTGACTCTTTAATTCAAGATTACTTAAACGTGTAATAATTTCATGGCTATAAGTATGGTTTCCAATTTCATGTCCTTCGCTTAAAATTTCCGAAATTAAACTGGGATTATTTTTAACATTTTCTCCGACGCAAAAGAAGATAGATTTTACTTTGAATTCTTCTAAAGTCCTTAAAATCATTTGAGTCGTGTCCGGCATAGGTCCATCATCAAAAGTTAAAAGAATTTTTCTTACTGAACTATTCCAAACAAAATCTTTGAAAAGGAATTTTATTGCCAAAGGCGGATCGTAAAAATATTTCAAGGAGTAATTCTTCACTTTTTAACTTTTGCCTTTTCAGCCGGAGGTTTGACAGACTTTTGAGGATGCTTTTTATCTATCTGTTTATGAAATTTTGGCTGATTTGTTTTCTTGCAGTACTTTTCAATTGCAGCGTAAGCATCAAAGTATCCCATCTTCCCGGCTCGTTCAAGGTCGGGACACGCACCTTTTTTTTCACCTTTATCTATCATAGTCATGCCGCGCTTAAAATAAGCCTTTGATTCATCCGGGTACAATTCAATAATTTTTGAGAAATCATTTAATGCGCTATCATATTTGTTGACGACTCTAAACGCATCACCTCTAAAATAATAGGCATCTTTATTAGTCGAATCAATCTCGATAACCTTTGTAAAATCCTCTATTGCGTAATCAAATCCTCCGAGTAAAGCAAAATCGAATCCACGAATTAAATATGTGTTCGAATCTTTAGGATTAAGTTCAATTGCTTTTGTATAATCTTCAATCGCACCGGGATAATCTTGAAGTTCTCCTTTAGTGTTACCGCGATTTACGTATGCCTTCTCGTTATTTGGATTCAGGACAATTGAAGAATTATAATCTTTAAGCGCGGACTTAAAATCACGTTTTGTAGATTCAACATAAGCCCGGCTGAAATATGTAAGGTAGTTACTAGAGTCCAGCTCTATTGCATTATTAAAATCGGATTCGGCTTTTACATATTCCTCGAGATAAATATATTCAATTCCCCGGTTTAGATATGATAATGAATCTTTATCGTTCAGTTTAATTGCTTTGGAATAAGCTTCGATTGCCTTTTTATGATTTGCCATTGAACCATAAGCTTTAGCCAGGCTAAAATACAGCTTGTAATCATTGGGATTTTTATTGATAGCAAGTTGAAATTTATCAAGTGCAGCAGGATAATTTCGTGATTGATAATCTTTCTCCCCAAGTATATAATAATTATTTACGGTCGAACAGCTTTCAATTATAGAAACCAATGCGATAATTGAAAGAATATAAAATTTCTTTTTCATTCCAAAGTGATTTAATTTTTTCAAAGGGAATTTAGTGAATGAGTGATTAAAATTCTCTACAAATCACTATGAATATAGGCAAAAAAAACTCCGTGCATTTAACACGGAGTTCCTCTTATCCTTACAACATTGGTGGTTAGACCTCAGTAATAAGAAATATCAATCCGAATTCATTTCGTCATCATTCGGAATATCCTTTACCTTATCTTTATTCTTAAAGTTATTTAGGTTATAAGAAATTCCGAGATAATAAATCCTTGAATCTCTTTGTCCTTCACTATATAAAGAGAAGCCCGTTCCATATGTTGTCCCGCTGTATCTTCTCGTATTAAAAATATCCGTTGCCCTTAATGTAACAGATAAATTTCCATTCATGAATTCTTTCCTAAGTGCAAGATCCGTAAAATATAACGCGTCAGACCTTCCCTGTGCTGTTACAGTAGGGGAGTTATACGTATAAGAAACCTGAAGTGATAAAGTCTTATCTAGTTTGAAAGTTGTGTTCGCTCTTCCTGTCCAACTGTAGCTATATCCATTAACTCCAGTTACGTACTGCGGGTCGCTAATGTCGGTTCTGAAATATGATACATTTGCATTGTAATCCCACCATGATGCAATACTGCCGTTGCCGACCAATTCAGCTCCGTAATTCTTTTGGCTGGCAATATTTTGAAATGTAGTCATTGTTACGCCATTATTCAATAATGAACTAATCCTTGTTATCAAGCCTGTGGTTTGCTTAAGAAATAATGCGGAATAAATATTAATATTAAATATAAAAGAGCTGTAACCCATCTCATAAGAATCGGTGTATTGAGGCATAAGATTCGGATTACCCTTTGATAAGTTTAATGAGTCGGAATAATTTATAAATGGATTTAAATTCCATGGTTTTGGTCTATCAACACGTCTTGTGTAGCTGATCCTAAATTCATCCACAGGAGAAAAATCATAAGCGAAATAAATTGAAGGATACAAACTGTAATAATGACTTTCGTAAGTAGTGCCTTCATTAAGTATTGTCGATTTTGTAATCGCATCCTCTCCGCGTAATCCACCCTGGAATTTAAATCCTCCGATAGATCCTGTATAAATCGCATAAATTGCATGTATTTGTTCTTTGTAACCAAAATTGTTACTTCTGCCTAAGTTATTTATCCAATCATTTCCTGTGGGATCATAATTAAAATAATTATAATCCATTCCTAAGTTTCTAATAGAACTCTTAAAACCTGCTTCAAGACGGCTGCTTTGACTAAAAGGATGGACATAATTTGACTGAATTATTAATAACTTATTTGAATTGTCATAAGTATTATTAATTGAGGAAGAGGGAAGTATTGAAGGGCTACCGCCTGTCAACATATAATTCATGTTTGTTTTAGAAGCACTATTCATCGAAAAATCTAAATACATAATATCTGCAGTTAATTGCCTTCCTTTTTCTTCAAAATCTTTAGTATAATCCAATGAGTAGTTTATACCCTGAACGCTTCTATTGCCGTTGGTATTATCTAAAAAATAGTCTTCTAAAGTTGAAGCGCTGTCTAATTGATAATTGTTGATTCCGCCGCTATTCGTAGCATAAAATCTCCGATATTGAACAGATCCTGAAATTGTATTTAAGTCATTCAGCATATATTCTGTGCCAAAACGAAAATTGCCCATATTAAAATTGTTTTTAGATGAATTTGTCTGATCTAAATATGAGACACTAGGTCCAAAAGTATTTGTTCTGTCTGATAGTCCGATTCTGTTGAATTGATTAAATCTTCCGCCAAGGTCGCCGAAAAAATTTAGATCGCCGGTTCTGTAATTAAAATTTGCAGTACCGTTATATTTACTACCGGTTCCAGCATTAATATTAAATACCCCGTTAAAGCCGGGATTACTCTTTTTCTTAAGGACAATGTTAATTATGCCTGCAGTTCCGTCGGGATCATATTTGGATGAGGGATTTGTTACAACTTCAACGGATTGAATAGAGTTTGCAGGAATTTGTGTCAATACATCGTTGCTGCTTAATCCTGCAAATCCTGAAGGCTTTCCGTCAATTAGTATTGTTACATTACTATTTCCTCTTAAACTTATATTCCCGTCAATATCTACTTGAATTGCTGGGATGTTCTGCATTACATCAAGCGCGGAACCGCTGGAGCTAACTAAATCTTTATCGACGTTTATTACCTGCTTATCGAGATTGGTTACGATCATCTCTTTATCTGCTCTTACAACTACTCCGCTCATCTGGATTGAGGACGGCACAATGCTTATCAAACCTAATTCAGCAGCCTGGCTCTTAGATGTAATAAAAATATTCGTTATTACCGTCGTTTTATAGCCTACAAATGAAATCTTTGCATAATACTTCCCGGGCTTAACACCATTTATAATGAATTCACCTTTACTGTTAGAAACGGTCCCGTTTATTACTGATGAGTCTCTCGAACTGAATAAACTTACGTTAGCATAATCAATAACTTTTTTCGTGCTTGAATCAATTACTTTACCTTTGATAATTCCAGAAATAACATTTGTACTAAACTTATTTACATTCTGTGCTGATACTATAATATTTGCCAGAACAATCACAAGAACAACGACATAAATTTTCACTTTTTCTCCAAAACTAAATGAATAAAACAAATTAGAAATTTTTAATTTTATGATTTGACAACCGTGTAACCGGTATAGTTTAAATGTGTAACATCCTTAAATACCACTATTCAAATCAACAAACCGTTTATAATAATTTTGTATTTTGAGTATCTACACTTATGCCCAATGCTTATTGCTTTTTGTGTCAAACAAGTTCGCAGAGGGGTTCCCCTTGTCATTTCGACGACCGATAGGGAGTGCTCGCCCCGTTTGCGGGTAATGGCACTAACATAGGAAATAATTGAAATAATGATTATATTTGTTGAAAATCAAAGGAAAAAAGATGACGCCAAATTTATCATTATTAAGAAGCAATCAATTAAGAGAATTTCTTAGGA
>JAKAFW010000022.1:0-69644 GCA_021817845.1 Bacteroidota bacterium
TGAGTTGAAAGATGCTTTTGAGAATACAAGTGTTAGAAATATTGAACAATGGACGAGAACCCATATTGGAAAGACGACACTATCCAAAAGACAAGAAGTTTTGAAAGTGGGGTGTAAATAATTTTGATAAAAATCAACAAATTTTACACCCTACCTTCGAGGTTTGGGAAAACCTCGAAGGTTTATTTTGGACGGCATATAATTTTTTTTGGACGATATTGGTTAAGTAAGCTTTTTTCCTTTGTCATAAAAAAAAGTATTCATATATTTGTTTTTGGAAAATTTGACGATCAAAAATTTTCTAACTGGAGAGATGGCAGAGTGGTTGTCATCGCAAAGCGATATCCCGCTTTGCGGGAAATGCGGCGGTCTTGAAATGTTTACAGTTTATATTTTAAAGAGTATAAAAAATAGTAGATTCTATATTGGGCATACTGCTGATCTGAGAAAACGGCTTATAGAACATAATTCAGGAATAACAAGATCAACAAAAGCATATGCACCCTGGGAAATTGTTTATACCGAAGATTTTGGAACCAAATCAGAAGCCTATCGCAGAGAAATGGAAATAAAATCTTATAAGTCAGGCTTTAAGTTTAAAGAATTACAAAAATCGGAGAGATGGCAGAGTGGTTGAATGCGGCGGTCTTGAAAACCGTTAAGGATGTAAGTCCTTCCGGGGTTCGAATCCCTGTCTCTCCGCAAAAGATGCCCTGATATTAATGGATTGAAGGGCTTTTACTTTTTAAAACCGGGAAACAAGAAATTCAAACTTATAGCTAAATTCAGAGAATAATTAATCAAATTAATCATCAATTTGTTAATCACTTCTTAATTTACTTTTCAGCTACTCAATGAACATAAACGAAAAAAGCCCGGGAAGAAATTCTTGGCGACCAAACCTTAAAAACTTTCCAGGCTAATTCCGTATATCAAAATATTTGTTCAATGGTCTTTAAGAATTTTTCTACTAAAATACACTTATAAAACCTATTGTCAATGTGCAGTAAACTATACAGTAGTTTAAGCCATCAATTTTAAACGAGTTATAGGTAAAAAAATAATTTTAGATTCTCCCGTCATAACCTTTTATCGTAATCAAAAGGTCATCTTTTTTTGTTGCTAAATTCGATAAGTCGGGAACTGATTCCTTTGCTATATCCTGCGCTAAGTAAAATGTGGCGGTTACAATTCCTCTGTGATTTTTAAGCTTATCCTTTATAAATTCATATACATTTACTCCTGGCGGGATTGAATACCTATTTCCTTTCACTTCAAAATATGATTCCGGTTCCGAGGTTAGGTAGTCAATGAGGACGATTAAGTTTTTTTTAGGCAATAGGATTTCTTCCATCTTCTTAATCCGTGCGTCATAGTTTTTCATTGTAGGCTATCCTTTCCAGTATTTTACTAAGTTGGGTTAAATCATCATTTGTTAATTTGGAAACATCGTATCGAGTTGTTTTCATTTCCTGGGAACGAATACTCTTTAACGTGTCACTAAGAAAAACTAGCTCATCGGTGGCTAATTTTGAAACATCAAACAATAATTTTGTTTTTTCCTCAGGAATCATCCAGGCAAGCTTTTTCAACCTGTTTTCAAGACTACTATTTTTCATTTTGTGTTGCTATTCTTTCTTCAATAGTTTTTAATTTTTCTTCTATTTCTGTCCCCTGTAATGCCTCTAAATAATTTGAGCAAAGATATGAAAGTGTTTTCGCCTCATTTGATTCAATACTCCCGTTAATAAAGCTGCGGATTAAATTTGAATGAAGCCTCAATATATCCTTTGCGTTGAACTTTTTATTTCTTGGAATATTTATTTTATAGGGGGTGTTTTTACTATCCTCATTTATATCAATGACTTTTAATTCACCGGAAGTGTTAATTTTGTCACTATTGCTTTTAGTTGAAGATACATTTTTACTCATTCTAATACCTCAATTTTGATTCTTTTAATTTAAATTACATCTTCATTACTTAAATACTTTGCCAACTCAGGCGGAAGCAATGAACTACTTTCTTTCTTCATAAAGCTATTATCATACTCGGTAGTAATTTCCGTAAAATATCCACTGTCAGACAAAGATAATACAAAGCTATTTTTGTGTTTTGTATGCCGGCTCGTATCCAATTTTACAACAAAATTATTTTCGCTGAAATTAAACTTCCCGCTGCTTTTCATTCCAATTTCTAAAGGATTAAATATTGTGAAAAGAAAATCGCAATCCCTGGCAAGTGCAATTGATTCAGCAAGATTTTCAGTCCCGGGATTTTGTTTACCGTTACGATTTAATTGAGCCAATGCTATTACAGTCAATTCAAGTTCCTTTGCCAATCCTTTCATAAATTCACTGTAATAAGTCAACTCCCGTTCTCGGGTATCAAATTTCTTTTTGCTCTTGATGTATCCAATATAATCCACAGCGATAATTTTTACTCCATGTCGGTCTTTCCAATATTTAGCCTTATTCCTTATTTCTATTTCGGTCATCCGTTTATCAGAAATGTATAAGGGAAAATCTTTGTTTTGTGTAAGACTTTCAGTGTACAATTTTACCAAGGTCTTTCTTTCAGTATCTGATAGTTTTTTAGGTTCTCTTAGCTTTTCATATTGAATTTCCGATAACATAGCTAATATTTTCCGGTTCAATTCACTTTCTGAAAGCTCCAGGCTAAAGAATCCGCAAGGAGTTCCCTGCTTTACGAAATCCATTATCAGGTTAAGCCCCAAAGTAGTTTTGCCTGATTTATAAGAGCCTGCTATACCGATTAAGTTTGTCGGTTTTATCCCGCCGGTAGAACTGTTAAACGAAGGAATGCCTTTAGTAGTAAAGGAAGTATTTTTTTTATTACTTAATTCGCCTTCAATTTCATCAATAACAACTTTAACACTATATGAGGTTTCTTCTTTGAAGTTTTGAATTTTAGAAATCTCATTATTACATTCATCCACGAAGTCGGAAAGCAAGTCCAACCCATTAATACTTTCTCCTGCTTCTTTTAATTTTGCCTTTAATAAGCCTTCTGCTTTAAGAGAAAAACCAATATCTGTGAATCGCTCTAAAATTTTGTTGTAAATTAAAGAATCAAAACTGACATCTTTCTTTTCCAAATTAAAGATGTCTTGTAGCGTCCAATGTTTTAGCTTCTTATCAGATAACCTTAGTATAAGCAAATTCGAATCCTTCACTTTTGATAAATCAATTTCTGTTAAAGCTTCAAATAATTCTTTATTTGCCTCCGTGAAGTCATCCGGTTTAATTCTTTGGTAGATAAAAGGAATATTTTCCGGTTCTTTTACCAGACAAGCTAATATTTGCATTTCAAGCTCAGTTTTAATTTCAATTTTGTCCATTGTGGTTTGTCCCTATAAAGTGAAAATTAAATTTATCCGTTACTTGTTGCGGCTTTACTTTACTAAGCCAATTGATAATAAAAAGCTTATAATTCTTTTTAGCTCCGTTTGCTTCGAGCCAAGATTCCATTTTATAAAATTCCGATTTAATAGAATCCTCAGTTAAATTTTTATCAGCAAGCTTTTGAAATAACTCATCTCTGAAATCTTTAGTAACAAAGAAGTACTTATTATTATAAAACGATTGACCATTTAAATTCTGTGGTAGATTTTCAATAGAAAAAAGATTTTTAATTTTCCGCTTATTAATATTCTTTACATTCTCTACATTCTTGTTCGTCTGTACTCTGCTCTTACTCTGCTCTGTACTCTGCTCGGTAGTGCTCTGGTATAAATCATAGTTTATTATTGTAATAACGGTTGTAACAAAGGTTTTTCTGCACTGTATCATTTCACGGTTTGAAAGCATCTTCAAAAATTTATCAACTGTTCTTTCATTCCATTTCCAGCGTGAAGACAGTCCTTTAATAGAGTATCCGAGTTGACCTCTTTCCAGTTTGACTTCATTACCACGTATATAAAATGTATTCGGTTTATGAGAAGCTAACAAGAGCAAATCTATCCATGCGTGAGCTTTGGTAAATCTTTCCGATAACCAAAATTCATTTTCACAAACCTGCCGGTGCAACTTTATCCAGCCTTCCATTTAATTCACCGCTTCATCTTGGGTAATTTCTAAGAGTAATTCAATATCGCTGTCGCAAAGGCAGTTTTCAGCTTCAAAGAGAAAATCAGATAAGATAAAAAGGTCTGCTAATGCTGTGGATAAATATTCGTTAAGTTTTTCCTTTAGCATACCCTCAGCTTTGTTTTTGACTTTAAGTTCTTTTAGATTGTTTCTAATCGCTTCAAGATTAATTAGCTGCTGCCGAATAGATTCATTTGTCTCTAATAGTCTTTCCATTTTTACGCCTCTGATTTAATTAAAATTGTTTGAGTGGTAGTTAGGTATGCCTCTGGCGGAGTTCGTGCCTTGTAGCGTTTCGGCGAAAGTAAATTTGGGAGATTAGGGAAGTGTTTGAATAGTATTTTTTCCGCTTCTGTTAAGCTCTTTGAAGTAAATCCGTTTATTTCCCACTCTCTGTCAGTCGGATAGGATTCAGAAGCTTCATAATTCTTACCGTATCTTTCATGAGATTTATTTTTCCTAATTCTTATTGATTCATAAGCAATAAGTTTATCATTCAGCCATTGGCTATAAATTGCAAAATTTTCGTTACGCCATTCTTGGTGGTAAAAAAAACTCTTATAGGTAAAGTTTGTTTCGAGTGGTTTCATTACACAGCCTCCGAAAAAAGATTCTCCTGGATTACTTGCCGGGCTTCAAAATTTCTTGCTTTGCTTAGTCCAAATTCCTCTAAAGGCAGGAAGCACTGAAGTTCAAAGCCCTGATTCCCAAACTTGTAACATTTACCATGAGTAAGCATGTATAGCCTACTTGTAACAAGCTTGTGTCCATCAATATCAATCACTATCCACTTGAACGGAATTGATTCATCAATAAGCAATGAATGATTTATACCAATTGCATTAAGTTTTTTGAAAAGATGTTGTGGTTTTCTTTGAGTTAAATAAGTACCATCTCCTGCAGTATCCAACTTGCCTATATAACGTGTTTGCATATTCAGGTTTAGTTGAATTTGAAATACCGAAGGATATTTGGTTGGAATTAGTTCAATTAGTTTTGTATTTTCGCTTTGCATTTTGTTTACCTTTCTGGCAAAATGTTTTGAGCCGTGTTGATGCACGGTTTTCTTATTTTAAATGCAAAAAGCCGGAAAGTCTTAGCGATTAGACAACCGGCTTTTGTATCTAAAAAAGAAAATCTTTTAAAAGATAATTTTTATTTGAAAAGACTTTTATATCTAATCGCTGGTGCAAACCAAGAAAAGAATTTTATAAGAATGCAATAGGAATATTCTTAAGAATTTAAAAAGAATGGATTTTTACTTTTACTCAAAAGGTTAGAATCATATTAAGATTTGTTGTTACTTTTATTTTCTAATAATTCGGTGCGGTATTTTTGTATATGCTTTATAGCAACGTTTTTTTGCTTAGGTGTTAAATTATTACCTAAGCCTTTATGGATTTTTAGGAAAATATCTCCCTCAGTGTATTTCCATTTTCGGTTCCCTATTTTCTTAACTTTAGTCACTTTTTCCGTAATATCTATTGGCAATTTAGAGACCAATTCTTTTACTTTGTCATATCTTATATTGACTGAAACATTTTGAACATCCGGTAATTCAGTCTGGATAACTTTATCATTCACCTTTTCTTCAATGTCGTTTCTTTTTTCTTCATCTGAAATTTCCTTTGATTTCTCCTTTGATATTTTAATAGCTCTATTGATAGCTTTGTATTCCGTCTTTAAATAAATATAAGATTCTTTAAGTCTATTTAGAAGACCTTTTAAAATATCTTGCAAAATATCTTCTGTAATTTTCTTTTTGGAGATTGTAATTCGTGTTTTAACAGCTTCGACAACTAAAGCAGCAAGTTCTTTATCTCTTGTAAAAATCGACCAATACCCATTATCAACTGCTTCAGCGACCTTAGTATTCTCTATTTCATCAATCATTCTTTTAATCGGAGTAATTTGGAGGTTAATAAATTGAAGTTTTTCAGTGTTTGAAGTCTGTTCATTAAGAAATTTCATTATTGTTTCTCTATCATAAACAAAAAGGTATTTTCCTATTTTTTCTTCTTGGCTCAACACCGTGTTGATGGATATATCATAAATTTCATCTCTATCTTTTTCATCAAAAAAAGATTCTTCTCGTAATGATATTGCGGTCTCTATTACTTTTAGACATAAATCATTCAATTTCATTTCATCATTCAGAAATAAATTATCCTGTTTTAATTTCATTTTAATTTTGTTGGCTAATTCATTCAGATTTTTCTCAATGCTTTCTTCTTGGAGTTCATTGAATAATTTATCATTACCAACCGCGCTTTTTTTGTATTGATGGATAAGTCTGACTTGTTTCCAATATAATCCTTCGGGCTTTTTCCCATAAAATCCATAAAGAGTTTTGTCAATTTTGAAAAGTGAATTTTCCAAATTATTTTTTTCTTTTTTTGCCTCACTAATCTTTTCATTAAGGTTCAGAGGGAATTCGGATAAATCTTTATCAAACTCTTTTTTTAGGTCTTCAATTTCTATATTCTTGTTTTGTATTTCTAATTCGATATTTTTTTTTGATTCAAATAGACCACGTATTTTCTTATCCAAGAGTTCAATTTTGCTTTTGAGTTTATTCAAAGCTTCTGATTTCTTTTCCATGTTTGCTCACAAATAAAAAATCCCTCACTTGTGTTAGCAGCTCTTGTCAAAGCCTTCCCGATTAAGGGAACACAAATGAAGGATTAATTAAAATTCTATTTTGACAATATTGCTAAAGTTTTATATATCAAAATTATATCAAGAACAGGCTAATCTCAATTAAATTATAGCCTGAATCCGAAAACATCACATTTGAAGTTTATTTAAGAAAATCAAGATAAATTTTCTCAAATCGAAAATCTAAACTATTCATTTTCACTATTGTAATTTTCATCTTCCCTTGCATTATCAGACATAATTGCATCTATAAACTTGTCTAGTTCTTTCGAGTATCCTTCTAAATTATTTAACCTTAATAAATATATCGACCCCAACAAAAACCTAGATTTATAATCCTTTTGCAAATCAAAAGATTTCTTTGCATAAAATAAGGCTGAATCTAATTTATCCAAATAATTGTAAGATAATGCTAAGCCGAAATAACCACCACTAACAGTAGAGTCAAGTTCAATCGCTGATAATAGATAATCCTTTGATTCGTTATATTTTTTCAAGCGGAGATTTGATATTCCTTTTACCCAATAATATTCAGCTTCTTTTGGTCTAAATTTCAAAAGAGTATCGGCAAGTTGTGATGCTTTTAAATTATTTCCTAAATAAAGATAACTTAAAGCAAGAAAGTAAATACAGTTTTCATTTAGTTTATTGAGCCCGTAGACCTGATTAAAGTAATAGATTGCTGTATCGTAATTTCCTTGTCCATAAAAACATTTGGCAAGATACATAATACAGCTTGTATCTGCAGGGTTAAATTTAAGAGAATTTCTAAAGGCTTCAATAGCTAAGGTAGTATCATCGTTAGATAGATATTTCATCCCATCTTTATAATAATCTTTAGACGATTTTTGACATCCCCAAAACAGTAGGAGAAGAATAGTAAGTAAATAATGAAATTTCATTTTTCACATCCTTTCAAGCTTCTTCTTTAATTCTTCTTTTAATTTTAGATACTCTTCCTCACTTATTATCCTATTTTGGGGTAAACTAGTTTCTACTGTTTTTTCGCTCAATATTTTTTCTAAAAAAATACTCAATAGCAAAATAACAGAAAAAATAATATCTATTATTTGCCAAACACTTCGTCCAAACGGTATTTTGATAATAGGGTTTATAATAATTGCAGCTAAAACAAATAATTGTGGAGTGAATCTAATTTTTTCTTTATTATCTAAATATGCAAAGTAAATGAATCCAACCATGCCTGAGAGCCTAATTAGTTGGTAATACCAATACGGCATTTTGAATAAACAAAGTAAAAGTAATATACTTAATAATAATTTTAGAATGTTCTTTTGAGTCATAAAACCTCCGAACATTTGAATTAAGGAATGAAAGTTCTCAAATAATCCTTGATAAATTTGCCTCTTTATTATTTAATAAGCAACAAAATTTTGTATAATAATGTGGAAGCCGGAATCCTAAGACTCCGACTCCAATAATTTAAGCAGCTTTGCTTTTTGTTTTTCTGTCAATTCCCGCAAGGAAGAAAATCTTATCATTAAGTAATTCAATCTTGTTTTCAATGTCATAATATTCTTTTGTTCCCCATTCAAAATTTTTCCTTTTTTCTCTTAGTTCATCTATTTTGTTTGATATCATGTTCGCTTTTGTATTATACCAAACAGATAATTTTTTCCTTAATTTTCCCAAATAATATAAATTTGAATAACTTTGAATTGATAAATATGGCTCAATATCTATTATATGTAAAATATGATTTTCTAATATTCCTGCTAACTTTCCCCTATGTTCAATTTTAACAAACTTAAAAAGGGATGGAATTTTTTTAGCTTTATTATTATTTTTTGCAGCATTAATAATGGTTATCGCTGAATCGAGAGAAAGCTTTCCATTTCCTTTTTCCAATTGTGATTTTAATAATAATTCAAAATTAACTTTTTGCGAATCTTTAGATTTAGAAAGTTTATAATCGGGTTTGATTTTAGTTATTTTCATCGGATTGTGTTAATTCCTTATGTTTTTTTATAAAATAAATGACCGTTTTAAATAGCTTTTAAGCAAGGATTAGTTTTCAAGGTATATTTAGTCAAACCCGGATAGATAATCGCTTGTAGGGCTTACACGCATGTTTAAAATTGAATCTATAAGCATTACTAACCCTTAGTTATTATTTGATATTCTGCTTAAAGCTTCGCTCAAATCTTCATTCCTGATATGAGAATATATAGCAGTCGTCTTAATATCCGCGTGACCTAAAATATGCTGAATGTTAAATATTGGAACTCCCTTTTGAATTAACCAGCTTGCGCAAGTATGCCTTAATGAATGCCAATGCAATTTAGGATTAAGACCTGCTTTTATAACATATCCTTTGAATGTCCTTCCAATTAAATCCGGGTTCAAAATATGCCCATTGAGAGAAAAGATTAAATTGTCTGATTCCGGATTATTCCCTTTATTTATTTCCAGCTTAGTAAAAATCTGTAAAGCTGTCAAATTTAGTGGAATCGCTCTAACTCTTTTACTTTTAGTTATTGAAAATTGGTTATCCAATATCAAAGCTTTTTCCTTGAAATCTATTTGAGACCATCGAAGGGTTAATAATTCCATTTGCCTTAATCCGGTATGTGCTGAAATTATAACCATGTCTTTAATGACTTCATTATCAATAAATCTTAATAAGGTTTGAAATTCAGATTCGCTAAAGAATAATGGTTGTTTCTCCGGTATCTTAAATCTTTTAATTCCCTTGCATGGATTATTTATCATATAATTTTGCTTTATTGCATAATTAAAGCAGCTACTAAAACAGATTAAGTCTTTCCTTGCCTGATAAATTGAACTCTCATTAATCCGATTTTCAAAGTATTTTATCATTTGACCGTTAGATATTCCGTTTATTAGAATATTCCCAAAGTATTTTTTAAGAAAGCTTAATGATTGATTATATGCTTTATCGGTCTTAGCTGTATGGATAGTATTTGAGTAACTTATAAATTCAGAGATAAAATCATTCAAGGAAATGGAATCTATTTTTGATTCATTCCGCTTTTTAATTTCATCTTTGAAATCGGATAGAAATTTGATTGCTTCGGCTTTATACTTTGTTTTGGTAGAAATGCAAGTTCTTTTCCCGGATGTGGAATTATAGTAAACATAGAAAAAACCATTTGAACGTTTAGAAAGACAAAACATGGTTGTAATTCCTTTCAAGTTCAAAAGAGTAGATAAAATTTCAGAAATAATTCATCAAAAAGTTAATCACTTGACTAAAAAGGTTTGAATTTAGCTTGAATTAGGTTGAATGCGGCGGTCTTGAAAACCGTTAAGGATGTAAGTCCTTCCGGGGTTCGAATCCCTGTCTCTCCGCTACTACAAAATAAGCCTTAAACGCAGTTCATTTTAGCTGGTTTAAGGCTTTTTTGTTGAATTTTCACACAATAGGAAAAGAGCTATTCGTAGATTTTAATAAAGCAGAATAATCTATTTACTATTTTATTCTTATTACCAGTACAGTCATATCATCATTTGGTTTATCTTTTTTAATGAATTTTTGAACTTCTTTTATGATCGAATTTTTTATTTCCAAAACTGACAAGTCTTTTTTGTTAAGAGATAGGATGTGTTTTTTTAATCTATCATCACCAAATAATTCACGATTAATATTTTGAGCTTCATTAATTCCATCTGTGGTCAGAATAATAAGATCGTCTTTTTTTAGATTGTAATTGGTTTGCTCATATTGAATATCGCTTTTAACACCCAATGGTAATCTTGGCCCCTCCGGTTGGAGAAATTCAATTTTTCCATCAGATAAAATAATTGGTCTGTTTAATCCCGCGTTAGCAATAGAAAGCTGTTTGTTTTCATTATCTATTACGCATAAGCAAATCGCAACAAACATCTTCTTTTCAATTTTATTAATTAAAGAAGCATTCACATTTTCTAAAATTTTGCTGATATTTCTGTTTGACCTTGTTTCAGATATAATCATCCCGCTTGTCATAATGGCTGTTATTGCGGCTTTCATAGCTTTACCGGATACATCACCAATCATAATTCCAAATTTCTTGAGATCGTTATCTAACCAGAAGTAATCAAAGAAATCTCCGCCAACCTCATTTGCAGGAATGCAAGTTCCGGATATTTCCAGATCATCAATTACAGGATCTGAAAGCGGCATTATTGATAGTTGAGCATCGTGAGCAGTTTGAAGTTCTATTTTCATTCTTATTATTCTCAATCTTCTCAAATATAATAGATACGCTATGCCGATAATCAGAATAGCAACAAGAAAGATAAACCACAGTCTTTGCCAAAAAGGAGGAATTATTTTTATAACTAGTTTTACACCTGTTTCATTCCACAGCCCATCACTGTTTGAACCTTTCACATAAAAAACATACTCACCGGGTGAAAGAGTTGTAAACGCAGCAAATCTTTGATCAGCGTTCACAAACACCCAATCTTTATCGACACCTTTCATTTTATAAGCATATTTGTTTTTTTCAGGAGCAGAATAATCAAGTGCGGAAAATTCAAAAGAAAAAACATTATCAGAATATGGTAGTTCTATTTCCTTAATCGAAGTTAATGGTTCTGAAAAATTAACTTCCTTGTTA
This sequence comes from Bacteroidota bacterium, assembly GCA_021817845.1. Lineage (GTDB taxonomy): Bacteria > Bacteroidota > Ignavibacteria > Ignavibacteriales > Ignavibacteriaceae > FEN-1297. The sequence continues at coordinate 11,352 of JAKAFW010000022.1, forward strand.
AACTTTTTGAATGAGGTGATAACAACAGGCGGGATATACTTATTATCTTTTATGTTTTCAGGATAAAATGCGTTGAATCCGTTAATCCCACCAAAGAGCATCTCACTGCTTTTAGTTTTATAATAAGATCCTCCATTAAACTCGTTATCCTGTAGTCCGTCTTTTACATTATAATTTTTAAATTTTTTCTCTTTAGGATTAAATTTTGATAAACCATTGTTTGTACTAATCCAAAAGTTACCGCCCCGGTCTTGAAGCATACCGTAGATAGAATTGCTTGGTAATCCATCAAGCATAGTATATTTGGTGACTAAGCCGGTCTTTGTATCGAATCTATTGAGTCCACCTCCGTAAGTTCCTAACCATAAGATTCCTGAATTGTCGTAAAATATTGAAAAAATATAATCACTAGATAAAGAATTTAGATTGCCGTTCTGCGCTCTGTATCTTATAAACTTTTCTGTCTTCTTATCAAACTTGTTCAGTCCACCGCCTTCAGTACCAATCCATAAAAATCCTGCATCGTCCTCAATAATAGCCCTAACATAATTTTGACTAAGACTTGTAGTATCATCGGGAATATTCATAAAGTGTCTAAATATGCCGGTTGAAGGATCAAACCTATCCATTCCTTTTCCATAAGTACCAATCCAAACGATTCCATACCTATCCCTATAAATTGATCTAATCTGATTGTGGGCTAAACTATTTGGATTAACTGGAACGTTCGACCAATTTCTAAAATAACCCGTCTTAGGATCAAATTCATCCATACCTCCGCCATTAGTTCCGATTAAAAGTTTACCATCATTAACCGGAGTAATAACCCGAACCACATTATTGCTTAAACTATTTTTCCCCGGAATATGGAAGTAATATTTGTATGTATTTGTCTTCCGGTCTAATTTATTTAAGCCATTATGAGTACCAATCCAGAGCACACTATCACCATCTTCATAAAACGACCATATTATTGAGTGGCTTAAAGAGGCTGGATCACCTTGTCTGTGTTTGTAATGATAGAATTGTCCTGCCCCTCTGGATACTTTATTTATTCCGCTTCCATAAGTTCCTATCCACATAATGCCGGAGCGATCCATATACAAGGATCTGATTTCATTTGTACTTAAAGATCTGCTATCCAATTGGTCATGCTGATAAGAGGCAAACTGATCTTTTTTTGTATCATAAATATTTATTCCGCCGCCGTTAGTACCAATCCAAATCATACCAGAAGCATCTTCGGATATAGCATAGATTTCATTGTGACTAATTGAGTTTTTCTTCGAAGAAGAATAAAGATATTGATTAAACTTAGGGAATGTTTTATTGCGATCAGTTGAAGAAATTTTATTTAATCCATAATCGGTTCCGATCCAAAGATTTCCATTTGCATCCTCAAAAATAGATCTAATATTATTATCACTTAATGAGTTTTTAGCAGCGGGTTCTTTCACGTAATCAATGATCGTGTTAAATGTTTTCCCATACTCTTTAAATATTTTTGATAGACCATTATTTGTTCCAACCCACAAGACACCTTGACTATCAATTAGGAGAGATAAGACTTTAACATTTTCCAGTGCATATTTTTTATCAGTTACTTTTATACCCCTACTGATGATAAAAGTAGTATCGGTCGATACCGTCTTTACAATCTGATTCAGTCCATAATCAGTTCCAACCCATATATTCCCTTCTTTATCTTCAACTACTGCATTTATATTATCGTTGCTTAAGCTATTTAGGTTATCCTCATTATAATTAAATCGTATAAATTTTTTCTTCCACGGTATGTAGAGGTTTACACCTGAGTTGAATGTCCCAATCCACAATCTGCCGAGCTTATCTTCACAAAGAGCCGTAATATCATTATAACTTAAACTATTCGGATTCTCAGACTTTCTTAAAACTTTAAATGAATATGCATCATATATATTTAAGCCGTCCTCAGTACCAAAGTACATAAACCCACGATGGTCCTGAAGAATACATTTAACGATACTTTGAGATAATCCTTCTTCAAGAAATATTTGATCAAAAGATACATCACTTACTTGTGAGTAAGCCGTTCTATCCAGAGCAAACAAAAACAAACTAACAATAAATAATAATCTTCTTGCTAGCTCTGAAGCTTTACAAGAAAATAAGCTCATTTATTTAACCTTAAGTGAAATAATGATTATAACTCTTAAGAAAATAAAATTTTTAAGTACTTATGTAATAAGTAAGCATTTCTCAGAATCAAAATCAAGAAAAATAAGAATGTGAAATGGCAAGTAATAAAGTATAAATAAATTTTCCATAAAAGAGGTTTTATTAAAATTATTTTTTCTTATTTCAATAATGATAATAATAAGCCGGTTAACATTGACCGGCTTATTAATATTTTCAGCTAAGACTACTTTTTAGTAAACACTACAGTTCCGATATTAGTTGTATTCGAAGCAGTTACATTAACATTTACAACTGTTGTATCATTATAAGAAGTATCGTTAGGCGCAATATATACTGAATAGTTATTTGGAGATAGATATTGAAGTTTAAATCCTCCTGTGACATCTGTTGATGTCGAAACGCTGTCCCCTTCCGAAATTGCCCAAACATTGGATGACACTGAAATTGGTGACACTGTTCCGGCAATTATTCCTGTGGTTCCAGTTGCAACAGCCCTGATGACAGGCTTTAGGATATATTTAGCATTTAACAAAGAACCTGTTTGAACTATAGAACGATTTGCATCAAAATCTAGAGTCAGCAAATAAGTAATCCCCGGCTGCACAGTTGCATTTATATTTAACTTAATTCCGCTCTGACTTCCGCTTGGTGTTGTAAGACCGATAGTCTGCCCATTAATAACAATATTACTTCCGCTGCCTATAAATAATCTAATCTGAGTATAATAACCTGCTTGTAAAGTATCTTCGCCTATGACGGCATTAGCGCCGTTTACCAGCTTTAATAAATCGTAAGTTGCCGGCTGATTGTTTAGAGTAACCCACCCGGTCGTGCTGTCGCTGGTTGATATATGTGCTTGAACACTATCAATTACAATATTCACTTCCGAATAATCTGCGGGGCTGTCAATCATCTGAACTTTCATCATCCCGCTAGTTGTTGTCGGTTGAGCCGGATTGTCTTTTGAGGAACACCCGTTGTAAATTACAACACTAAAAATCATCATGAGAGACAATACTAAAGATTTTTCTAAACTAAAACCTCGAAGCTTCATTTTATAATCCTTTTCTAATATTTACGGACCTTTGTAAAAACATTTTTATACTTAAACAAATTATCAATCCGGGCGTGTCATTTCAATAGAGCAAAGGGACTAAAGGGGAACTACATCTTTTGGGTGAGAAATACGATGTGCATTAATTTTTTCACACTTTACCTAGCGCAGCAAGCCTGCTTGCCGGCAGGCAGGCCGCAATGGAATATGTTTGATGGAATATGGAATATGTAAAACAAATTTTGAAATATCTTGACACAAAAAACAATCCGCCTATTGCGGATAAATGGCAATACTATAGTAAATAACTATCAGCAAGAAATTAACTGAAGCGTTAGACGGAACAATTTTAATTGAATGTAAGTTCATGAAATCCAGGTTCATTTTCTCCGTTGACTAATTCTTTAATCTTTTTGCTTCAACAAAAGAGGAGCTATTCCTAATATAATTGCAACAATTATTACACAAACAGAACCAACCAAATCCGGTTTAATGGTCATTATAAAAATTTGTCCTAAACCGACAGCAATTTCAGATTGCAATAAATTCATCAGGCTTAAAGTACCTATAAATCCATGCAATTCAGTATCTGACATTTGACTATTAGAATTTATTAACTTGCTTAACTTTTCAACTCTTTTTCCTGTAACAAGAATGATATGTAAGAACAGGAAAAGCCACATCAACATTGCGACTATTATCCAGGCACTCCAGTTCCACTTAGCAGAAACCATATAAGCGCCTGTTAAAAGTAGTAAAGTTCCGACGCTCATAAAGATATATTTAAGCGGTAAAATAAATTTTACCCATTCATCGATTTGTTCTCTTTTGAGTGCGAGTTGAAGTTTTGAAATTCCTACCCATTCAATAGCCATTGCCATAAACAATACCAAGGCGCTTGTTATATGTATAAAAAGAATTACAAAATAAAATTCCATAAACTACTCTCATTTTTATTAGTGATAAGAAAAATTCTCATTAGTATAATATATATTTTAAGAATTAACGATGCAAGGATTTACAGAAGTTTCTCATAAATGCACTTTAGTATAAAAAATACCCCTATCGAACATTCCCAAGAAACTTGTCCCCATGAAAATGTGGAGCAAGAATCTATTTTCTCGCTTATTTTATCATAAAGTTTATTAATCAATATAATATTTGAACATCATTTAAAAATTATTTTAGAAGTATTAGTTTTTTAGTCTGAGTAAAACTTCCAACTTGCAGACGGTAGTAATATACCCCGCTTGTAAAATTTGCCCCATTAAAACTAACAGAGTAATTCCCGCCCGGTTTTTCTTCATTAACCAAAGTTGCTACTTCTCTTCCCAGCTCATCATATACTCTTATCGTTACATATCCGGACTTAGGGATTCCATATTTTATTGTTGTTGTCGGATTGAAAGGGTTTGGGTAGTTTTGGAATAACGAAAAACTTACCGGTAAATTATTCTTTTTATCTTCAATACCAGTTATCATCTCCTCCAAAGGTCGCTTCCAAACTCCGCTACCAACTGTACCTGCAAACAGATATGACCCGGATATAGCAAATGATTGTACCGGAGCATTTGTAAATCCTGAATTAACATTAGACCAACTTGTACCATTGTTAGTAGATAAGAAAATACCGCCGCTGAATGTCCCTGCAAATAGTTCCGTTCCGTTTGCCGCAAAAGAAATTACTACGTTGTTTGTCAAACCGGAATCAACTGCTGTCCAGCTTGTCCCATTATCGGTAGATCGGAAAATACCGTTCATTGTTCCCGCAAAAAGGTTAGTTCCTGAAACGGCAAGAGTAAAAATACCTGCACTTGTTAATCCTGTGTTCGCAGCAGTCCAATTTTTTCCGTTATCGGTAGATCGAAAGACGCCTTTACTTGAAGTTCCCGCAAAAATATTTGTATCTACCGCATTAGGAATTACTGCTAAAGAGCTGACTACAGTATCCGTTAAACCATTATTAACCTGAGTCCAGGTGCTACCATAATCCGTTGATAAAAAAACACCTGCATCACACCCGGTGAATATATTCGTCCCCGAAGCATTTGTATGGTTTACTACAATCGCCCACGTAGAAACCAGCTGGTTTGTAAATCTAGAAAACTGCCAGTTTGCCCCGTCATCACTTGAGATAAAAACTCCTCCGCTAGAACCAGTTCCTGCATAAATATTTGTTCCATCCTCCGCAAGTGCACTTATCCAAAAACTCCATAATCCGGCATTTATTTGAGACCACGCGATACCATTATCCGATGTTCTGAACATTCCGCATGCACCTGTCCCGGCAAAAACATTGCTTCCTTTCACACAAAGAGCCTGGGCAGAAAGATTATACCCAAGTCCGCTGTTAGCTAATATCCAGCTTGATCCGTTATTTGTTGATATGAAAACGCCGCTATTTGTTCCAGCCAAAATCTCCGAACTGTCGAATGCAATTGCATACACATAAAGGTTTGTCAATCCGGTGTTCATCGGAGACCAATTCAAGCCGCTATCCGTAGTTACAAAAATCCCGCCCCCGTTTGTTCCTGCAAAGACACTTGATCCATTCGTTGCAAATAAATTGACGCCGCTCATTAAACCGTTATTCCTGCTATTCCATGTCCCCCCGTTGTTCGTCGAAACAAAGACACCGCCGGAAGTTCCGGCATAAATATATCCATTAGCGGCACATAACGAAGTAACATTATAACTATTTAATCCTGTATCGACAGGAACCCAGCTTGGAACGTTAATAGTAGATCGAAAAATCCCGCCGCCCAGTGTCCCGGCAAAAATAGTCGTATCGTTGATAGCAATTGAAAAAACACTTGATCCTGACACATTTGTTCCTACCTGAGTCCATGTTGATCCATTGTTTGTTGAAGTAAATATTTTACCGTAGTTACATCCTGCATATATATGCGTGCCGGTTACAGCTAAAGCGCGAACAGTGTAATCAGTTAAACCGGTATTTACCGAAACCCAGCTTGAACCGTTATCAGTTGATTTTAAAATCCCGCCATTCCCACCTGCATAAATATCATTTCCGTTAACAAGAAGACAGAGGACTTCATAATTAGATAAACCATTGTTTGATTGTGCCCAGCTTGCGCTGTTGTCGGCGGATGAGTAAATGCCACCGCCAAAGGTTCCCGCAAAAATATTTGTTCCGCTAAAGGCAATACTGGAAACATAGGCGCCTTTAGGTCCGCTTGTCTGAATCCATTGAGCATAGAGATTGGGAAATGATAAGGAAAAGATAGTGAACAACACAGGTAGAATCCTGGATGTATTTTTCATAATGGCTCTCCTTAAATAAAAGAAAATGTAGCACCTAATTTCTTCTTATATAAATATAGTACATTTCTGAAAAGTTCAATAATCTCCAGGACGTTGCATATTCTTTGCGCTCCTTGTGTTTTTTGCGTCTTTGCGTTAAATGTTTTTAGAAATGCACTTTATATTTTATCCTTTACACGTGCCTATATAATTTTTCCATTTTCAGAACTGTCGGTGAATATTCAGCTAAACCGGGCTATATTGATTATAAACTTTCCAAGAATTTTATTCCGCTTAAAACTTTCTTAAATAATATTATATTCTTATTTTCTATAGTGTTTTTAGTTTCTTTTAATAAATATAGTCTTTCATGAAAGAATTAAGAGATTAAATGGACGGCAAATCATTAGAAATCCTTTCCGATAAAATTACTAAGCTTAAAGAAATAATACCCGAGGCTTTTACCGAAGAAAAAATAGACTGGGAAAAGTTAAAGGCTGCGCTTGGTGAAGATATTAATTTTGAGAATGAAAGATACAATCTTAACTGGGCGGGTAAGTCGGATGCATTTAGAGTTTTGCAGCAGAGAACTTCGGGTACGTTAAGACCTGTAAAAGATGAGTCAGTTAATTTTGATAAGACTGAAAATGTTTTTATTGAAGGGGAAAATCTTGAGGTGCTGAAGATTTTGCAGAAGTCTTACTTCGGCAAGATAAAGATGATTTATATCGACCCGCCTTATAATACCGGCAGCGACAGTTTTATTTATCCGGATAAATTTTCCGAGACTAAAGATGAATATCTAAAACGCATCGGCGATAAGGATGAAGAAGGCTTTTTGTTAAAGGAAGGATTCTTTAGGAAGAACAGCAAGGAAAGCGGGCATTACCATAGTAACTGGCTTTCGATGATGTATCCAAGGCTTTATACCGCGCGTAATTTATTGCGTGAGGACGGAGTAATATTTGTTTCAATTGATGATAACGAAGTGCATAATCTTAGAATGATTATGAATGAAATATTTGGGGAGGAAAATTTTGTCGGAACTTTTATTTGGAAAAGAAGATCTTCGTCTGCACTTGCAGAAAAGAATGTGTCAACAGATCATGAGTATATAGTATGTTTTCAAAAAATGAATTTAAATTCTTTCTTAGGAAATAAAAAAGATTATTCTGGCTATAGTAATCCTGATGATGATCCAAGAGGCGAATGGGTAACTGGAGATTTAACCGTTGGTATGACTAAGGATCAAAGGCCAAATCAATTTTATGTTTTGGTAAACCCTAAAACTGGGAAAGCATATAATCCGAATCCGAATCGTGTTTGGGCATTTATTCCAGAGTCTATGAATAAATTGTTAGAGGAAAACCGAGTTATTTTTCCTGATGATAAAAATAAGAGACCTATGGTAAAGAGATTTAAAGACGAGTTAAAATCTACTACTAATCCTTTTTCTACCTGGCTTGCTGAAGTTGGAATGAACTCGGAAGCAACAAGGGAAATAAGAGAAATTCTTGAAGCAAATATTTTTAGCTATTCAAAACCTTTAAGTCTGGTGAAAGAGATAATTAAACAAACTCTTAGGACAAATGAAATTGTTTTAGATTTCTTTGCGGGTTCGGGAACGACAGCACAGGCGGTAATGGAATTAAATAAGGAAGACGGCGGGAACAGGAAATTTATTCTTGTGCAGTTGCCGGAAAAGACGGACGAAAGCAGTGAAGCGTACAAAGCAAAATATTTTACAATTGCGGATATTTGTAAAGAGAGAATCCGTCGTGTGATAGAAAAAATTAACCGCAAAGGCGCAGAGACGCAAGGGGAAATCTTTGCGCCTTCGCGTCTTAGCGGTGAAGTTCCTGGTTTCAAAGTATTCAAATTAGTTCCAAGCAATTTTAAGATGTGGCGAAGTGATGTAATTGAAACGGAAGAAGATTTAAATAAAATGATTGATCTTTTTGATACGCAAATTAAGCCGGATGCAAAAATAGGAAATATGCTTTATGAGTTGATGCTTAAATCGGGCTTTACATTAACTGATAAGGTTGAAAAGGTAAACGGGTATTATTCTGTAAATGAAGGTCAAGCTGTTTTTGTATTGGATAAGATTGACCAGAATACTATTAACGAAGTTATAAAATTAAAGCCGCAAAGCTGCATTATTCTTGATGATCTTTTTGCGGGCAATGACCAGTTAAAAACAAACACCGCATTGCAGATGAAGGACGCAGGGGTGGAGTTGGTGACGGTGTGAGAAATAATATTAAAATTTAATAAACCAATGCAAGCACAAATCCTCAATATAGCCTTTCTATTTGGTGCAGGAATTTCACAGCCAGCTGGAATTGAAAAAACAAATGAAATTACTGATAATATTATTGAAAGAAGAAATGAGGTTGTATCAGGTAATGACAAACCTTTTTTAATAATAGAAAGAGAAAAATTAAAACAAATATTTAGAATATTTGATACAATTAAAACTGATTTTAATGAATTTTATACTGAGCTTAAAAGAGAAATGAACTATGAAGATTATTATTATATTGTTGACTCATTGGATGAAGATCAAAGTTTAAATTTTGAGAATCCAATTGTAACATATTATTCAAGGATATTATATCAAAAATTACCAGATATTTTTTGCGGAAAAAATGTGGGAGAAAACAATCAAAGATTATTCAATCTAACGACGATGGCAAAACAATATATTCAAGACCATGTTGTTGAAAGCTTATGTAAAGAACCTACCACTTTAGATCATTTAGAATTTTTATCAGAAGCACATAAAGACAATGGTATTTCCGAGATTAATATATTTACTCTCAACCATGATATTTTCCTTGAAAGATTTTGGAAAAAGAAAGGCATAGATTACTCAGATGGTTTTGTCAGAGCAGACAATAAACATAAAGTCTGGAACTCTGCTTCTTTCAATTCGCGAATAAACTTTTTTAAGATGCATGGTTCAATAGATTGGTATTATAATCCCAGTTCAGATTTGTATAATGCATATTATTATAAGAATATTGGTTCATCAAGAGAAGATGGTAGGCCTATAATATTGATAGGTAGTTTGAATAAGTTGCATCAATATAATAGAAGTATAAACTTTGAACTTCAATGTTTATTTGCGAATAAATTAGAAAGTTGTAATTATATAGTTATTAGCGGATATAGCTTTGGTGATCAAGGCATAAATACGCGAATAATTGAATGGCTTGCGAGATCAAATAAAAGAAAATTGATAATTGTTCATAAAAAGGAATGTATGGTTGACTTAACTGAAAAAGCTAGACCAGCAATTCAAAGATTATTGGAATCTCAAAATAACAATAATACTATTTTAACTATTCCTAAATTTATTGAAATTGGAAATAGACTGGAATGGAAGGAGATAAAAGATTTAATATAATGAAACTTATTACTTCGAAGACTCTCCCATTAAAAAATATCAAATGGGAGAATTATATTACTTTAATTGCGCAGGTAAATGCAGAGCTTGCGCGGTACGAAGGGTTAGTCGTAATATTTTTGAAATTAGTTAATACTTTTATATATTTGTACCAACAAGCCTGCCAGGCCTCTCGAAGAAGCCCAAATCGGTGGGCTTTATAGTTTTAAAAAGATGAAAATTCCATATACTAAAACTGCCCTTACATTTAAAGATCAAATAAGCCGGCTTAAATCTAGGGGACTCACAATTGAAGATGAACCTAATGCTCTTCATTACTTAACTCATATTAACTATTACCGACTTAGCGCATATATGTATCCTTTTCTTGAAGACAAGGAACATCATATTTTCAAAAAGGGTGTAACATTTCAAAATATACTTAATGTATATAATTTTGATCGTGAATTACGTTTATTGATTTTAGATGCAATTGAGAGAATAGAAATATCTCTTAGGACTAACATTATTTATGTTCTTTCACATAAACATGGTCCTTTTTGGGTTAGCAACAATGGACTTTATTTCAATCAAAATTATTTTCAAGAACATATTAAAAGACTAAAAGAAGAAATTGGTCGCTCAGATGAGAAATTCATAGAACATTATTTTTCAAAGTATTCAGAAGAAATTCCACCTGCATGGATATCTATGGAAATAGCTTCTTTTGGATTGCTGTCTCTTTTATTCAAAAACTTAAAGTCATTTAAGGACATGAAAGAAATTGCTCAAAGGTATGGATTGAACCGTATTGTATTTGAGTCATGGTTTCATTCACTTGTTTATATTAGAAATGTATGTGCTCATCATTCAAGGCTGTGGAACCGCGAACTTGGGATACGACCTAATATCCCAAAATCCATTGGCGGTATATGGCTAAACAAATCGGATGAATTAAGAAACGATCGTGTATTTATAATTATAGCTATTATAATTTATTTTTTAGAAATAATTAATACATCAAGTAGTTTTAAACTTGGACTACATAAGCTTTTTGAAAAATATTCTATGATAGATTTAGCACCTATGGGTTTCCCTAAAGATTGGAAAGATGAAGAATTATTTAAAATATAAAACAATATTATGAAGCTTCACTTTGATCCAAACCAGATATACCAGAAAGACGCGATAAACTCAGTAGTTAAATTATTTGAAGGACAGCCGTTAAATAAAGGAGACTTTGAAATTTCCGGTAATGGCGGCGCTTTAACTTTTTCTGAGTTGGGGTTTGGGAATAATGTTTCATTGACAGAATCAGAGATTCTTAATAACCTTCAGCAGGTGCAAAGTGAAAATGAAATAAATCCTTCCGAAAAGCTTGAAAGATTTTCTTATCACACAAATGGGACAGGCAGAGAAGATAATGCAAATGAAAAAGAGAAAACATTTGAAACAGCATTCCCGAACTTTACAATTGAAATGGAAACAGGAACCGGCAAGACTTATGTTTATTTAAGAACGATTTACGAGCTGAATAAGGTTTACGGGTTTTCTAAATTTGTTATAGTTGTACCGAGCATTGCAATAAGGGAAGGTGTGTTGAAGAGTCTACAGATAACTGAAGATCATTTGCAAAATCTATATAACCGCGTACCTATTAATTATTATGTCTACGACAGCAGACGTTTACCTCAATTAAAGAACTTTGCCACGAGCAATGCGATACAAATCTTGATTATCAATATAGATTCCTTTACAAAGGATACGAACATAATAAATCAATACCGGGATTCGACAAACGGTAAGAAGCCTATTGAATATGTGCAGGCGACAAATCCGATTGTTATACTTGACGAACCGCAGAATATGGAAACAGATGCGAGAAAGAAAGGAATTGCAAACCTTAATCCCCTCTTTGTATTAAGGTATTCCGCTACTCATAAGTACATTTATAATCTTATTTATAAGCTTGACCCGGTTAAGGCATACGACCTTGGCTTAGTAAAACAGATTGAAGTTGATTCTGTTTATTCCGAAAATGATTTTAACGATGCATTCATTCAGCTTGAAAATATATCATCCGCAAAAACAAAGATAACTGCAAAGATTAAAATTGATGTTAATACCGATGGTGGGGTTAAAAGAAAATCAATTAAAATAGATTCAAAGAATCATGACTTATATAAGCTGTCCGGTAATAGAGATCAATACAAAGACCTTCTCGTAAACGGAATAAATTACGAAGAACAGTTTATAGAACTTTCAAACGGGAAAATATTACGTGCCGGTGAGACAACCGGTGACTTTAGAGACGAGATAATGAAGATCCAAATTCAAAAAGCTGTTGAAGAGCATTTTATAAAAGATAAGCAGTTTGGCGTAAAAGGGATAAAAGTTTTATCTCTGTTCTTTATAGACAGAGTAGCCAATTACCGAAGCTACGATGAGTCCGGGAATATAATGCAAGGAAAATTCGCAGTATGGTTTGAAGAATCCTTTGAACGCTTTCAAAAGAAATATCCAGGCGTTATTAAGTACGACAAAGAGAAAGTTCATAACGGTTATTTTGCGCAGGACAGAAGCGGGCATTACAAAGATTCTTTATCCGGAGAATCAAAAGATGACGACGACGCATATCATTTAATTATGAAAGATAAAGAAAGGCTGTTAGATGCAAATGAACCGCTTAGATTTATATTCAGTCACTCTGCTTTAAGAGAAGGCTGGGATAATACAAACGTATTCCAAATATGTACGTTAAATGAAACCGGTTCGGTAATGAAGAAGCGGCAGGAAATCGGAAGGGGTTTAAGACTGTGCGTTAATAGCGAAGGATACAGAGTATTCGATAAAAACATAAACCGGCTTACTGTGATAGCAAATGAAAGCTATGAAACATTCGCAAAGACACTACAAAAAGAAATTGAGGATGACTGCGGAGTTCAATTTACGGGTAGAGTTAAAGATAAAAGAGACCGTGTGTCGATCAAATTAAGAAAAGGATTTGAAGTTGATCCAAGATTTTTAGAACTATGGGATAAAATAAAATATAATACCAAGTACAGGGTAGATTATAAGACTGAAGAATTAATTAGAACTGCTGCTAAAGCAATCAGTAAAATGCCTGAAGTATTAGCGCCCTTAATTCGTTCTATAAAGACGGGAATAGACATTGTTAAAGAAGGAGTGGGCGGACATCAAATAAATTTCAATTCATATAAAATTAATGATTATAATACTATTGTCCCTGATGTAGCAGGCTTTATTCAAAGCAGGACAGAGCTTACGAGGTCGACAATAATAAAAATTTTAAGAGAGTCAGGAAGATTAAATGATGTATTAAAAAATCCTCAATTGTTTTTAGATATGGCTGTGAAAGAAATAAAAGATGTATTAACAGATTTGATGATTGAAGGAATTAAATATGAAAAGATGGGAGAAGCGGAATATTACAAGATGGAATTATTTGCCGAGAAAGAGCTGGAAGGATATAAAGAATATCTTTACAAGGTAAAGAAAGACGAAAAGACATTATACAATTATATCCCTTTTGAATCCGAAGTAGAAAGAAAATTTGCAGAAGATTGCGAAACGGACGAGAACATTGAATTTTATATTAAGCTGCCGAACTGGTTTGTTATAAATACACCGATAGGGACATACAATCCCGATTGGGCATTGATATATAAGAACGATGAGAAAATTTATTTTGTAGCAGAGACAAAATATTCGTTAGATCCGATGAAAAGGTACTCATACGAAAATTATAAAATTAAATGCGGAAAAAGACATTTTGAGGAATTTGAGGATGTTTCTTATCAGACGATTAGGGAGTTAAAAGAATTGAAGATTTAAGATTCAGGTATAACAATAGAGTTTTTCATAGGTGAAATATGAAAATAGAAACTAATTTGGATTTTATTAAGGATATGGGGAAAAAGAAGGATGATGAGAATTGGAAGTTCCGTTCTTATTTGAAAGCCCTTGATATTGAGCCCTCAGAATTAGATAGCATAGTTCGCAAAATAAATAATGAAGTATCTTCACAAATTGACTGCACTAAATGTGCAAACTGCTGTAAGATCATTTACCCGATTTTGGATGAGGAAGATATTACAAGATTTTCATCCGGATTGAATAAAAGAATTGAGGAATTTAAATCTGTTTATTTAAGTGTAACTGAAGATGAAATCGATAAATTCAATTTTAATGCTCTTCCCTGTCCGTTCTTAAAAGACAATAAATGTACTAATTATAATCACCGGCCTAAAGATTGTGAATCTTTTCCACATTTAAGTAAGGAAGATTTTAATTCAAGGTTAATGAGTGTCATTGAATTTTATTCGATATGCCCGATTGTATTTAATGTTTATGAGCAGTTAAAAGATATATTATGGCACCGTGATTGGAGAAATTATATTTAGGGTAGTTATAAAAACAATTGACATCATTACAAAAACGGAAATTGAGAAACCGATGAATCGGTTAAAAGGTATCCTTTTCATTACATTTCCCACGAATAAATTCGTGGGCTGCTATGATACCTTTTAATCGATTTCAACAAATGACCACTATTAATTTTTAATATTAACTAGGCACATATAGGTAGGGATGTTGTAGGAAATTCTATTTTGGTTGGACAGATATGAATCATTTAGAGTAATTTTGATGATAGAGTTTATCAATTTGTTTTGTTAATTTTTATAGAATAATTTTCTAAATATTTTATAAAAGATTAAGATGAAAAATATAGTACTGTCATTTTGTTTTATTGTTATTTTCTGTTTTCAATTAAGTTATACGCAGGAGCCATCGCACTATAACTGGGGAACTTTCACAAAGGCGGATTCACTCCGCGGTTACTTGTCCCCCCTTCGTTCATGTTATGACGTTACATTCTATCATCTTGATATTAGTGTTGACACCTCAACAAAATCAATTAAAGGTTATAATTTAATCAGGTTTAAAGTCGTAAATGATTTTCAAAAGATGCAGGTCGATTTATTCCCTAATATGAAAGTGGATGGAATCAAATTTGAAGATGGAACTTCTTTAAAGTATACGAGAGATTACGGAGCAGTTTTTATAACTCTGCCCCGTGAATTAAAAATGAATACCTATCATCAAATTATTTCTTATTATTCAGGCAAACCGCAAATTGCAGTTAATCCGCCATGGGACGGCGGATTCATTTGGACTCATGATAAGGAAGGTAATTCCTGGATTGAAGTTACTTGCCAGGGAACCGGTGCAAGCTTATGGTGGCCTAATAAAGATCACCAATCCGATGAGCCGGATAGTATGCTTTTAAGCGTTACTATACCAAAAGGATTAGAAGATATTTCCAACGGAAGATTACGAAGTAAAATCGATTTATCAAGCGGGCGAACTCAGTATAATTGGTTTATAAGTTATCCGATAAATAATTATGATGTTACACTCAACATCGGCAAATATTCTCACTTTAGTGATGTCTATACGAGCAGCGACAGCTCAAAACTTACATTGGACTATTATGTAATGCCGGAAAACCTGAAAATAGCGAAAGAACATTTTAAGGAAGTGAAAACGATGCTTGCTTGTTACGAAAGATATTTTGGTAAATATCCTTTTTATCGTGACGGTTATAAATTAATTGAATCTTCGCACAACGGGATGGAACATCAATCAGCAGTAGCATATGGGAATCATTATCTTTTAGGATATGAGGGGCGTGCAAGTTCCGAAGTGGGATTGAAATTCGATTTTATTATCATCCACGAAAGCGCTCATGAATGGTGGGGCAACAGTATTACTTCTAAAGATATTGCAGACATGTGGATCCATGAAAGCTTTGCCGCTTATGCGGAAGCTCTTTATGTTGAATACAACTGGGGACGGAACGCTTCTCTTGAATATATAAACGCGAAAAGGCAAAATGTTAAAAACGATAAGCCGATTATAGGTCCTTATAATGTTAACCACGAGGGTTCCGGAGAAATGTACGATAAAGGTCAACTTGTACTTAATACATTGCGGGATGTAATAAACAACGACTCACTCTGGTTCGGCATACTAAAGGGAATTCAGAAAAAATATGCATATAAAACAGTTGATGCAGATGATATTATCAATTATATAAACAATGCAACCGGTACAAACTACGATTATTTTTTCGAGCAATATCTTCGCTACTCTAAACTTCCGCAGCTTGAAATAATCGTTACGAAAAAAGGTACTGAAACTTCATTAAAGTATAAATGGAATGCAGATGTAAAAGATTTTAGGATGCCTATAAAAGTAACCACTTCTAAAGATCATTTTGATTTCATTTATCCGACGACCAAATTTCAAACAATGAAGCTGACTGATTTCGATCCGAAAGACTTCAAAATCGATAAGGATGAATTTTTCTGTGGAATTAAAATATTACGTTATTACATTGACCCTAAGAGCAGTATAGATATATATTGAACTTAAAAAGTGAAACTGCGCTGCCAGTTATATATACACCTTGAAAATCTGCGAGGTCTTCAAAATTCATAGACATTGGAGGATAGGAATTAAAGAAAAAGAATTATTGATTTTGTTGAAAATAAATATCATGAATCTTTCTCCTGTCCTGTTTTACTAACATGGGATACTTCGATTTGTTAATAATGTAAGCAATTCTGATTCCTCTTCGGTTAGAAGAGGTTTATACTTAACATTATTATCCCGGACATCTTTAAATTCCTTTTCAGAAATAGGAAGTAAAAAGATTTTAACCTCATTACCAATAACTTCGATCACTTCATTTTGTTTTAGAGTATCTAAAACCTTGTCAAATTTACTGAGATCCCAGCCTGGTAATTTCTTAAGTAATCCTTTTTTATTCAAAACAGTTTTGTGGTGTGTGTAGATTCGTTCACGCTTTTTATCATCTTGTATATTCATAAGAAAACTCCTAAGATTTTATTTTGAAGTAAATATAGTCTAACGATAAAGCAATACCTAAGTTGGATTTTTGATCAATAAACAAGATTATCCGGATTATAGATAATCTTGTAAGATTTATCAAGGTGTATTCCTAGCGCGGCAAGCCGCAATTTTGAATTATGAATGTTGAACCTTGCCTACCGGCAGGCAGGTTATGAATGAAACGCAATGAAATTTATCATAAAAAATATCTTGACATAAAAAACAAAGATTTAAAAGTCAATACTATAAATATCTCAGGTACACGAATTGAACATGGGATATCTCAGTCGAGTCCGCCGCGGCGGATCCTTCGATATGACATAAAAAATAGTTGTCATTTCGAATCCGGCTTTAGCCGGTGAGAAATCCCATAGCGCGGCAAGCCGCAATTTTGAATTATGAATCCGCCGCGGCGGATGAATTTTGAATGAAAAGTAATGAAATTTATCATAAAAATATCTTGACATAAAAAACAAAGATTTAAGAGAGGTCTCAATACTGTCTAAAATGGGATTTCTCCCTCCGGTCGAAATGACATCTGGAAGTTGTGCAACAGGCTCGGTAGGCATGGTCGAAATGACACAGGTGATTGAATTTCATATCAAAAGATCCATTATGCCAATATTCCCAGAGGGAATTTTGGCATAATGTAAAATGTTCTAATAAGAATTAGATTAACTACTTTAACCTATCAAAACGTGCCTGGAAGAATCTTAGATATTTCGGTTCATAAGTCATCTTCAATCCTTTAATAGATTTTCGATTTTCATAGACCGACACTACGGACTCGTATGCTACGTCGATATGAGCTTGGGTATAGACCCTTCGGGGTAATGTTAAACGGACAAGCTCAAGTTTGGGATAGTTATGATCGCCTGTGACTTTATTTCTACCAGCTGAAACGATTCCTCTTTCCATTGCTCTGACACCTGAGTCGATATAAACTTCCAGTGCCAGGGTCTGTGCAGGGAATTCAATTTGTTTTAAATTAGGTAAAAATCGTTTGGCGTCAAGAAAAATAGCATGTCCACCAATCGGCTTTACAATAGGAATATTATATTCCAATAATTTATTTCCGAAGTATTCAATTTGACCTATTCTTGATCTGATATAATCATAATTAGTCATCTCTTCTATTCCGCGCGCCATGGCTTCCATATCTCTTCCTGCAAGACCACCGTAGGTATGAAGTCCTTCGTATACAACAACCATATTTCTGGCTTCTTCAAATACTTTTTTATTTTTTGTAGCCAAGAAGCCGCCGATATTAACAAGCAAATCCTTTTTAGCGCTCACCCAGATGCCTTCGAAGTGAGAGCACATTTCTTTTAAAATTTGAGCTATAGTTTTATCCTCATAGCCTTTTTCACGCTGTTTGATAAAGTAGGCATTTTCAACAGCACGAGTTGCATCAAGCCATACTTTTATGCCGTGTTGTTTTGAATAGTTTTCTAAGTCAATCATGTTTGCCATTGAAATAGGTTGACCGCCAGCCATGTTGACCGGGCCAGCAATGCTTATATAGGGAATTTTTTTAGCGCCTACTTCTTTTACAAGTTTATCCAGTTTATTTAGATCTACATTTCCTTTGAATGGATGTTCGCTTTGCGGGTTATGGGCTTCGTCAATTATTATATCGACGAAAGTAGCGCCGGCAAGTTCTTGATGCAGTCTTGTGGTTGTAAAGTACATATTCCCTGGAACATAGTCACCGGGCTTAATAAGGATTTTGGAAATCAAATGCTCCGCAGCCCTTCCTTGATGAGTAGGGACAAAATAAGGATAGCCGTAATATTTCTTGACGTTATCCCATAAATAATAGAAATTCCTACTGCCTGCATAAGCTTCATCGCCGAGCATCATGCCGGCCCATTGATAATCGCTCATTGCGTTAGTGCCGCTGTCGGTAAGTAAATCAATATATACATCATCCGATTTTAACAGGAAAGTATTGTAGCCCGCCTCTTTAGCGGCCTTCTCCCTATGTTCGCGTGTGGTCATTTTAATTGGTTCAACAACCTTTATTTTGAAGGGTTCTGCCCATGATCTTCTTGCTAATTTTTTAGCCATAACTTCTCCGAATAAATTAATTTAAGAAAATGAATTCGCATTTAATTTGTTGTTTTAAGATTAACCAGACTTATTAGAAACATATCTCCACTGTTTCTTTTATAGTTTCAAGTACAATTGTTGTGTTTGTAGTTCTTATGGATCCGATAGTTGAGAATTTAGTTCGGAGCAATTGAGTAAGCGCATCAGTATTTGCCGCTCTTACTTTCACAAGGAAGCTATCCTCACCGGCTACAATATGGACTTCCAGCACTTCAGGTATTTTTGAAATTTCTTTAGCTGTTTTTTGATCGACAATTTGACCTTTAGCTGTTACCTGGATAAAGGCAAGGAGTCCACGGTCAACTTCTTTTGGGTCAATCTGTGCTGTATATTTTTTAATGATTTTTCTTTGTTCAAGGCGTCTTATTCGTTCAAGCACTGCTGAAGGTGCCATTTTAACTTGCCGGGCAATTTCGGCATTTGTCGTCCTAGAGTTCTTTTGAAGTATATTCAGTATTTTAGCGTCAATTTCGTTAATCATTCTGATTTTTCTATTTATTTAGAATATTATTTGTAATAATAAGAATTAACAGAATATTTGTCAAGCGGATAATGACAAAGTGGTTAATAGGAAATCAATTAAAAGATATGATAGCAGCCCACGAATTTATTCGTGGGGAAGAAATGAAACGAACACCATTGAACCGATTCATCGGTTTCTCAAATGCCGTCTATTAAGATTATAAATGTTAAATTGACGCTTATTTTGTCAAGACGGAATTTCGACAAGGTAATATTCAGCCGCACTTAGAGTAGAGATTTCATACTGTGATAATGCAGCAGGAATAAAAATCGATTCTCCTTTTGAAAATTTCTGTGAAGATTTAATATCGCCGGACTTCCATATAATTTCAATTGTTCCTTCGGTAATTAAATACACAGCTAGCTTACCTTTGGATTTTTTCATTTGTGGAAATCCGCTTTCTTTCCGGTAATGTGAAACTTCGAATTCTTCCGCTATAGTTTTGTAAGTTACTTCATCTTCTTTTTGTTCTTCATTTATGATTTCATATTTAGCAAAATCATATTTAATAATATCCAACAAAGTCTTCACATCTTTAAACTTATTCGTCAGTCCGGCGCGAACGACGTTATCCGAATTTGCCATACACTCAATTATATTTCCTTTTATATATGCGTGAGGGACGCCAGCTTGCGTAAAGATAGCCTGTCCTTTTTCTAAATGTATTATATTGAAAAAGAAAAATGAAAGTAGACCTATATCTACGCCGAACAAGTCATATTGTGTAAGGAACTGAAACTCTTCCGGCAATAAAGTTGATTTAACCTTTAACCGTTCGGCTATTTTTTGAATACATTTAGAAAGGTTTTCTGATTCATCTGCTCTCTTCATAATTTCGCTATAGAGATCTTGAATATTTTTCTCAATCTCCTGATCATTTTTAGAGTTTAATACTTTTGCAATAAGGTCTTCGCCGATAAAATCATTAAGCTCAGGCAGAGAAATTAAATTTTGCACAATTTCTTTTACGGGGCGAAAGCCAGCAATTGCAGCCAGGGAATCTAAAGCAACAGCTATTTCAGGTTTATGATTATCATCGGGATAATTTTTGGGGTCCAATGAATGCAATTTTTCTGCTTGAATTTTATTTGGATGAGTTTGGATAGAAAGCGCTTTATCTGAAGAAAGGACTTTTAGCAAAAAAGGAAATTGCCCGTTGAATTTCCGAACTACATAATCGCCTAAACATTCAACAGGATGATCTTTAACAAATTTATTAAGAGGGATATTTACGTTGTCTACTACAATTTCCGACGGACATTTCGGATGAGCGCCAATCCATAATTCGGCATAAGGCAATCCTGGTTTTGCTTGGACACCCAAGAACTTTGGAATAAAAGCATTTTCATCTTTCGTTCCCCAATCATAGTATTGAGCTTTATTAATTAGCTTATACGGTTGTGCAGAGAATTTTTTCAATTTAATCCTTAATTAACGATAACAAATATAAGTTTATCAATATACCTCACGCAAATTCACAATTACAAAAACGGTATTAGAGAAACCGATGAATCGGTTGAAATGTATTCTTTTAATTTCATACCCCACGAATAAAATTCGTGGGCTGCTTTTTGGCATTTCAATAGATTTCATAAAAATGAATGACCTTAAAATAATATTCCGCAAACCTGCCTATCTTCCAATAAAGGAGGAGTCGGAATATCTTATTAGACAGTACAACTAAAAATAATTCATTAAAAAATTCTTATTTACGAGAAAGTTTTATTATATCCTGAAATTTTTCGCTCCGGTTCTGTATCTTTTCTTATAAAACGAAGAAAAAATAGAATGCTTCATAAGGCACAATTCTTGCCTTAAATAGATGTTTTTCTTATCATTTGAGGGAATATGGGTTATAAGAGTATAGTCCTAGTAAAGCAGGTACCGGATACGGCAAATATTTCCGGGCAGGTAATGAAAGAAGACGGGACAGTTAACCGTTCTTTACTGCCTGCAATATTTAATCATGAAGACCGTGTTGCGCTTGAAATGGCGCTTCAAGTTCAGGATAATTACGGAGGAAGTGTCAGCGTAATAACTATGGGACCTCCGCGCGCTTCCGATGTACTTCGCGAATGTTTATTCATGGGCGCAGATGAAGCTTTCTTGATTAGCGATAGAAAATTTGCAGGAGCTGATACGCTGGCAACTTCTTATGTTCTTTCTGAAGCAATAAAAAAGATTGGAAGCTACGATTTTATTTTTGCAGGAAGGCAGGCTATTGACGGAGATACAGCTCAAGTTGGACCGCAAACTGCCGAGAAATTAGGAGTACCTCAAATTACTTACGCTCAAGAGATAGTAAATATTAATGAACACCATGTTGTTATAAAGAAAAAAATTGAAGGGGGATATGAAGTTCTTGAGTCACCGCTGCCCGTTCTTGTAACGGTATTAAAGGATTCTGTTTTTCCCCGCCCTTACAAGGCAAAGCGGGTTATGGCTTATAAAAATGCAAAGACCTTAATGGAATTAGAAAAGCTTACCGAAGGAAATTCACTCCTCTACATTGACCAGTTAAAGTATGAATACATGGCGAAGCATCTTTACATCAACACGATGACTATGGATGATCTTCAATTGGATGTTGAGCGGTGCGGCGTCGCGGGCTCTCCGACTAAAGTACACAAAATTGAGTCAGTAGTTCTCACGGGCAATAAACACGAACACATCGAACCTAATAAAATCGGTATTGGTACGCTTATAGATAAATTAATGGAAGATCATATTTTCGGATAAATTTATGATAACAAGAAACAACGACGTTTGGGTTTTTATTGAACATCGCGGAGAAAAGACTGCCGATGTAAGTTTAGAGTTACTTTCCAAAGGTAGAAAACTTGCATATCAGCTCAACGGAAATTTAAAAGCGGTAGTTATCGGGTTCAAGGTGGAATCTATTGCTAAGGAAACGTTCAGATACGGCGCTACAGAAGTATTGCTGGCAGATCATCCGGAATTAGAACATTACCGGACTTTGTCCTACAGCAGGGTTTTAAGTGAGCTGGTTGATAAATACAGACCCGGAGTAGTCCTTTTTGGCGCTACTATTATCGGGAGGGATTTAGCTCCCCGTATTGCATCTTTTATAAAAAGCGGATTAACAGCCGATTGCACAGATCTACAAATTTCCGATGTTAAATATCTCCGTAATGAGTATAAAAATCTTTTACTTCAGATTCGCCCGGCTTTCGGAGGAAATATTATTGCAACAATTATCTCTCCCGAAGTAGATGTACAGATGGCTACAGTACGTGAAGGCGTTATGCGTCTTGAACCATTGGATAAGCCTGTAGACGGGAAAATAGTACCAGTATCTTATCAGCCTTCAGAGTTCGACTCTATCGTGAAAATTATTGAGCAGCACACTCAAGAGAATAAAGTCAATTTAAAAAGTGCGCCAATAATTGTCGCCGGAGGATATGGATTAGGAACTAAAGAAAATTTTAAGCTTGTGCAGGAGTTGGCAGCGACAATTGGCGGAGAAGTAGCAGGAAGCCGTGCTGCAGTAGACGCCGGGTTTATCACACCTGATCGCCAGGTCGGGCAAACCGGTGTTACGGTACGCCCTAAGCTTTATATTGCAATCGGTATTTCGGGCGCAATTCAGCATCGTGCCGGAATGCAGGAATCAAATAAAATTATTGCTATAAATAGTGACCCAGAAGCTCCTATATTTGGTGTTGCTCATTACGGCATTGTAGGCGATGCTGCACAAATTATACCTACATTTATAAATGTTTTTAAGCAAAAGTTGAGATAAGCCATGTCAAATTTTTTCACTGAAAACTCAGATTTGTTATATCAATTCAACAGACTTGATTTGGATGAAATTGTACGACTTACCGAAAACGATTATAACGAAGCCAAAGATTTCCCATATGCTCCGGTTAATTATGAAGATGCTCTGGAAAATTATAAAAAAATTTTAGAGGTGGTTGGAGATATTGCCGGTAATTTCATTGCTCCACGCGCAGCCTCGGTTGATGATGACGGTGCTTCTTTTAGTGAGGGCAAGGTAAAATATGCAAAAGGGACAAAGGAATCATTGGATCTTCTTTCTAAGGCAGAATTAATGGGAATGATTTTGCCTCGCGAATACGGCGGTCTGAATTTTCCTACAACAATTTATATGATGGCAGTTGAAATAATTTCAAGAGCAGATGCATCTTTAATGAATATTTTCGGTCTTCAGGATATCGGGAAAACAATTGCTCAATTTGCCAACGAAGAATTAAAATCAGAATATCTTCCCCATTTCGCTTCAGGCAACTATACAGGTGCAATGGCATTAACTGAGCCTGACGCAGGATCTGATCTTCAAGCTGTTAAATTGACTGCCTATCAAGACGAAAAAGGCAAATGGTTTTTACGGGGGGTTAAAAGATTTATAACCAACGGCAACGGAGAAGCCCTTTTAGTGCTTGCGCGAACGGAAGCCGGGACTAAAGATGCACGAGGTCTTAGTATGCTTGTTTGTTACGGAGATGAAACGGTAAAAGTCAGAAGAATCGAACATAAGCTTGGAATACACGGCAGTCCGACCTGCGAGCTTCAATTTAATGATACGCCTGCACAATTAGTCGGTGAAAGAAGATTCGGGCTTTTGAAGTATGTTCTGTACCTAATGAATCGTGCGCGTGTTGGTATTGGCGCACAATCACTCGGAATATCTCAAGCTGCTTACGAAGAGGCGTTAAAATATGCAAAAGCAAGAGAACAATTCGGCAAACCGATTTCTCAATTGCCGGTTGTTACAAACATGTTAGTTGAAATGCGAGTTACGCTTGAAGCAAACCGAACATTGTTTTATCAAACATGTCAATGGCTTGATAGGAAAGAAAAATATGACGAACAACTTGAAAAATTAAAAGCAGAAAAAAAATCTTTGTCGGAGATTAACGACAAATTAAAAGAAGCTACAAAGGTTGTTACATTTCTTACTCCATTGACTAAATATTTACTTTCCGAATCGGCAAATAAGATCACTTACGATGCACTTCAAATTCACGGCGGAACGGGATATATGAAGGAGTTTAGCGTAGAAAGATTATTCCGTGATGCGAGGATTACGAATATTTATGAAGGCACATCTCAGATGCAGATTGTTGCAGCTTCAGGTGGGGCTATAAATGATGTGCTTTGCGAATACCTTGATGAATGGGAAAAGAAGGAATATAAGGGAAATCTTTCACACCTATTATCTCATTTGCAGAATATGAGACAAATTTTTTATGATTGTCTTAAATACCTTAAAGACAAAAAGGATAAAAGCTTTCAGGACATTGCAGCTAAGGACATTGTAGAAATTTATGGAAGTATTTACATTGGATATTTATTATTACAGGAAGCAAATTCCGATAACCGCAAGATTTTTACTGCAAGGCGTTTTATATTAGATGCTGTTGCGAAGGCAATGAAAAACCAGGAAACAATTAAATCGGAACTTTATTCCGATGTTCTTCATGCAGATACAATTTTACTATAATTTAAATATTCATAGCGCGGCAAGCCGCAATTTTGAATGTTGAATTTTGAATTTTGAATGAAACGCAATGAAATTTATCATAAAAATATCTTGACATAAAAAACAAAGATTTAAAAGTATATACTATAGGTTATATTATGAAAAAAGTAAAAAAAATTGCTTACCGTTTTTTTGACGATAACGAGGAAAAACATTATGTGCTCTCTTCGCTAAATCACAAAGAATTAGAAGCGCTGGTAGAAAAATTCAAAGCTAAAAGAGAGAAAGTAGTAGCCAAAGATTTTGTTTCTTATCTTAAAAGGCATGATGAGGCTGCGGAAGAAGTAATACTTAAAGATTTTTATTTTTGATTCCTGTAATTAAAAAGAATTAAAATATAAAGTTCAGATAATACATTTTTTGGGGCCCCTTCTTTTTATAAAATAATCAGTTGCACAACACTCTTTAAATTGAATGTTGCACAACTAATCATTATAAATAAAATCACATAAAAGAATATCCGATTTCAAGTTGCCATTGGGTCATGTTCAATTTGATTGTCTGCTGCCCCGGAGCTTCAAGAGGATTAGAGCCGGTCACGCTGCCTGCAGGAGCAAACATTAGTGATAAGGATAATTCATTACTTGAATTCAATTTCTTTGAAAAGCCTGCTGTTATATGATTCTGAACAACTGCGGGAGCTAAGATATTAAACAAAACTTCAGATTCCGGTACAGGTTGAGTTCCATAAGAATAGCCCGCCATCCAGGTCCAATCATTCGCTGTTTTATACATAACTCCGAATTTTACAACGGTAACGTCTTTCCAGCCAAAACCAGCGCCGTTATCCGAACCTAATTGGCTCGTCATAATATTTGGCATAAAAGGGTCTCCGACTGAATGAACTCCGCTGTAATATATTTCTTGAACATCTAAAGCAAAGGTCAAATCTTCTGTTGCTTTAGCAGCCAAGCCAACAGTCCAATTTGCGGGAACGTCAAAATCACCTTGCTGTGCAAATAAACCGGCATACTCTTTAAATTTTGTCATCAACATTTTTGTTTGATAAGAAGCTCCAACAGATAAATAAGGAAGGATTTTTCCCATATAACCAACTCTTACTCCAAAACCGGTAGAGGTACTGTTTCTGTTGCCTGATAGATTTTGGGGATCGCTTGAAAACCCGGCGAAGGACAAAATGCCCTTAGCAGAAAACATTTGATATCCAAAAAGTGCGGTAATACCAAGCGCGTTACCGGGGAGAAATTCGTTTGCATAAGTAACGCCAAGAAACATTTGATTTATGCTAACACCTGTAGAAGGAGAAGTTGGATCGTAGAAAGTCCTGGTATTATAATTTGAGTTCATTCCGCCATTTGCATAAGCCATGGCGCCTATTGCACTAGTTTCATTTAACTTCCATGTAGCGGCAATACTGGGAATGACAAAATAATTTGTTTCACTTTTTACTTGACCGGGCGTTAAACCAAAAGTGCCGGGGTAGCCGGAAGGATTTCCAGAAACTGTATAATCACGAAGTGGGCTAAATAAACCTAAGTTTATTTCATATTGACTCTTGTCCAAGAAAGCTAAGCCCGCCGGGTTTGTCGCAGCTCCCATGGAACTTAGTGAGAGTGCTACACCTGCTCCAGCTAATGAGGAATATTTAGTTCCATATCCATGCTTAAAATACCCTCCGGTAGCGAAAGTATAACTTATTAAGGATAAAGAAAAAAGAAAGACTAAGGCTATAGTAACAGATAGTTTGTGTTTCATTAAAGTGTTCCCTTTAATTTATTATAAAGTTTTGATAACTATTATTTGATAATTATAGTTATCAACTTTCTTGCCATTGTCAAGTATCTAATTTCCCATAGGAAAGTTATAAAGCAGCATTAGATATTTACTATTTGTAAGAAAAACACATTTCAGATTCTTGTCTCTTGGAAATAGGAATAATTGTTCGATAACAAACAATCAAGTTTTAGAGAGTTAATATTCAAAAGCAATTTTAGTCTAATACTTTTATTAAATTAACGGAGGCATTATAATCTCATAATTCAGTTAAAAAAATAACCAGTGTATTTCTGTTTTTATTTTAATAAAAACCGAAAGGGAAAAAAATGTACAACGCATTATTAATTTTGTTACTTGGTATCGCAGCTTTTTTATTTCTTGTCGGATCAAAGAAACAGCAAAAAGCTAAAATGCTCTCGGGAGTGATTCTCGCTGCTCTAACGTTATTCTTTTTCTGGTTTATGGATTTTTGGGGCGAAGCTCTTTGGTATGCGAATCTTGGGTACGGAAACAGGTTTTGGATGTTCATTAATTCAAATGCCGCCTTAGCCGTTGCCGGCGCGTTAGTGGGATTTCTGGCTATCTACTTGCTTACCCTCCCTATACCTAAAGAACATAAAGCAATTCATAGGTTTACAAAATTTTTAGGAGTAATTATAGGCGGCGTTTGGGGAGTTTCAAATTGGACAGAAATCTTAAAGTTTTGGGATAGAGTTTCAACCGGACTTAAAGACCCAATCCTGGGTAAGGACATCGGCTTTTATCTTTTCTCCTTACCCTTTTATGACGCTCTTTTTATTCTGCTATTTTTAATTTCCCTTGTAGCATTAATTGCTTCTTTTATATCGTCGTTTATCCGGTTCAGCGAAAATAAATTTGTCCTCTACTTCCCCAAAAATTATGAAATAAATTCCGAACGATTTTATTTCCCTTTATACCTCAATTCCGCAGTTATGATTTTTATACTCGCCTGGGGAAAATTTTTAAGCCGATATCATTTAATGTATTCTACAACCGGTGTCGTTTCAGGACCGGGCTGGACAGATGTTCATATTCTTCTTCCTGCATTCACAGTCGTGATTCTTTTAATGATTTTAATCGGTTTAATGTTGATCGTTCCCTTCTTCAGACAGAAAGCGCAAAATTTTTATTCTAACAAATTTAATATTGCAAAAGAGAGTTCTCATATTTTTGTATTAGCTAGTTCCGGAATTTTGATAATATTAATTTGGTTTGTCGCATTCACCGTTATCCCGGGTGCATTTGAATGGTTAATGGTAAAACCTAATGAAATTACTTATGAGCGTCCTTATATTGAAAACAATATTAAATTTACCCGTTACGGTTTCGGGCTGAATAAAGTTGAAGAGAAAGAATATCCGATGAGCGGAGATTTCACTCAACAAACCGAAAATACTTTTCCTAACATCTTTACCAATATTCGTCTGTGGGATTGGAGGGCTTTAGATGCTGTTTACAAACAGTTTCAGGCTATCCGGCTTTATTATGAGTTTTCTGATGTAGATGTAGACAGGTATAACGTTAACGGTCACAAAAGACAGGTAATGGTATCGGGACGTGAAATAAACATGGATAACCTGCCGTTGCAAAGCCAGACTTTTGTTAATAAGCGTTTTCAATACACACACGGTTACGGTATTACTATGGCAGAGGTAAATGAATTTACTCCGCAAGGATTGCCTCATCTTTTAATCAAAGATATTCCGCCGGTCAGCGAGGACTCATCACTACAGGTAAAGCAGCCGCAAATCTATTTTGGAGAAATGACTAATTCCCCGGTTGTAGTTAATACTAAAGAAAAGGAATTTGATTACCCAAGCGGTGAAGATAACGTTTATACAAGGTATGCAGGCAAAGGTGGCGTTAGGCTCTCGAATTTCTGGAGGAAATTTTTATTCGGCTGGAAGTATGATGGGACTAATTTCTTATTTTCAAATTATCCAACAAATCAAAGCAGGATAATGTTTCACCGCCAAATAGAAGAACGTGTAAAGCTCCTTGCTCCTTTTCTTCACTTTGATAATGACCCCTATATCGTTCTTGCCAATGGAAAATTATACTGGATGATTGATGCTTATACTACTTCCGATTATTATCCATATAGCCAGCCTTACTCATCAACAGAAAATATACAAATTAAAGAAGGTTCCTCAACTCATACGATAACTACGCAGCATAGGGAATTCTTAGACGGAATTAATTACCTCCGTAATTCGGTAAAAGTTGTAGTCAATGCATATGACGGTTCGGTGAACTTTTATATTATGGAGAAAAATGATCCTATAATCAGGGTATGGAATAAAATTTATCCCGGGCTTTTCAAATCAAAAGAGGAAATGCCGAAAGATTTATTAGCTCATATCAGATATCCTATAGATATGCTCTTAACTCAAGGAATTGTTTACGAAAAATACCACATGACTGATCCCACGGTTTTTTATAATCAAGAAGATCTTTGGGTGAGAGCAACAGCTCAATATTATAATCAAATTCAGCCTGTAGAGCCATATTATATAATGTGGCAGCTTCCGGGTACCGATAAACAGCAATTCGTGTTGATGCTGCCTTTTACTCCGAAAAACAGACAGGTTCTTATCGGATGGATTGCCGGTATGTGCGACCCTGAGAATTACGGACAATTTCTTGCGTATCAATTTCCGAAAGATAAAATGGTTCTCGGACCTCAGCAGGTGGAAACTAAAATAGACCAGGACAGTTTCCTCTCCGGTCAGCTGACTCTGTGGGATCAGCACGGATCAAAAGTAATTAGAGGAAATGTATTAGCCATACCTGTTAACAACACACTCTTTTATGTCGAACCGATTTATCTGCAAGCAGAAACCGCTGCTTATCCTGAACTAAGACTTGTTGTTGTTATGCACGGCGATAATATGAGCTATGCAAAAAGCTTTAACGAGGCCTTAAATGATCTTTTTGCAAAAACTACCGGCATTCAAAAAACCACACAGCAAATAGGACAACCGACGACCGCCGCAATTCCTTCTCTTCAGAACCAAATTAAATCCGCAAATGACGCTTTTAATAATTATCTGAAATTTATTGGCGACAAAAAATTTACCGAAGCGGCACACGAGCTTGAAAAACTTCAGCAGTCGCTTCAAGATCTTTCTAATAAATCCTCTAACAATGCTGAGATGAAAAAACAATAAAGGGGAGTGATGGAGGAGTGGAATGTTGGAGTATTGGAGTGCGGGAAAATTGTTAAAGGAAATTTTGCTATAAAATTTGTTCGTCCACTTTCGTCGAGGGAGGCGTAAAATGATAGAGAATTCTGTGAACTTATTTGTTTAACATGAATTTGAACCGAAAAAAATTAAGATGACACCTTCTTCTTCTGAAGGTGTCACCTCTCAACTTAAATATGATAGAACTTAGTTTTGTCAACAAGTTTTTCTATACTGAGCAAAATGCGCAGCCTGTCTTCAAGATTACCTACGATTGTAATATAGTCGCTGTCATTTCCGGATGCGGTACGGTTATGCTTTTGGGAATACGTAACACTTCGTTTACTTCATCAACTATATATCCTGTTGACTCACTGGCTGTGGTTAATATTGTTTTTGAAAAACTTCAGATTATTTATCTTTTTTTTGTTTTACTTTAATTTGTTTTGTTTTTTTCCATTCCATCTAAAAGTTTTTCTGCAGCTTCGACACTTTCCGCTTCCTTTGCGACATATCCAACCGAACGTGAGCTTCGCTGCCATTGAGCTGCAGTTACATAATTATTCTTAGCAACAATACGAACTGCATCTCCCAAACCAAGTTCTTTTACTTTTTTTTGCGTCTCTAGTAATATTTGCCGTACTTCCTCAGTAGCAGGTTGACAATTCAAAATTTCTGAAATTACAGTAAATCCGGGCCTTAATTTTTTTAGCTTACTTAATAAGTCATCAGACCATGATATCATTTCAGCCTTTTCGATCTTACCTTCTAACAGAAGATGTAATCTATTTTTTGCAAAGTTGGGTTGGTTCTTATACATAGTGTTTTTACTCTATTATTTTATTTTTATGATATGCCAAATTTTTAGTTATTAAATAAAGTGAAACTTATAGACGCAATAACTTCATCGTTATGATTTTTCGAAATGCTGAAAATATGATTATAGATTTCAGCAATGCGCTTGATAATAGATAAACCCAATCCGTTGCCGATTTGTTGTTTCTCTTCTTTATTATATTGCATAAAATCAATTATTTAATGTTCCACAATGTTCGGAATATTTTCTTTTGAAATATTTATAATGTTTAGATCGAATTTTTCGCCTTTAATTTTACATAGAATTTTAATTTCAGAATCTTTAGCTGCTCAAGATTGAAAACCCGACATCGACAATAATTCGTCAAGATTTTCTCTTACAAATTTATCATCTTCAGCAACTAATATTTTTTGCATAAGTTTTTTCTATAAGTAAA
The DNA here is from genome assembly GCA_021817845.1 of Bacteroidota bacterium. Taxonomy (GTDB): domain Bacteria; phylum Bacteroidota; class Ignavibacteria; order Ignavibacteriales; family Ignavibacteriaceae; genus FEN-1297. Next base: position 42,536 of record JAKAFW010000022.1, read on the forward strand.
ATTTTATTTGCTAATATATATTCGAAATTATTTTCTAAAATTATAGTTTTATTCGATAAGCGTGACATTTTCGGGGTTAAACGCGACATTTTCAAATCAGCGCGTTAAGTGGCGATCAAACATAAATTTGAGTGATTTGAGATTTTTAATTCGGGCTGAGTACAATATAATTCCTACTCAATATTACAAAACCAATACTGGTCTTTAGCCCCGACCATTCCTATTTTTCCAATCATCTGCGTTTATCTGCGTAACATTTGTCCTAATCTCTTCGGAATTGCTTGTCTTACTTTATCTGTCTTTCCATTCAATATCTTAAGATGAATATAACGAAAATATTTTTTAATTTGGTAAGATGATTTTAGATTTTACCCAAAAGATGAGAAAACAATGAGCCAAAAAATAAATACCGCAATTATCGGTTTCGGAATGTCCGGTGAATTTTTTCATGCCCCTTTTATTGATGCTAACCCTAACTTTAACCTGGTTAAAGTCGTTGAAAGAGTGTCGGAGAAATCAAAGGTAATTTATCCTTATGTACAAGTCGTTAAAAACTATGAAGATGTCCTTAACGATAAGGATATTGATTTGGTAATAATTACGACCCCCAACTCTACGCATTACAAAATAGGAACGGAGGCTTTGCAAGCTGACAAGCATGTAATAATTGAAAAACCCTTTACTCGTACTTCGGCTGCGGCAAAAGAATTGATTGATCTTGCTACAAGTAAAAACAAAATATTAAGCCCTTTTCAAAATAGAAGATGGGACGGCGACTTTTTAACCGTAAAGAAAATTATTAGTAGCAATCTACTAGGCGAGTTGATTGAATACCGCTCCCACTTTGACCGGTTCAGAAATGAAATTAAACAGGGTACCTGGAAGGAGGAAGATTTGTTAGATTCCGGTTTGCTATACGATCTAGGCCCCCACTTAATTGACCAGGCGCTCGTTTTGTTTGGAAAGCCTTTGTCTGTCTATGCCGACCTAAGAACACAGAGGGAGAGGAGCAAAATAATCGACAATTTCGAATTGGTAATAAACTACTCCAAGCTTAAAGTAATACTCAATAGCGGATTTTTATACAAGCAACCGCTTGTAAGATTTGCTTTGTTTGGGACAGAAGGATCGTTCATTAAAGACGGAATAGACCCCCAGGAAGCTACTCTTAAGAATTATAAATTTAGAAATAATCCTGATTGGGGAATTGAACCTGAGTGCGATTGGGGAAGTTATAATACTAAAATTAATGGTCTGGATATTAAAGGGAAGATTGAAACTGTCGCCGGATGTTACCAGAATTATTTTGAAAATATTTATGAAGCAATCGCCGATCAAAAGGAGTTGGCGGTCAAACCGGAAGAAGCTTTGCTAACAGCGCAAATAATTGAGCTTGCCATTGAAAGCAATAAACGAAGAAGTGTGGTTGATTTTTCACTTGCCTGATTTTATTAAAACGGAAAATCTCCTTTATAATTTACTTTTTCCTCTATCTTCTTTAGTTCCTTTTTCTTTGCCGTTAGATGTACCGGATTTCCATCAACATAAAAATAAATAATCTTTACGGGCATTACTGTTTTTTGAGATGAAATTTAGTACTATCCCTTCGCGCAATGCGTAATCGGAAACTACTAACTCATTTATCCTAAAAAGATCAAATATTTTTGAAAGAATAATTATTCCCGCCGGAATAATGTCTGCGCGTTTCTCCTCAATCCCTTTGATTAAAAGCCTTTCGGCTGTAGTTCTACTATTCAGAATTTCTTTGGCAACTATATGCAATTCCTTTTGTGTAAAAGAAAAACTGTTTAGCGACTTACCCCGGCTTCCCTTCCCATTAAATTTTATCATACCGGCAATTGACTGAACAGTGCCTGATGAGCCGGCGGCTATTTCAAATCTTCCGTCAGTAATAATTTTACTATTTGATAAGATTTGTCGTTCTACAAAAGCAGCACAATCGCTTACCGACTGATCTGTCAAAATAAAATCGTCAAAGAATTTTTTGCTTAATCTAACCGCGCCTATCTTGACGCTTTCGGCAAATATAATTTTCCCTTCTTCCGCTAAAATAAACTCTGTACTGCCTCCCCCAATATCAATGCAAAGTGACTTTTTCTTTTCAAGTGATAATGCTTTTGAAATACCAAGGTAAATTAATTTTGCTTCATCGCTTCCTTCGATTACTTCGATGGAAATACCGGTTTCATCAAATATCCTTTTAATAAACTCAACTTTATTGTTTGCCTCTCTAACCGCACTTGTCGCTATTGCTTTTATTTCTGCATTATAAAAATTTGCAATCTTCTTAAATCCCGATAGAATTTTTACCGCCCTTGATATTTCTTCCTCGGATATGACGCTTAAAGCATTGCCGTTTAATGAGCCAAGCCTTATTACTTCTCTTTCTTTATCAATAATCTTAAAAGAACCGTTCTCCAATATTTTAACAATAATTATGTGGAATGAATTAGTTCCTACATCAATAGCGGCAAAGTATTTATTTGGCATGCAGATTTCTCCCGTCTTTTTTCATAACTAACGATATACATAATTCATAAACATCGTCTAACGATATCTCATCAATTAATTCTGATTTTCTTATAAAAATCTTATTGCTCCCCGAAGGTGCCCAGTTGTATGGATTAGTTGGACCGAAGATTGATATTTGCGGAGTTCCGGTGGCACCGGCAACGTGCATAATTCCCGTATCGTTTGTGATAAATAAATCCGAAATCGAAATTAGAGCTGCAACTTCCGGAATTTTTTTATTTAGATAAAGCCCAATTTTACAAGGAATGTTTTGTGTTATATAATTAATTTCTTCATTATCGGCATTGCTCCCGGTAAGATAGAATTTGATATCAAAGTTTGCATTCAACTTTTTAATAAGATCGACAAATTTAAGTAACGACCACCTGTTTGGAATTTTACCTGCGCCGGGATGAATTCCGACAAGCAAATCGTAAGGTTGACGATTTAGACCTTCAACAAAATTTTCTGCAACTCCGATATCTTCTTTATCAAAAGAAATTTCAGAGGTAAAATTATTTGTATTAATTCCAAACGGTCTTACAATATCGACTATTCTATCTGCAACATTTGAATCGGGTGCATGGCGCCAGTCGAGTGAAACTCTTCGATCAAAAAGAAAAGCGCTCTTGTTCTCAACTCCGTCAAGGGATTTAGGCCCGATTCGTATTTTTGCGTTTGCAAACCGCGCCAGCAAATTACTAGTAAATGAAATTGAAACTGTTACCGGTACTATAACAAGATCATAATTTTCACGAAGGAGTTTGATAAATTTTTTAAGATAGAATGGATTATATAGTTTTCTTTTATCGAAGACAAAGTATCTGTCGATAAATATATTTTTCACTATTCCAAAAAAATTTTCAGGGCTGACTATCAATGTAGTCTTACTTTGAGGAAATGTTTCTTTGATAGCTCTAAAAATAGATACGCCGGCAAGCAAATCTCCAAGTTGATTATGCTGCCGGATTATTAAAATGTTTTTAGGAATGCCAATTTCAAGTTTTTGGTTTTCCGGTATACTAAGATTTTTTTTGAAAAATCCATAAACCAATTTTGAAATGATGTTCTCTTTTGCCATTTGCAGTGGCTTACTCTTTTTTCTTCTCTGAATCTGATTTTATTTCAGTGTAATCGACTTCTTGTACATCTTTATATTTTGATGTGGTTTTTGATTCCTTATTAGGTTGATTGTATTTGTTTGACGGATCTCTTAACGCCGGAATAAAAAACCTCAGAAATAGCCCTACTCCTTTAAAGATGATATAAATTATAAATCCCCAAAATAAAAGCTCAATCATTATCCGGTAATCCTTTTTGATTCAGGCTTAAAATATTCTATTAAGCCTCTGTCTTCTCTAAATATTTGTTTAAATAATTCATCAAAATCGTTGTCACTGTTCACAAAGTCTATTTCGGTACTATTCACAATTAACAATGGTGTTGTGTTATATCTGAAGAAATAATGCGTGTATGCTTCGCTCAATTCTTCTATATAATTAACGGTTAAATTTCTTTCGATTTTCCTATTTCTCTTTTTTATATTAAACATTAACCGTTCAACACTGGATTGAAGAAAGACAAGAAGGTCCGGCTTTCTCAGGTTTCTTGAAAGAAGCGGAAAAATAGTCTCGTAAAGTTTAAGCTCTTCACCGCTTAGATTTAGATATGCAAAGATTTTATCTTTCTCAAAGATATAATCGCACACAATATAATCTGTAAAAAGATTTTCTTGATTTAGCTGCTGCTGCTGCGTAAACCGATTAATCAAAAAAAACATTTGCGTTTGGAAAGCGTACCTTCTTCTGTCGGCATAAAATTTTTCAAGAAACGGATTAGCGTCAAACTGCTCGAAGACAAGTTCAGCATTAAGTCTTTCTTTTAATTTTCTTGCAAGAGAGGTCTTTCCCGCGCCAATGACGCCTTCGATTGCAATATATTTAACCTCGGAATTTTCGTTCACTTTGCAACTCTTAAAGTTTATAAAATCTTATCCTGAATTTTTGCTATAATAGTTTTATTTTTTTCGTCTATGCAAATATCAGAAATTTTTTGATTTAAAACAGGGTGAAACAAGTCCGGAGCAATTTCACAAAGAGGAGTCAATACAAAATCCCGGAGTTCAATCTCTTTGTGCGGAATAATAATTTTCTCATCCGAATAAACAATTTCGTTGAAGAATAAGATATCGAGATCTATTTCACGAGGTCCCCATTTGGTGTTGCTCTTCCTTCCAAGCTCGTCTTCAATATTTTTAAGGAAAATAAAAAGTTGGGATAAATTAGAGGATGTGGATATTTTTATTACGGCATTTAAGAAATTATCCTGTTCTTTTACCCCGTATGGTTTGGTCTCATAAATCGAAGAGGCCAATTCCAATGCGCAATTTGAATCATCTACTATCTTTTGAACCGCTTTCTTAAGAAAAGAAACTTTATCGCCTCTGTTAGATCCAAGTGCTATGTATGCAATATTTGTAATTTTTTAACTCCAATATTTCTAAAACTATAATTCATCGCGTTGTTTAATTACTTCAACTTCTACACAGTCAACAACTCCTCCGAGTGGGGGATTGTTTTTTCTAATTCGTACAGCAACTTTTTCAATTAAAGGAAACGCTTTCAAAAGTTCATCAGCAATTTTAGCTGCAAGTGTTTCAATCAAGTGATATTTCTGCTCAAGTGCAAGCTGATACATAAACTTATAAACTTTGTCGTAGTTAACCGTTTCTTTCAGGCTGTCCTTATGAGCTGCTGCCGAAAAATTTGTGTAAACATCCACATCAGCTTCAAACTTACCTCCGACACTTTGTTCTTCTGATAAAACCCCATGGTATGCATAAAACGTTGCTTTTTTTATTCTTATTATATTTTCCATTTTATCCTTTTACTGAAGTAGCATAATATAGAGTATAGAAGAATTTTTAACTTAAATTTTTATTCTTCCGGTTGCTTTTTCATTACTTCATTGCAATTACACCTAATGCTCTGCCCGAATGCAGTCCTTCTCTCCGGTATGAATGAAGCAAATTTTCCGACTGAAAACTGCAAAGCTTTGAAAGCTGAATATTATTTTTAGATAATCCAAAATTAACTAAAATATCGTAATTAATTTGTGAAACATCTAATAAAAATTTTGCTCCGTTTTCAAGTAAATACTTATTATCAAATAAAACCGCAACTTCCTTACCAATCTCATAATTCATTTGAGATATTGCAGGCGCAATATAAGCAATCAATTCGGGTGCGGAAGTATTAAAATCATCCTTAAGTTTATTTAAAGTTTTAAGTAAAACTTTCTTCTCCGTTCCGCGCCACCCCGAATGAATTCCGGCGATTACCTTATGTTTTGTGTCATAGAGAAATATAGCTGCGCAATCGGCAGTACTTACCGCTAAGCCGATATTTTTTTTATCTGTAATCATTGCATCGCTGTCATCGTATATCCCTCCGCCCTTAACATAAGTTATCTCTTCTCCGTGCACTTGTTTCTGAAGAGCAATATTTTCTCTCTTCAAACCTAAGGCTTGAAAAAATAACGCCCTGTTTTCTTCAACAATATTTTTATCGTCTCCTACAGACTGCGACATATTAAAATAAAACGGAGTATTTCTTCCGGCACCCACCTTTGTGCTAAATCCGAAAATTATTTCTGGGCTGGTATTGAAAATCTGAGATTTTATTATAATCATTAAAAATAATTAGAAATGTTGATCGAAAATGTTCCGGCAAATTTAATAAAAATTTGTGAAGCTGTACACCAACCCTTTTAATCAATTGAGACTGTACGCGGTAAATATTATATTGACTCATTAAATTTTGAGGTTAATAAATTGCGAATATTGGTTTGTAATGATGACGGTATAGAATCAGAAGGGATTTTTGCCCTAGTACAATCATTAAAAGAAATTGGCGATGTTACGGTAGTTGCTCCCCTTAAAGAACAAAGCGCCGTCGGTCATGCTATAACAATGCAGATTCCTTTACGGGTTACCGAAAATTATAAAAATGGGAATTTTTTCGGATACGCTGTCAATGGGACTCCCGCGGATTGCGTTAAAATTGGGATAAGAAATATTATGGCTGAAACTCCAGACTTAGTGGTCTCAGGTATAAATCACGGTTCAAACACTGCAATAAATATTATTTATTCGGGGACTGTTTCAGCCGCACGCGAAGCCGCAATTATGGATGTTTCTTCTATGGCGGTTTCCGTTACTAATCATTCCGCCGTTGATTTTAGTTTTGCGGCTAAGGTTTCAAAATTGCTTGCATTGAAAATTGTAGAAAAAGGTTTACCGGTTGGAACTTTATTAAACGTAAATGTACCGGACATCCCTGAAAAAAGTATTTCGGGTATCCTTTTAACAAAACAGGGAAAGTCTAAGTGGGATGATATTTATGAAGAAAGAAAAGACCCGGCTGGCAAAAATTATTATTGGCTGACTGGAAATTTGATTGAAGCCGATAAAGAAATTGATATAGATCAGTTCGCGATTAAAAATAATTACGTTTCTGTTTCACCTATTCATTTTGACCTTACCGATTATGATACCTTTAATAAGATGAAAAGCTGGAAGGTAGAGGAAATGCTGAATGGCAAGAATGATTAAAATTTTTCAGATAGACGCTTTTACTGATAAACCATTCGAAGGTAATCCAGCAGGAGTTACTTTTGGCGACGGACTAACAACGGATGAAATGCAGTCTATAGCAAGGGAAATGAATTTATCGGAAACTGCCTTTATATCAAAACCAATCGGAACTTCCGGGAGTACTGACGGAGTTGATTATAATTTAAGGTGGTTTACCCCTACTGTTGAGGTTGATCTCTGTGGTCATGCCACTATTGCTTCACTGCATTTTTTATTCGAGCATAATATTATTAGAAATAGTTCTTGGATAAATTTTGAAACTCGTTCCGGTATTTTAAAATGTAAGATGGAAGCTGGAAAATATTTTATGCAGATTCCCATTTATGGAAGCAAAAAGTTTTCAGGCAACGCTGATTCAGTTAAAAACGCACTCGGTATTGATGATAAGGACTTTGACAATAACTTCCCCTTTGTCCTTTTAGAAAACGGTTATTTATATATTTACTTAAAAACCATTGATGCATTATCAAAGCTTAAACCAAGCTATAAAGAATTATTAAATATTTCCGAGAATGGGAAATACTTTACAGCTGCTGTTCCCTACACGCTTGAAACTATTGAGAAAGAAAATTTCGCTCACCTTCGATTCTTCGGACCTTATTATGGTATAGACGAAGACCCGGTTACAGGATCGGCTAATGGACCTCTACTTTTGGTTTTGAAGGAGCTTGGCTTGATAAAACCTGTGGGAAATGAAATCTCATTGTCATTTGAGCAGGGTGATTTTATTTATAGAAGAGGAAGAATAGGCGTTAATTTTTCACAAGCAAAGAATGAACTCTTTATTTCAGGGAGTGCAGTTACAGTTATTAAAGGGGAAATGAATTTTTAATGCTCAACTTTGAAAAGATTGGTATAAATTTCTCTCATCCGCCTGTTTATTTTTTCTTGTTCCTAATTCTTCTAGCGGGTTATTCTTTTTACGTTTACCGCTATACCGTTCCGCAGATTGCTACATCAAAAAAGATTTTTCTTACAACTTTAAGAGCCCTTGCACTTATACTTCTGCTATTTGTCTTCTTTGAACCGGTTCTTACTTTAGCCAGGAAAATGATTCTTAATCCCGTTAATATGATTTTTGTCGACAACTCCAGGTCAATCCAAATTAACGATGGTATGAACAGAGAAACTACAGAAAAGAATTTTATTAACGATCTTAAGAAAAATGGTTTAAACGGAAATTCCGAGTTATTCACCTTCGGTTCAAAAGTTTCTAAACTTAGCTATGATAGTATACAGCAGTTAAATTTTTCGGAAGGAAGTACTAATTTCGCAAAGATCTTCTCTTCAATTAATGGGGACGGAAAGAATATTGCTTCGATAGTCATCGTTAGTGACGGCGTAATTACTGAAGGTAGTGATCCAACATATACCGCGGCAAAACTCGGAATGCCAGTTTTTACTGTTGGCATTGGCGATTCTACTGCAAGAAGCGATGTTTGGGTAAAGAATGTTTTAGCTAATGATTTGATTTATGCCGGGACCCCGACTTCAATTGACGCCATAATATCCAACACCGGGTTCACAAATAAAAATGTAACTGCCACACTTTACGAAGATGGCACACAGGAGGCACAACAAAATATTAAATTAAGCGCCGATGGAGTTCAGAATGTAAACTTCACCTATACTCCAAAGTCAAGCGGCGAAAAGAAGCTTACTGTTGTAGTGTCTAACACAAAAGGTGAATTCACTTATGCAAATAATAAAAAAATATTTTACGTGAATGTTCTCAGTAGTAAAGTGAAAATATTGATTTTAGCTGGAAGTCCCTCTTCTGACTTATCTTTCATCAAAAATACATTGAGAGCGGACAGCAATCTTTCAGTAAATTCATACACGCAAATTTCTGCAGATCATTTTCTGGAAAAGAATTTTAATCCAAAGATTATCGATAGCACAAATATTTTTTTCCTTATCGGTTTTCCTTCTAAAACTACTCCGGATGATTTATATCAAAGAATTATTGCAGAGATCTCCAAAAAGGATAAACCCTTTTTTATTACTCTTTCAAGCGGAATCGATTTCCAAAGGTTAAAAGAACTTCAATCAGAATTAGGATTTACGTTTAACAATATTAATCCAGACTATCTGGAAATTCAGCCAAATGTGTCTGCCGGTGAAGAAAATAACCCGCTGCTTCAAAACAACTCTAATAATATTTTGGATGCATGGAACAATTTGCCTCCCGTATATCAGCCGAATGTTGATTTCAAGGCAAAACCCGAAAGTGACATTTTATCACAAATAAAAATTAACAACGTTCCAATCAATAAGCCACTAATCCTAACAAGAAGGCTTGGAGATAAAAAATCAATCTCTATTTTAGCAAAAGATATTTGGCGATGGAAACTTGGAACATCAATGAAAAACTTGGACTTGTTTGATCGTTTTATTTTAAGCAGCGTTAAATGGCTTAATGCAAAAGGAAACAATAAACAGGTAACAATTAAGACAACAAAAAAAGTATATTCTTTAGGAGAAAATGTTGAATTCACCGGACAAGTTTATGATCAGACATTTAATCCTGTTTCCAACTCTGAGGTGACTATAAATATAAGCGGAGGAGGAGGGAATTCCCAAATCCAATTAAATTCAATCGGTAATGGTTTATATGAAGGTTCTTTTCAAACAAATAACGCCGGAGATTATAAATATTCAGGTTATGCCTCACTTAACGGAAAATCAATCGGAAAAGACAGCGGAAGCTTTAATTTAGGCGAAGTTGATATTGAAATGATAAACCCGAGGATGAATTATGATTTTCTAAACTTACTCGCAAACCAATCTAACGGAAAGTTTTTTTATAATTCTGATTATAAACATTTATTCGATATTTTAAGGAATCTTGATAAAGAATCATCAAAAGAAAGAATTGAAACGAGCGAAATTTATTTATGGTCAAATGAGTGGCTACTGGTAGTTGTAATTATTCTTTTCGGAATGGAGTGGTTTTTTAGAAAACGGTGGGGATTAATATAATGCTATTTATAGTGCGACAAGTCGCAATTTTAAATTTTGAATGTTGAATTTTGAATGAAACGCAATGAAATTTATCATAAAAAAATATCTTGACATAATAAACATAGAGTTAAACGGCAGTACTATAGGTGAGATTAATAAATTATAGGGAATAATAAATTGAATTTTCTTACTGAGATAGCCGATTTCTTCCTGCCCAGATTTTGCGCTTCATGCAGCACTAAACTTATTACCCGGGAAGATGTGGTTTGCAATATTTGTCTGAATAAACTTAATAGAGTAAACAAATCAAGAATTGCAATTCAATATTTAAGAAAGTTTAGGGAGACTGCAATTATTTCAGATTTCTATGCTCTTTATCTTTTTGAAAAGGAGAAAGAAGTTCAACGGATAATTCATCAACTGAAATACAATCATAGATTTCTAATCGGAAAGTTTCTTGGAGAGAATTTGGGAAGAGCAATTTCCGAAGTAATTCAACCATGGCAAATAGACATGATTATTCCTGTTCCGCTTCATCATCTTAAGAAAGCGGAAAGAGGATACAATCAATCTTTTTATATAACAAAAGGATTAAATAATATTTTACACATACCTGTTAATCAAAAAATAATAAAAAGGAAAAGATTTACGCAGTCTCAAACTAATCTGGACATGAAAGAGAGAGAACAAAACATAAAAGATGCATTCGCATTAAGGAGAGATTCTAAAATAAAGGGGAAAAATATTCTTTTAGTTGATGATGTCGTTACCACCGGGGCTACGGTTAGAGAGTGCGGTAGATTATTGCTAAATAACGGAGCGAATAAAATATTTGTTGCTGCAGTTGCAATAGCAGATTGAAATACGTTACATTCTTTCCGGTGCAGATACTCCTAAAACAGACAGGCCATTTTTAATCACTATCTTAGTCGCCATTGCCAATGCAATCCTTGCTTCGGCTAATTTTTTTTCGGTGCCAATTATTCTGCAAAATGTATAAAACCTATGAAATGCTGCTGCAAGCTCTTCAAGGTAACTGCAAATACGGTGGGATTCAAAATACTCAGCACTCAACAAGATTTCATTCTTAAATTGATATAGTTTTTTTAACAACTGTTGTTCTTCGATTGAAGTAAGCAGATCTATATTTTCAACGGAAGATTTTAAGTTTTCATTTTCTATCATTTTTAGAATCGAAGATATGCGTGCGTTGGCATACTGTAGATAAAAAACCGGATTTTCATCCGATTGTTTTTTTGCAAGTGCAAGATCGAAATTCATATGTGTCGTAATGTTCCGCATGTTAAAAAAGTATCTAACAACATCACTTCCGACTTCATCAATAAGCTGGTCGATTGTAATATAATTTGCTTTACGAGTTGACATTTTAACGGCGACACCATTATCCATTATTGTTACAAATTGATGAATAAGCACTTTAATCTTTTCTGAGTTGTAGCCAAGTGCCTTTAATCCGGCAAGCACATCGGGATATGTAGCATTATGGTCGGAGCCAAAAATATCAACCATTAAATCATAGCCGCGATCAAACTTGGTTATATGGTATGCAATATCCGGAAGACGGTAGGTTGGTTCGCCGGTAGACTTCACAATAACTTTATCCTGATCGTTGCCAAGCTCTGTCAGCTTAAGCCAAACAGCGCCGTCCTTATCATAAGAAAGATTTTTTCCTTTAAATGTATTCAAAGCTTCAGTAATTTTTCCTTCTTCATAGAGAGAATTTTCATTAAAGAAAATTTTATGTTTTATATTCAATCGTTCTAGTGTTCTTTTTATATCAGTAAAAATTTCACTTTCAGCTCTCTCCTTAAAAATTCCTTCTGCATTTTCATTGACATATAGATCACCAAACTCATCATAAATGCTTTTGGCGATGTCTTTAATGTATTCACCCTGATAATGATCTTCCGGAAAATCTGCTTGCTGACCGAGCAATTCCAAATATCTTAGTCTTACCGAATCTCCAAGTACCCGCATTTGTCTACCGGCATTATTAAAATAATATTCACGATCGACAGTATAACCTATCCATTCCAATAGATTTGAGACAGTATCGCCAAAGACTGCATTCCTTCCGTGTCCTACTGTAAGTGGACCTGTTGGGTTTGCAGAAACAAATTCTACATTTGCTTTTTTACCGGAATATTTTTTTGACTTGCCGAAATTTTCTCCCTCTGTCAATATGTCATTTACTATTTGGGATATAAAGGAAGGAGAAAAAAAGAAATTTATGAAGCCCTGTCCGGCTATTTCAATTTTTGTTATAATTTGCTTATCGACATTTAAAGTTGAGACAATTTCAGTGGCTATTTCTCGTGGCTTCTTTTTTAATTGTTTTACCAACAGCATGGCGACATTTGAAGAGAGATCTCCTTGGCTTTCAATTTTCGGTACATCGAAAGTAAGGTTCAGATCACGCAGGTATACCAATCTTTTGGCAGCTTCTTCAAAAATAGATAAAAGATACTCTTTCAAAATTTTTTCCGGTTTTATTGTTAAGAAATAAGGAGCAGAAGAAGGTTATTCTTGTTTTTTAACCGTTCTCGGTTTTCTTTTAACAGGTGGTTTAAGTGCCGGGTCAGTTACTTCTTTTAATGGCGCATCACCCCAAAGCTTTTCCAAATTATAAAATTCTCTGGCTTCTTTTTTAAATACGTGTACAATTACATCAATGTAATCTATCAATACCCAGCTTAGAGCCTGATAGCCTTCCTTATGCCAATTTTTTATTCCTTCATCTCTTAAGCTTTTATCGACTTCATCTGCTATAGCTTTAACCTGGGTATCAGAATCAGCGCTGCATATAACAAAATAATCAGTCATGGTTGTTAATTTCCGGAGATCTAGGATTTTTACATCATACCCTTTTTTTTCGAAAATCAGGTTTGTAATTTTTTTTGAAAGTTGAGTTGAATTCAATTTTTTTTGCCTTATTGATTTGGTTTTAAGGTGTCAAAATCTTTTCCGATTACTACTGAAGCATCGAGAAAATAATTTTTGTTTATTTGTTGTATTATGTTTTTCCTGTCAATTCCAAGGGCATCGGCTATTTTTATAGCGTTTGCCGTGTTGCCAACCCGGTCTATTACTAATGTTTTTTCAACGTCAAATGAAATATAATTTCCAATTTGGACAACATCAAAGTTATTCTTACGCAGAAATGAGGTAACGTTATCCGCAGCGCCCGGTACACCGCATCCATTCAATACCTCTACCTGAATAATTGAAGTTGTTTTTTTGGAGTTTATTTTATCTATCTCATTAATTTTAGCCCGTTGAAGTTTATGGAACAATGAATATCCAAGAAATATTATTATAATCCCCAGAAAAACGAGTATAATATTGGTAAACAGGTTGGAAGTCGAATCTTTTAACTTATAATTAAGTGAAGCTTTGTCCGGTCGGTGTTTTTCATTCACTTGTTAAAATTATCCTGCAATATTCTTTTAAGATAAGTCTTACCTCGAAAAGCCAAAATCATTATACCAGCCATTGCCGTAACCGCCGTACATGGAATAAGGTGAATAATAGCCGTAAGGAATATGATTATATTGAATCGAGATTGAAACATCTTTCCATGGTTGATAATTCAAAGCTACTCTGTTAAGATATATCCCGTTTATGCTATTCTGAAAACTTTTTCCCAGAGTGCTGTATGGAGCATTTACAACGCTTGCCTCTAGCTGTAAATTTAAATTTTTATTAAACTGATATGACATATTATTTGTATATACACCTAATGCCAAGCCTTGACCGCCAAACGAAGAATAGGACATGCTATAGGATTGTTTCATCTGAAAATCATTAGAATTTAGAAATCCGAATAAAGAATTGTTATTATTATTAATCATTCCTTCTCTAACATCTGGTGTCGGAAGCCCTGAGTCCTTAAATTGAGCAAACGCTGTCATTGTTAACCCAACGAATAATATCAAAAACATCTTTTTCATCTTAATACCTAAAAATTTTCTATGAAGTTTAAATAATTCATATAATAAAATCAATGAAAATACTTGTTCAATTGGAGTCTTGTTATTTGGATTACAAAATTTTAGTAACCTTATTTTGTTTGTCGACTAAAACAATCTTTGGTTTATGTTTTTTTGCTTCTTCTTGGGTCATTTCAGAATACGTAATGATTATTACTTCATCTCCGACAGCACCAAGCCTTGCGGCAGGTCCGTTGAGACATATCATACCACTTCCTGCGGGACCTTCAAGTGTATAAGTCTCGAATCTGTTTCCATTATTTACATTCACCACCTGTACTTTTTCAAACTGTAGTATATCAGCCGTTGAAAGCAAATCTTTATCAATTGTTATACTGCCTTCGTAATAAAGTTCTGCCATCGTTACCGTAGCACGGTGAATTTTTGATTTGAACATTTCTCGGGTCATTACTGCCTAATTTTTTTATTACAAATATACTTAGTTTCGTCTCACAGTTTCAAGGAATGAATTATTGCAAAAAGGGTGTTTTTGACACTCCTTAAGCTCTTATGAGAAAATTTCTATAGCGTGGGAATGGGAAAAATGAGAGATCAGTGCAAGATAAGGGCATGAGAAGTGCATTCAGAGTGTATTCAGAGTGCATTCAGAATTTAGTGTTGATTTGCTTTCTCTTCTTTGAGCGTTTTGGAAGAATTAGTACATATCAGCGATAAAGTTATAAAATGCAGAGAAAAAGAACCAATGTTTTACTACATCTAACGTATTAAATTGTAATATGTTAGTCAAGAAAGAAATAGAAATGCCATAGCACGGCAAGCCGCAATTTTGAATTATGAATGTTGAATTTTGAATGAAACGCAATGAAATTTATCATAAAAATATCTTGACATAAAAAACAAAGATTTAAACGGCAATACTATAGTAACCATGGGATATCTCAGTCGCAAGCTTCTTCGATATGACACGAAAATAATTGTCATTTCGAATCCGGCTTTAGCCGGTGAGAAATCCCACGAATAGTTCAGGACTAATAGCGCGGCAAGCCGCAATTTTGAATTATGAATGTTGAATTTTGAATTTTGAATGAAGCGCAATGAAATTTATCATAAAAATATCTTGACATAAAAAACAAAGATTTAAACGGCAATACTATAGTAACCATGGGATATCTCAGTCGCAAGCTCCTTCGATATGACATAACTCTTTCTTAGAGATCATTTTCATCGAAGAACTGATCCTTCGATATGACACGAAAATAATTGTCATTTCGAATCCGGCTTTAGCCGGTGAGAAATCCTGGTGAGCATATCTATGAGGACAATTTTAATGGTGATAACTTTATCAGAGTGGGGTATTAAATGTTTAGTACAATATCCTAGACAGAAGTGATTTAGAAAGATTTTTTTAATAAATTGATATTTTTCACTTGACAAAGAAAAATTGTGTCGTATATTTGTGTCAAGAAATTATGAAAAAGATCACTGGCACATATTTTAGCAATTTTTATTTTAGACCAAATTTTTGGTGGTGGTTTAATATGCCTAACAATATGACCCAGTGATTTTGAGATAAATATTTATAATTATAAACCCTTCTCAGTCCAACTGGGAAGGGTTTTTTTGTTTTATGGCGGCAATATGAAATATGAAAAATTTTTAGAATTATCTAAATCTTATAATTTGATACCGGTTTACGAAGTAATTACGGCTGATTTGCTTACACCGGTTCTTGCTTATTTAAAAATAAGAGAAACAGGCAAGCAAAGTTTCCTTTTGGAATCTGTTGAAGGCTCAACTAAGATGGCGCGGTATTCCTTTATCGGTAAAAATCCTGAAAGAATTATTGCTAATAAAGGTGCTAATATAGTCGAGAAGTCTGATGGTGTCGTTTCTAAGACTAATAAATCAATTTTTGAATTTATCAGAGAAGAAATTAAAAAATATAATCAACCAAAGATTGATGAACTGCCTGATTTTACGGGAGGCATCGTTGGTTATCTTGGTTATGAAAATGTTTCACTGATTGAAAAAGTAATTAATTTCAACAACAACGATTCGGAAAATCCCGACTCAATTTTCGGAATTTATAATACCATTCTCGCTTTCGATCATTATAAACATCAAATCATCTTAATATCAAACGTTAAAATTGATGATAAAACAGATATTGAAAAATCTTATCATACTGCAAAGCAAAATTTATTGCAGCTTCGTAATGAGTTAAAAAGACCTGCCGAATACATTTCAAATTTTACACTTCAAGGAGAAATTAACGAAAACTTTGACCCAAATGAATTTTACCAGCAAGTGGAATCGGGAAAAAAGAATATTATCGAAGGAGATATTTTCCAGATCGTCCTTTCAAAAAGATTTTCATCAAAATTTGACGGCGACTTATTGAATGTCTACAGGGCTTTAAGAATTATTAATCCTTCGCCTTACATGTATTATTTAGAGTTTGAAAGTGATTTCTCAATTATAGGCACATCTCCGGAAGATTTGGTAAAAGTTAAGGATAAAAAAGTACAGACTCTTCCGATTGCAGGGACAAGAAAACGCGGTAAGTCGGCTGAAGAGGATTTGATTCTCGAAAATGATTTATTGAATGATCCGAAAGAACTTGCAGAACATTCTATGCTTGTCGATTTAGGTAGAAATGATCTCGGTAGAGTTTGCGAATACGGTACTATTAAGGTTACCGAAAAAATGAAAGTTCTAAAGTATTCTCACGTAATGCATATGGTATCTAAGGTAGAAGGAATTTTGGCTAAGGGTAAGGATTCTGTAGATGCTTTAATGTCCTGTTTTCCGGCCGGTACAGTATCCGGAGCGCCTAAAATCAGAGCAATACAATTAATTGATAATTATGAGAAACAACAGCGCAATGTCTATGCGGGTGCCGTAGGCTATTTTGATTTTTCAGGTAATCTTGATATGTGCATTACTATCAGAACACTATATTCAAAAATGAATACGATATACTGGCAGGCTGGCGCCGGAATAGTTGCAGACAGCGTTCCTCATCTTGAAGCTAAAGAGATTAGGAACAAATCGGCGGCAATGGTTAATGCTCTTAAATATGCGGAGGTTATAGATGAAAATATTGGTGATTGATAACTATGATTCGTTTACGTACAATCTTGTACAGCTAATCGGAGCATTTAAGAATGAAATTGTCATTAAAAGAAATGACGAGATCGATGAAGAGGCAATTTCCGAAATTCATCCTGATAAAATTTTAATCTCACCAGGTCCCGGGAGACCTGAGCAATCGAACATGTCTCTTAAGGCAATAGATAAATTCGGTAAGAATATACCTGTTCTGGGGGTTTGTCTGGGGCATCAAGCTATCGGATATATTTACGGCGGATTGGTTGTAAAGGCTCCAAAGCTTATGCACGGAAAGACTTCAAGTATAAAGCATGACGGTAGGACGATATTCAAAAATATTTCACAAAATTTTGAAGCTACACGATATCATTCACTAATTATCGATAAAGAATCTTTGCCACAGTCTTTAGAAATTTCAGCAGAGAGTGAAGACGGAATAGTTATGGGTATAAGGCATAAAGAGTACCCTGTGGAAGGTATACAATTTCATCCGGAATCATTTTTAACTAACGAAGGAAGTAACATAATCAAAAATTGGTTGGCATTATGATAAAAGAATATCTACAAAAAGTAATGGAAAAAGAGGATTTGACATTGGAAGAATCTTATTCCGCAATGGACGAGATTATGAGCGGAGAAGTTAACAATTCTCATCTTGCAGGATTTTTGATTGCATTGAAATCAAAAGGTGAATCTCCTACAGAGATTGCCGGGTTTGCTAAAGCCATGAAGGAAAAAAGCATCAAGGTTAATTGCGATGATGAGAATGTTATTGATGTATGCGGGACGGGCGGTGATAATTCAGGAAGCTTTAATATTTCAACAGCAACATCTTTTGCCGTTGCGGGAGCCGGGGTAAAAGTTGCAAAACACGGTAACCGTTCCATTTCAAGCCAATGCGGCAGCGCCGATGTTTTGCAAGAGCTTGGAATAAATATAAATCTCTCAAAAGAAAAGTCGGAAGAAGCATTAAGGGAAGTTGGAATAGCTTTTTTGTTTGCCCCGAATTACCATCCGGCTATGAAATTTGCTGCGCCAGTCAGAAAAGAATTAGGAATCAAAACTGTTTTTAACATGCTAGGACCGTTGACTAATCCTGCCGGTGTAAAAAAACAAATGATAGGGGTTTTCGATTCTCGAGCTTCAAAGACCATGTCTGAGGCAGCTAAATATCTGGATCTAAAAAAAGTTTGCTTCTTGTGCGGAAGTGGAAAGTATGATGAAATTTATCTTGGTGATATTACGGAGGTTCATGAGTTCAATCAAGGAGAAGAAATAAAGTCATATTTTATTTCTAACGAGACATTTGGCTATCCTAAAATAAATTTTAGTTCAATAAAAGGCGGCACTCCGGCGGATAATGCCCGGATTATCTTAGATATTTTCGAGAATAAAAAAACAAACGGAGCTTATCACACAGTGGCAGCTAACGCTGCTTTGGCTCTTTATTCTGCCGACTTCTCCAAAGATTTGAAAGAGTGCCAGTACGCGGCAGAGGACTCAATAAGAAGCGGAGCCGCATTAGGCAAGCTTAATGAATTAAGAAAATTTAGTACAATAATTTCAAATTAATAGGATTTGCAGGAGTGAATTTTTTAGACACAATATTAAAGACTAAGAAAGAAGAAGTTCGAAAATTGAAGAAAGAATCTTCAATAGATTCGTTTCGTACTTCAGAATTTTTTAATTCAAAATCTCTTAGCTTTAAAAATGAAGTAAGGCAAAATAAAGACATTTCGATCGTTGCAGAGATAAAAAAGGCAAGCCCATCAAAAGGAGTTATCAAAACAGATTTTGATCATCTTCAAATCGCTGAATCTTATTTTGAAGCCGGCGTAAATGCTGTTTCTGTATTAACCGACAAACAATTTTTCCAGGGTAATATTCAATACTTGAATGACATCGCAAAAATTAAGCGGTCTCCTCTTCTCCGTAAAGATTTCATTATTGATGAAATTCAAATCATAGAAGCCAAAGCCAATGGTGCAGATATAATATTGTTAATTGCGGAAGCTTTATCGAATGACCAGATTAAAGAATTATCATCGGCTGCTTATGAATGCGGTTTGGAGGTCTTGCTTGAGCTTCATTCTGAAGAACAGCTTGACAAAATTGATTTTGGAATAAATGAAATTATCGGAATAAATAACCGGAATTTGGAAGATTTTAAGGTCGATTTAGGTGTAACTACAAGGCTATCCAGATTAATCCCCGAAGGAGTAATACTTGTTTCGGAAAGTGGAATTCAGAATAAAGAAGACATTGATTTTTTACGAAGCTCAAATATAAACGCAATTTTGGTCGGTGAATCTATCATGCGTACCGGCAATATAAAATCAAAGATTTCAGAATTAAAAAGCTGGTGCTCAAATGAAAGTTAAAGTTTGCGGCATTACAAATTTGGAAGATGCGCTTTTATGCGAACGGTACGGAGCCGATGCATTGGGATTTGTTTTTTACAAAAAGAGTAAAAGATATATTATTCCAAGCGAGGCGGCTAATATTGTAAAACGCCTATCCCCTTTTACAATGAAAGTAGGGGTATTTGTAGATGAATCAAAAGATGAAATAAATAAAATCTTAGAATTGGTTAAGCTTAATGCGGTTCAACTTCATAACACTGAAACCGTTCGATCTACTGCTGAACTTAACATCCCTATTATAAGGGCTTTCAGAATAAAAGACGATTTTGATTTTAACATTCTAAATAATTTTAATGAAAGTTATTTTCTCCTCGACTCATTTTCTCAAAATGAATTTGGAGGTACGGGGACAAGTTTCAACTGGGGCATCATACCTGAAAATTTGAGACATAAAGTCATACTTGCCGGTGGAATTTCCTCTTTTAATATTGACTATGTATACCAAAATATTAAACCGGCTGCTGTGGATTTATCTTCATCATTGGAGAAATCGCCGGGTAAAAAGGATGAAAAGAAAATAAAGGATTTTTTTAATCAATTTAATAAATATAGGAGTAACAAATGGTCATCATGATGAAACTAAATGCGCCTCAAGCTGATGTGGAAAAAGTTAAGGAAAAAATCCTTGCGGAAAATTGTAAGGCTCATTTAATTACCGGGAATTTCAAAATTGCAATAGGAGTAACCGGGCAAACTAACAAACTTTCTGAAGAAGAATTTTTAACAATGGATTCTGTCGAAGACGTTGTGCGAGTTTCAAAGCCTTACAAATTAGTTAGCAGAGAAATGAAAGCTCAGGATACTATTATCAATATTGACGATTCACCGATCGGGGGTCAGGAGCTTACTATAATCGCCGGACCCTGTTCAGTAGAAAGCCGCCAGCAACTGTTCGATATTGCGGGTGAGCTTAAAGAAATGGGAATAAAATATTTTAGAGCGGGCGCTTATAAACCGAGGTCAAGTCCATATTCTTTTCAAGGATTGAAAGAAAAAGGATTAGAATATCTTGCCGATGTTCGGAAAGAACTTGGAATGCTGATTGTTACGGAGGCAAAGGATACTACTACCCTTCCGCTTATTTCTGAATGCTCCGACATCATTCAAATCGGTGCTCGAAATATGCAAAACTTTTCTTTACTCGAAGAAGTTGGAAAACTTTCCAACCCGGTGCTGCTTAAAAGAGGGTTAGCTGCGACAATTGAAGACTTACTGATGAGCGCTGAATATATATTATCGGAAGGAAATTATAATGTAATTCTATGTGAGAGAGGGATTAGAACTTTCGAAACGATGACAAGAAATACACTTGACTTAAATGCAGTTCCAATGATAAAAAAGAATTCACATCTTCCTATTTTTGTAGATCCTTCTCATGGAATAGGAATTGCCGACAAAGTCCCTCCCATGGCTCTTGCAGCAGTTGCAGCCGGCGCAGACGGGTTGATAATTGAAGTACATAATCATCCCGATAAAGCATTGTCCGATGGTTTTCAATCGTTAACACCCAAGAACTTTAAGATTCTTCTTGACAAACTAAGCCAACTTGCTCCAATTGTAAACAAGAAAATGGAAAATTATGTCTCAATCAACTAACTACAATTTTCCGGACGTTAACGGAAGATTCGGTAAATACGGCGGTAAATTTGTACCGGAAACTCTAATTACTCCGCTGCAAGAATTAGAGAAAGTTTATAATGAACTCGATAACGATCCTCAATTTCATAATGAATTAGATAAGCTTAATAAAGAATATTCCGGTAGACCGACACCATTAACCTTTGCAGAAGGTTTGACTAATTATTTTAACCGGGGTAAAATTTACTTAAAACGAGAAGATCTTTGCCACACCGGAGCACATAAAATTAATAATGCACTTGGACAAATCCTGCTTGCAAAAAAACTAGGTAAAACAAGAATAATAGCTGAAACCGGCGCCGGTCAGCATGGAGTTGCAGTCGCAACTGTTTGTGCTAAATTTGGTTTGAAGTGCTTCATTTATATGGGCGAAGTTGACATCGAGCGACAGAGTTTAAATGTATTCAGGATGAAACTACTCGGCGCAGAGGTTATTCCAGTTTCATCCGGAAGTAAAACTCTTAAAGATGCAACTAACGAAGCTATCCGCGACTGGGTAACCAATGTTAAGGATACTCATTATATAATTGGTTCTGTTGTTGGTCCCCACCCATATCCTATGATAGTAAGAAACTTTCAGTCAGTAATCGGCATCGAGGCAAAAGAACAAATTCAAAAGGTCGAGGGAAGATTGCCTGATTATATTGTTGCCTGCGTCGGTGGCGGAAGTAATGCGATAGGAATTTTCTTTCCTTTTATAAATTCCGGTGTAAAATTAATTGGTGTTGAAGCCGGCGGCTACGGAATAAATACCAGCAAGCATTGTGCAACTTTAACACTCGGTAGAGAAGGAATATTTCAAGGGATGAAAACTTATTTACTTCAAAATGATGAAGGGCAAGTTTCGGAGGTTCATTCAATCTCTGCGGGATTGGATTATCCGGGCGTTGGTCCCGAGCACAGTTTCTTAAAGGATGAAATAATTGCTGATTATTTTTCAGTAACAGATGACGAAGCAATTCAAGCAACGGAATTGCTTTCACGGAAAGAAGGCATTATTCCAGCCCTGGAATCCGCTCACGCAATAGCTTATTTAAATTATCTCATGCCGGATACTGCTAAAGAAGAAATTATTATAGTAAACGTCAGCGGCAGAGGAGATAAAGATTTGAACACAATCAAAAATAGTTTAGGATATTAAATGTCTATCATTGCAGATTATATTTCCCCAAAAAGCAAAACAAACGAAAAGGTGCTTTCAGTTTTTCTGACAGCAGGATTCCCGGATAAAGATAGTTTTGTAGACCTCGCACTAAAGATTTTGGATTCAGGTGCTGATATGCTTGAAATCGGATTTCCGTTCAGCGACCCGCTGGCAGATGGACCGGTAATACAACATTCATCTCAAATTGCAATTGAAAATGGAATAAACTTAAATGAGACCTTTAACTTAGTATGGGAAATTCGAGAAGGCACTAACAAGCCTTTAATTATGATGGGATATGCTAATCCTGTTCTTTCTTACGGTATGAATAAATTTGCTAATGATGCAAAATCTGCCGGAGTAAACGGAGTAATTATTCCCGATGTTCCAATAGAAGAATATGATAATTTCTTCAATGGTCATTTTGTGGGTCTTGATACAATTTTACTAATTACACCTACCACGTCAAATGATAGAATCAAAGCTATTGATGAGAAAAGCAGTGGGTTTCTTTACTGCGTTTCCGTAAGCGGAACAACCGGTGCTCAACAAAAAGGAAAATCTGCCAGTCTTGATTTTATTAAGCGAACTAATTTGATTGCTAAGAAAAATAACACGCTCGTCGGATTCGGAATTTCTAACGAAAATGATGCAAGGGCTTTTGCTCCTTACTGCCAGGGGATAATTGTTGGCAGCGCAGTAATTAAATCGTTGATGAATGACGACAAGTCATATAGCAATACTCTTAAGCTTGTAGCAGCGTTGAAGAAAGGACTTTCGTCATAAAACTTATATTTTCGGTAATCTTTCCAAATAGGAGCTATTGCTTAAAACCGCAAAGGTTTCAATTCTTCGTAATTCATCAAGATTAAAACAATTCATATAACTCATGGAGCTCTTCAGGCCATCTGAGATGCTATCGATTACATTTTTAACCACGCCTTTATAAGCAACCATAGTTTCTTCCCCTTCGATAAACTCATTTCTCATTTTAACTCCGAAGGAAGCGGAACCACGGTATTTTTTCCAAAGCTGACCACTATATTTTATTACCTCGCCGGGAGTTTCACGTGTGCCGGATAACATTCTGCCAAGCATTACGACATCAGCACCAAGGGCAATAGCTTTAGCAATATCACCAGGGCTTTTAATCCCGCCGTCCGCAATTATTTTTATTTTCAATTTCTTTTCATCGCGAGCAAACAAAACGTTAAGCAAAGAAGAGACCTGCCCTATTCCGATCCCGGTTTGAATTGAAGTAGTGCAGACACTTCCGCTTCCAATTCCAACACGGACAGCATCTGCGCCCGCGTCGACAAGCTGCTTTAAAGAGGACCCATGTGCAATATTCCCGACGATAAGATTTACATTAATTTTATTTTTTATTTCTTCAGTTTTATGAAGCACTTCGTTATTGTTTGCATTTGCAGTATCAATACAAATTATATTTTGATGCTCAGCAAGCTGATGAATTATATCTAATGGAGTATTTAGCGCAACCGAAACTGCTTTTACCTGGTTTCCGTTTCCTTCATCTTTCAAAATTTCTTCAAGTGAGCTATCAAACCGGTTTAGAATTCCTAGACAGGCAAGTTTTGTTAATTCCTTTGCCATCTCCAAGCCGGTCACTGTATCCATAGGGCTTGAAACAACCGGAAGCGCCAGGTTCATACCTAAAAATTCAGTAGCAGTAATTGTTTCGGTACGCGAGCGGATTCGCGATATTTCGGTAGGTATTAAACTTATATCATCATAAGTCAAAGATTGATGGTGTTCGTTCAGTTGTTTCTTTGAATAAATTTTCATTGCAGTATTTCCTTATCAGAATAGATTATTCTATAGTAGTTTATTATAAAAATATTTGTTACTTATAATTCATGTTACGCAGACAATTTTAAATATAATAAAAGTGAAGTGCAAAACCTCCGAGGTTTAGGAAAACCTCGGAGGTTTCTCAATATGTAATAATAACTCTTTACGTAAGGTAAGTTATAATTCGGTCGAGTTTTATTGTTAAATAAGAGATTCAATTTCACTAATTATTTTATTCATTTTTTGTGAGGTAGCATTAACCGGTTCTTCAGAATTCATATTAACGCCAGCAGCTTTTAGAATATTTATTGAATAGTCGGAACTTCCTGACTTTAAGAATTTTAAATACTTATCAACTGCTTCTTTACCATTATGCTTTACTTTTTGTGCAAGGATTTCAGAAGCTGCAAACCCTGTTGCGTATTGATAAACATAAAAATTATAATAGAAATGAGGGATTCGTGCCCATGTATATTTTTCTTCCTCATCAACAACCATTTCGGGTCCCCAGTATTTTTGATAAACATCGCTATACATTTTAGACAAAGAATCCGCAGTTAATGCTTCACCTCGCTCTGTCATTTCATAGCCCATCATTTCGTATTCCGCGAACATTGTTTGGCGATAAAAAGTAGCTGTTATGTTATTCAAATATTTTTCAAGCAGGTTAAGCTTTTCTTCTCTTGATCCTGAATTTTCAATTAAAAAATCAAGCAAAAGTGACTCATTAAAAGTTGAAGCAACTTCAGCTAAAAATATAGTATAATTTGCATAAGGATATGGCTGGTTATTGCCTGTATAAAATGAATGCATATTATGTCCCATTTCATGAGCAAGAGTAAATACATCGTTCAACAGTCCCCCCCAATTTAGTAACACATAAGGATGCACCCCAAAGGTCGTTCCGGAAGAATAAGCACCGCTTCTTTTTGCGGCAGTTTCAAATACATCAATCCATCGATTATTAAAAGCATTTTTTAGGTTGGCAAGATAATCATCGCCTAAAACTTTAAGCGATTTAATAACAATTTCCTTAGCGTCTTCATAAGAATATTTCTTCTCTGAATTAGAAGGGAAAATTGTGACATAAACATCATAAGGGTGGAGTTCATCTAAGTTCATCAATTTTTTTTTCAAGGACGCCCAACGGTGAAGAGGGGTTAAATTTTTATTTGCAGATTCGATCAGCTTATCATATACCGAAATGGGAATATTGTTTTTATCGAGTGAAGCTTCGCGCACCGACCGGTATTTTCTTGCTTTTGCATAAAAAATATTTGCTTTAAGGTTTCCGTTAAATAAAACGGAAAATGTATTTGCATAGTCCTTATAATTTAGAAGGTAGTTCTTGAAAGCTCTCTCCCTATATTGTCGGTCATTTGAGTGCATCGCTGAAGAATAACGTGCGTGGGACAGCTCTAACTCTTTTCCGTCCTCATTAATAACTTTAGGAAAGCGAAAATCTGCATTTGTTAAAATTGAATATGTACTATAAGGAGTTAAAGATATTTCTCCTGATAGAGCAAGCAATTCTTCTTTTTCTTTATCAAGGGTGTGAATTTTTGTCCTTATAAGGTCTTCAAACAAATGTTTATAGCTTTTTAATTCATCAAGGCTGTTTAGCATTTGCCAAACAGTATCTTCAGGGATAGATAATATTTCAGGTTTGATAAAAGAACTTGCTGTTGAAACCCTTGTTACTAAATTCATAACACGGTCGTCCATCGCTTGATATTTTGTATCTTTCATATCGCTATCTTTTGAAAGCGATGCATAAAGATGAAGCCTTTCCAGCATTATTCCTATGCTATCATCAAAGCGCAAGCATTCCAATAATTCTTCTGCGCTGTAAGAAAGCTTGCCTTCAAACTTTTTATAATTGATAAGATTGTTCTCAATCCATTTGAAATCTTCATCCCAAAGATTTTCATTACTGTAAATATGCGACAAGTCCCATTTATATTTTTCATCTATTTCAGCGCGGATAGGAAGAGCAGTGTTATTTGATTCTGCAAACTTTTTGTTTTCTAAAAATCTTTCAATTTCCATTGTTATAAATTTCCTCTGGTTATCAATATGAATTTATACAAATTAACAAGGTAATTTATAAAATAAAACTGAAAAGCGGTATGATTTTAAGAAAGATTTAATATCCGATCAAATGCTTAATTTGTTAAAGATTCAAAGAATGAACTCGCTCACTTTAGAGTGTACCTATTAATAAAATTTTATTTCTATTTTAGTCCTTGATACTATTTCATCATAAAATATTTTTGCATCAGACTTCCTGATCAATCTTTTATCAAGCTGAATTTATTTATAATCGAAAAATAATGTTATCCAGTATCTTTCAGCATTGATTTTCTTAATAGCATCTATTTTCATCCTTTTATAAATATCGCCGGGACCTACAAAAATCTTAATTTCATTATTATCAATAAATATGAAGAGGAGAAAAAATATTTAGAAAAAATAAAGAGAACAACCAAAGAAGAAGCACGAAAAGTAAAGAGAGCAGAGATAATATTATTAAGCGCATCAGGTTACTCGGATTTTAAGATAAAAAAGATGCTAAATGTACACAGAGCAACAGTAAAAAATTGTTTGGACAAATGCGTAAATAAGGGAGTAGAAGCAGCATTAAAAGATTTACCAAGAAAAGGAGCCTGCCGGCAGGTATTCAGTTTATCATGAAAATTACCAAAGGGAATTATTGTTAAGAAAATTTTAATTCTTCTGAATTTATTGGAACATAAAAAATCTCATAAGGCTTTCTATAAATTTAGTTTTACAATTTGCTTTATAGTGTCCGATAAAAGAAATTAATTCTTATTAACTTCTTGATTGCTTAGTCAGTTTG